>NZ_JASPFO010000001.1:3357500-3960318 GCF_036856015.1 Sphingomonas sp. LR55
ATCATCATAACTAATAATCTGGCTGAGATTATAATCATCCGCACCTGACAAAAGCTAACGCGCACTGCTCTGCCGAGTTGGTGACGTTCTTCGGAACGCACCCAGTGATGTCGTTGGTGGTGTGGACTCTCAAGCGTGAGGTAAGGGCAATTCGTGGATGCCTTGGCACATACAGGCGATGAAGGACGTGGCACGCTGCGATAAGCGTCGGTGAGCTGTGAGCAAGCTTTGACCCGACGATTTCCGAATGGGGAAACCCACCTATCCCGATTAATTCTACTTGCGCGGTAACGCACAGGTCGAGTTAATTAGGTTAGGTATCACTTAGCTGAATACATAGGCTTCGTGAAGCGAACCCGGCGAACTGAAACATCTCAGTAGCTGGAGGAAAAGACATCAACCGAGATTCCGTTAGTAGTGGCGAGCGAACGCGGACCAGGCCAGTGCCTGAATTTCAACTAGTAGAAGTCTCTGGAAAGTGACGCCATAGCGGGTGACAGCCCCGTATACGAAAGTGAGAATTCAGGACTCGAGTAGGGCGGAACACGTGAAATTCTGTCTGAACATGGGGGGACCACCCTCCAAGCCTAAATACTCGTATGTGACCGATAGCGAACTAGTACCGTGAGGGAAAGGTGAAAAGCACCCCGATGAGGGGAGTGAAACAGTACCTGAAACGGATTGCCTACAAGCAGTTGGAGGGCTTTTATGGCCTGACAGCGTACCTCTTGCATAATGGGTCTGTGACTTAATGTATCAAGCAAGCTTAAGCCGATAGGTGTAGGCGCAGCGAAAGCGAGTCTGAATAGGGCGCCAGAGTTTGATGTATTAGACCCGAAACCCGGCGATCTAGGCATGACCAGGATGAAGGTGCAGTAACATGCACTGGAGGTCCGAACCGATTAACGTTGAAAAGTTACCGGATGAGTTGTGTTTAGGGGTGAAAGGCCAATCAAGCCGGGAAATAGCTGGTTCTCCGCGAAAACTATTGAGGTAGTGCCTCGCACGAACACCTTAGGGGGTAGAGCACTGGATGGGCTAGGGGGTCGCGAGATCTACCAAACCTAACCAAACTCCGAATACCTAAGAGTGATATGCGGGAGACAGACGGCGGGTGCTAAGGTCCGTCGTCAAAAGGGAAACAGCCCTGACCTACAGCTAAGGCCCCCAAATCGTATCTAAGTGGGAAAGCATGTGGGACTTCCAAAACAACCAGGAGGTTGGCTTAGAAGCAGCCATCCTTTAAAGAAAGCGTAACAGCTCACTGGTCTAAACAAGAGGTCCTGCGGCGAAGATGTAACGGGGCTCAAGATACGTGCCGAAGCTTAGGGTGTGCCACTTATGTGGTACGCGGTAGCGGAGCGTTCCGTAAGCCTGTGAAGCGATCTGGTAATGGGTCGTGGAGGTATCGGAAGTGCGAATGCAGACATGAGTAGCGATAAAGAGGGTGAGATGCCCTCTCGCCGAAAGACCAAGGGTTCCTGCGCAAGGCTAATCCGCGCAGGGTGAGCCGGCCCCTAAGACGAGCCCGAAGGGGGTAGTCGATGGGAACCACGTTAATATTCGTGGGCCTGGTGGTGTGTGACGGATCATGTGTGTTGTCATCCCTTATCGGATTGGGATGGCTTCGAAATGGTTCCAGGAAATAGCCCCACCGTATAGACCGTACCCGAAACCGACACAGGTGGTCAGGTAGAGTATACCAAGGCGCTTGAGAGAAGTGTCCTGAAGGAACTCGGCAAATTGCCTCCGTACCTTCGGAAGAAGGAGGCCCTCACTATGCGCAAGCACTTTGAGGGGGCACAGGCCAGGGGGTAGCGACTGTTTAGCAAAAACACAGGGCTCTGCTAAGTCGGCTTCAAGACGACGTATAGGGCCTGACGCCTGCCCGGTGCCTGAAGGTTAAGTGGAGGGGTGCAAGCTCTGAAATGAAGCCCAGGTAAACGGCGGCCGTAACTATAACGGTCCTAAGGTAGCGAAATTCCTTGTCGGGTAAGTTCCGACCTGCACGAATGGCGTAACGACTTCCCCACTGTCTCCAGGACATGCTCAGCGAAATTGAATTCTCCGTGAAGATGCGGAGTACCCGCGGTTAGACGGAAAGACCCCGTGCACCTTTACTGCAGCTTCAGAGTGGCATTAGGAAGAAACTGTGTAGCATAGGTGGGAGGCTTTGAAGCATCGGCGCCAGCTGATGTGGAGCCATAGGTGAAATACCACCCTGTTTGTTTCTGATGTCTAACCTCGTTCCGTAAGCCGGAACAGGGACCCTCTGTGGCGGGTAGTTTGACTGGGGCGGTCGCCTCCTAAAGAGTAACGGAGGCGCGCAATGGTGGGCTCAGGACGGTCGGAAACCGTCTGTTAGAGTGCAATGGCATAAGCCCGCCTGACTGCGAGACTGACAAGTCGAGCAGAGACGAAAGTCGGTCATAGTGATCCGGTGGTCCCTCGTGGAAGGGCCATCGCTCAACGGATAAAAGGTACGCCGGGGATAACAGGCTGATAACCCCCAAGAGCTCATATCGACGGGGTTGTTTGGCACCTCGATGTCGGCTCATCACATCCTGGGGCTGGAGCAGGTCCCAAGGGTTTGGCTGTTCGCCAATTAAAGTGGTACGTGAGCTGGGTTCAGAACGTCGCGAGACAGTTTGGTCCCTATCTGCCGTGGGCGTCGAAATTTGAGAGGAGTTGACCCTAGTACGAGAGGACCGGGTTGAACATACCTCTGGTGTACCAGTCGTTCCGCCAGGAGCGCAGCTGGGTAGCTATGTATGGACGGGATAACCGCTGAAAGCATCTAAGCGGGAAGCCTCCCTCGAGATAAGATTTCATAGAGCCGTCGGAGACCACGACGTTGATAGATCGGATGTAGAAGTGCGGTAACGCATGGAGCTAACCGATACTAATTGCTCTATTCGCGCTTGAGAGTCTCACACCATCAATGACAACACTGGGTCACCAGTAGCGACAAACGATGCGTGCGGATGATTAAGACGACGCCAGATTGCCAATCCCCTCGCCGTCGAGGGATTGGTACCAACTACAAATACACCAGCACTCGGTGTTCCGAGAGGCTGGCAACCAATATGTGCACGGTATCGATTTTAAGCCCCGTCTCAGCGAAAGCGCCGACGGGGTACCCAAAGCATTCCCCAACGTATCGTCGCACCGGCTCCATTGCCTGGTGGCTATAGCGTCGGTGTCCCACCCGATCCCATTCCGAACTCGGCCGTGAAACCCGACCGCGCCAATGGTACTATCGCTCAAGCGATGGAAGAGTAGGTCGTCGCCAGGCATTGAAGCCCGTGCGACGATACGTAACACAGAACGCTTAAAACCCATTCACCATGTCTTCTACCCACGTTCTCCAACGAGAACAGTCGCGGGGTGGAGCAGCCCGGTAGCTCGTCAGGCTCATAACCTGAAGGTCACAGGTTCAAATCCTGTCCCCGCAACCATCTTCTACAATACTCCCAACCCTGTAGCGCAAGCTCCGGGGCCGTTGGCATTTCTGTATCGATATATGCAGGCAGTCTTCGAACATCGCAGGTCAGGGCAAACCGAGCCACCCACGATTGCCCCACCTCGTCCGTCCGCGAAGCCGAGCGAGATCAATTCAATAAATTCTGCGGATATTTCAGGTCCCGCGTCATATTCTCTTTTGAGATCCTGGTTGATCATCCGACGCCGCTTTGCATAACCGTCGCATAACACCCGCATTTACAACGGCTCTTTACACCAATAAGTGCCCAACCAACGGGCGCCGTCCCGAACCTACTGGAGCAACACATGGCGCGCGTTGATGTCGTTATGCCCGTGCGAAACGGGGAAGCATTTGTCGAGGACGCCATCCGATCGGTGATGGTGCAGACCGAGCGCGACTGGCGGTTGATCGTCCTGAATCATGCGTCGACCGATGCGACCGGGGAGATTATTGATCGGCTGGGGGGAGGATCGTCGCGTACAGCGTCAAGATTGTGGTCCTGCCATGACGCTGTCGGATGTCCGCAATGCGGGGTTCGATCGGAGCGACGCACCGTTCGTCCTGCTCCACGATGCCGACGATTTGTCGGTGCCCGAGCGGATCGCGGTGCTGCTGGCCGAGATGGAGCGCCAGCCCCATCTCGTTCTCGTCGGCAGCAATTACGTCACCGTCGATACCCAGCTAAAACCACTAGGCACGCGCAAGCTGCCAAGCGATCCGGATCGGCTTGCGGTGGCTGCGCTCTTCAGCAACCCGATCGCGCAGCCTACCGTAATGCTGCGACGTCTCGCGCTCGACAAGGCCGGTGCGCGCTACGGCAAGACCTTCCTCACGCCATCCGGAGGCCCTGCGCCGATGACGGTGGCGACGCTGGTCGAGGATTATCTGATGTTCGGCCAACTCGCGATCGAGGGGCTGTGCGCCACCGTGGCGGAGCAACTCGTGCTGTACCGCTGGCATGGCGGCAATACGAGTTCGGTCGGCTTTCAACGCCAGATGGAGCTGTCGCTGGACATCTCGCGTCACCTGATGGCGCTGGTCGCGGCAACGCGGGGCGTGGCGTATTGCGATCCGACCCCGTTCTGTAATCATGGCGCGCGACTAGAGCCCGCGTCCGGTACGGACCTGGCCGAGCAATGGCCCCCCTTGCGCCAGGCAATTCTGGCGGCGTTCGGCGACACGCCCGGCGTCCGTCGAGAATTGGCCTTCCGTAGCGTTTTGGGGACCCGCAGCCTGCCCGCGATGCTCGCCAGATTCGCCCGGTTCAGCCTGTCCCACCGACCCGACAGCGATGAGCTCGCAACCATTCGCGCATACGCCGCCAAGACGGTCCGTCGTCGATGAGCGGTATGACAGGGTCGAAGACCGTGGGTGCGGAACGGCGCGGTACGTCGCGGATCGAATATCTCGAGACGCTGCGGGGGTTCGCCTGCCTGTTGCTGGTGGCGTTTCACGTCGTCGGCGACAGCCCGATCCGGGGGCTACGGCTGCCCGCGGACCATTGGCTGTCGATCGCCAATCATGCGCTCCACGTCGTACGGATGCCGCTGTTCGCCTTTATTTCGGGGACGGTCTTCGCATCGTTCGTGCCGAATGCGGGTGCCTGGCGGGGCAAGGTCCTGGCGAAGGCCAGACGTTTGCTGGTACCGATGGCATCGGTAAGCGCGCTGTCCTGGTGCATCCAGTCGCTCGTGCTCCACAATGCGACGCCGCCATTGTGGGAGATCTTCTTCTTCTCGTACGATCAGTTCTGGTATCTGCAGGCGACGTTCGTCCTGATGGTCGCGATCCTCACCGTCAGTCTGCTCCTGCCAGGCCGCGATCTTGCCCCCTATGCGCTGGCGCTGGTACCGATCGGATATTTCTATCCGCTGGTATCCGCGTGGCAGCCCGACGTCTTTTCGGCCGGGAAAGCCGTGTACCTCGCGCCCTATTTCCTGCTGGGGCTCTTCATGCGTCGGCATGACCTGCTGCAGGGGATACGCGGACTGGACACGCTGCCGGGCCGGGTGTTGCTAGCGATCGGCGTGTTGGGCCTGATGCTGGTCGGCATCAACGCCGATACCGCCGGCCACAGCCTCATGGGGTCGATGCTCGGCTATACCGCCGGGCTGGCGATCTGCTTGTTGGCAGTCTCGATCCGGGCGCGGGTGTCGTGGCTGGCGTGGATTGGCGGCAAATCCTATCCGATATTCCTGTTTCACGTCCTGTTCGCGGCGGGGACGCGGATCGCGCTGCAAAAGATTGCGCCTGGCATGCCGGTATTGTTCTATTTTGCCGGCGGTCTTGGTGCCGGGCTGATCGGACCGATCATCATGGGCGAGGTGCTGATCCGAAACCGCATCACCGCACTGCTGTTCCTGGGCATCCGGTCGCGCGCCGCCGGCAAACCGGGCCTGGAGATGGCGACGCCGCGCTGATCGGCCGCGTAGCGGTACTGCGCGACGGCTGCGAGGTGAGCATGGACTGTGTGGTCAGCGTTGCTGCGTGCGCATCCGCAGTCGCAGCCGTAGCAGCTTAGGCTAGGGGCGGGGCGTGGGCATGCGGATGGTTGCCGGGTTGCCGACCGCGCGTGCACCGGGCGGGACATCGCCGAGCACCACGGCATTGGCACCGATCACGGCATCGTCGCCGATCGTGACGGCGCCGAGGATGACGGCACCGGCGCCGACCTGCACGCGGTTTCCCAGCGTCGGCGCATCGAGCGGGCGCCGTTCGCTACGGTTGCCGAGCGTGACGTTCTGACGCAGTAGGCAGTCGTCGCCGATCACGCTGGAGCCATGCACGACGATCCCGCCGAAATGCTCGATCCGCAACCGCCGCCCGATCCGCGCGGTTTCCGGCAGCGAGATACCGCACCGCACCTCGACCCACTTGCCCGCAAGCTTGGTCCATATGCCCCATATCGTGCGAACGATCCCGCGCCGGCGCGCCAGACGGGGCGCCGACAGCCGATAGACCGCCAGCGCCCAGAAGCCCTGGGACAGCCAGCCCTCGCGGTGATTGCGTCGATCTTCGCGGAGCAACGCGAACGGCCCAGGATCTCGGCTCAGTCATGCGGATGCATTGCTTATGCGCGACGCTTTATAGCGTGCTGCCAGACGATGCCCGAAATCGGTCGACGGTCGCTCCAAGTAGCGTGTGCTCAGATGCGCGATTACAAAGGTAATCAGGAAGCTGAGTGGTCTCTTGAGGTACCGTTCTGTCCGGTCGCCTGAACCCAACCATCCCGCATATGTGATGGGATGAACCACATATAATGCGTAGGAAATCGTGGCGAAGTATCGCAAGATTTTGCTTTCTAGAACGCGTCGATAGCCGGAATGAGGATAGCCGAAAGACAGGCCGACCAAGCCGGCTGCGAAATAGGGCCTCAAATAAGCGAGTAGGGGCACGGTATGGCGCACATATTGCTGCGTGCCCGCCAGGAGCAGCGCAATCAGCAACGCCGATGCGGCGCCCGAGGCCTTCCCTAGCGCGACAGGTTTGCGTCCGGACAGCAATAGCGCGAGCATTGCGCCAGCCAGGATCTCGTCGACACGGTCGAACGTGGTTACGCCGACTGTTGTCCCGCGCCACACACGTGCCGCGGTGATCGCAATCCCACACAACGGCAACAGATAGAGTCCCTTGCGACGAAAAACCGAAACGATCAGTGCAATGAACATATAGAACTGCATTTCGATGGAGAGACTCCAGAAATGCGGTGCGTATCGCAAATAATATTGCGAAAGATCTCGCATAGAAAAACAGGTTGGCTACGACGATGTCCATAGGACGTCCCGGGGCAATCAAAACGAAGGCGATGAACGTCCAGGCGAGTGGCACGATGCGAAACAGGCGTTTGATCAGGAACGTCACGACCGTCTGATCTCTCAGCAACGTGGTCGTTATCAGGAATCCGGACAGCACAAAGAATATCGCCATTCCCGCAGCGGCGACGGCTTCGTTTAGAAAATACGCTTTTGGCCCGATCGGGAGCATATGACCCGCGAGAACCATTAAGATGGAAAGCCCCCTCCATCCGTCAAGCACCGCGAGGTGTGCTTTGGCGCGGGGGTCGTAAGCAAATTTTTCGGTCATCGTACCTTTTACCGCAGGCCACCAATCATAAGCTGCGGTTGACGCCGACTTGCAGTCAGCCAGCTAGGAAGGCTTGGAGCCTGCCCTATTATACACCCAAGTATGAAGACAAACTCTACGTTTACGGACAGATAATACAGCATATTGTCGCTGACAGACACGACCGCATAACCGACTATCGCTAGGAAAATATACAGTTTTTCCGACGACGTTGTAGCCCGGAACAGGCTCACGGCAACGATGCTGACCAGGAGATAGACGAACGAAAGCATGAGCACGAGGCCGCCTTCGAAGATCGTTTGGACATACACATTGTGCGCACCGCTTCCGTTGGTGCTGGTGAGGGCGAAGAAGTCCCGCGACAGCGGGGCAAAAGACGACAGGCCATATCCGAACGTCATTTTGCGTTCGATCCAAGGCCATGCCGCCTGCCACAGGTAGCGACGCCATGTTCCAGAATCGACTTCGACGAACTGCGATGCGTCAACGTCACCGTGCGATATGCTGACCAGATATGCATAGCTCATTTCCGGTGCGCCCTCCGCCGCATTGGTGATGCGGTCCATAACGCCCGGAACCAACATGGCGAGCGGTCCCGCCAATAATATCGGTATCAGATACAGAGGACGCTGAAACGCCGTGTAGACGATCAAGAACAACGCCGTCGCAACATAGGCAGAGCGCGTCCCGGTGAGTAGAAGTTCCAGTGCCGCAACAACGAGCAATATCCAGACGGCATTGCGTTGCCATCCGCTGCGTAGGTAGTTGCTCAGCTGCGCATGATACAGGAACGATATGTAGATCATCATGAAGAAGGCGAGGATGTTCGGATGCGTGAAACTAGCCTCCAGCCGTTCTCCCATATCTCCTAACGCGATTTGTATAAGGCCGGTTGCCAATGGCACCACGCCTGACAGTGCAACCGCCAGCGTTAATACACGTCGCCCGATATACGGCGCATAGTACAGCGCGAGCATGGATACTGCTGCGAAGGTCAGGTAATTGAAGAGAACTTGAATGGCTTCCGCGAACACTGGAGAGTGCACCGCTGCGATCAACGCCGCCAGCAAGAATGGAGCCCAGATAATCGCTGCTGTGCGAATGACGGTTTGTGCCCGTCGATCCACGAGTAGCGCATGGAGCATCACCAAGCTGGCCAGGGCCACGAACAGGAAATTGAACAGGAATCCTGGTGTGATGCTGAAAGCACCAAGATTCATCCGACCAAGACCGAATAAAGGATCCAGCGAAGGACGCGCCACCAGCATAGGCAGTACGATTGATACGAACGGCAGCGTTCGTCTTTGGGGCACGGCGATCATGGAGCGATGTTCCCCCGGTTGCGGACCGGCTCTCACCTCGGTCCGACTCTAGTAAGCCCTGGCTCTTCCAGTACAGGCCATGGCGTTGCGGCGACGGCGAGATACCTCTCCATTGGCGCCGCGTTTTGCATTATCGCTGCGGGGTTTCAAGCGCTCCGCGATCCGTTCGCCGCCAGTCGCCTTCGCTTCGTAGCTAAACGTGCTTGCGAGTGCCATCGCCGTGAATCATCCGCCCCGACGCCGCGGATCGCGAACAGGACGAAGAACAGCGAAAGGTTGGCGGACAGGTAATAGAGGATGTTGTCGCTCGCGAGAACGATCGCATAGGCGAGCACCAGGAGAAGCGCGAAGATCAGCTCGCCGCGTCCGAACGGGAGATTGGCCGCGTTCTGCAAGGCAGACGCGATATACGTCCACAGGAAGCCGAGCAGCAGGACGCCGCCGCCCTCGAACACGAGCTGGAGATAGGTGTTGTGCGCGAAGACCTCGCTCTCGCCGTTCGGCAGCAGCGCGAAGAACTGGCTCGAATAATGCGGGAACGACGCTAGCCCGCTGCCGAGCAGGGGATGGCTCGTGACCCATGGCCATGCCGATTCCCAGAGGTAGCGACGCCATGTCCCCGAATCGACCGCGACATAGCCCAGAATCGGCGATATCGCCGCGCGCGACGCTGACGAGATAGTCATAGGTGAAGACCGGTGGGCCGCTGGTCGCGTCGCTGATCCGGTCGAGTACGCCCGGCACCAGCAGCGCGAGCGGTGGCAGGATGATGAGCGGTATCAGGTAGATCGGCCGGCGCAGGGCGGCATAGAGAAACAGGAAGACGAACATCCCGGCATAGCCTGCGCGCGTGCCGGTCAGCAGCAGTGCCAGCAGGCCGAGCGCGATCGGCAGCCACAGGACCAGACGCGCGCCGGCACTCTGTAGATAGGCGCTGACCTGCGCATGAAACAGGAAGGCGACGTAGATCAGCAGGAAGAAGGCGAGGATGTTGGGGTGCGGGAAGGTACCCATGACCCGCGTGCCGGCGCCGCCGGTGGCGGCCTGGAACAAGGCGGTCAGGATCGGGATGACGCCCGACGCCGCGATCAGCATCGTCAGTCGCTCACGGCCGATATGCGGTGCCCATGTCAGCGCCAGCAACGACACCGCCGCATAGGACAGATAGTTGAAGAGAACCTGCAGCGCCTGCGCCGGGACCGGCGATCGCGCTGCCGCGATTCCCGCCGCCACCAGCATCGGTGCCCATATGATCAGCGTCGTCACGACCGCGCGATCGGGCGTGCGGTGGACCAAAGCGGCATTGACGGCGATCGCTGCGGCGAGGCCGACGAGCAGCAGGTTGAACAGGAAGCCCGCCGACAAATTCAGGGCGCCGACCTGCATCGTGACGCTGGCAAAGATCACGTCGAGCGAGGGGCGCAACGCGATCAGCGCGAGTATCCCCCACGCAAAAGGCGGCAATCCAGTCGCGATGCCGAGCGGCGTTTTGGCGATACTATCGGAACCGGACTGGACCATATTCATCCTTTGCCACGATGGCACATTGAGATGTTCACGCTTGTACAACACCACTTGCGAGCGACCTGAGGTATTGATAGCGCGTGCGGCGGCCGCGGGCCTGAACTGGAGGTGCGGCGCATGAACGTTGGCTATTTTACTAATCAATATCCTAAGATTAGTCATACCTTCATTCGGCGCGAGATCGCCGCAGTGGAGAATCTTGGGACAACCGTCGAGCGTTGGGCGATCAGGGGCTGGGATGCCGAGATCGCGGACCCGCTCGACGCGGCAGAGCAGCAGCGTACGCGGTATCTGTTGCGGGGCGGGGCGCTTCCGCTCCTGACCGCGGCATTCGTAGAGCTGCTGCGGACGCCAAAGGCGTGGTTCGCGGCGTTGCGCCTGTCGTTCCGGATGATGAAGCGGTCCGATCGTGGGCCGCTGCTCCATCTCATCACCTTTCTCGAGGGCGCGATGCTGTCGCGCGGCATGCAGGCGGCCAAGCTCGATCATCTTCACACGCATTTCGGGACCAATGCCGCGGAGATCGCGATGATCGCGTCGTGTCTGAGCGGCGTGCCGTACAGCATGACGGTGCACGGGCAGGGCGAGTTCGATGCCCCCGTTGCGCTCAAGCTGAACCTCAAGGTCGCGCGGTCCGCGTTCGTCGTGGCGATCACCAATTATTGCGCGAGCCAGCTCTACCGGTGGGCCGAGGTCGCCGATTGGGACAAGATCCATGTCGTGCACTGCGGCCTGTCGCAGGCGTTTCTGGAACAGGTGCCGACCCCCGTGCCGGCGGTTCCGCATTTCGTGAACGTCGGGCGACTGGATCAGCAAAGGGGCATTTGATCCTGGTCGAGGCGGTGGCGCGGCTGCGGGCCGCCGGGACGCCCGTCCACGTGACGCTGGTCGGCGACGGCGATGCCCGCGGGCAGCTCGAAGCGGCGATCGCGCGTCTCGGGATCGCGCAGGATGTCACGATCACCGGCTGGGCCGACGAGGCGGAGGTGCGCGCGCATATCGTTGCCGCGCGCGATGGTGATGCCGAGCTTCGCCGAAGGGTTGCCGATCGTGGTCATGGAAGCGCTCGCGCTTGGCCGCCCGGTCCTGGCCTCCAACGTCGCGGCGATGGCGGATCTCGTCGTCAACGGTGAAACCGGCTGGCTCTTTTCGCCAGGGTCGGTGGATGCGGTAACGCGGGCGATGGCCGATTGCATCGCAACGCCGGTCGAGACGTGCACAGCGATGGGCGAGCGCGGCCGGGCCTTGATTCGCGACCGTCACGACGCGTCACGCGAGGCGCGCAAGATCTACGATTTGATGACCGCCCATAAGATGGGCCATAAGATGGAACGCCGCGCATGACGCTATTGAGTGCGGTGCTGGTCGTGATCGCGCTGGTGCCGCTTCCGGCGAGCATGCTGCTGGCGGCACAGATGTTGGCCTCGCTCAAGCGTCGACCGGACCGCCTCCAGTCGCGGACGGGAACGGGGACGGGGGCGGCCTGTCCCGCCTTCACGGTCGTGGTGCCGGCGCATGATGAAGCTACGGTCATCGCCGCGACGATACGCTCGCTGCGGGCGCAGTTGCGCCCCGACGACCGACTGCTGGTGGTCGCCGACAATTGCACGGACGATACCGCCGCGATCGCGCGGTCCGAAGGGGCCATGGTGACGGAGCGGTTCGACGCCGAACGCCGTGGCAAGGGCTATGCGTTGGAATGGGGCGTCCGCCACGATCTGGCGCGGGCGACCGCGGTCACGATCGTCGTTGATGCGGATTGTCTGGTCAGTCCGGGGGGCTGGAGGCGCTGGCACGCGAGGCGGCGGTGAGCGGTCGGCCGGTGCAGGGGGATTACCTGCTCGAGGCGCCTGCGGGTGCAGGGCCGGGCACACGCTTCAGTGCCTTCGCGATTCGGATCAAGAACCGGGCGCGGCTCCTGGGTTCGCAGCGGCTCGGTATTCCGTGCGTTCTCACCGGCAGCGGCATGGCGTTTCCGCGCGGTACTCGACGACATCCACCTGGGATCGGGCGAAATCGTCGAGGATCTGTTGATGTCGGTCGACCTGGCGCTTGCTGGCGCACCGGCACGGTTCTGCCCCGACGCGCGGATCACCAGTCCGTTGCCGCTCGATCGTGCCGCGGCGGATGGTCAGCGTGCCCGGTGGGAGCGCGGGTATCTGTCGGTCGCGCGCCGTTTCGCCTGGCGCCTCGTCGCTGCGGGGTTTCGTCGTCGTTCGCCCCGGCTGATCGGCATGGGTATCGACATCGCAATTCCGCCGCTCAGCCTGTTCGCGGTTGCATTGATGGGTTTGGTCGTGGTCACGCTCGCCGGCATGCTGTTCGGTGCGTCGCCCGCGGGCTTCATCATTGCAGCGATCCAGCTCGCCGTGTTTCTCATCACCGTGACGACCGGCTGGCTGGTATATGGTCGAGACCTGCTCAACTTCGGCGACTTTATCGCCTTGCCGCTGAAAATTTTCGCCAAGATTCCTTTTATGTCCGGCTCGCACGGCGCCCGCAGCAGGGCTGGGTACGGACCGCGCGATAGCGAGGATCGCGAACCCTAGGCAAAATGCGGTGGGCTCTGGCGCATCTTCGTCACAGGCGATCGAATAGTAAGAATGGGGCCATGGCGTTCCGGGAAAATTGCCTTAACAGGCCCCCCGCGACTGTCTGGACGGCCAGTTTTCTGACCTGTTCGATGGCCGCATCGCGCCAATCTTTTTTACGTGCATTCAGACGATTGTCACGAAGTGTCCCATAATGCTGCATCGAGCGGTGAATCGCAGCAGGCAAGTTGCCGATTTGTCGCGCCTGGAATATGACGAGCCGAAGGAATGGTGGCTAATGCATTTAATTCGCTCAATGTTATTTGCGGTATTGTTCGCGTCGGGATCGCTCGCCGTGGCGCAGCGGCCGGCCGATCCGGTGGCACCGGCGGGTAAGGTTCAGTCGGCGACGCCTGCTACGGCGACGGCGACGGCGACCTCTGCCGCCCCGCCTGTCACGGCATCGGCAACGGCCTCGGCAGGGGCATCGCCGGGTTCGACGACGGTGTCGGATAGCACGCAGGACGATTATCGACTCGGCGTGGCGGACAAGATTCGCATCATCGTTTTCAACGAGGAAACGCTGTCCGGCGAGTTTTCGGTAAGCGATTCTGGGAACGTTGTCGCTGCCGCTGATCGGTGACGTCCAGGCACGCGGCCGTTCGCCGCGCGAAGTCGTCAAGGACATCACCGCCAAGCTGGCCGACGGGTATCTTCGCGAGCCCCGCGTCAGCCTGGATGTGCTGACCTATCGCCCGTTCTACATCATGGGCGAAGTGACCAAGCCCGGCGAATATCCTTACACAAACGGGCTGACCGTGATGAATTCGGTCGCGCGCGCAGAGGGTTTCACCTACCGGGCAAATAAGGGAAAAGTGTTTATCAAGCGCGCGGGAGAGACCGAAGAACGTCGCTATCCGCTGCAGGCTGATTTGCGCGTTTACCCCGGGGACACGGTACGAATTGGCGAACGCTTTTTCTAAACGAGCGGGCTTAGGGGGCGGGTAAAGAGAGGGATACGATGAAGCAGTTTTCTAGGGCGATGGTCGTTGTCGCATTGAGTGCGGTCGCACTGCCGACGGCAGCCAACGCCGTGCGTCCGGTCGTGCGTGCAGCCGAGCCGGACGCATTGGCGGTCCAGTCGGTCATCGCGGCGTTGCGCGGCGTGATGCGTGCACAGGCGGCCAGCGCCACGTCTCAGGACATCGAGGCTGCGCTCGTCTTCGCGCTCGACCAGCAACAGCAACCGGCTCCGGTGTCTCTCACCGCGCTGAACTATCTGCTGGGTAACCCCGACTATGCCCACAAGGTTCGGGCGGCGTTGGTGAACGTGCGCCTTTCGGTGCGGCGTGGACAGCGCGGTACGGCGTCGATCGCCGACGGTGGCGACCCGACGTTGATTGCGGGGCCGATCGTGACCGGCGGGAACGCCGGCGCGACGTATTCGGCACCGAACTAAAGCCAGACGGGCCCGGCCCGCTTTTGACCATCGCGGGAGCAAATGGATCCCGCCTTTGAATAGCGCGGGAGCGTATCATGATTAAACGTTACGCGGCCGCTTGTGTCGGCCTTTCTTCGCTCTGGACGGGGGTCGCCGAGGCTCAGATCTACATCAGCAACGATCCGATCGATGCTGTCGTCCCCTTGATCTACAACCGCGGTCGCAACGAGAGCGTTCTCGATCGACCCAGGCCCGAAGTGAACGCAGTCGGCGTACCGCTCGGCAGCTTTACGGTCCTGCCCCAATTTACCAGTCAGCTGGGGTATACCAGCAACGTTCTGCAGACCGCGGACAATCAAAAGTCCGACGCGTTCGTGCGGTTTCAGCCGCGCCTGCTCGCGAAGTCGAACTGGTCGTTGCACAGTCTGCAGCTCGAGGGCGCGGGCGATTTCGTCCGCTACGCCGACCAGACCGCCCGCAACGAAAACGGCTGGAGCGTGAGCAGCCGCGGTCGCTACGATGTGAACGGCGATATCGCGATCAGCGGACAGCTCGATACCGCTCGCCGGTACGAGACGCAGTTCTCCGGCGCCTCGCTGGTCAACGTCCTGACGATCACGCCGTATCAGCGCTCGCAGGCCAAGCTGCTGGGCGACGCACGGTTCGGCCGGATTCGCGCCGTGCTGTCCGGCGACTATACCGACTATAACTTCAAGCCGGTTCGCACGCTCGACAATGTCGAAGTGTCGCAGGACGGGCGTGACCGCAAGGTTGCGCGCGGTGCGGGCCAGTTCGAATATGGCTTGAGCCCGGACGCCGGTGTTTTCGTCCAGCTTGGTTATACCGACACGAGCTATCGCCTGCCGCTGACGTTCGACCAGCCGAGCCGCAGCTCGCACGAAGTGCGTGCACTGGCCGGCGTCACCTTCGATCTGACCGCGTTGATGCGCGGTTCGTTCGGCGCAGGGTATATCACGCGCAATTTCGAGAGCGCCGCCTACAAGACGGCCAAGGGCCTGACGATCGATGCCCGGCTGGAATATTTCCCGACGCCGCTGACGACGGCGACGCTGGCCGTCAACCGCACGGTTCAGGATGCCACGCTGGCTAGCGGCGGCTTCTTCAACACCACCACGGCGTTTCGTCTCGATCACGAGCTGTTGCGCACGCTGCTGTTGAATTACGCCGTGTCGTACGAAGTCGATACGTATATCGGCATACCGGGCAAGGCCAAGATCGGGCAGGTGAGCGGCGGTGCACGCTATCTCATGAACCGACTGCTGACGGGCAACCTTGATCTGACCTATGCAAACCGCAAGAGCGATTTTGTCGGCGTGAACGGTCCGCGATTGTCCGAATTCCGGGCGCTCGTCGGCGTCGCGATCCACCGCTAAATCACCGCTAATCACGTACGGAGACGTAAACTCATGGTAATGGAACGTCCGGGGGACCTGAATGGTCCTGCGATGCCGCCGAGCGGTGTCGGCGTGATTCGGTCGCTGTCTGGCGCCGTAAAGGCGATGTTCCAGCGGCGGTGGCGGACGTTCGTTGCGGTGGCGGCGACCGTGCTGGTCGTCGGCATCGCGCTCGTCATGATGATGCCCTGGCGGTACGAAGCGGTGGCGCGCGTCAAGATCGACCCGTCGGCAAACGCCGCGCTGGGTCGGATGGACGGTGAGCGCCCCGACCAGAATATCTTCGATACCGAAGTGAACGTCGTCAAGTCGCGCGACGTCGCGATCGGCGTCGTGCGCAAGCTCGGGCTCGCCAATCGGGCCGACCTGACCAAGGGCCTGCCGGAATTGCCGCGCAATCCGACCCCGGAACAAGAGCAGAAGCGGGTCGACATGATCGCTTCGCGGTTGCTGTCGAAGATCTCCGCGGACCGTGACAAGATGACGTACGTCGTCAACATCGGTTACACCGCGGCAGATCGTTTGCTCGCAGCCGAGGTCGCCAACGGCTTTGCCAGCGAGTATATCGCGTACAGCCGCGGCCAGCGAACCGGCGCGGCGTCGCGGGAAACCAGCTATCTCGATCAACGTCTGGCCGCGCTGAATCAGCAGGCTGCGTTGGCGGATGCACGGCTCGCGCAATATCGTGCGCAGGCCGGTATCGTCGGCGGCGGATCGTCGACCGTGACGGATCAGCAGATCAGCCCGCTTGCGGGTCAGCTTGCGACCGCCGAGTCCGAAGCCGCTGCAGCGCAGGCTCGCCTGGCAGTCGCCGGCAGCCAGATTGCGTCCGGCGGCATTGATGCGGTTTCGGCCGTGCTCGATTCTGAAGGTCATCGCCGATCTCCGTTCGCAGCGGGCGCAGATCGTTCAGCGTCAGGGCGAGGTGCTGTCGCGGTACGGAGCGCGGCATCCCGAGAGCGTGAAGATCAAGGAGCAGCTTTCCGCGATCGACAAGCAGATCCAGGACGAGGCCAATCGCAACATCGGCGGGCTTCGCAGCGAAGCCAGTGCCGCCGCGGCGCGGGCCGGCAGCCTGCGCAGCGAAATGGGCAAGCTTCGCGGCCAGCAGTCCAGCGATACCCGCGCCTCCGCGCTCGCGGAAACCTACCAGCGTCAGGCCGACGCGGCGCATGCGGCGTATAATCGTCTGGCCGAGCAGGCGCAGACGATGAACCAGGTTGCGCGCAGTTCGCTGACGCAGGCGCAGATCATCGAGTCGGCGGTGCCGCCGTCTGCGCCCACGTCGCCGAACCGGCCGATGCTGGTGATCCTCACGATCATCGCCGCGATCGGTGCGGGCATCGTCGTGATCGGCGCACAGGAAGTGCTGGCCAAGGGACTGTACTCGATCGATGATCTGGAACAGCTTGGCCTCCCGGTGCTCGCGACGATCCCCAAGTTGCGGTCTGGTCGCGGCTCGGCAAAGCATTCGCCGGCAACGTATCTGATCGATCGTCCGATGAGTGCCTATGCCGAAGCGTTTCGCACGCTCCGGCGTTCGATCGGCCCCGCCAAGAGCGTGGCGATCGTGTCCACGCTTCCCAACGAAGGTAAGACGAGCAGCGCGCTGGCGCTGGCCCGGATCTGCGCGATGTCGAAGGAGCGCGTGCTGCTGATCGATGCCGATCTGCGTCGGGCGGGCTTGATCGAAGCAGCCGGCATCAAGCCCGAGCGTGGCTTGGTCGAGTTGCTGCGCGGCGAGGCTTCGCTTAGCGACGTGATCATCCCCGATGCCGTCCCTGGGCTGGATCTCATTCCGGTCGCGAACAGCTCGTTCATCGCCGAGGATCTGTTTGCGGGCAACGCGCTCTCCAATCTGATCGCGTCGCAGATGGATCGCTACGATCGGATCGTGATCGATACGCCGCCGCTGCTGGGTGTCGCCGACGCGCGGTCGGCGGCCAATGTGGCCGAGCGAACCGTGATCGTGGTGAAGTGGGGTGCGACGCCGGAGAATGCGGTTCGCAGCGCGCTGGCGTGGCTGAGTCATGACGGCGTCGATGTCGCGGGTGCGGTCTTCTCAATGGTCGAGATTTCGTCCGAGGCGTATGGCGGGATGTACTACTCCAAGAAATACGCCAACTATTACAATGCGGACTGACCCTTTCGGGGCACAGTCTGCGGCGATCGGTACGCGGCGGGCCGGAGGGGCGGTGCCCCTCCGGCCAGGCGACTATGATGCGCCTTATGCGAGCCACTGGATGCAGCGCGCCGCTATCGCGGTTCTGGTAGCGGCGCTGTGTCTGGCGTTGGTCAATCTTGTCACCGAACTCCGTGTCGCGGCAATGCGAACCGCACTCGATGCACAGCAATCCGAGGCCGAGGTCGCATGGCCTTGGCTGATCGACGATCGACCCGCCGCGATGCTCGCGCCCCGCACTGCGCTGCTGCGGGGGATGCTGCGGACCTATGATGCGTTGGACGAACCTGCGCCGCGTCGCGCTGCGATGCTGGCGGACGCCGCGGTAGATCTGGCGCGGACGCGGGGCGTTCGGACCTGGTGGGCCGAAGCGGACGTGGCGCAGTCGTATCGGGCGTTGCTGGCAGACGGACCGGACTCGCCTGCCGCGCTGGCGGGACTCGTGCGGAGCTACGAATCGGCGCCGTTCCTGCGCGGTGCGGCGCCGTGGCGGATACGCTATGGCGCGGCCTTGTGGGCAAAGCTTTCAGCGGCCGATCATGCCCGGATCGTGGACGAGACGGTCTGGCTCGCGGGTGCGTCGGGGCGAACCTATGGCTACGCAACCGGACTGGTTGCTGGGACCCCGGCCGAAGCGCCGGTGGCAGCGAGACTTGCTGAGACCGCGCGCTAGACCAATGGCTCGTATGATGGTGGCGCGGGGAGGGGGCGAAGATCGTTCGGTCCCGTTTGCCTGCGTCCTATGACGATCGCCGAAGCTGCGCCCCGATCGATCCCGGCGGCGGCACCGTCGATCATGCCATCGTCATGGGCTGTCTCACCGAGCCACCCCAGACGGTTCCGATCAGGAACGCCGCGAGCGATGCGAAGGCCGGTATATCGAGCGTGATATCGACGCTGGCACAGGCGAGGATGACGCCGATCGCCGATATCGAGGCGCGGATCATCGGTTGTCGCCGGATGGCCGATGACCGGATCGCGGGCCAGGCGAGCAACCCCGCCGCGGTCAGGATCAACATTAGATAGGGCCATCCGCCGACCAGCAGCAGCGAGAGGAATAGGTTATGCGGCGAATGGACGAACCATATCCGCGCCGCGTCCGTCGTCGACGAGAGCGCGTGGAGCGTGATGTCGTCGAGTCCGCCGGGTCCTACGCCCCAGGGATGCGCGAGCACGATCCTGCCGTAGAACGCCCAAATCCTGGTCCGTTCGATACCGTCGGTCGACACCGTCTGAAACCTGTCGCTGACGACATCGCCGACCAGGAACAGCATGACTGCGACGCCGATCGCGAGCGCCGCCAGCAGCAAGACGACGTACCGGGTCCGCTGTCGGGCCTGTTCTCGCAGCTCCTGGTCGAATATCGTCGCGAGCAGAAGGGCCACCAGGGTTGCCGCCAGCGCCGTCCGCGACGCGGTGATCGCACACGCGCCGATCCCCGCCAGCAGCGCGACAGGGGCGGCGATCATGATCGGCAGCGGGGCAGGATCGAGCCGTCGTGGCAGCAAGGTGAGAAATCGTCCGAGGCCGAGCACCGCAAGGATGCCGAACAGACATCCGGCGGCGTTCGCGTTCAAGATCGTCCCAGTGAAGCGACCCGCGAGGAAGCCCTTGTCATAGCCCCAGACCCGGCTCGGATCGGCTTCGTTCATCGCAAACCCGGCCGCCAGCAGGATCAGCGAGACCATGATCCAGGCATCGAGCGAGACGCGCGCGCCGCCCGGTCGCCACGCCACCGCCGCCGCGGCGACAAGGACAGCAACGCCGCCGATATAGCGGACGACGCCGCCAAGATTGAGATCCGGGGCGATCCAGCCACGATGGAGCAGATCGATGCCAGGCATCGTGCCGGAGGCGAGCCACACGGCGGCAAGACCGAGCACCGCCAGCGGCGGTGCCAGACGCCGCCAGAACGTCGACGGCGGCGCTACCAGGAGCAAGACCAGGATCGTCGCCAGGATTTCCACAGCCGCGGCGGCGGCGGCCAGCAAGGGGCCGTCGGCGGCCAGAGCCATCATCTGGCCGAACAGGACGACGGGGACGATCACTGCGGCAATGCGGGTCCGACGATCCGACCCGGAGCGCGTCATCATGCTATCCTCTTGCTTTATCGCGCTAAGGTCGGCGAATTGTTCGCGGTCATAGAGCGCGGCCTGGAATACTCCAGCGCTTTTGGCGGGCCACCAGCGCACCGGCGATGTGCCATTCCAGGACCGATTCCGATCTTGCAATGCGAAACGATCGCGCCAGTGTGCGGCCATGTCGATCCGCTGTGTATTTGGTCATCAAGCCCGTGCGAGCCAGCGCAATGCCGGGCTTTGCGTCGGTGTTTGCGATCATTGCGGGGCCACCGTCATCAGCACGGCCGGCGGGCGCTGGTGGAAGCTGTCCAGCCACTACCGCATCGTCTGGGCCGAACGCGGCCGGCACGCGGTGTCACCGTATGAGGCATTGCGAAAGGCCCGCCGGCGCGCGTCGCCGCTGCACCGGCTGCGACCATCTCGCGATACATTCGGTGGCTATCACATCAACTAAATCGGTCGCGGCCGGCGCGATGCGGACGCCGGCACACCACCGGCGTCGGGATCAAAAGGCGGTGAATCCCCAGATCAGCAATGCCCAGCCGGTGATCGAGATGGCGGCTATGATAGTCATGGCGGACCGCGGCGAAGGCCCCACACGGCGGACATCGGAAGCGCGGTCGGCATCGGTCGTGCCGGTCGCGACCGAATCGGGGGCAATCGGGTTTGCACCGACCGGAAGCGTAACGACGTTTTCCTCGAACGCGGCGCTAACCCGGCCGCGCGGCAGCGACGTCATGAACACGCAGCCATAGCCCGTTGCGCTGCGCCGGACGACGCGCGCCTTGACACTGCCGACGCCGGCGATGCCGATCGTGATCTGCTCGTCGGGCAGCAACGTCTCGTCGGTCTCGATACGACATCCGTCGCGCGTGAGATCGGCAATACGAATGACCAGCTGGGCGCGATTCTCGCTGCGCAACGTGCCCGAACGGCCTAGCGGCACGCGCGGTTCGCTTCGCAAGTCGGTCGTGTTTACTTTGGCCTGGGAACGCATGGCACGCATAAAGTCCTCCGGTCTCCCGACCTAATTGCGCGCGGTTAATAAAGTGTTCAGCGACACCCAAAACTGTCCCGATTTCACCGTATGTGTTGGAATGGGTTGGCAAACAACTCCGTTGACTACGCCGCCAAGGCACCTATCAACGCACCCGGATTGGGTAGTTTCCCGGTCTCGCGTGGTGGTTGGAGGGTAATTCATGAATCGTACGGCCGACGATTCCGCTATTGGCGTACACGCGAAAACCGGGATGGTGCGGGCCTCGGCACACATGGTACGTATCCGCATTTATGCATTGCTGCTCGCGCTGGACGTGACCGCGATTATCCTCGGCGTGGTGATGGCGATACCGTTGCGCGTGACGCATGCAAATTGGTTTGGCGTGCTGATACTCCTCCTGCCGCTGTTCGTGACGATCTCGTTCAATTCGAAGGCCTATTCGGTCGATGCACTCCATTCGACCGAGACCGGTATTTGGGCGAGCCTGCAGTCGTTGTTTCT
This sequence comes from Sphingomonas sp. LR55, assembly GCF_036856015.1. Taxonomy (NCBI): domain Bacteria; kingdom Pseudomonadati; phylum Pseudomonadota; class Alphaproteobacteria; order Sphingomonadales; family Sphingomonadaceae; genus Sphingomonas; species Sphingomonas sp. LR55. The sequence continues at coordinate 3,379,065 of NZ_JASPFO010000001.1, forward strand.
TTCCTACACGCTGTTATTTCTCACTTATTACCTGTTCAAGGTCGACCCTTTGGCGTCGCGGCTCATCATGATCTGTTCCGCCGTTGCGGCGGCGATCCTGATGTATGGTTTCCGTGAGGTCGTCGGCCAGTGGCTGATCCCGTATCTGGGCACGGCCGTCACCGCCGAGATCCTTATCGTCGACCGAGTTTCGCTCGGCGACAGGGCCAGTATCACGACTGTCGATGCGGAGGCGTTGGGGCTTCGTCCGGATCTGCAGGATCCGACGATGCTCAATAGGTTCAGCCAGGTCATTCGCGGGCTCGACCGTGCCGTCATCCTGTGTCCGCCGGACGCGCGTCGGGCTTGGGCGATGATGCTCAAGGGGGCCGGCGTCCGGGGCGAGATCATCGTCGAGGATGTCGACGAATTGCGCCCGATCGGCGTCGGCGCCCTCGATGGCCGTTTCACGCTCGGGGTATCCGCAGGGCCGCTCACGTTGCGTAACCGGGCGATGAAGCGCGCCTTCGACGTCGCGGTTTCGGCGGCTGCGCTGATCGCGATGTTCCCGGTCCTGTTGCTGATCGCGATCGCCATCAAGGTCGACAGCCCCGGCCCGATATTGTTCCGGCAGCGGCGCGTGGGACGTGGCAACGCCTTTTTCGACATCCTGAAGTTCCGCAGCATGCGCGTCGAGAGCAGCGATGCCGACGGTGCTCGCTCGACCCAGCGCGATGACAATCGCATCACTCGCGTCGGGCGGCTGATCCGAAGCACCAGCGTCGATGAGTTGCCGCAGCTGATGAACGTCCTGCTGGGCCATATGAGCATCGTCGGACCGCGACCGCATGCGCTGGGGTCGCTGGCTGGAGAGGATCTGTTCTGGGAGGTCGACGAGCGATATTGGCATCGCCATGCGCTGAAGCCCGGCATTACCGGTCTGGCGCAGGTCCGTGGGTTCCGGGGTGCGACGCATACCCGCGACGATCTCGTCCTGCGTCTTCAGGCCGATCTTGAATATGCCGATGGCTGGCGACTGAAGCGCGACCTGATCATCATATTCGCGACGTTCAAGGTGCTCGTTCACAAGAACACCTATTGAAGATAGGCGGTTGAGCGTGGGCGGTGACCGTCAGGAACGGTCGGTATCGGCCGTATCACTCGCCGCCAGCGCGATCTGCCGTTCCGACAGCGGCTGGCGCCAGGCTTTCGATCCTGCGAACGCCTGTACGGAAAGCCACGTATAGCCGCTCTTGTACCAGGGCCGCAGATAGGGCGTGCGGCTGTCGAGAACCTGATCCCCGTCGCGAGTCCGCGCTACCAGGACCGTGTGAAGGCCGACCGCCGGCGCATAAACCACGGCCAGCGACAACCGGCTTTTGGGAAAGCCGGCGGTGATCAGCTCCGCCTGTTTCTCGAGGGCCATGTCCTCGCAATCGCCGGCGGCGCCGTCATACGCGCCGCTCGCGTGCCACACTTCTTCGCGCCCGTAGATCGCCAGATCGGTAGCCTGGCGAACGATCCGGTTGACGCGTACGTTGATCTGTCGAAGCAGTTGTTGCTCGTCGATATCTGGCGACATCGATGCCATCGGTGCCGGCGCCGGATGCGGCATCGGCGCGAGTATCGGTGTCGAATCGACCCTGTAGACGAAGGCGAGCGCCTGCGGTGGGGTGGGCGATCCAATCGTGAGCGTGAATCCCCGAAGCGATCGTTGAGCATCGGTCCATGAACTTTGACCGAAAACCGGGACTGCCGAAAAGCGACAGCCGGGGCGAGCGCAGGCAGGACTGGGCGGGCGACGACGATAGCGCCCGTCGCGCCGATCGAGGCACCGACTGGCGTATGAACGTCGACCGAGTCTGCGGATGCGGAGAGCGATGATGCCGCGGGGTCCCCGTCACACTCGACCGGCGTCTGCGCGCACATCGCGAGATAGCCTCTCGGTGCCTCGGCACTGCCGCCCAGTATCAGGAAGGGAGACGGTTTCGGCGACGCAAGCGCAGGCTGCATCACGATGCACTGCGCCGTCAGGCCGTAGAGCAAATGTCGCTTCAGTCGTGCCACGCACGTTCTCCGACCAACTTAAGGGCCGAGTGCTAGCGGTCGTCTATCAATATAGTGTTCCGGCACGTGGTTAATCTCGATCAAAGCGTCCGGTAACGCGGGTATGGCCGGGAACGGGTATTTCGTCGCCCTTTCGGCACGGGGCCATCGCTCAGCCTATGTCGGCCGCGATCCGGCCGAGAGGTCGTCTCAGCCGCACGGTCGGCCGTGTATTATCGTGACATCGTCGGCTGAGACGCTAGGGGGACGCGCGGGAGAATAGATGATGGCGGACAACGGATACAAAGCACGCGTCATGTCGGGCGCTTTGAGCACCGGTGCCGCGCAGGTCATCCGCATCGTCCTGACCTTTGCCAGCACGATCATCGTCGCGCGGTTGTTGTCGCCGAGCGACTACGGAACCTATGCGATGGCGGCGCCGGTCATCGGCTTTGCAATGCTGTTCCAGAATATCGGTTTCGATCATGCGATCGTGCAAGCCGACGAGGTGGACGACGTTCAGTTGTCGTCGCTTTTGTGGTTGAACGTCGGGTTATGCGCGGTGACGTCGATCATTCTGGTCGCCATCTCGCCGCTCGTTTCGGTCTTCTATCACAATTCGGCCAGTGGCGTCCTTGTTGCGGCGTCGGCGCTGTTGCTGCTCTCGACCGCGCCGAACCCGCTTTACAATGCGATGCTGAACCGATCGATGCGGTTTCACGCACAGAGCCTGGTCGAGATCGTCAGCAGCGTCGCAGGCTTTGCCGCAACCGTCATCGCCGCGATCGTCCTGCGGTCCTATTGGGCCCTGTGGATCGGCTCGCTGCTGTCGACCATCGCCAATACCGCCATGTTCATGATCCTCGAACGATGGCGGCCGAAATTCGTGTTTCGCTGGAGCGCGATCCGAACGATGGTCGGCTTCGGTGGCGGAGTATCGGCGGCGAACATCTCGGTGTTCGTCACCCGCAACCTCGACAACGTGCTGCTCGCGCGGTTCTGGGGGGCAGCGCCGCTTGGTCTCTATGACCGCGCCTACAAGCTGATGCTGTTCCCGCTGCAGAATTTTACCGGGCCGATGTCGCGCAACGTCCTGCCCGTGCTGGCGCGAACCCGTGACGATGGCGAGCGGTTTCGACGCGCCTTCATGCTGTTCCTCCAGGCGCTCACCGCCGTCGCCGTGCCGGGTATCCTGGTCGCCGCGGTGGCGGCAGAGGACGTGGTTCAGGTGCTGATGGGCCCGCGCTGGAGCAGCGCCGCGCCGATCTTTCGCTGGCTCGCCGCGGCCGGCGCGCTGCTGATCGTCAATGATGCCGTGCTGTCGCTGTTCATTGCGACGACGCGTACCAGGGCGCTGGTCCGGTGGAGCCTGTTCTCGGCGGTAACCGTCATCATCGGGTTCGTCGCCGGGCTGCCCTGGGGCCCGCTCGGCATGGCGATCGCCTATTTCGTGGGTGAGGCGATCCGCGCGCCGGCGCTGTTCGTCGCCGCAACGCGCGGTACGTCGGTGCGAGTCCGCCATCTGTTCGGTCTACACGTGGTCACGGTGTTCGCACTGGTGGCGGATCTGGCGGTCATGGCGGTGCTACCGACGACGCTGCCGGCGGTCGTCCGTCCCGGCGTGCTCCTCATCGTCAGTTACACGGCGTCGATCGCGGCCCAGTTCCTGTCCCCATTCGGGCGTGAGCTGATGTCGATCGGGATGCGCTGGGTGGGGCAAAGCGGTCGGTCGCTGTTCGTGACGTTGCGCCGGCCGCGCTAGCGGCGCGGCGCAATCGCTGCTGGCCTCAAACGGCGGCGCGGTTCGTCGCGGCGGCGTACGCGTCGAGCGTCTGATGCGCGAGCAGGGTCGGGTCCATCCGGCTGAGGTCGGGCGTCGCGGCGCGTGGCTTTGCCGCCAACTCCACCGCTACTGCCAGCGCGGCAGCGGGCTCGCCCTCGAACACCCCCAGCCATTCCGATCCGACCACCGCCTGAAGGTCGCGCATGGTGGGGGTGTCGCGCACCACGACCGGCGTGTTCAACGACAAGGCGAGGATGGCCGCGCCCGAATGGAGCGCGGTGCCGAGATCGTAGGGCAGCACGACCACATCGGCGAGTGCATGGAGCCCGGCGACCGCATCGTCCTCGATGCGTCGTTCGATCAGCTCGACGCCCGGCGTCTCCGCCAGCGCGTGAATCTCCTCGCGGAACGCCTGCGTTCCACGGATTTCTCCAGCGATGATGAGTCGTTCGCCCGCTGCACGCTCGCCGAACGCCCGCATCAGGCCGTCGACGTTCTTGTAGCGCCGCAGCTGGCCGAACGTCATGAATGTGAGCGCGCGGCCAGTAGCGAGCGGGGCAGCGGGCGCTACGGGCGCAGCTGCGGGATAATAGCCGATGTAATGCGAATGCAGGATCACCCGCGCGGGCGTTTTGGCAAGTTCGGGAAACCGCGCCTGAACCGATTCGAGCGCCGAAGGGCTGAGGCTGATCACCAGATCAATCATTCGGTTGAAGCGCGCCAGGAACCAGCGGTAGAGCCGGCCCGCTTCCGGACGATCATGCGCACCGAGATCATGCGCGGTCCATACGATCCGCGCGCCACGCGCCTTCGCCAGCCTGAGCAGCGAAAACTCCTTGAGGACATCGGCGATCATGGCCACCCGTCCGGCATCCCACCTGACGAGAAACTCCGGCCAGTGGATGTGGATGACATCGGGCGCCTGCGTCGCGATGGCATGGCGCGTATACGGAATGATGCGGACGGGAAGCCCCGACATCCCGTCGTAGAGCAGCTTCGTATAGGGATTCTCACCCGATGTTGCAGATGCCGCTTGGGCGATGATGCGCAATTCGCGCGGCGTCGTCGTCATTTTGGGGAGGGCCCTCGAAATCGATCGAACGATGCATTTGCATCGGCGAATGGAAGGGGATCGGACGCGTCCACTACATACGCGTCTGATTGCGCTCACTATAACGGAGACGCATCGAAGGGAACAGTCGTGACGAAAAGAGTGAATTCGCGGTTCGGCCCGGCGCTTGCTCTGGCAGGCGCAAGCCTGGTGCTGACGACGTCGAGCCCGGCCCAGACGACCACGCGGCAAGCCGCCGACCAGCCGTTTGCCGATACGAGCATATGGAACACGCCGCTGGGGCGTGGTGCGGTATTCCAGTCCGATACCGCGGCCGAAACGGCGATGATCCACAGCGACGACGTGGGTTACCATAGCGGGTCCTACGCCTGGATCGCGGTCGGAGCCTTTGGCGTGTACCGCGCCAAGGAGAGCGACCCGCTCGTGCGGTGGACGTTCGAACGACGCTCGGCGACCGCGGCCTGGCCGGCGGGTGGAGCAATGACCAATGGCTCGATCGACCTGCGGACGCCGTCCTCGGTACAGTTTCTCGGTGGCAGCGACGGACATGCCGTCTTGATCGATCCGACCGGGCAGGTGGCGTATGAGGCCTGGATCGGCAATTGGGATTCGGCGCATCGGACGATCCACGCAAACTATCTGGTACGCGTCGATCTGAAGGGATCGGGCATCGCCAGCGGCGAGGGGCGATCGGAAGGGATTCGCGGCTTCGGCGGATCGCTGCTCGGCGGACTGGTGCGGTGCGACGAATTGCGGCGCGGTGAGATCCCGCATGCCGTCGCGATGGTCTTTAGCACGACGATGCTGCGCAAATCACCGACCATGGCGGGCCAGAAGGTCTGGCCGGCGAGCATGAGCGACGGCGGCGGCAAGAATAATTATACGGGACTTGTGCCGATGGGCGCGCTGATCGGGATCCGACCCGATGTCGATATCGCATCGCTGGGATTGACCCGCGAAGGTGCTGCGCTGGCTCGTGCCTACCAGCGGTTCGGCGGGTATGTCGTCGACGCGTCGGTGGGATCGGAAACTTTGGCTGTGACCGAGACCGGCTGTGACAAGGCCGCAACCAGCAATCTGTTCAAGGACGTTCGCAAGGTCAGGGACAAGCTTGTTCGCGTGCTTAACAATAGCCCAAAGACCGTGGGGGGCTCGGGGAAGCGCGTCGCGTCTGCTCCGCCGCCGCTAGACACATTCCGCTAGCGGCGGTTTTGCGTCGGTCACAGCAGGTATGTAATCGCTCCAGCCCAGACTGTTATACCGACGAGCACAGCGCCCAACAGGGACATGGCACCTTGAGCGGACGGAGCCTCTCGGATGACGGTCTGGTGATTATTCATACCCACTCCATTGGTAAGCCGGTATCCCGGTCTCGTTTCCATATGTGTCCCAAACGCGGACACATGAGCAAGGTTCACCATCTTGCTGGCGTTGACAAGACTTTTTTACAATTTTTTTACAGCAGGTTAAAAGCTGATGTAGAAAGCCTCGATTCCACGCCGAGCGGTCGGTTTTCCGATGTCCCGCAGCGAGGCCTTGCAAGGCGTTGCGTGCACCCCCGTCAACGTTCGCGAGCACGGTGCTCCACCCCGCCGGACATGCGAGTATCAGGCACGCCGATCTGGTGTCGTTCCGCTCGCAGCGGCGGGTTTGCACAGCGTTTGCTTCGTGGACGACTCGACCGAACCGCAGTACCGCCGCTCGCGCGGTGAAAACCTGAATTTTTACGAGGATGAGCATGGCACGTTGGTCCGCAAAGGCTGCCTCATATCTGGACTTCAGAATTGGTCAGATCCGCGAAGCCTTGCTTGCGGTTCGCGCGCCGCTGCTGGCGAGGCGCCCAGGCGTTCGGCACACGCCATTGCGCGTGGCGGGTGTCGAGGGGCTCTGCAATCCGAGCATTCTGCGGTGGCAGGGGAAATGGCTCGTCGCGGCGCGGCGGCCGAATTATCGCATGACCGCGCAGGGGGCCTATGTCGTGCCCGGCGGGATCGACAATCTCGCGTCGGAAACCTGGCTGGTCGAGTGCGATGACTCCCTCAACCCCGTCGCTGCCTTTCGTCTCGACGACCATGTCGCGCGGTCGACCGTGCCCGAGGCGCGGAACGGTTTGGAGGATCCACGCCTCTTCATCGATCATGGACGGCTCTTCGGACTATGGAGCGCGCTGCAACTCGCCCCGCAGGCCGCCGTCCCCGATCTGGAAGGCGCCGTGATGCCGGACTGGACGGGAACGCGCAACACGATGTGCATCGCCGAGATCCGCGATACGGATGTCGGGCCGCTCCAGCTGTTGCCCTCGCCGCACGGCGCTCCGCGTGAAAAACTGGATGCCCGTGCTGGACGCCGAGCAGCCGACGTTCCTGTACCGTCTTGAAGACATGCAGGTCTATGCGTTCGATGGCGAGCGTCTGGCGAAGCGATATCGGCGTTCGACCCGTATTCCCGCGCTGGCCAACTGGTCCGGGTCGTCTCAGATCATTGCGTGGGATGGAAATTGGCTGTGCGTGGCGCATCTGGCGGCGCGCAAATTGACGGCAAGCTTGCCGAAGATGGAGCCGCTCTATCCTCATCGGTTCGTCGTCCTGGATCCCGACTGGAATGTCGTCGGTATGTCCGAGCCGTTTTTCTTCGAAAAGCGCGGTATCGAGTTCTGCGCGGGGTTGGCGGAGCACGATGGCAGGGTCGTCATGTCCTATGGTCTCGGCGACAAGGCGAGCGCCCTCGTCTCCATGGAAAAGAGCGCAGTATTGGCCATGATCAAGCCGGTCCCGCACGCCGCGCAATAGTGATCCCGGCATGCCATGTTCGGGAAAGATCGAACGAAGGTCGTGGCTTGCACTATGGCGATCCGCTGATAGGGACGCCGACCATAGGAATAATTGAGACGGTACGGGATGACGGGGCAGGGTGGTCTGCCCGGTCGTCTACCGTGGTGCGAGGATGACGATATAGTGCGAAGTACAACGATGCCGGTGCACGACGACAAGGCATTCCTGGGGTTCCGCTTCGCGCAGGGGAGCCACGAGGCATTGACCCGTCGTATCGAAACGCTGTCCCGACAGTCCTACGGCTTCGTCATCACGCCGAACGTCGATTTCGTGACCCGGGCCGATCAGGATCCCGCGATCAAAGCGGTGTACGACCACGCCGCCCTGCAGATCTGCGACAGCCGGGTCTTGGCAAAGCTGGCCGGGATGACCGGCGTAGCGCTCGACGTCTATCCCGGTTCGGATCTCGTCGCCGATCTGCTGGCAAACAACATGATGCACAATATCGGTATCATCGGACCCAGCCATGATGACTGGCGAACGTTGGTGGCGCGTTTCCCCAAGGCACGAACCACCTTCATCGCATCGCCGGCCAGCATGGCGGTGGGGAGCGAGGCCTGGTCTGCCTGTCTGCACGACGCTGCGGATGCCGATTGGGACATCCTGCTCGTGTGTTTCGGCTCGCCCAAGCAGGAACGATTCGCCGACGCGCTGGCCGCGTTTCGGGAGCGGCCCGGCGTGGCGTTGTGCGTTGGTGCGTCGATCGATTTCCTGACCGACCGCCAGCGCAGGGCGCCGGTCTGGATGCAAAAATCCGGCGTGGAATGGTTGCATCGCCTGATGTCGAATCCTGCCCGGCTGTGGCGGCGCTATCTGATCGATTGCCCCCGGATTTTCCGTCTGGTCCTTCGCGAAAAGGCTGGCCGGCGGGCATCCGGCATCTGACCATTGTGATGTCCCTGTGATGCGATGGATCGGGCACTACCCCGACTTTGGCGACGCGATCGGATGTCCACCATCTCATCGCGCATCGACGGCGCCGTGGTTGCAGTCTTACCGTTTCCGAACGAATTCCGCGCGCAGCACCAGCCCCTTGATCCCCTCGTACCGACAGTCGATCTCCTGCGCGTCGCCGGTTAGCCGGATCGACTTGATCAGCGTCCCGCGCTTGAGCGTCTGGCCAGCGCCCTTCACGGTCAGGTCCTTGATCAGCGTCACCTGATCGCCATCCGCCAGCACGTTGCCGACCGAATCCCGCACCACGACCGCGCCGTCATCCACCGCCACCGCGGTCGTAGCACCGCCGGCGACCCATTCGCCGGTTGCTTCGTCATAGGTGTATTCGTCACTCATCGGTCGGTCTCCGGCAGCGCCCAATCGATCGGGGTGCGCCCATGGGTTCTAAGAAAGTCGTTGGCCCGGCTAAACGGCCGCGATCCGAAGAACCCGGTTCGCGCGGCCAGCGGCGACGGGTGCGCGGACTGGATCACCAGGTGTCGCCCGCCCTTTTCGATATCGTCGACGAACGCCGCCTTCTTCTGCGCATACGCCCCCCACAGCAGGAACACGACCGGTTTGTCCTGCGCGTTCACCGCCGCGATGACGGCGTCGGTAAATTGCTCCCAGCCGCGCTTTTGGTGCGACGCCGCCTCGCCCATCCGCACGCTCAGCACTGCGTTGAGCAACAGCACGCCCTGCGCGGCCCAGTGATCGAGCATGCCATGGCGCGCTCGCGGGATCCCGAGATCCGCCTCCAGCTCCTTGTAGATATTCACCAGGCTCGGCGGTGTCCGCACGCCTTTCCGCACTGAGAAGCTAAGCCCATGCGCCTGCCCCTCGCCGTGATACGGATCCTGCCCCAGGATCACGACCCGCACCTGATCGAGCGGGGTAAGCTCCAGCGCCCGAAACCGGTCCGCCTCGTCCGGAAAAATCCGCGCGCCTGCTGCCCGCTCGGTCTCCAGGAACGCATCGAGCGCCCGCATATACGGCGCCTCGAGCTCGGCTTGGAGCGACTGCCAGCTTGCGGGGAGGGTGGGTGTCATCATCCCCGGCGCATGTCGGACAGGGCAGGGCAGTGTCAATCGCCGCTCCTGTTCCCCCGCGAAGGCGGGGAACAGCAAGAAGGCTCGCACTCCATGGCGCGTCACCTTATATGCGCCGCCATGACCGAGATCACCGTCGCCGCGCTGCAGCTGGGCTTCACGCCCAACATCGACCGCAACATCGCCAACGTCTCGCGCCTCGTCCACGAGGCCGCCGCGAAGGGCGCGCAGGTGATCCTGCCGCCCGAGCTGTTCGAAGGCGAGTATTTCTGCCGCGTCGAGGACGAGGGCCTGTTCGCCAACGCCGCCCCGGTCGGCGAGCACAAGGCGGTGCTCGCGATGCAGGCGCTCGCCGAAGCGCTGAAAGTCACGATCCCAACCAGCTTCTTCGAGGCGGACGGCCCGCATCATTACAACAGCCTCGCGATGATCGGTCCCGACGGCAACGTGCAAGGCGTCTATCGGAAAAGCCACATCCCCGACGGTCCCGGCTACGAGGAGAAGTTCTACTTCCGCCCTGGCAACACCGGGTTCAAGGTCTGGCCCCACCCCGCCGGCAAGCTCGGCGTTGGCGTCTGCTGGGACCAATGGTACCCGGAGACCGCACGCGCGATGATGCTGATGGGCGCGGAAGTGCTGTTCTACCCGACCGCGATCGGCAGCGAGCCGCACGACACCTCGCTCGACACCGCCCGGCTCTGGCGCCGCGCGATGGTCGGCCACGCGGTCAGCAATGTCGTGCCCATCGTCGCCGCCAACCGCGTCGGCGTCGAGCACGGCCAGACCTTCTACGGTACCAGCTTCATCGCCGACGAGCGCGGCGACATCCTCGCCGAACTCGGCCGCGACGACGAAGGCGTGATCACCGCGACGATCGACCTCGACATCGTCAAGCGCCACCGCGCCGCCTTCGGCTTCTTCCGCGACCGCCGGCCGGATCTCTACGGCCGGCTGATTCAGGATATCTGACGCTCAGTTCTCCCCTGCAAGGGGAGGTGGCAGCGCGCAGCGATGACGGAGGGGTGACACGCTCTCGATAGGGCATCACCCCTCCGCCGCTTCGCGCCACCTCCCCTTGCAGGGGAGGATCAGAACCAAGCCAGTCCAGCCAGCAACGCCCCCACCAGCGCAGCCGCCCCCGCGACCCATAGCAACCACCGCCGCCCGGTCAGCGCGGTGATCGACGCCAGCGCGATCGCCACCTGGATCGCGGTCACCGCCAGCGCCAGCTTGGTATGCGGCCGAAGCGCCTCGTCCGACTCCCCGTTCGCCATCGCCGATTGCCGGTCGAGCGCCTCCGCCTGCCGCTTCAACCCAGCCCCGCGCGCCTTGTATCGCGCGATATCCGCCCGATGCTTCGCCATCTGCGTTGCACCGAACCCGGGCGATGCGAGATCGACCTCCATCTCCGCGATATGCCGCTTCAGATCCTCCGCCTGGTAATAGCCCCACGCATCCGACGCCTGCGCCTTGATCAGCACCGCCTCGTTCTTGTGGAGCAACGCCTCGTTCTGCGTATGCCCGCCGAGGAAACTGGTCACCGCCGCCAGCGTCGCCAGGATCGCGGTGAACAACGCGATCCGCTGATCGAACGCTTCCCCACTGGCAGCACGCTCTTCCGACAGCTGCTCGTGCAACCCGCGCACCTCGAAATCATCGTCCATGCCGGTCGCTCTGACCCGCCGCGCGTGACTGGACCCTGATGATCGGGTGACATATTCGTCAGCGCGACATGCTCCGCCCCCGCTCGATATTGCCCGTTCTCGCGCTGCTTGCCGGCTGCGCGACGCCGTCGGTGAAGAGCATCCCGCCGAGCGATCACTTCAACGGCACGCGCTTCTTCAACCCCGATGGCGTGCAGGGGAGTATCGGCGAGCAGAAGCAGGGCCCGGTCGCGCTGCTCCGCAATCTGGTGAAGCCGCCCTATCGGAGCTGGCCCGAAGTCCCCGTGACCCCGACGCGGCCCCCGTCGCGTGTCGAGGGCCAGTCGATGCGCGTCACCTGGATCGGCCATTCGACCGTGCTGGTGCAGACGCAGGGGCTCAACATCCTGACCGATCCGATGTGGCTCGAGCGCTCGTCGCCGGTCCAGTTCCTCGGCGTGAAGCGCGTCCGCCAACCCGGCGTGCGGCTTGTGGACCTGCCGAAGATCGACCTCATCCTGCTCAGTCACGACCACCGCGACCATCTCGACATGGGCGCGATGAAGCGGCTCTGGCACCGCGACAAACCATTGATCGTTACGGGCCTCGGCAACGACCAGATCCTCGCCCGCAACGGCGTCCACGCGGTCGCACGCGACTGGGGCGAACGGGTCACGCTGCGTCCCGGCATCGACGTGATCGTCGAGCGCGCGCATCACTGGAGCGAATACGACCCCGGCGACCGCGACAAGACCTTATGGGCGGGCTTCACCGTGACGCTCCCCGGCGGCAACCTGTATTTCGCGGGCGACACAGGGCCCGGCGACATGCGCTGGGCGATCGAGGCTCGCCGCGCCGGACCGGTCCGCTTGGCGATCCTGCCGATCGGCGCGTATCATTTCGCGGGGCACGAGACCGACAACCATATCGGCCCGGACCAGGCGGTGACGGCGTTCGAGCAACTCGGCGCGGCGTATGCGCTCGGCGTCCACTGGGGCACGTTCGAGCTGACCTCCGAGGGCATTAACGAACCGCCCGACCACCTCCGCGCAGCGCTGGCCCGCGAGCATATCGCGGCGGATCGCTTCCGTACGCCAGAGGCCGGCGAGGCCTGGGTGATCGAGTAGTAGAAACCGAACGATCCTCCCCCGCCAGGGGGAGGTGGCACCGGAGGTGACGGAGGGGGAGGACACGGAGCAGGGGTTGCACTTACCTCCCCCTCCGTCTGGCCAGCGCCAGCCACCTCCCCCTGGCGGGGGAGGATCGTGTGGTCGAATACCGCCCTCCCGTCATCCTGACGAAAGTCAGGACCCAGAGCCAAACAGGACTGCATCTCGTTACCCTGGGTCCTGACTTTCGTCAGGATGACGAAGGAGGGGCTTCAAACCGTCTCGCGCAACGCCAGCGCCCGCTCGAACACCGCGTCGAACATCTCCGCGGTCAGCACGCCGGTATTCACGTTGTAGCGCGAGCAGTGGAAGCTATCGATCAGCACGCGGCCATCGGGCATCACATGCTCCGCGCCATGCGCGAACCGCGCTTTCGGCAACCGCCCGCCGAGCATCTTCACCGCCGACTGATGCGCGATATGCCCCAGCGCCACGAACACGCGCGCGGTCGGCACGGCATCCGCCTGCGTCTCGAGGAACGGCCGGCAGGTGCGGATCTCTTCCGGCGTCGGCTTGTTCTCGGGCGGCAGGCACTTCACCGCGTTGAGGATGATTGCGCCGTCGAGCGCCAGCCCGTCCTCGGCCTTCGCGCCATACGTACCGGTGGCCAGCCCGAACCGCCCGAGCGTCTCGTACAGGAACTGCCCCGCATAATCGCCGGTGAACGCGCGGCCCGTGCGGTTCGCGCCATGCTTGCCGGGCGCGAGGCCGATGATGCCGAGCCATGCCGCCGGATCGCCGAACGCGGGGACGGGCGCGTTCCACCAGGTCGGGAACTCGGTCCGCAACTGCTCGCGCACGCCGACGAGGCGCGGGCAGAGCGGGCAGTCATGCGGCGGTTCGGTCTCGGGCAGCGCGGAGACGGGCGCGAAGACGGTCGTGACGTCGATCTCGCCGGTCTCGTCGACGGTTTCGGGAAGCTCGGTGGTGTAAGGTGTGGAATCCATCGGAGTGCGCTAGGCGGACCAAATGTCGCCTGCAACCCCGCACCCGATGATCGCGCCGGCCGCAACCACCTATGCGATCGCGCTCGGCTCGAATCGACGCGGCCGACACGGCGCCCCCGAGCGCGGGATCGCCGCCGCGCTGGAGGCGCTCGGGAATGTCGTGGCCCGATCGCCGACCGTTGCCAGCGCTCCACTCGGTCCCTCGAACCGCCGCTATGCCAACGCCGTCGCGCTGATCGAAACGCCCGAGGACCCCGCCGCGCTACTGGTCCGCCTCAAACGGATCGAACGCGGGTTCGGCCGCCGCCCCGGCCGCCGCTGGGGCAGCCGCGTGCTCGACCTCGACATCATCCTCTGGTCCGGCGGCGCATGGTCGTCGCCCGGACTGACCGTGCCGCACGCCGCGTTCCGCACCCGCGGCTTCGTGCTCGGCCCCCTTGCCGCGCTCGTCCCGAAATGGCGCGATCCGCTGACCCATCGGACGATCCGCCAATTGGCACAGATGGTTGACCGACGGCACCCGCGCGACTAGGTGCGCGGTCCACGATGGCGGGGGTCCGTAGCTCAGTTGGTAGAGCAAGCGACTTTTAATCGAGAGGTCCCGGGTTCGAGCCCCGGCGGACCCACCATCGACGGCACGCCGCCTGAGGGCGCGCAAAGACGTCTGCCCGCGGTTCTCGCCGGCGCGTCGGTCGCTGCGGTCGGCATCGTTCTCATCCTGCTCGTCGGTCTCGCGGTCGACCATTGGCCGTTCGCGTTCGACCGCTCGATCATCCTCGGCCTGCGCGCCTGGGGTGGCCCGTCCTGGTTGCCGAAGGTTGCCGCCGACGTCACTGCGCTCGGCGGCGGGATCGTCCTGACGATCGTCGTGGTGATCGTCGCCGGCCTGCTGATCGTCCAGCGGCTCTGGCTGACCGCACTCGCGATCGTCGCGTCGAGCGTCAGCGGCAATATCGTCGTGGAGCTGGTCAAGCTGCACGTCGCCCGTCCGCGTCCCGACATCGTCACGCACCTCGTCACGGTCACGCATATGAGCTTCCCCAGCGGGCATTCGGCGAACAGCGCTATCGTCTATCTGACGCTCGCCGGTCTCGCCTCGCAGGTGACTCAGGATCGCGCGACGCGGGCATACATGCTCGTCGTCGCGATCCTGCTGGTTGGCGCGATCGGCTGCAGCCGCGTGTATCTCGGCGTTCACTGGCCGAGCGACGTGCTGGCCGGGTGGAGCTTCGGCACGCTGTGGGCACTCGCCTGGTGGCTGGCGACCGCGCGCGCGCGCGGCAGGCGATCGGCGGCGAGCGGCATGCTTTCGGCACGCCGCCCACCGATCCGGCCGCGTCCTAGCGACCCTTCTCGGCGAGCGCACGCTCCCACGCCAGCGCATCGCGGACGATCCCGTCGAGATCGGCGTGGCGCGGCGTCCAGTCGAGCGCCTTCAGGATCGCGCGATTGTCCGAGATCAGCATCGCCGGGTCGCCCGCACGACGCCCTTCGAGGCGACGCTCGATCGTGCGGTTGGTGATCTTGTCGACCGCATCGAGCACGTCGAGCACCGAGAAGCCCTTGCCATAGCCCGCGTTGAGCGTGTGGCTCTTGGTGGGTTCGGCGACCAGCACCTCCAGCGCGGCGACATGCGCGGCGGCGAGGTCGGTGACGTGGATGTAATCGCGCACGCCGGTGCCGTCGGGGGTGTCGAAATCGGTCCCGTAGACGCCGACATGGCCGCGCTTGCCGGTTGCCGCCTCGACCGCGATCTTGATCAGATGAGTCGCGCCGACCGTCGACTGGCCGCTGCGCCCTTGCGGATCCGCACCCGCGACGTTGAAGTAGCGCAGCGCCGCGTAATTCATCGGGTGCGCCGCGGCGACGTCGCGCAGCATCGCCTCGGTCATCAGCTTCGACATGCCGTACGGGTTGATCGGCACGGTCGGATCGCCCTCCGCGACGGGCACCTTTTCGGGCGTGCCATAGGTCGCGGCGGTCGACGAGAAGATGAAGTGCGGCACGCCCTCGACGACCGCGCTCTCGATCAGCGCACGGCTCGCGGCGGTGTTGTTGCGGTAATATTTGAGCGGATCGCTGACCGATTCGGGGACCACGACCGAGCCGGCGAAATGCATGATTGCCTTCACATTGTGCTCGCGGATCGCCGCGCGGACCTTCGCATCGTCGGCGACGTTCGCCTCGACCAGCGCCGCACGGGGATCGACCGCCCAGTCGAATCCCGTGACGAGGTTGTCGAGCACCACGACGTCGTATCCCGCGTCGAGCAATGCCAATACCGCATGGCTGCCGATGTAACCGGCGCCGCCGGTGACCATAACCTTACCGTCGATCATACGCGTCTCCTCTTTGTTGCGCGGTAGCGGCTTCCTACATTGGCGGAAAGGAGATCGTGATGACGGATTATGTAACGCTCGCCGGCGGCTGCTTCTGGTGCACCGAGGCCGTGTTCAAGGATGTGATCGGTGTGGAGAGCGCCGAGAGCGGGTATATTGGCGGGAACGTGCCCAACCCGACCTATAAGCAGGTCTGCGGTGGCGACACCGGGCATGCCGAGGCGATCCGGATCGGCTTCGACCCGGAGCAGCTGAAGCTCGGCGACCTGCTCGACATCTTCTTCGCGACTCACGACGCGACGACGCTGAACCGGCAGGGCAACGATGTCGGCACGCAGTACCGCTCGGCGATGTTCCCGGCGGATGATGCACAGAAGGCCGAGATGCAGGCGGCGCTCGAGCGTGCCCAGGCGGATTCGCCCAAGCCGATCGTTACGACGATCGAGCCGATGGATACGTGGTACGAGGCCGAGGGCTATCACCAGGATTACTGGGAGACGTCGGGCCGTTCGAACCCGTATTGCATGGCGGTGATCCCGCCGAAGCTGCAGAAGCTGCGCAAGAGCTTTGCGGCACGGTCTAAGGCGGCGGTTAGCGCGTAAGATAGAATGGGTTCACGCGAAGGCGCGAAGGCGCAAAGATGTCGGATTTAGGTATATCCGTTCCGGCATATCGAGAGACTTAAACCTCTTCGCGCCTTTGCGCCTTCGCGTGAACCGATCTTCTTTTAACGATGTGCCGCACGGCGAAGGCGGTCATTGATCGCTTCGCCGATGCCGTCGAACGGGATGGGCGCGATGGCGATCTTTGCGTGATCGTTCGCGTCGGCCGCATGGAGCAGGTCGAACAGCTTCGCGGCGGCTTCGACGAGGTTTCCCGAAGCCGACAATGAAACGTCGCCCGCCACTTCGCCAAACCCAATCAGCCACTCGTCCGAATGTGTCTCCGTAGCATTCAACCGAAGGGCCTTGCTCGGCGCGTAGTGGCTCTCGAGCTGCCCAGGCGCCGTCACCACACTCTCACGCCCCCCGGCGAAGGCCGGGGCCCAGTTGGGGGACGGTTATGATCGGCGTTGCGCGCAGTTATTTTAGACGTTCCAACTGGGCCCCGGCCTCCACCGGGGAAGTGCTTTAGGATCGCTTCCCCAGTCACCGGCCCCGGCCGCAGCACAGTCCGCCCCGCCACGATCGTCGACTCCAGCCCTGCCTCGGTCGCCCCGTCGTCGATAATCAACGACACGTTCCCCCCAAGACTCCCAGCAACATGCGCAGCCGTCGTCGGAGAAATCCCCCGCTCGCATTCGCCGACGGCGCCGCCAACGGCCGGCCAGACGCAGCGATCACCCCCTGCATGGCCCGATGCCGCGGCACCCGGATCGCTATCGTCGCCAATCCTGCGGTCACCAGCGAAGCGATCCCCGAATCCTCCCGCACCGGCAACACCAGCGTCAACGGTCCCGGCCAGAACGCCTTTGCCAGCGCCAACGCATCCGCATCGAACACCGCGATCCGCTCCGCCGCCGCCAGATCCGCCACATGCACGATCAGCGGATTGAAACTCGGGCGGCCCTTCGCGGCATAAATCCGCGCCACTGCCTTGGCATTGGTCGCGTCCGCCGCGAGCCCGTACACCGTCTCCGTGGGCACCGCGACGATTCCCCCGTCGCGAATCAGCGCGGCGGCCTCGGCGATCGCGGCCGTGCCGTACGGTAAAATCCGGGGTGTGGACGGGTCATCCTGAGGGCCTATAGCGGGTCCAAACCGTAGCGATAAGAGGATGCGATGGCCTTCACTCCAGCAACCACCGAACAGCGTTTCGTGCTCGACCATGTCGTGCGGATCGGCGAGCTCGCCGACACCGAACGCTATGCCGCCGCCAGCGACGACGTCGTCGACGCGGTCCTCGAAGGCGTCGGCCAACTCGCCGCTGGCGAATGGGCCCCGCTCAACCGCACCGGCGACACGGTCGGCGCGAAATGGACCCCGGACGGCGTCGTCATGCCCGACGGTTTCGCCCAGGCTTACAAGGATTATGTCGAAGGCGGCTGGGGCACGATCGGCGTCGAGGAGGAATGGGGCGGGCAGGGCCTCCCGTTCGCGATCCAGACCGCGGTGCTCGACACGCTCGGCTCGGCCAATATGGGTTTCGCGCTGTGCCCGACGCTGACCGTCGGCGCGATCGAGGCGCTCCAGCATCACGGCAGCCCCGAGCAGCAGGCGCTGTATCTGCCCCATCTCGCGACCGGCGAATGGACCGGCACGATGAACCTCACCGAGCCGCAGGCCGGCTCCGACGTCGGCGCGTTGCGCGCGACGGCTACCCCGCTCGGCGACGGCAAGTGGAGCATCAAGGGCACCAAGATCTACATCTCGTTCGGCGATCACGACATGGCGCCGAACATCGTCCACCTCGTCCTTGCGCGGACACCGGGCGCACCGGCCGGGACAAAGGGCATCTCGCTCTTCCTCGTCCCCAAGTACCGCCTCCAGGAAGACGGCACGCCGGGTGACTTCAACGACGTCCGCGTCGTCTCGATCGAGCACAAGATGGGGCTCCACGCGTCCCCCACCTGCGTGCTGAGCTTCGGCGACAACGACGACTGCATCGGCGAGCTGATCGGCGCGGAGCTCGGCGGCATCCGCGCTATGTTCACGATGATGAACAACGCGCGGTTGAACGTCGGCCTCCAGGGCGTGCAGGTCGCCGAGGGCGCGACCCAAGGCGCGGTCGCCTACGCGCTCGACCGCGTGCAGTCGGCGCGCGCCGGTTCGCCAAGCAAGGACTCGGTCAAGATCGTCGAGCATCCCGACGTCCGCCGCATGCTGATGCGGATGAAGGCGCAGACCCAGGCCGCACGCGCGCTCGTCTACTACGCGGCAGGGCAGGTCGATCGCGCCAATCTCGGCGACCGCGCCGCGCGGAATCGCTTGGAACTCGTCACGCCGCTAGCGAAGGCGCACGGCACCGATCTCGGCAACGAAGTCGCATCGCTCGGCATCCAGGTCCACGGCGGCATGGGCTATGTCGAGGAAACCGGCGCCGCGCAGTATTTCCGCGATGCCCGCATCACGCCGATCTACGAGGGCACCAACGGCATCCAGGCGGCGGACCTGGTCGGGCGGAAACTCGGCCTCGACAACGGCGGCGCATTCGCCACGCTGATCGCCGACATCCGCGCGGAAGCGAAGGACGAGCGGCTCCTGGCGCTGGTCGATGCCTGCGAAGCGATCGGGCGGAAGCTCGCCACCGCGGATGCCGACGACAAGCTCGCCGCGAGCTACCCGTTCCTCACGATGCTGTCGGTCGCGACCTGTGGCTGGCTGATGGAACGGCAGGGCAGCGTCGCCGGCACCGACGATTTCGGCCGGATGAAGACGGCAGCGGTGCGCTTCTACCTCGACCAGATCGTCCCCGAAGCGATGGGCCTCAACGCTGCGGCGAACGCCAGCGCGGCGGTGCTCTACTCGATCGAGCCGGAATTGTTCGCGGCTTGATCTAGCGGCCCGCACCCCACCCCACGTCATCCTGACGAAAGTCAGGATCCAGAGCCAAAGCGGCTGCGTCCACGGCTCTGGATCCTGGGTCGAGCCCAGGATGACGGGATGAGGTGAGGCCAGCATCCCGCCCGTTCCTTGTACGCCATTTGCAGGGCTACTCGACGGCTGCTCGGGACGAACGGTATGGGGTGAGGGAATCATGGGAAACCCTGTCAGATGTTCGAACTCGACGCCTACCTCCACCGCATCGCCATGCCCGCGCGGCCGACGCTCGACTCGATCGGTCTCGGCCGCCTGCAACTCGCGCATCGGCAAACCATCCCGTTCGAGGATCTCGACGTCGTGCTGGGCCGTGGCCTCGCGATCGACAGCGCGTCGGTGTTCGCGAAGCTCGTGACCGCACGCCGCGGCGGCTATTGTTTCGAGCATAACCGCCTGTTCCTCGACGCCCTCGCCGAGCTCGGCTTTACCGCCCGCCCGTTGCTCGCGCGCGTGTGGTATGCCGCGACCGACGTGCCGCCACCGCTCACCCACACCTTCGCGCTGGTGACGATCGACGGGCAGGACTGGATCGCCGACACCGGCTTCGGCGGCAGCTACACGCCCGTCCTCCCGCTCGCCGACGGCGCCGAGGCGACCGCGCCCGACGGTGCACGCTTCCGCCTCGAGGCGACCGAAAACGGCTGGATGCTGCTCCGCGACGGCGATCCGATGACCACCGATGGTCGCGGGGCAGGCGAGGGGTTCCAGCCGCAATATAGCTTCACGCTCGCGCAAGTGTTCGACGCGGATCTCGCGCTGTCGAACCACTGGACCTCGACCGCGCCGTCCAGCCGTTTCACGCACACGCCGATCGCCAGCATCGTCCTGCCCAACGGCTTCGCCTCTTTGATCGGGCGCAATTACCGGCGGCGCTCGGGGACCGACACCAGCGTCGGCGAGGTCACCGATCCGCGCGTGTACCGGATCCGCATGAGCCTGTTGTTCGGGATCGACCTGAGCGTCGAGGATGTCGCCGCGCTGGGGATTTTCTGAGGCCTGGTTGGGCTTCTATCCCCATTGCCGTTCGTGCTGAGTAGCGATTGAGTAGCTCCGTCAGGAGCGTATCGAGGGCGCGTATCGAAGCATGGGTTCCGCGCGCCAACCTGTCCTTCGATACGTCCTCTCGATACGCGGCTTCGCGCCTACTCGGTGACTACTCAGGACGAACGGGGGTGGGGGAGTACGAACGGGAGAGCGCTATGCCGAGCTCGTAAGAGTGAGGACAAACGCAGGGAGAAGGGCATCGCTCGCGAACGTTCAGGCCCGCTCACGCTCCAGCAGGTCATGCGCATCCAGCCCCAGCAAATCGATATGCCCCAAAATCCTAGGCCACTGCGTCGTCACGAAATTCTCGCGCTCGGCCACGCGCAACGCTTCCGCCGCCCCCGGCATCACGAACATCCCGACCCCGCGCCGCACCTCGACATAGCCGTCGTCCTGGAAGCTCTGATACGCCTTGGCGACCGTCAGCGGGTTCGCACCCTGCTCGGCGGCGAACGCGCGGACCGATGGCAACTGATCCCCCGCACGATAGTCGCCACGCAGGATTCCCGCGGCGATCGTGCTGCGGAGGCGGATGTATACGGGGCTGTCGTCGCTGCTGAGCGCTGTCATAGTGGCTTAATACAGTAATTGCGTAGGAAGTCGAGTCCTCAGGAACCCCAATGGCTTACCAGCCGTGCCATATCCGGGCGGGGCCGTTCGTCGAGCGCGCGCGACGGCGTGCCGATGAACATGAAGCCCGCGATCCGCTCCGACGCGGATCCGAACGCATCGCGCACCTTGTCCGAGAACGCCGCCCAGCCGGTCAGCCAGCCGCCCGCGAACCCCTCGGCATGAACCGCATGAAGCAGGTTCATGCACGCCGCGCCCGCCGACAACTCCTGCTCCCAAAGCGGAATCTTGCTCTCCTTCGGCGACGACAGCACGACCACCAGAGTCGGCGCCTGATGCGCGAACTGGTCGAGCGACTCCAGCTCGAGCCGCGACGCGTCGGGACGCTCGGCGAGATACGCGTCGGTGATCAGCGCCGACAGCGCCTTGCGGTGCTCGTCGCCGACTACCACGAACCGCCACGGCGCGAGCTTGCCATGATCGGGCGTCCGCGCCGCGATCTCGAGGATCGTCGCCAGCTGGTAGGAATCGGGGCCGGGGGCGATCAAATCGCGCGGCTTGCCCGACCTTCGGGTGGCGAGCAGCGAGAGCGGCGTGGAGCGATCGTTGAGCATGTCCCGGCAGATAGGCCCTGATGTGCGATATTTACAGTCCGGGCTTTGTCGTTAAGTTGCGCGCGATCGAGCGTCCGTCAGCGGCGCACACACGGAGCATCACCACCCCATGGCCAGCGCTATCGCCAAAGCGAGTACAAGCAGCGGCGTTCCCGCCGATGCGAAGACGTTTTTCGGGCACCCGCGCGGGCTGTTCATGCTGTTCTTCGCCGAGCTGTGGGAGCGGTTTTCGTTCTACGGCATGCGCGCGATCCTGGTGCTGTACCTCACCAAGCATTTCCTGTTCGCCGAGCAACCCGCCTACGCGATCTACGGCGCGTATACCTCGCTGGTCTACATCACGCCGATCATCGGCGGCTATCTGTCCGACCGGTTCCTGGGGCCGCGCAAGGCGGTGCTCGCGGGCGGCGTGTTCATCACGCTCGGCCATCTGCTGCTCGCGATCGTCGAGGCACCGCAGGGCGTGCAGGGCACTGCGCTCAACGGCTTCTATCTCGGTCTCGCCTTCATCATCGTCGGCACCGGCTTCCTGAAGGCGAACATCTCGGTGCTCGTCGGCCAGCTCTATGCGCGCGACGACATGCGCCGCGACGGCGCGTTCTCGATCTTCTACATGGGGATCAACACCGGCGCGTTCGTCGGGCCGATCGCGGTCGGTATCCTCGGCGAGACGGTTGGCTGGTCATACGGCTTCGGCGCAGCCGGAATCGGCATGGCGCTCGGCCTGATCGTGTTCGTGCTGTTCCGTCGCGAGTTGCACGGCGTCGGTGAATCCCCCGCGCCGGCCAAGCTCGCCTCGAAGCCGGTCGCCGGTCTGTCGATCGAATGGCTGATCTACCTCGGCGGGATCGTCGGCGTCGCCGTCTCGTGGTGGCTGGTGCGTAGCCAGGGCGTCGTCGGCACCGCGCTGATCGTCGCGTCGCTCGTCACGGTCGGCTATATCCTGTGGACCGCGGTCGCGAAGCTGCCGCGCGTCGACCGCGACCGGATCTTCGCGGCGCTGTTCCTGATCGCGCTCGCGCCCTTGTTCTGGGCGCTGTTCGAACAGACCGGCTCGTCGCTCAACGTCTACACCGACCAGTCGGTCGACCGCGTCGTGTTCGGCTGGACCATCCCCGCGTCGGTATTCCAGTCGGTCAATCCGTTCTTCATCATCACGCTGGCACCGGTCTTCGCGGCGATCTGGACCAAGCTCGGGCGGGCAGGGCGCGAGCCGAGCGCTCCGTTCAAGTTCGGCATCGGCCTGATTCTGGTCGGTGCAGGCTTCTTCGTGCTGACGCTCGGCGCGCCGGCACAGGGCCTCACCCCGGCGATCTTCGTCGTGCTGCTCTACATGCTGCACTCGATGGCCGAGCTCTGCTTCTCGCCGATCGGGCTGTCGTCGATGACGCGGCTCTCGGTGCCGAGCATGACCGGGCTGATGATGGGCACGTGGTTCCTCGCGACCGCGGGCGGCAATTTCCTCGCCGGCCTGATCGCGCAGGCGACCGGCGGCGAGGGCGCCGGCGTCGGGCTGGTGCTCGAAGTCTACAGCCGGATCGGCTGGTTCGCGATCGGCGTCGGCGTGGTCGTGCTGGTGCTCGCGCCGTTCGTCACCAAGCTGATGCATCTCGACCAGCTGGGTACGGTCGATCACGCGATGGCCGGCCAGAACGAACTCGGCGAGCCGAGTGCGGCGGGGCTCGACACGCGCGGGGAACAGGTGCCGCGAGGGTGAAGCAAAATTCCCCTCCCGCTCGCGGGAGGGGTTAGGGAGGGCGCGACGTACGTGCTGGCGTCCGGTGTATGAGGCACACCCCTCCCCGACCCCTACCGCAAGCGGGAGGGGAGCAGTCAGATCCGCGTCATCGACAGTGCTTTTTCGCCGTAGCGCGGCCCCGCCGTCCCACCCGCGGCGCGGCCGCATCCAGCTTCGTCAGATCGTCTGCCGACAGCGTCACGTCCGCCGCCTTCATGCTGTCCTCCAGCGTAACCCGACGCTTCGATCCCGGGATCGGCACGATGTCATCCCCCTGCGCCAGCAACCACGCGAGCGCCACCTGCGCCGGCGAAGCGCCATGCGCATCGGCGATGGACTTCACCACCGCGACCATCTCCATGTTCTTGGCGAAGTTCTCCTCCGAATACCGCGGATCGTTGCGCCGATAGTCCCCTCGGGCAGATCCGACCGCGCGGTAATCTGCCCCGTCAGGAAGCCGCGCCCGAGCGGCGAATACGGCACGAACCCGATCCCGAGTTCGCGACACAGTGGCAGGATCTCGTCCTCGACATCGCGCTCCCACAGCGAATATTCGCTTTGCAATGCCGCGATCGGATGCGTCGCCGCCGCCCGCCGGATCGTGTCGAGCCCGGCCTCCGACAGCCCGAGATGCCGAACCTTGCCCTCGCGCACCAGCTCGGCCATCGCGCCGACAGTATCCTCGATCGGCACGCCAGGATCGACGCGGTGCTGGTACAACAGGTCGATCGTTTCGACCCCCAGCCGCTTGAGCGATCCCTCGCAGGCACGCCGCACATTGGCCGGCGTGGAATCGACCCCCGTCATCCCGTTCTCGTCATAGCGGAAGCCGAACTTGGTCGCGATCACGACGCCGTCGCGCTTGCCCCAGATCGCCTTGCCGAGCAGCTCCTCGTTGACCAGCGGGCCATAGATCTCGGCGGTGTCGAACAGCGTCACGCCAAGCTCGATCGCGCGGTGGATCGTGGCGATGCTCTCGTCGGCGTTCGCCTCGCCGTACATGCCCTTGCCGATGCCGGCCATCGGCATGCAACCGAGACCCAGCGCGGAAACCTCGAAATCAGGGCCGAGCGTGCGATACTTCATGAGTGTTCTCCTGAGCGCCGACGCGATCGGACCGCGCTGCGACGGAGATGGTAACGGCGGTGTCCATCGTCACGTTCCCGACGGTCCGAAACAGGTCGGGTATGGTCTCGACTGCGATGAGCAGACCCAGCACCTCGAGCGGGATCCCCATCGCCAGCGCAACGGGCGCAACCGAGGCGACGAAGCTGATCGTGCCCGGCAACGAGATCGACCCCATCGTCGTGATCGCCGCGGTCGCCACGCCCGCCGCCATTTGCCCCGGCCCGATCGGCAGCCCCAGCCAGTGCGCGACGTAGAGCGCGACCGCCAGGTTCATCGCCGGGCTGGTCGCGCGGAACACCGCGACCGACAGCGGCAGGACGATCCCGGCGGTGGCGGGCGACGCACCGAGATCGGTCGACGCCTTCAGCATCGCCGGCAGCGAGGCGAGCGACGACTGCGTGCTGATCGCTACCGCCTGTGCCGGCGCGACCGCGCGCGAACCGGCCGAAGCCGACCCGGCCGCCGATCATCCCGATCGGATAGGCGGACAGCAGGACGATGAACCCGATCGCCGAGACGCAGATGATGTAGTGCAGGAGCGCGCCGAACGCCGCCGTACCGGTGCGCGCGCCGACCCCGTAGGCGAGCGCGAAGATGCCGATCGGCGCGAGCTTCAGCACCCATTGGATGATGATCAGCAGCGCGTCGACGACCGCCTGGAAGAAGCCGGTCAGGATGCGGCGGCGATCGTCGGGCAGCTTCGTCACGGCGAACGCGAACGTCAGCGCGAAGACGGTGAGCGGCAGGAACGAGTCGCTGGACGCGGCCGCGACGATGTTGGTCGGCACGATCGTATCGAAGAACGCGCCGATCCCCGGCACCGGCCCGACCGGCGCGGCACCCGTCAGCGCGGCGCGCAGTGCGGAGCCTAACGCGCGGGGCAGCGGGAAGGCATCCAGGATCAACGGCATGACCAGCGCGGACATGATCGTCGTGCTCCACAGGATGACGACGATCATCACCATCGCCCGCACCGTGATCCGCCCGGCGCGCGCCGCCTCGGTGGTCGCGCCGATCCCGGTTACGAGCAGCCCGACGACGAGCGGTACGATCACCATCTGCAACCCGTGCAGCCACGCCGACCCGATCGGCTGCGTCACCGCTGTCGCCGCGATCGCGTTGGCGGGCGATAGGGCGGCGGCGGCGATGCCGATCGCGATGCCGCCGATCAGGGCGGCTAGAATCCGTGTAGTCTGCGACATGCTCGCCCTTCGTGATGTACCGCGCTATCAACGGATCGGACACCGATACGGGACGGAAAGCGGACGCGATGGCAAGAAAATACTTCGGCACCGATGGCATTCGTGGGGCCACCAACACCGCGCCGATGACCGCGGCGATGGCGATGAAGGTCGGCATGGCGGCGGGCGCGTATTTCCAGCGCGGCGATCACCGCCACCGCGTCGTCATCGGCAAGGACACGCGACTGTCCGGCTACATGCTCGAATCGGCGTTGGTCGCGGGCTTTACCAGCGTTGGCATGGACGTTGTCATGGTCGGGCCGATGCCAACCCCCGCGGTCGCAATGCTTACCCAGTCGATGCGCGCGGATATCGGCGTGATGATCTCCGCGAGCCATAACCCGTACGCGGACAACGGCATCAAGCTGTTCGGCCCCGATGGCTACAAGCTGTCCGACGAAGCCGAGGCGGCGATCGAGGCGTTGATCGACGGCGATATCCCGCTCGTGCCCTCCAGCCAGATCGGCCGTGCGCGTCGGATCGACGATGCGCAGGGGCGGTACATCCATTTCGCCAAGTCGACCTTCCCCGAGAATCTCCGCCTCGACGGCATGCGCGTGGTGCTCGATTGCGCGAACGGCGCCGCCTACAAGGTCGCACCGTCGGCGCTGTGGGAACTCGGCGCGGACGTCGTCGCGATCGGCGTCTCGCCCAACGGCACCAACATCAACGACGGCGTCGGCTCGACCGCCCCACAGGCGCTTGCCGAGACGGTGGTCGCCAGCGGCGCGGACATAGGCATCGCGCTCGATGGCGACGCCGACCGGCTGATCGTCGTCGACGAGACCGGCACGATCGTCGACGGCGACCAGCTTATGGCGACGATCGCGGCAAGCTGGGCACGGCAGGGCCGGCTCGCGGGTGGCGGGCTGGTTGCGACGGTGATGTCCAACCTCGGGTTGGAGCGTCACCTCGCCGCGCAGGGCCTGGGCCTCGTCCGCACCAAGGTCGGCGATCGCCACGTGCTCGAGAAGATGCGCACCAGCGGCTATAATGTCGGCGGCGAACAATCGGGTCACATCATCCTCAGCGATTATGCGACGACCGGTGACGGCCTCGTCGCGGCGTTGCAGATTCTTGCTGAAGTGAAGCGCTCGGGCGCACCGGCTAGCGAAGTCCTCCACCGCTTCGAGCCCCTGCCGCAGCTGCTCAAGAACGTCCGGTTCGCGGGCGGCAAGCCGCTCGATCACGACGCGGTCAAGGCGGTGATCGCCGAAGCCGAGGCCGAACTCACCGGCAAGGGCCGGCTCGTCATCCGCCCGTCGGGCACCGAACCGGTGATCCGCGTGATGGCGGAGGGCGACGATCTCGCCCAGGTCGAACGCGTCGTCGACCGGATCTGCGACGCCGTCCGGAAGGCCGCCGCCTGATGCTGGAGATGCGCCCCACCTGCGAACGCTGCACGACCGACTTGCCCGCCGATGCACCCGGCGCGTTCATCTGCTCGTTCGAATGCACCTTCTGCGCGGAATGCGCGGATGCGCTCGACGAGCGTTGTCCGAACTGCGGTGGCGAACTGCTCGACCGCCCGACAAGGCTGGGCGAGGCACCGCCGCAAAAGCCAGCAGCGGGCAGGCGGCACTAGGCGCCGTTCGATTAGGCGCCACCTGGCTCCTTTCGGCCACTTTAACCCTTCTACCACCCCGGCGAAGGCCGGGGCCCAAATGGGGGGACGGTGCTAACCAAGGGCATCGCTCCGTTACTTTGCCCTTCCCAATTGGGCCCCGGCCTCCGCCGGGGTGGTAAAGGGGCATACCCCCGTCCTACATCTCACCAGGTATGACATAGCCCAGCATATGACCGCCAACCGCGCCAAACCCCGATCAGCGACCCCAAACGGCGCCCAAACGAAACCGTGCGAGCGTCTACACTTCCTATACTTCACTTTTTCCGCCGACCTCCAATGACTGCCAGAATCCTCATAATAGCCGGCTCGGATTCCGGCGGCGGCGCCGGCATCCAGGCGGATATCAAGACCGTCACCATGCTCGGCGGCCATGCGATGACCGCCGTCACCGCGATCACCGCACAGAACACGCTCGGCGTTCAGGCAGTCCATCGGATCCCAACCGACATGGTCCTCGCGCAGATCAAATCTGTCGTCTCGGACATCGGCGTAGACGCAGTGAAGATCGGCATGATCGGCTCGGCAGACACCGCCAATGCCGTCGCCGACTACCTGACCTCCTTGTTCTCCCGCGGAGGCGGGAGCCCAGACTGGACTCCCGCCTTCGCGGGAGAACAGGAAGGGCAGAGCACCATCACTCGGCACGCATCCCCATCCTCTTCGACCCGGTGATGATCGCAACCAGCGGCTCCGTCCTCGCCGACGCCGCCACTATCGCCGCCTTCACCCGCCTCATGCGGATCGCCACGCTCGTTACCCCCAACCTCCCCGAACTCGCAGCGCTCGGCGGGGAAGCCGCAATCCGCGGACTAGGCCCAGCCGTCCTCATAAAAGGCGGTCACGCCGAAGGCCCCCACATCACCGACCGCCTCGTCACCGACATCGGCGAAACCCGCTGGACCAACCCCCGCATCGAATCCCGCCATGCGCACGGCACCGGCTGTACGCTCGCCAGCGGCATCGCGACCGGCCTCGCCCAAGGCATGACGCTCGCCGACGCAATCGAGCGCGCCATTGCGTTCGTCCGCGCAGCGCTTGCGCAGGCGCCGGGGCTGGGTACAGGGCACGGCCCGATGGGCCACGCACTCGGCACCAGCCCGTACGACCAGTTGAAAGACACCCGATGCCCGGCATGAAACACGAAAAGCTCTGCATCGGCCCCGTCGCCGGTGTCGACGAAGCCGGCCGCGGCCCGCTCGCGGGGCCAGTCGTAGCCGCCGCCGTGATCCTTCCGCCAAAAGGTGTCCCCCGCGGCATCGACGATTCAAAGAAGCTCTCCGCCTCCGAGCGCGAGAGGCTCTGCGCGCGCCTGAAAGGCTGTGCGATCGTCGGCATCGGCATCGTCCAGCCGGACGAGATCGACACGCTCAACATCTATTGGGCGACGATGAAGGCGATGACGCTCGCGGTCGACGCGCTGGCGATCGAACTCGGCCAGGCCCCCGGCCACGTTTTGGTCGACGGCAACCGCTTGCCCCGCTGGACCTACCCCGCCACGCCGCTGGTCGGCGGCGACGCGAAGTCGCTGTCGATCGCCGCCGCCTCGATCGTCGCCAAGCAAACGCGCGACCTCATCATGATCGCCGCCGCCGACGTCCACCCCGAATATAACTGGCATTCGAACAAGGGTTACGGCTGCGCGCACCACATGAAGGCGCTTCGCGATCACGGCCCCACGCCGATTCACCGCCGCAGTTTTGCGCCTGTCGCCGCCGCCTATCTGGCGCGCGAGGGACTTTTCGCTAAGGAAACGACGAGCTGAGTCTTTCGCGCCACACCCCAAGGGCTTGAGCCGCGAGTCTCCCACGACTCAACATCTGGACGAAGCCGACTCGATTGGTCGCAGCGACGGAATCGCACCGAAACGCCGTTAACGAATGTTTGCTTGACGGAGTCGGACAATTCCGCCGCTATGAGCGTCGATAAGGGGCGGAAAACATGGGTTTGATCGACACGATCGCACGGCCGCGTGCGAAGAAGACAGCGGAGCCGGCGGTTCAAGCCGTCCTTCCGCTCGACCAGATCCTGCGTGGCGACTGCATCGAGCACATGAAGGCGCTCCCGTCGAACTCGATCGACATGATCTTCGCCGACCCGCCCTACAATCTGCAGCTCGGCGGCGAACTCTACCGCCCCGACGGCAGCCACGTCGATGCCGTCACCGACGACTGGGACAAGTTCGACACCTTCGCCGCCTACGACCGGTTCACCCGCGCCTGGCTCAAGGAAGCGCGCCGCATCCTCAAGGACGACGGCTCGCTCTGGGTCATCGGCAGCTACCACAACATTTTTCGCGTCGGCGCGGCGGTGCAGGATCTCGGCTACTGGATCCTCAACGACATCGTCTGGCGCAAGACCAACCCGATGCCCAACTTCCGCGGCACCCGCTTCACCAACGCGCACGAGACGCTGATCTGGGCGTCGAAGGGCGAGAAGGCGAAATACCACTTCAACTACCGCGCGATGAAGACGCTCAACGACGAGCTCCAGATGCGCAGCGACTGGGAGTTCCCGACCTGCGGCGGCGCCGAGCGGCTCAAGAAGAACGGCACCAAGGTGCATCCAACGCAGAAGCCCGAGGCGCTGCTGTACCGCATCCTGCTCGCCTGCACCGAGCCCGGCGACGTCGTGCTCGATCCTTTCTTCGGCACCGGCACGACCGGCGCGGTGGCCAAGCGCCTTGGTCGCAGCTGGATCGGCATCGACCGCGAGGGCGACTATATCGAGGCCGCACACGAGCGGATCGAAGCCGCGCTGCCGCTCGACGAATCGGCGATCCGCACGATGATGAGTCCGCGCACGCAGCCCAAGGTCGCGTTCGGCGTCCTCGTCGAGAACGCGTATCTCGTCCCCGGCGCGGTGCTGACCGATCCGAAGCGCCGCTGGCGCGC
This sequence comes from Sphingomonas sp. LR55, assembly GCF_036856015.1. Lineage (NCBI taxonomy): Bacteria > Pseudomonadati > Pseudomonadota > Alphaproteobacteria > Sphingomonadales > Sphingomonadaceae > Sphingomonas > Sphingomonas sp. LR55. Next base: position 3,409,251 of record NZ_JASPFO010000001.1, read on the forward strand.
GACGATCCGCGCGGACGGCTCGCTGCTGAGCGACTGCGGCACGATCGGCTCGATCCACAAGCTCGGCTCGACGCTCCAGAACGCCCCCGCCTGCAACGGTTGGAGTTTCTGGCATTACGAAAGCGACAAGGGCCTGAAGCCGATCGACGACCTCCGCCAGACGTATCTGCTGGCGACCACGGTCTGAGCCAGAACTGCCACCCCGGCAAAGACTAAACCGTCACCCCAGCGAAAGCTGGGGTCTCCCGCAACGACGCGCCACGGATGCGGCGGGAGATCCCAGCGTTCGCTGGGATGACGGGTCTTGGCAAACGTACCGGTTTGGCTGCGTGCCGGTCCGGCGAACGTGACGGTTAGCGAGCGCAACGTCTTTCGCGGAGTGGATGGACTGGAGTAGATCACGCCGATGACCAGCCCCCACCTCCGCCCCGTCCAGTTCGTCGACACCCCGATCGGCCACGAAGACGGCAGCGTCGCGCGCCTCGCGGGCGGGATGCAATGGTTCGCCGCCTATGAAGTGATCGAAGGCCGCAACCGCCGCACCATCCCCGTCGCCGATGTCGCCACGCTAGGCGAGCGCGCCGCCCACCTCCACGCGGCCATCACCGCCCCCGCGCTGCGCTCCAACTCGGCGAACGCACGCTCCGCTTCGATCAGCCGATCGTCGCCGGCATCCTCAACGTCACCCCCGACAGCTTCTCCGACGGCGGCAAGCATGTCGACGACCCCGCCGCCGCCGCGGCTGCCGGGATCGACATGGCCGCCGCCGGCGCGACGCTGATCGACGTCGGCGGTGAATCCACCCGCCCCGGCGCCGCCGCGGTCTGGGAAGGCGACGAGATCGCGCGCCTGGTCCCCGTCGTCGAACGCCTCGCGCGCGCCGGCGCGATCGTCTCGGTCGATACGCGCAAGGCGGCGGTCATGGAGGCGACGCTCGCCGCCGGCTCGCATATCGTCAACGACGTCGCCGCGCTTCTGTGGGACGACCGCGCGCTCGACGTGGTCGCGAAAAGCCGCTGTCCGGTCGTGCTGATGCACTCGCCCGACCCGCAAAAGGGCGGACACGGCGACGGCGGCTACACCAACGTCCTGACCGACGTGTTCGACTGGCTCGAAGCGCGCATCGCCGCGGTCGTCGCGGGCGGCGTCGAGCGATCGCGGATCATCGTCGACCCCGGCATCGGCTTTGGCAAGACGCTCGCCGAGAACCTCACGCTGCTCAATGGTCTCGCGATCTTCCACGGCCTCGGCTGCCCGATCATGCTCGGTGCGAGCCGCAAGCGGTTGATCGGCGCACTCTCGAACGAAGCGCCCGTCGACCAGCGGCTCGCCGGTTCGCTCGCGCTGGCGCTGAAAGGGGCGGATGCGGGCGTCCAGATCCTGCGCGTCCACGACGTCGCCGAGACGGTCCAGGCGGTTAAGATCTGGCGTGGCCTGCGCGATCAGTCGCTCGTCGGGGGCTGATCGTCGACGGTAACTGGCGCTGCATTGCAGCGAAACGCCTCTTCGCGCATTAAAAGCGCATTAAACAAGGGAGCTTTCGTTTGATCGTCACTGCAACACCGCGCCTCAGTCAGATCCTGAGCGAGGTTTGGCGCCCGCTGCTCGGCCTCTTCGTCTGGGACGTGATCGTCACGATCACCTATTACGTCCTGCCGTTCCACGCGCCGGCCTTGCCGCTGACCCTCTTCGGCACCGCGCTCGCGCTGTTCCTCGGCTTCCGCGATAATTCGGCGTATCAGCGCTGGTGGGAAAGCCGCGGACTCTGGGGCCTGATGATCAACGCCTCGCGCAACCTCGCGCGCATGGCGCGCAACATGCTGCCCGAGCCCGAGGGCCACGACATGAAGCGGACCATCGTGCTCCGCCAGATCGCGTATGTGAATGCGTTGCGCTGTCAGTTGCGCAAGCAGCCCGCACCGCCCGAGGTGTTGCGATTCCTGTCGAAGGAAGAGGCGTCGTTTGCGCTTGAGCGTACGAACATCGCCAACGGCCTGCTCGACGGCACCGGCCGCCGGATCGACATCGCGCGGCGCAACGGCTGGATCGATACCATCCAGCAGACGCAGTTCGAGGCGATCCTGGTCGACATCGCCAATGCGCAAGGCGGCATGGAGCGGATCAAGAACACGCCGCTGCCCAATCAATACCGCTTCTTCCCGAGCCTGTTCACGCGGCTGTTCTGCGTGCTGCTGCCGATCGGCCTGGTCGAGACGCTCGGTTATGCGACCCCGGTCGGTTCGACGATCGCCGGGCTGATGTTCCTCGCCGTGCTGCAGATCGGCGACGATCTGGTCGATCCGTTCGCGGACACGATCCACGACGTGCCGCTCAACGCGATGTGCCGGACGATCGAGATCGACTTGCTCCAGGCGATCGGCGATCCCGCACCCGAGCCGTTGACGCCCGACAAGGGTGTGCTCTGGTAATTTGAACCGCGGCAGACGGCTGTCGCGGCAAGACCGTCAGGTCGACGGCACGTAAAATGACTTGTCCAACGGCGAACTACAGCCCAGTTTTACGCATGGCGAAATCGCAGCATATCGAACGAAGCGGCGGCGGGAGTTATCCCGCTGCCGAAGTGTCGGTCCACATCGGACCCCGTGTGACATTCGATGCCCGTATGACGACTGTCGGACTGCTTTCGGTCGGTGTGCTCGTTTCCGGTATTCTTCTGTCGACCGCAGTCGTCGTCTTGGCAGCGGGTCAGAACCGGCGAAAACGGACCTGACGCGGATAATGCTACCCAAGGCCTTATCTTCCTCGGCGCCGTTTGGGCGATGCCGCACGCTGGCGTTCTTCGGGCCTTCCGATGGCCAGCTTTCGTCCTCATGGCCGTTTCAGGGTGTGGCGGATTAGCCGCCGTCGAGCAGCCAACTTCACGAACCGAGGTGACCAACAAGGTATGGGCGCTTCGCCAGCTCGACGGCAAATCTGTGCACCGCGCCCGCCCCGAAACGGCGACCATTCAGTTCCTGGCCGATCACGGCGTCGGGGGAACATCCGTCTGTAACGATGTCGGCGGCAGCGAGCTCAAGTGGTTTTCGGGCCCATCCGGCAAGGCAGGTGCGTTCAAACGCGATCGGACCGAAGCGACGATTACTACGGTGGTCGGATGCCTCGACAGCCGCGCAACCGAGGTCGCCGATCGGTTCTGGCGAAAGATGCGCATGGCGAATGCATGGTCGCTGCAAGGGAGGACGTTGCACATCAAGTTTTCGGACGGGGGCGTTGCGGAACTGGTGCCAGCAGGAACATCCGACTCGAAACGTACAATCGGCTGCACAAACGACAATTCGAGCAATCTCGATTGTCCAAGCCTGGGATAGGCTATTCCGACGGCAGGGCGGTCGCCATCCCGTTTTGCCTCATGCGGCGTTGTCGATCCCTAGGTCGCTTAGCTTGCGGTACAAAGTCGAGCGGCCGATGCCGAGGCGGCGGGCGACTTCGGTCATGCGGCCGCGGTAATGGCCGATCGCAAGGCGGATGACGTCGGCCTCGATCTCCTCGAGCGCACGCAAATTGCCGTCTGGGCGGAACAGCGTGACGCCGCCGCCGCCCGCTGCAACTGCGGCAGGGCCGCGTTGGCGGTTGCCGAGCGCGGCGATCTGCGGAAAATCCTCTTCGGTCAGCGCGGCGCCTTCGCACAGCACGGCGGCGCGGAAGAGTGCATTCTGCAATTGGCGGACATTGCCGGGCCAGTCGTACTGGACGAGGAGCTTCAGCGCGGCGTCGGTGATCCCGAGCGGCCGTAGCCCCGGTTGCTCGGCGATCCGCGCGAGCAGGTGGCGAGCGAGCGCGGGAATGTCGCCGGTGCGTTCGCGAAGCGGCGGGATCGTCACCTGTACCGCGTTCAGCCGGTAATACAGGTCCTCGCGGAACCGCCCCGCCTCGACCTCGTCGAGCAGCCGCTGGTTGGTTGCGGCAATTACGCGGACATCGACGTCGCGCGCATGCCGCGCGCCGATCGGCTGGACCTCGCCGGTGTGGAGCAGATGGAGCAGCTTGGCCTGCGCCTCGAGCGGCATCTCGCCGATCTCGTCAAGGAACAAGGTGCCGCCATCGGCATCGTGGAAGCGGCCGATCCTGCGCTCAAACGCGCCCGTGAACGCGCCTTCCTCATGGCCGAACAGTTCCGATTCGATCAGATTGGCGGGCATCGCCGCGCAATTGACGGTGATCATCGGCTTCTTGGCGCGCGGCGAGGCGGCGTGAATCGCCTCGGCGACGACCGCCTTGCCGACCCCGCTCTCGCCCTCGACCAGCACCGCGACGCGCGCGCGGCCGCCTTGGCCGCGATCGCCAGCGCGGCGCGGAAATCGGGGGAGGAGCCGACGATCTCGTCGAACGCGAGCAGGGCGGGGATCTTTTCGGTGAGCGGGCGCAGTTCGCCCGCCGCGGTGCCGGCGATCGCCGCCTCCAGCGCGGCGAGCACGCGGTCGGGGGCGAGCGGCTTGACCAGGAAGTCGGTTGCGCCAGCGCGCATCGCCGAGACCGCGTGCGCGACCGAGCCATTGGCGGTGAGCATCAGGATCGGCAGCGCGGGGCGACGTTCGCGCAGTTCGGCGATCAGCGCGGTCGCGTCGCCATCGGGGGCGGAATGATCGAGCAGGATCGCATCGAGCTGCATCCCGTCCTGCGTGCCGAGCGTGGCGATCGCCATCTCGCCATCGGTCGCGAACACCGCACGCCAGCCGCCACGCGCGGCAAGCGTCGCCACCAGCCGGCGCTGTGCGGGCTCGTCGTCGATCAATAATACTAGGCGCTGGCCGTTGCGCGTCATGGCGAATCCTGTCCCGTTCCGGCACGTGCAATAGCGCAGGCTAGTAAAGAGCGCCTTAAATGTCGTGCTTGGCGATCCCGGATGTGCGGGTTAAGGTCGGTGCCATAGAGGATGGCGCTCCGCAGATTGGGGCCAAAAGACAGGGGCACGAACCATGGCCGGCAACGGAGACATGAAGGCGCACGTCGCGACCTATTCGAGCGTGACGGGGATGATGAAATGGGGCTCGGTCGGGTGCGCGCTGGTCGTCGCGCTCGTGATCTGGTTGATTTCGTAACATCATGAAGATCGCCGTCCTGAAAGAGCAAGCGGACGGCGAGCGGCGGGTCGCCGCGACGCCGGAAACCGTAAAGAAGTTCATCGCGCTGGGGGCGGTGCTGGCGGTGGAGGCCGGGGCGGGCGAGACCGCGTCGATCGCGGATGCTGGCTATGCCGATGCGGGTGCGTCGGTCGGCGACCGTGCGGCGACGCTGGCGGGGGCGGATATCGTGCTCGGCGTGCAGGCGGCGGATCCCGCGACGCTCGTCGGCGTATCGTCGGGGGCGTGGGTGGTCGCCAGTTTCAATCCGTTCGGCAAGCGAGACCGGGTCGAAGCCTATGCCGCGGCCGGGTACGAAGCGCTGGCGATGGAGTTCATGCCGCGCATCACGCGCGCGCAGTCGATGGATATCCTGTCGTCGCAGTCGAACCTGTCGGGCTACAAGGCGGTGCTCGACGCCGCGGCCGAATATGGTCGCGCGTTTCCGATGATGATGACCGCGGCGGGGACGATTTCCGCGGCGAAGGCATTCGTGATGGGCGTCGGTGTCGCCGGTCTCCAGGCGATTGCGACGGCACGACGGCTGGGCGCTCAGGTGTCGGCGACCGATGTCCGCGCCGCGACCCGCGAGCAGATCCAGTCGCTTGGGGCGAAACCGATCTTCGTCGAATCGGTCGCTGGGATCGAGGGCGAAGGGACGGGCGGATACGCCGGCGAGATGAGCCCCGAATACCAGGCGGCGCAGGCCGAATTGGTGTCGGGCCATATCGCCAAGCAGGACATCGTCGTCACCACCGCGCTGATCCCCGGGCGTCCGGCACCGCGGCTGATCTCGGCGGCGCAGGTGGCCAGCATGAAGCCGGGCTCGGTGATCGTCGATCTTGCGGTCGAGCAGGGCGGCAATGTCGAGGGCTCGGTCGCGGGCGAAGTGGTCGTGGTGAACGGCGTCAAGATCGTCGGCCACCGAAACGTGCCCTCGCGGTTGGCGGCAGACGCCAGCGCGCTGTTCTCGCGCAACCTGTTCAACTTCCTCAACGCCTTCTGGGACAAGGAGGCGGGCAAACCCGTACTCGACGCGGAGATCGGCGACGCGGTGCGGCTGACGCAGGGCGGCAAGATCGTGAACCCGCGGTTGTCCTCATGATAATCCTCCCCGGCACGGGGAGGGGGACCGGCGCAGCCGGTGGAGGGGGCGTTCCGCACATGCTACGCCCCGAAGTGTCGCTCGCGCGTCGACTGCGCCGAGAGATGAGCCTCCCGGAAGTGCTCCTATGGGAGCATCTCCGCGGACAGAAGACCGGCTTTAGGTTCCGCCACCAGCATCCCATCGGGCTGTACGTCTGCGACTTCTACTGCGCCGCCGCGAAGCTCGCGGTCGAGGTAGATGGCGAATTCCACGGGCGCGGCGACCGACCCCTGCGCGACGCCGAGCGCGACAAGTTTTTTGAGCAGAATGGCTACCGGGTGCTGCGAGTGGCGGCAGGCGACGTGCTGAGGGATATCGAGGCTGTGGTGACGATGATCGTATCGTCCGCGGCCAGCCCCTCCACCAGCCTGCGGCTGGTCCCCCTCCCCGTGCCGGGGAGGAATAATGGACTTTATCGCAATCCTGTCGATCTTCGTGCTGGCGTGTTTCGTCGGGTATTTCGTGGTGTGGGCGGTCACGCCGGCGCTGCACACGCCGCTGATGGCGGTGACCAACGCGATCTCGAGCGTGATCATCGTCGGCGCGCTTATCGCCGCCGCGGCGCCGACGGTCCTGGGGGCGATCGGTGCCGGGTCGGGTGTCGCGAAGGCGCTCGGGTTGCTCGCCGTCGTGCTGGCGAGCATCAACATCTTCGGTGGCTTTGCGGTCACCGCGCGGATGCTGGCGATGTACAAGAAGAAGGAACGGCCCGTTGCGAAGGGCTGAGTCGGCGGCCGACATACGATCCTCCCCTGCAAGGGGAGGTGGCAGGCGCGAGCCTGACGGAGGGGTATCGCGCTATCGAGAGCGCGTCACCCCTCCGTCGCTGCGCGACACCTCCCCTTGCAGGGGAGGATTAGGGGAATGGACGATGCATGAACTGACGGTCAGCCCCTGGGCATCGCTCGCCTATCTGGTCGCGGGGGTGTGTTTCATCCTCGCGCTGCGCGGACTGTCGAGCCCCGCGTCGAGCCAGCGCGGCAACCGCTTCGGCATCATCGGCATGACGATTGCGGTGGTCACGACGCTGGTGACGCATGTGCCGCTGCGTTCGGAGGCATGGCCCCCGGCAATCCGCATGATCTGATGATCGACTGGACGACCGTTGTTGAAATCCTCGCGGCGATCGGTGTCGGCGCCGCGATCGGCCTCGTCACCGCACGCCGCATTGCGATGACCGCGATGCCGCAGCTCGTCGCCGCCTTCCATTCGCTCGTCGGCCTCGCCGCGGTGCTGGTCGGCGTCGCCGCGTACCTCAACCCGCAGGCGTTCGGCATTTCCGACCTCGTCATCCCCCTGATCGGCCAGCCCTTCGCGGTCATCCATCCGGTCAGCCGGATCGAACTCGGCCTCGGCGTCGCGATCGGCGCGATCACTTTCTCGGGTTCGGTCATCGCGTTCCTGAAGCTCAACGGCAACATGGGCGGCAAGCCGATCATGCTGCCCGGTCGCCACGTCATCAACATCGCGCTGCTCGCCGGCATCCTCGGCCTGATCGCGTATTTCGTCACCGATCAGTCGGCGTGGATCTTCTGGACGATCACGGTCTTGAGCTTCGTCATCGGCTTCCTCCTGATCGTCCCGATCGGCGGCGCGGACATGCCCGTGGTGGTCAGCATGCTCAACTCCTACTCGGGCTGGGCCGCGGCGGCGATGGGCTTCACGCTGCACAACAGCGCGATGATCATCACCGGCGCGCTGGTCGGCAGCTCGGGCGCGATCCTCAGCTACATCATGTGCCGCGCGATGAACCGCAGCTTCATCAGCGTGATCGCGGGCGGCTTCGGCCAGTCCTCGGACGCCGGTGGCCCCGCCGCAGCCAGCGATCGCCCGTGGAAGCGCGGATCTGCCGAAGACGCCGCATTCCTCATGAGCCAGGCCGAGCAAGTCATCATCGTCCCCGGCTACGGCATGGCAGTCGCACAGGCGCAGCACGTCCTGCGCGAGATGGGCGACAAGCTGAAGGCCGAGGGCGTCCGCGTGAAATACGCGATTCACCCCGTCGCGGGGCGCATGCCGGGGCATATGAACGTCCTGCTGGCCGAGGCGAACGTGCCGTATGACGACGTGTTCGAGCTGGAGGATATCAACAGCGAGTTCGCGCAGACCGACGTCGCGTTCGTGATCGGCGCGAACGACGTGACCAACCCCGCCGCCAAGACCGACAAGTCCTCGCCGATCTACGGCATGCCGGTGCTCGACGTCGAAAAGGCCAAGACGGTGCTGTTCATCAAGCGATCGATGGGCGGCGTTGGCTATGCCGGTGTCGATAACGACCTGTTCTACCGCGACAATACGATGATGCTACTCGCGGACGCGAAGAAAATGGTCGAGGATATCGTCAAGGCGCTCGACTAGGTCTCGCATGGGCGGGCGCCCAATCCAACCGAAGTCGATCCAGTTCGAGTGTAAATCCGGAGATGATCGAGGTTAGTCTTCGCGACACAGCGGAGATGATCATGATCCTACCGGACGGCGATGCTGACGACACGCGCTACGATACCGGGATCGCCGCGGTCTTTGTTGCAGCGCCCGACGCGCCCGACCGGTTCGCCGCCGCGCTTGCCGCGATGGGGGGCGGGTGGTCGCGAGGATCGACTGGCAGGCGCCGTTCGGCCTGCATGCCACGCCGCAGGTTATCGTGGTCGAGACCGCGGGGGTGGACGTTGCAATCCTTGCCGAACATCTGCCGCGGATCGTCGAGCGCGCGGTCGTGCTGGAGGCGGGGCTGGTGGTCGCGATGGGGGGCGACCAGATCGACACGGTCGCGGCGGCAACGCTTGGTGGCGGGACGATCCTGCTGGTCGATCCGAGCGTCGCGGACTGCATCGCGGCGATCGTCGTCGCCGCCGAGCGCGTCCGCAGCCCGGCGGGGGTGTTCGATGTCACGCGCGAGACCGACGGTACGCGGCTTGAGCGATTGAACACCGAGGTCGCGCGGATCGCCGAAGCGCTTGCCCGGCTGACCCGTGCGGAGATCGACGGCGATGCCCCCGCCGCGCCGATCGTCGGCGATCGGACGAACCGCTACGGCGCGCCGCCATCGCTGGCCGAGCCGAGCGCCGCCGACGTCCGGCGTGCCATCCGTGCGCGACGGTTGCGCGATCAGTTCTTCGGCACCGCCTTGTTCGAGGATCCCGGCTGGGACATGCTGCTAGATCTCTACGCCGCCGAACTCGAGCGTGGCCGCGTGTCGGTGTCGAGCCTGTGCATCGCCGCCGCGGTCGCGCCGACCACCGCGCTGCGCTGGATCGCGCGGATGACCGACACGGGGCTGTTCGAACGCCGCCCCGATATGCACGACCGGCGGCGCGCGTTCATGGTGCTCTCCGACCGCGCGAGCGAGGCGATGCGCGGGTATATCGTGGCCACCAGGGGCGCCGACCTGCGGATTCCGTGACGGCCCGCGCCTTTTAGCTTGCCCCGGCCGTCCGGCTTTGGCATCGCACTCCTACCCGAGAGGGGGCGATTAGCTCAGTTGGTAGAGCGTCTCGTTTACACCGAGAATGTCGGCGGTTCGAGCCCGTCATCGCCCACCACCTTCCTACAGTTCGCGGACCAGCCGCATAGCGACCGCGATCCAGCCCGGGTCCGCGATGGCCAGCGGCTTCGTGCCGGTGCCCGGCGGCAATACCGTCACGCTGCCGTCGCATCCTGTGAGGCGTCCGAACGCGAACCGCCCAGCCGGTTGCGGGACGAGCACGTCGCGGTTGAGCGCGGTGGCGAAGCCCTCCGGCGCCAGCATCGCGCACCAGATCACGTCGCCCGCGCGGTAGTCGCCGATCCCGCCCGCCACGGTCACCGCGATCTGGCCGGGTGCGACCTGCGGTGGAGGCACGGTCGTCGTCCGGCGCGGCGCGTGGACGCCGCGGCCGTCGAGGATCGCGGTGACGGGCAGGTCGGCGCGGTCGGGCAGCGTCACGAGATCGCCTGCCTCGACGCCCAGCGCCGCGGCGATCCGGTTGAGCCAGCCGACCGATACGGTACGCGTGCCCGTTTCCAGCCGGCCGATCGTCTGCGCGGTCGTCGGCGGAACACAGCGCCGCGCGACATCCTCCAGCGTCAGGCCCTTGGCGCGGCGGACTTCGCGAATGGCGGTGATCATCGGAGGGCTCCAAACCAGATAGGTTATTACTCTGTCCTACAACCATGCCGATATGGCAACCGGCACTATTGGCGTGGAGCGACAACGGGAGACGACGGATGCGCGAGCTGGCGGAACGATCGATCGATTCGGAGGGCGTTCCACAGCTATCGGGGGCGCGGCGCGGGCGAACGGTAACGGTCAATCTGGCCGAATCGCCACTCGGGTGGCTGCGGTCGCGCGGACTCGTCGACACTCGGCAGTTCGCGGCGGGGGAACGGTTGCGCGCCGATTACGAACGCGCGTCGATCGCGCCGAGCGTGACGATGCGCTGGGTGGAGCGAGTCGATGGAGGCGGCCATGATGGGCTAGATCCAACGTCCGCGCAGATCGCGGCGAAACGCCGGTTCGACAATGCGATCGCGGCGGCGGGGCCGGGGCTCGCGGATATCCTGTGGCGCGTGGTCTGCGCGGGGGAGGGGCTGCCCGCGGCGGAGAAGGCGCTGCACTGGCCGGCGCGGGCAGGGCGGCTGGTGTTAACGCTCGCGCTCGACCGCCTGGCCGCGCATTACGGGATTGGGTAGTAGGCGGCGGACTATTCGATCCTCCCCCGCAAGGGGGAGGTGGCGCCGAAGGTGACGGAGGGGGAGGACGCGCAACGGACGTGCTCCCTTTCCTCCCCCCGTCTGGCAAAGGCCAGCCACCTCCCCCTTGCGGGGGAGGATCGTGAGGTCGACGATCCAGGCCGCGGGCTTCTTGTGGCCGATGTTAAGGACCGGCAGCGAAGTCCTTCGCCTAGTCTCCCCACAAACAGGACTACACTCGCGCGCCGATCCGCCCACTCGCTTTGCCGGCCACGCAGCACTAAATGGGGGACATGCGCTTCGACCTCATCAAATGCCACGGCTCCGGCAACGACTTCCCCCTGATCGACGCGCGGGCGTCGACGTTGGACGATGCAGCCTGGGCGGCCGTCGCGCGCGCCCTCGCGGATCGGGACGGGCCGGTCGGTGGCGACGGGCTGCTTCTGCTCACCGGCGGGGACGAGACACGCGCCTTCGGCATGCGGATGTTCAATTCCGACGGCAGCGAGTCCGAAACGTGCCTCAACGGCCTGCGATGCGTCGCGCGTGCCGGGTTCGCGGCGACCGGCACGGAAACCGCAACGGCATTGCTCAAGACCAGCGATGCGATCGTCGTGCACGACGGCGACATCGCGCCGGGCGTGTTCACCGTGCGCGAGATCGCGGGGCCCGCGTCGCTCGATGTTGCTGCTTGGCCAATGGAGGTCGGCGCGGACCGCGTCGTCGACACGTCGATCGCGGGCCTGCCGACCGCCCGCGCCTTCACCGCCGTCGCCATGCCGAACCCCCATCTCGTGACCTTCGTTGATGCGATCGACGAGACCGAACTCGTCCGCGTTGGCGAGACGTGCGAGGCCGCCCCGATTGGCTTCCCAACCGCGCGAACGTCAGCTTCGTCGAGGTTCGGGGTGCAGACCTGTTCGTCCGCACCTTCGAACGTGGGGTTGGCCTCACCGACAGTTGCGGCAGCGCGATGGCGGCGTCGACCTATGCCGCGTGCCTGACCGGGCGGATCGCCTACGACAAGCCGACCACCGTCTTCAACAAGGGCGGCCTCGTCCGCGCCGAGGCTAGCGAGGCGGCGATGGTCACGCTGTCGGGCAATGCCACGTTCGAATGGCGCGGCTCGATCGACGTCGATCTCGCGACGGCGACGGCCAGCGATCTGACGATCACGCAGCGCAACGACGACGAGATCGCGGCGTGGAACAGGCTGATCGCAACGATCTGAAACGCGGCTGCATCATTCTTCCGATCCGGCCGTATCTCTCCGCGAAAGCGTCGGACGACCGGCGCCGTGCAGGAGAGAAAGCCATGAATCACGTGTTTCGTACCGCGATCGTCGCCGCCGCCATCGCCGTCAGCGGTAGCGCCATCGTTGCCGCCCCGACCAATCCGAAGGTCGGCGGCGCCGCGATGTATCCGACCAAGACCATTGTCGAAAACGCTGTCAATTCGAAGGATCACACCACGCTCGTTGCTGCGGTGAAGGCCGCCGGCCTGGTCGAGACGCTGTCGGGCCCGGGTCCGTTCACGGTGTTCGCACCGACCAACGCCGCGTTCAAGAAGCTGCCCGCCGGCACCGTCGACACGCTGCTCAAGCCCGAGAACAAGGCGCAGCTGTCCGCCGTGCTGACCTATCACGTCGTTCCCGGCACGATCACCGCCGCCGACATCGCCGCCAAGGCAAAGGCGAACGGCGGCACCGCGACCTACACGACCGTGCAGGGCGAGCCGCTGATGTTCATGAAGTCCGGCACCGGCTGGGGCATCATGGACGGCAAGGGCCACAAGGGCCGCGTCACGATTGCCAACGTCATGCAGTCGAATGGCGTGATCCACGTCATCGACACGGTGATGCTGCCGTAATCGGCCATCCCGCGAGATAGCTGCTTCGCGTCCCCCCGCGAGGCAGTGTCGTCGGGCCCGCCGCCGGAAGGTGGCGGGCCCGATTGCGTTTGCGGTTTCTCTCCTCCCCTGTGAGGGGAGGTGGCTGACGCAGCCAGACGGAGGGGTGGTGCGCTGTCGAGGGGGCGATACCCCTCCGTCAGCCAAGCGGCTGCCACCTCCCCTTGCAGGGAGGATACACGATCAGCCGATCAGCAGGCCTGCTAGCGCGGCTGACATCAGGTTGGCCAGACTGCCCGCGGCCAGCGCGCGCAGGCCAAGCTTGGCGATCATCGGCCGCTGGTTCGGCGCGAGGCTGCCGGTCACCGCCATCTGGATCGCGATCGACGAGAAGTTCGCGAACCCGCACAGCGAGAAGGTGATGACTGCGATCGTCCTAGGGCTGAGGCCCTGTTGCGTGCCGAGCGAGATATAGGCGACGAATTCGTTCAGCACGATCTTCTGCCCGAACAGCCCGCCGGCGATCCCCGCCTCGCTCCACGGCACGTTGAGCAGGAACATGATCGGCGCGAAGACATAGCCGAGCAGCCCCTGGAAGCTCAGCCCCGGGAGCCCGATCATGTTGCCGAGCCCGCCGAGCAACCCGTTCGCGAGTGCCACCAGCGCCACGAACGCCAGCACCATCGCGCCGACCGCCACCGCCAGCCGCACGCCGGTCTGCGCGCCCTGGGCGGCCGCCATGATCAGGTTGGCGGGCTTCTCATCGTCATGCGTGGCCTGCGGCATCGGTTCGCCCGCGGACGATTCACCGGGCAGGTCGCCGAGCGCGAGTTCGCCTTCGGGTGGCATCACGCGGTCGGGCATGATGATCTTCGCCATCAGGATCCCGCCCGGCGCGGCCATGAAGCTCGCCGCCAGCAGGTAATCGATGCGGATCCCCATCGACGCATACGCCGCGAGGATCGTGCCCGCGACGCCGGCCATGCCGCTGGTCATTACCGTGAATAATTGCGCCGGGGTCAGCCCCGCCAGATACGGCCGGATCACCAGCGGCGATTCGCTCTGGCCGACGAAGATGTTCGCGGCGGCGCACAGCGATTCGACCTTGGAGACGCCGATGACCTTCTCGATCCCGCCGCCGACCCAGCGCACCACGAACTGCATGATGCCGAGATAATAGAGGATCGAGACGAGGCTGGCGAAGAAGATGATCACCGGCAACGCGGCGATCGCGAAGCTCTGCCCGCCGATTTCGGGCGTCGCCATCTTGCCGAACAGGAACTCGGTGCCCTTCTGCGAATAGCCGAGCAAATTGGCGACGCCGCCGGACATCTCGCCGAGCACCACCTTGCCGAAGCTCGAATACAGCACGAGGACGGCGATCCCGGCCTGCAACGCGAACGCGGCGCCGACGATGCGCAGGCGGATCGCGCGGCGGTCGCTCGACAGCAGCACGGCGATGCCGAGGATGACGGCGATGCCTGCAAGGCCGATGACTAGTCTTTCCATGGACGCCCTGCATTTTTGACTGACACGCGCGGCCCCCGGCTGCGCAAGCGACCGACATGACACGCGAGCGGCGTGCTCGCCAGTCTTTATGATGGGGAGGTCATTTGACGGCGCGCGTGATTCCGCTAGCGTCCCTGGCGATGGATAAGCCTGTTCCCGCGTTCCCGCGTTCGCTCTTCGTTTTTTCGGTCCTGTACGGCGGCATGGTGTGCATCGCCGGGGTGTTGGGGGTGAAGCAGGTCGCGCTCGGCCCGCTCGCGGTCGAGGCGGGGATCTTCGGGTTCCTGCTGCTCGTAGTGTTGAGCAGCGCGATTTCCGAGCTGCACGGCCAGAAGACCGCGACGTTCCTAGTGCGCCTCGGGTTCATCCCGCTGCTGGTGTCGGCGGCGCTGATCCACCTGGTGCTGGCACTGCCGCACGATCCGGGGATGTACCCGCCCGCAGTCGACGCGTTCCCGATCGTCGTCGGCCAGAGCTCGCGAATGATGATCGCCGGGCTGATCTCCTACGGTATCTCGCAGACGCTCAACGTGCTGATCTTCTCGAAGCTGTCGGGCCAGGTCGGCAGCGGCGACGGCAAGCTGGTGTGGCTGCGCGGCATGATCGCGAGCATCATCTCGCAGATCATCGACACGATCTTGTTCATCACCATCTCGTTCCTGGGTGAGCGGCCGATCCTTGGCCTGATGGAGGGGCAGATGCTGACCAAGGTCGTGCTGTCGATCGTGCTGGTGCCGTTCATGATCACATTTTTCGTGCGGCTGGGCCGGCGGCTAGACCGGGTCTGATTTGAAGGCCGCATCCTAGGCCTGTCATCCTTTACGCCCGTCCCCCCCAAAGCCCATCGCCCCCCTCGAGCCCGTCACCCCAGCGAAAGCTGGGGTCTCCCCTGGGCGG
Source organism: Sphingomonas sp. LR55 (assembly GCF_036856015.1). Classification (NCBI taxonomy): domain Bacteria; kingdom Pseudomonadati; phylum Pseudomonadota; class Alphaproteobacteria; order Sphingomonadales; family Sphingomonadaceae; genus Sphingomonas; species Sphingomonas sp. LR55. The sequence goes on from NZ_JASPFO010000001.1 coordinate 3,424,401, forward strand.
ATGCAGCGGCTCGAACCGGGAGATCCCAGCTTTCGCTGGGATGACGGATGGGGCCGACGTGGGATGTGTCACGCTACGCCACGCCACGCCACGCCACGCCACGCCACGCCACGCCACGCCACGCACGTTCCTCGGATGACGAACCGCCTGCGACTGGCTAAAGCGCGGGCATGACCGATCACACGCCCGATCCCGCCCTGCTCGCCAAGGCGGAAACGCTCACCGAGGCGCTGCCGTATCTGCAGCGCTATGCCGGCAAGACGTTCGTCGTGAAATACGGCGGCCACGCAATGGGCGACCCCGAGCTCCAGCGCGATTTCGCCGAGGACATGGTGCTGCTGAAGGCGGTCGGCATCAATCCGGTCGTCGTCCACGGCGGCGGCCCGCAGATCGGTGCGATGCTCAAGCGGCTCGGCGTCGAATCGCGCTTCGTCGACGGCCTGCGCGTAACCGATGCGGAGACCGCACAGATCGCCGAAATGGTTCTCGCCGGTTCGATCAACAAGGAGATCGTCGGCTGGATCGGCCAGGCCGGCGGTCGCGCAGTCGGTATCTCGGGCAAGGACGCAGGCCTCGTCCTCGCGCAGAAAGTCGGCCACGGCCGCGAACCCGACAAGCTCCAGGGAATCGAGCGTCACGTCGACCTCGGTTTCGTGGGAGAGCCGATCGCGGTAGACCGGACGATCCTCGACACGCTAATCGCCGCCGATATCATCCCGGTGATCGCGCCGATCGGCATTGGCGCCGACGGCCACACCTACAACATCAACGCCGACACGATGGCCGGCGCGATCGCCGCGGCGATGGGGGCGGCGCGGTTCTTCCTGCTGACCGATATCGTCGGCGTGCTCGACAAAGAGGGCGAGCTGCTGACTGACCTCGATCCCGCGCGGATCGCCGAACTGCGCGCCGACGGCACCGTGACCGGCGGCATGATCCCCAAGCTCGACACCTGCGTCGCGGCGGTCGAATCGGGCGTCGATGCGGCGGTGATTATCGATGGTCGCGTGCCGCATGCGATGCTGCTGGAAATCTTTACCAAGCAGGGCGCGGGGACCTTGGTCAGCGCCAACGGGCGCACCCGGTAACGCGCGACGGGTATCACCCTCACTACCGCCACGCCGTCATCCCAGCGAAAGCTGGAATCTCCCGGTTCGAGCCGCCCGCCCGCCAACGGGGATACCCCAGCTTCCGCTGGGGTGACGATAGGTGGGGAACGATAATCGGTCGGGGGGCGTGAGCGGCGGCGAACCACAGGCCTTCTCGTTCTTCCCGCCCCCAAACCTGTCATCCCAGCGAAAGCTGGAATCTCCCGGTTCGAGCCGCGCACCCGCCAACCGGGATACCCCAGCTTTCGCTGGGGTGACGGGCTGGGGCTAAGGGGACTATCGCCTAAGCAGGGCTTCTCGTTCTCCCCCGCCCCCTTATATCCGGACCACACCAGCGGAGACCCTTGCCTTGATCGCCCTTCTTCAGATCGTCCAGTTGCTGCTCAACCTCGTCTGGTGGGTCATCGTCATCCAGGCGGTGCTGTCGTGGCTGATCGCGTTCAACGTCATCAACACGCACAGCGATTTCGTCCGCACGGTCTGGAACGCGCTGCAGAAGATCACCGAGCCGCTCTATCGCCCGATCCGCCGCATCCTCCCCGATTTCGGTGCGCTCGATCTGTCGCCGCTGGTCGTGCTGCTGATCCTGTACATCCTGACCAACATCGTCATCCCGAACATCGCGCAGAACTACCTCGTCGCAGCCTATTGATCGGGCCGGCGGCCTGGCGAGCGGTCGATGACGGCTTGGCGATCGCCGTCCGCGTAACCCCGCGCGGCGGTCGCGACGCACTCGCCGCCGGAACGCCCGAGCATTTCGCCGCGCGACTGGCAGCCGCCCCCGTCGATGGCGCCGCGAACGCCGGGCTGGTCGCTCTCGTCGCCAAGACCTTCGGCGTACCCAAGCGTGCCGTAACGATCATCTCCGGCGAAACCGCGCGGCTCAAGCGCCTGCACATCGCCGGCGACTCCACTGTGCTGGCGGAAATCGCGTCCGCGCTCTATGGGCCGCGGGCATGAGCGCGACCATCATCGACGGCAAGGCCTTCGCCGCCGGCCTCCGGGCCCGTATCGCAGACGGCGTCACCGCCTTTCGGGCAAAGGCGGGCCGCGCGCCCGGCCTCGCCGTCGTGCTGGTCGGCGAGGATCCCGCCTCCAACGTCTATGTCCGCTCGAAGGGCAAGGCAACGCGCGAAGCAGGAATGGTAAGCATCGAGCACCGCCTCCCCGCCGACGTCCCCGCCGAAGACCTGCTCGCGCTGGTCGCGACGCTGAACGTAGATCCGACGATCGACGGCATCCTCGTCCAGTTGCCCTTGCCCAAGCATATCGACGAGCAGGCGGTGATCGCCGCGATCGACCCCGACAAGGACGTCGACGGCTTCCACCCGATCAACGCGGGGCGTCTCGCAACCGGCCTGCCCGGCTTCGTACCCTGCACGCCATTCGGCTGCGTCCTGCTGCTAAAGAGCGTGCTGCCGACCCTCAGCGGGCTCGAGGCGGTCGTCGTCGGTCGGTCCAACATCGTCGGCAAACCAATGGCGCAATTGCTGCTCCGTGAGAGCTGCACCGTCACCGTCGTGCATAGCCGCACGCAGGACGTCCCCGCACACATCCGCCGCGCCGACATCGTCGTGGCCGCGGTCGGCATCCCGCAGATGATCAAGGGCGACTGGCTCAAGCCCGGCGCGACTGTCATCGACGTCGGCATCAACCGCGCCGACGCCGGCCTCGTCGGCGACGTCGATTTCGCGAGCGCGGTCGAGGTCGCGGGCGCGATCACGCCGGTGCCGGGCGGCGTCGGGCCGATGACGATCGCGTGTCTGTTGCGGAACACTCTAGTCTCCGCCGGCCGCCGCGAAGGCGTCGCGATCGAGGAGTCGAGCCTGTGATCGAACTCTACATCTCGTCGCTGATCACGTTCTTCGTGGTCATCGATCCGCCCGGCTGCGCGCCGATCTATGCCGGGCTGTCGGCAAGCGCCTCGTCCCTCCAGAAGCGGGCGATGGCGATCCGCGCGGTCGGCGTGTCCGCGCTGATCCTGTTCGTGTTCGCGCTGTTCGGCGAGGCGTTGCTCAAGGGCCTCGGCATCAGCCTCGCCAGCTTCCGCATCGCCGGCGGCATCATGCTGTTCCTGATCGCGCTCGAAATGGTGTTCGAAAAGCGCACCGAACGCCGTGAGGACCGCGCCGCCAAGGTCGCGAGCGATCCCGAGGTCGAGGACGTCTCGATCTTCCCGATGGCGATGCCGATGATCGCCGGGCCGGGCTCGATCGCGTCGGTGATGCTGTTGATGAGCCGCAACAGCGGGATCGAGCGCTCGGCGGTCGTGCTGGCGGCGATGGTCACGATCCTGCTGCTGACGCTGGTCGCACTGCTCGCGGCGGGGCCGATCATGCGGATCCTAGGCGCGAAGATCGAGGCGGTGATCACCCGGTTGCTCGGCGTGCTGCTGGCCGCGCTGGCGGTGCAGTTCGTGCTCGACGGCTTGTCGGTCGTGCTGCGCTAGTCCGTCATCCTGGGGCGAATCCACGATGACGGACGAAGGTTAGTCCACCTTGAACAGTCGCAACGGCGACTTCGCCGGCAGCGGCAGAGGCGTCAGCCACGCCGGCACCTCGTTCTTCGCCAGCTCGGCATAGAACCCCTTCGGGCTGCGCGCCTTGTAGTTGGTCGACTCCGCCGCGTTGGGGCAGAGCAGGAGCATCGTTGCGCCGTGGCGCCTGATGATCGCATGCGCCTGGTCCGGCGTCCCCCCGAACGCATGCTGCACATCGAGGATCGCATCGCCGTTGCGGTGGTACGGCCCCGCGATCGCATCGTGATGCGTGATCGTGATCAACCGCGGCCCCATGTCGACGAAGGTAAACACGGTCTGCGGGGGATACTTGTCCAGCGCGAGCAGCACGGTCGTCCGCAGGCAGTTCCCCGTCGCCATATTGACGCGCTTTTCATACGGCTTCGGCCGGTCGATCGGGAAATACTGGATCAGCATCCCGGCAAACAGCCCCGACACGATCAGGAAAGCACTGACCGTTCCCAGCACGCGCACCGCCACCGATCGGTTGCCGAGCAGCCGCGGCAGGATCAGCCACCCCAGCGCCGTCGCCCCCGGAATCGCCAGCAACTGCGCCGCCGGACCCGCGCGGACCTGCCACAACAGCATCGCACACGCGAACGCGGTGAACAGCGCGACCGCTGCCCAGCCGACCGCCCGGTCGTCGCGACGCGCGCCAGGCTGCAAGGATAGCCCCGATCAGCCCGATGATCGGCAGCGTCGTCAGCGCGAACCCGACCCGGAAACTATGCTTGTAGATCGGCTTGGCCTCGCGGACATTGTCCAGCCAGTTGCGCTGCAGCTCGGGTGAGATCCCCTCGGGCCGCCCCAGACACTGCGGAAACACCAACGCAAAGCCGGCAACGATCGCCGCACCCGCCACCACCGCCAGAGCCAGCCGAGCCCCCGCGAAGCCGGCCCGAACCGCGCCAGCAAAAACAGCAGCATTCCCGCCGCAATCATCACGCTCAGCCACACCGGCGTCAGCGCATCGCAACGCATCGCCTGGTTGGCGTTCGACGCGAACAGCGCGAACCCCAGCGTGCTGCCGCCGCCAAGCGTCAGCGCATAGATCGACAACCGCTCGGCTTCGGCGCGATCCCATACCCAGCGAAGCGCGATGATCGCCCCCGCCATCGCCGCATAGGGCAGCAGCTCGAGCCCGATCGACAACGACACCGCGCTGGCGAGCCCGACCATCGCGCCACCGCGACGGCCGTTCGTATCGCACAGCCCCGCCACCGTCAGGCTGAGCATGGCGAGTTGCCAGCCGTGATGATCGATCCGCTCGGGCATGAACATCAGCATCGTGCCCGTCGCGCCGACCATGATCACGACCGCGAGGGGCCACGCATACGGGCTGATCAGCCGCCGCACGGTTGCGCCGATGCCCAGCATCGCGATCGACAGCGGCAGCAACGGCGCGATCCCGCACGCCAGCCGCTCCGCCCAGCTGTTGCTGGTGAACAGGCGGAAGAACAGGATCAGCCCGGCGATCGGCAGGTCGACGATGCGGCTCCAGTGGATGTCGAACCCGACCGGCGGGTTCATCCGGTAGTTGCGCAGATCGTACCAGCCCTGGCCGTCGAGCAGCGCGCGGACCTGCATCAGCCGCATGTTGTCGTCGGTATCGCCGAGCGACAGCCAGCGGATCTGGCCCCAGCGATCGAACATCGACCACGCCGCCACCGCCACCCAGGCAAGCAACGTCAACGCGATCCAATGCCGATCGAGTTCGTCCGGCAACGTCCGCCGCTGAAGTGGTGCATGATCCAAAACGCTTTCCTCCAGCCCGCACGCACTCTAGATGCGCGGGCGTATCTCAAGCGTCGCTCTATCGCGGTGTCCGTAAAGAACAAGGCACCGGCGCGATCGCCGGAGGGTAAAGAACAAGGCGGGCATGCAGGCGATTTGGCGACAGATGGAGCAGATGCGGACGAGCGGCGTGCTCGGCCAGCTCGTGCGCTTCGGAATCGCCGGCGGGATTTCCAGCGTGGTGTATTCGCTCGTGTACCTGCCGCTGACCGCGTATGTCTTTCCACCACGCCAGGCGGTGGCGGCGGTGCCGTTCGCCTTCGTGGTCGCCGTCGTGGTCGGATTCTTCCTGCACAGCCGCTGGAGCTTCAAGGGACACGCGAAGGAGCCGGGCGCCGGGCGGCATGTGAAGTTCGTGATCGTCCAGGGCGCAGGTCTGGCGCTCAACGCGCTGATCACGTGGGTCGGCACTGCGGTGTTCCACCTGCACCCGTGGATCCCGCTCGTCCCCGCCGTGCTGCTCGCGGCGATCGTGAGTTTCGTGCTCAACCGACTTTGGGTTTTCAACTGATGCTGCCAACGAACTGGACGACTTACTGATGGACCGTATCGTCTACGACCGGATGGCCGCCCACGACTCCACCCACTGGTGGTACCGCGCGCGCCGCGACATCCTCGCCGATTACCTGACCCGCTACGGCGCGTTGCCGAAGGATGCGAAGATCCTCGAGATCGGCTGCGGCACCGGCCACAACCTGCCGATGCTCGCCGCGTTCGGCAGCATCGACGCGATCGAGATCGACCCGGCCGCGCGCGAGATCGCCAGCGAGCGGCTCGGCAAGCCGGTCGGCGCGGCACCGTTGCCAGAGCTGCCGGGCGTGCCCCGCGCGCACTACGACCTGATCGCGGTGCTCGACGTGGTCGAGCATATCGAGGACGACGTTGCGGCGTTGAAGGCGATGGCGGATTGCCTGGCACCGGGCGGCAAGATTTTGATCGCAGTGCCGGCGCATGCGTGGCTGTGGAGCGCGCACGACGTGGTGAACCATCACCACCGGCGCTATTCAAAGGCGACGTTGCAGGCGGCGATCGAGACTGCGGGATTGAAGTCGGAGAAGCTGGGGTATTTCAACTCGCTGCTGTTCCCGCTGGCGGCGGCGGCGCGGATCGCCGGGCGGGTGACCGGGCGTGACGACAGCGATGATTCGCCGCCGCCGAAGCTGGTGAATGCGCTGTTCGAGAAGATCTTTCGGCTGGAGCGGCATCTCGTCGGGCGCGTGCCGATGACGCCCGGGGTTTCGATCGTGACGCTGGCGGTGCCGCGGTAAGCCTGCCTCGTTATCTTCCCCCGTTTTCTAACCCGTTCGTCCTGAGAGAAGTCGAAGGACAGGTCCCGCACGCAGGTGCTTCGACTTCGCTCAGCACAAACGGAGGCTAGGACCTGGGGCGCACCTCCAACGACCACCCCGGCGAAGGCCGGGGCCCAATTGGGGAACGTCACTAACTGAAGCCTGCGCTTCGTTACCGCGACCTTTCCAATTGGGCCCCGGCCTCCGCCGGGGTGGTGTGAAAATTGGGGAGGCGTCAGTCTGCGCGGATTGGTAGGGACGTGTCAGGGAACCGCACCAATTCCACCGGTTCCGCACGAAACCCCAAGGTCGCCTTCCCCTGGATCGGGCCCGCCACATCGGCCACGATATACAGCGGTCGCCGCTTCGACTCGACGTACAGCCGCCCAAGATACTCGCCGATCATCCCGAGCACGAACATCTGCACCGCGCCGAGGAACACCGTCACGAGCATCGTCGAGGTCCAGCCCTGCACCGCGCTGCCCGAGAGCCAGCCGATCGCGATGTAGACGAACAGGAGAAGCGATACGCCGGTCAGTGCGAGCCCGGCATGGCTGGCGAAACGTAGCGGCGCGGTCGAGAAGCCGGTGACGGCGTCGAACGCGAGGCGGATCATCTTTGCCAGCGGGTAGTTCGTCTCGCCCGCAAGCCGCTCGGCGCGGTCGTAGGGAAAGGGGACCTGGCGGAAGCCGATCCACGCGACCATGCCGCGGATGAAGCGGGCCTGTTCGGGGAGCGACAGGAATGCGTCGAGCGCGCGCCGGCTCATCAAGCGGAAATCGCCGGTGTCGAGCGGGATCGGCGTCTCGGTCATTCGTGTCAGCAGGCGATAGAAGGCGGCGGCGGTGGCTTTCTTGAAGACCGTTTCGCCCGCGCGCTGGCGGCGTACCGCGTAGACGACGTCGGCCTGGCTCGCTGCCATCGCCGCGCGCATGTCGGATAGCAGTTCGGGCGGGTCCTGAAGATCCGCATCGATGATCAGGATCTGCTCGCCTGCGCACAGGTCGAGTCCGGCGGTCAGGGCGAGCTGGTGGCCGTGGTTGCGCGAGAGGTTGATCGCGACCAGCCGCGGATCGGCGGCGGCGAGGCGCTGCATCACCGGCCAGCTGTCGTCGCGCGAGCCGTCGTTGATCAGGACGATCTCGTAATCGTCGCCAACCGCGACCTTCGCCGCACCGGAAATACGCGCGTGCAGGATGTCGAGGCACGCAGCCTCGTTATAGCAGGGGACGACAATCGAAAGGGACGGACGGTTCATCGCCCCCGTCTAGCGCCCGTCGCGCCCGCCGTCATCGTCGGATGTTTCTACACCCGCTCCACGGTATGCACCGCATCCGCCGCGCGGAGGCCCGCCATCAGCCGCATCAACTGCTGCACGTCGTGCACCTCGACGTCGATCTCGTTGGTGTGGAAGCTCTTGTCGCGCGTATCGAGCCGCAGGTTGATGATGTTCGCCTTGTGCCCGCCGATGATCGTCGACACGATGCCGAGCGAGCCCGGCTCGTTCTTCACCATCACCGAGATGCGTGCGACCGCGCCCTCGGTCTCGTTGCCCCATGCAACGTCGACCCAGTCGGTTTCGTTTTCCGATCGCTCGGCGAGTTCGGCGAGAACCTTGCAGTCGATCGCGTGGACCTCGATCCCGGCATCGGGCCGACGCAATCCGACGATCCGATCGCCCGGTACCGGATGGCAGCACGTAGCTAGGTCATAGGCCACGCCGGGGGTGAGCCCCTTGATCGAGATCGCGCTCGATTGCGGTGCCAGCGCGTGCGTAACGTCGGCGCCCGCCGAGCCCGGCATCAACGCCTCCATCACCGCCGCATCCGACAGAGTCCGCCGCGCGATCGCGACCATCAACGACGATTCGTCGGGCAGCTTCAGCCGCTTCAGCGCGTGGCTCAGCGCATCGGTGCCGATCTGCGCGGGCAGGCGGGTGACGATATCCTCGTACAGGGTCTGGCCGAGCGCGATCTGCTCGATGCGCTCCTTCTGACGCAGGTGCCGGCGGATCGCGGCCAGCGCCTTGCCGGTGGTCGCGACATTCAGCCATTGCGGTTGCGGGGACTGGCCCTTCGAGCGCAGGATCTGCACCTGATCGCCATTCTCGATCACCGTCGACAGCGGCACGACGCGCCCGTTGACCTTCGCGCCGACCGCCTGGTCGCCGAGATCGGTGTGCACCGCGTACGCGAAGTCGATCGAGGTCGCGCCCTTGGGCAGCTGAATCAGCTCGCCCTTCGGCGTGAACGCGAAGATGCGATCGGTGTACATCGCCATCCGCGTGTGTTCGAGCAGCTCTTCCGGGCTCTCGGCGGTATCGAGGATCTCGACGAGATCGCGGATCCAGCTGACCTGCCGGTCGCTGCCGTTGATTTGCTGCTTATAGGCCCAGTGTGCGGCGAGGCCGAACTCGGCCTGCGCATGCATATCAGCCGTGCGGATCTGGATCTCGATCCGCGCGCTGTCGGCGTGGATCACCGACGTGTGCAGCGAGCGATAGCCGTTGCGCTTGGGCGTCGAGATGTAATCCTTGAACCGGCCCGGCACCATCGGCCAGCGCTGGTGGATGATCCCGAGCACGCGGTAGCAATCCTCCTCGGTCGGGACGATCGCGCGGAAGGCCATGACATCGGAGAGTTGTTCGAAGCTGATGTGGCGTTCGGACATCTTTCGGAAGATCGAATAGGGATGCTTCTCGCGCCCCGAGATTTCCGCCTCGACCCCGGCGCGCGACAGCACCAGCTTCAGGCCGGAGGCGATCTTGGCGATGCGGTCGCCGTCGCCCTTTTTCAGCTGTTCGAGGCGGCGGTTGATCGATTCGGACGCTTCGGGCTCGAGCTGTTCGAAGGCGAGCGACTGCATCTCGCGCATGAACTCGTACATGCCGATCCGCTCGGCGAGCGGCGCGTAGATGTCCATCGTCTCCTTGGCGATCCGACGGCGCTTCTCGGGTTTCGAGATGTGATGCAGCGTCCGCATATTGTGGAGGCGGTCGGCAAGCTTGACCAGCAACACGCGGATGTCGTCGGACATCGCGAGCAGGAATTTGCGTAGATTCTCAGCAGCGCGTTCGTTCTCGGTCTGCGCTTCGATCTTGCTGAGCTTGGTGACGCCGTCGACGAGGCGCGCGACCGAGGCACCGAACAGCCGCTCGATCTCCTCGGGCGTGGCGACGGTGTCCTCGATCGTGTCGTGGAGGATCGCGGTGGCGATCGTCTCGGCATCGAGGTGCAGGTCGGTGAGGATGCCCGCCACCTCGATCGGATGGCTGAAATACGGATCGCCGCTCGCGCGTTTCTGCGACCCGTGCGCCTGCATCGAAAAGACATAGGCGCGGTTCAGCATCGCCTCGTCGGCGTCGGGATCGTAGTCGAGGACGCGATCGACCAGTTCATATTGGCGCAGCACCCGCCATAGATGGGGCCGGGCAGGGACTTTTGGCAACAAAAAGCGTCGCATCACTGTGATCTAGTGGTTGCGTCAGCCATTCGTGGGCAGCGCATAACGTAGGATAAGCGGGGCGTTTCGCTTCTGCGGCTTATGCGGTACGTTCGCGGCGGATGAGGATGACGTGATGGGCAAATTGCGCGAACCATTGCTGGAATGCAGCCTGCCCGCCGCGCTGGAAGCGATGGGCGAGCGCTGGTCGTTCCTGATCCTGCGCGCGGCGTTCAATGGCCTTCATCACTTCGAGGAGTTCCAGTCCGAGCTCGGCATCGCGCGGAATATCCTCGCTAACCGGCTGGCGCGGCTGGTCGAGCACGGCATCCTGGAGCGACAGCCTATCCCGGAGGATCGGCGCAAGATCGCCTACGGTCTGACCGACAAGGGGTTCGCGCTGCTGCCGACGATGATTGCGCTGCGGCAATGGGGCGAGCGATGGGAGACGTGCGTGCCGGCGTTTCCGATCCTGGTCGACGAACGCGATCGGCGGCCGTTGCAGCCGGTCGCGGTGCGGGCGCATGACGGGCGGGTACTGGGGAAGGGCGATCTGATCTGGGCGCTGCCTGGGGAGGTCGCGGGCGTCGAGGCTGAGGCGGCGGAGTAAGGCGCCCCGTTGCGAATGGGATCGGACGTCAGCCCATACTTCCTTGTTCTCCCGCGAAGGCGGGAGCCCAGTCTGGACACCCGCCTGCGCGGGGGAACATGCTCTCTTTGGGTTATTGGGTCGGTAACGCTTCCAGCACCGTGCGGATCGCGTCGGGCAGGGGCACCGGCCGCCCCGTCTCCAGATCAACGTGCACGCTGACCATCGTGATCACGGTATGCAGCTCGCCCGTCTCCGCATGCGCCAGCTCGAACCGCTTAGTCAGGCTCGTCGTCCCGAGCTTCTTGATCTGGACGAACGCCTCGACCGTATCCCCCAAGCGGAACGGCTTGAGGTAATCGATCTCCGTCCGGCGGACGTTGAACTCGGTGGTCGGCCAGATCTCCGGCAGCGCTTCGGCGATCCCGGTCCACTCCCAGAATTCCGTGACCGCGACGTCGGCATATTCGAGATAGCGCGAGTTGAAGACGATGCGCTGGCCGTCGATCTCGGCGTAGCGCACGCGGAAACGCGTCGAGAAGGCGAACCCCGGCCGCATCTCAGAAGATCAGCTTTACGCCGACCAGGGCCAGCACCGTCGCCAGGACCGGCACCAGCACGCGGTCGGAGACGCGCGTGGCGATCAGGCTCCCGACGATGATGCCGGGGATCGAGCCGATCAGCAGCGACACAAGCAGGTCGACGTCGACCGAGCCCAGGATCCAGTGGCCGATCCCGCCCAGCAGCGTCAGCGGTACGGCGTGGGCGATGTCGGAGCCAACCAACCGGTTGATCGGCAGCGTCGGGTACAGGATCAGCAGTGCGGTCATGCCCAATGCGCCAGCGCCGACCGAGGTCAGCGAGACGAGCACGCCGAGAACTGCGCCGAGCAGGACGGTCAGCATCGCCTGGCGCTCACCGCCGACCGTGCCGATGCGCGGGGTCAGCCACGCGACGATCTTGCCGCGAAAGAACGTCGCGACCGCCGACAGGATGAGCGTCACGCCGAGCACGACGGTGATCGCGTGGCCCGTGTCGGACGATTTCTCGCCGAGATGGTTGAGCACGAGCAACGTCGCGATCGCGGCGGGGACGCTGCCGGTCGCGAGCCGGCGCACGACTTGCCAGTCGACCGTGCCGCGCCAGCCATGCACCGTCGTCCCGACCGTCTTGGTCGCCGACGCGTAGAGCAGGTCGGTGCCGACCGCGGTGGCGGGGTGGAAGCCGAAGACGAGCACCAGCAATGGCGTCATCAGCGACCCGCCGCCGACACCCGTCAGCCCGACGATGAGGCCGACGAGCACGCCGGCCACCGAATACAACAGGTTGATATCCACGCTGGCGAAGGTCAGCCGGCGCCACGCGCGGGCGTGTTGACGCCCATCGACTGGAGATATTTCTTCACGTTGCGCGCCGCCTGGCGGAGCCGCTGTTCGTTCTCGACCATCGCGATTCTCACATAGCCCTCGCCGTTTTCGCCGTAGCCAACCCCTGGGGCCACCGCGACGTGCGCGTGAGTCAGCAATTGTTTGGTGAACTCAAGGCTACCTAAGTGCGCGAGCGCGGGCGGGAGCGGGGCCCAGGCGAACATCGAAGCGCGAGGGCTCGGGATGTCCCAGCCGGCGCGGCCGAAGCTCTCGACTAGCACGTCGCGGCGCTTGTGATAGAGCTGGCGGTTGCGCTCGACGATGTCCTGCGGGCCGTTGAGCGCGGCGCAGGCGGCGGCCTGGATCGGCGTGAACGCGCCGTAATCGAGGTACGACTTCACCCGCGTCATCGCCGCGATCAGCGTCTTGTTGCCGACCCCGAAGCCCATCCGCCAACCGGCCATCGAATAGGTCTTGCTGAGCGAGGTGAACTCGATCGCGACGTCCTTCGCGCCCGGCACCTGGAGGATCGAGGGGGTCGGCTTGCCGTCGAAATACAGCTCCGAATAGGCGAGATCCGAGATCACCCACAGCTTGTGCTTCTTCGCGAATTCGACGACGCGCTCGTAGAAGGCGAGGTCGACGACTTCGGCGGTCGGGTTCGACGGATAGCCCATCACCAGCACCGACGGCGCCGGGACGGTGAACGCCATCGCGCGCTCGAGGCTCTCGAAATACGCCTCGTCGGGCGTGGTCGGCACCGCGCGGATCGTCGCGCCGGCGATGATGAAACCGAAGGTGTGGATCGGGTAGGACGGGTTGGGCGCGAGCACGACGTCGCCGGGCGCGGTGATCGCGGTGGCCAGACTCGCGAGGCCTTCCTTGGAGCCCATCGTCACGACGACCTCGGTCTCGGGATCGACATCGACGCCGAAGCGGCGGCCGTAGTAATTCGCCTGGGCTTTTCGCAGGCCTGGGATGCCCTTCGACTGCGAATAGCCGTGCGCGCTGGGTTTACGCGCGACTTCGACGAGCTTCTCGATGACATGCTCGGGCGGCGGCAGGTCGGGATTGCCCATGCCGAGATCGATGATGTCCTCCCCGCCCGCGCGCCGCCGCCCGCATCGCGTTCACTTCGGCGATGACGTAGGGGGGCAGGCGTTTGATGCGGTAGAAGTCTTCGGACATGATCGGCCTCAAGCTGGAGGAGCGGGTGCTGTACCGCAGGTGAGCGGGGGCGTCACCCAACGAAAGCTTGCGTATTGCGAGGAGGCGGGCCGAGGCAGCCCGCCGTTGCTCCAAATTCCACCTCTCCCGTCACCCCAGCGAAAGCTGGGGTATCCCTGTTGTCGAAGGGTGTGGCCCGAACCGGGATACCCCAGCTTTCGCTGGGGTGACGGGTTTTGTTGCGAGTGACGCGCTTTTCTCGGGCGACGGGCTTTTCTCGGGTGGCGGGCTTTGTTGCGAGTGACGGCAGAGACGAGTGACGGCAGGGGCAAGTGACGGCAGGGGCAAGTGACAGTCGCCTTCCGCTTGGCCCACACCTGCGTTAAGCTCCGGAAAAAGCAGAGGACGTCATGGCCGAAACTCCTCCTACTCCGAGCCTGCCCGATCTCCAGCATTGGACCTGGGTGATGGGTCGTGCGCAGCAGATGATGATGGAGCAGGGCTTGGCGGCGATGCAGACCAAGTCCGAGGGCATCCCCGCGATTCCGGGCTTCACCGACCCCGCCACGCTGGAACGCGCGCGATTTCTGGACCGAGAGCCTGACATTGTGGCAGCGGTTTCTCGATCCCGCCAAGGCGCCCGATCCCGCGCCCATCACCGACAAGCGCTTCAAGGCGCCGCAGTGGCGCGAGCCGGTGTTCGACCTGATCCGTCAGAGTTACGAACTGATCGGCGACCACATGCTCCGCGGCGTCGAGGCGGTCGACGGGCTCGATCCCAAGCAGAAGGAGCAGTTGCGGTTCGCGACCAAGGGGTTCGTCGACGCGATGAGTCCGACCAACTTCGCGCTGACCAACCCGCAGGTGATCGAGAAGACGATCGAGACGCGCGGCGAGAATCTGCTGAAGGGTCTGCAGAACATGATGGCGGATCTTGCCCGCGGGCAGGTGACGCATACGCCCGACGGCGCGTTCGAACTCGGCCGAAACCTGGCGATGACGCCGGGGAAAGTGGTCAAGCGCACGCCGCTTTACGAACTGATCCAGTACAGCCCGACCACGGACAAGGTGCTGGCGACACCGCTGGTCATCTTTCCGCCGTGGATCAACCGGTTCTACATCCTCGACCTGACGCCCGAGAAGAGCTTCATCCGCTGGGCAGTCGAGCAGGGCATCACCGTGTTCATGGTGTCGTGGAAGTCCGCCGACGCGAGCATGAAGGACATCGTCTGGGACGATTATATCGCCGCGCAGATCGACGCGATCGACACGGTGCGGACTGCGCTGAGGGTGCCGGCGGTACACACGATCGGCTATTGCGTGGCGGGGACGACGCTGGCGGCGACGCTCGCGCTACTTACCGCACGCGGTGAGGCGGCGAAGGTGGCGAGCGCGACGTTCTTCACTGCGCAGGTCGATTTCGCGCAGGCGGGCGAGTTGCAACATTTCATCGACGACGAGCAGTTGAAGATGGTCGCGTCGCTGTCGCCCGAGGGGTTTCTCGACGGGCGCTACATGGCGACGACGTTCAACCTGCTCCGTGGGCGCGACCTGATCTGGAACTACGTCACGCAGAATTACCTGCTGGGGCAGGATTACGTGCCGTTCGACCTGCTCCACTGGAATGGCGACACCACCAACCTGCCGGCAAAATGGCATCTGAGCTATCTGACCGATCTGTACCGCGACAATCTGCTGGTCACGGGCACGATGACGGTGGACGGGACGCCGATCGACCTCACCAAGGTGACGACACCCGCTTACGTCCAGGCGGGGCGCGAGGACCATATCGCGCCGGCCGAAAGCGTGTGGAAGCTGACCCAGCTGTTCGCCGGGCCGCTGAAGTTCGTGCTGGCGGGGTCGGGCCACATCGCCGGAGTCGTGAACCCGCCGGATGCGGGCAAGTATCAGTTTTGGACCAATCCCTCGCCGCATACGACGCTCGACGACTTCGTTGCAGGGGCGACCGAGACCAAGGGAAGCTGGTGGCCCGACTGGGTCGAATGGGTCCGCGCGATCGATCCGAAAACCGTGGCAGCCAAAGGGGTTAGGAATCCCGGCAAGGGGGCCCTCGCGGCGCTTGGCGATGCGCCTGGCGAGTATGTCAAAACCCGGTAGCGCTACCTTCCGTTAACGTCATGGTGCAGTGCACAATTTCATTGTGCGACGCCGCGAATCGTGTATCAAGGACCACGACATAACTCCGAAGAGAGGTGCGTGGATGGTGGATATCGTGAAACGGACGGCCAAGGCCGGTTCGAAGCCCGTCGCCACCGCGAAGGCTCCTCGGACCGTCGCCAAGCCGGCTCAACCGGCACCCAGGCCGGTCGCCAAGACGCCGGCGATCGACATACCTCCCGCGGCTGCTTTTGTATCGCCGCAACCGGACACTCCCGCCCCGATTCTGGCCGTCGCGCCGTCGGGGATCCCAGCTAGTGAAACCCTAGCCAGCGAACCAAAGGACGCCACGATGGACACGATCCAGAGCATCACCGAGAAGACCAAGGCCCTGTTCACCAACGGGTTCAGCGGCACCACCACCAGCGAGTTCAGCGAGCAGGCCAAGGGCGCGATGGAGAAGTCGGCGAAGATGGTCGAAGACATGACCGCCTTCGGCAAGGGTAACATCGAGGCACTGGTCGAATCGTCGAAGATCGCCGCGAAGAACGTCGAAGCGCTCGGCCACGAAGCCGCCGAATACGCCAAGACCTCGTTCGAGAGCGCGACCGAAGCCGCCAAGACGCTGGCCGCCGCCAAGTCGCCGACCGAGTTCATGAAGCTCCAGGGTGATTACGCGCGTACCGCGTTCGACACGATGATCGCCGAGGGCTCGCGCTCGACCGAGCGGATGCTCAAGATGTTCGGCGAGTTCGCCCAGCCGATCTCGAACCGCGTTGCGGTCGCGACCGACAAGATGAAGATCTCGGCGTAAGTCGATAGCGCCACGCCTTCGCGCGGTGCGACGAGAAGGGGGCGGCCGTCATGCGACGGTCGCCCCTTTTTCGTTTGCGGATTTCGCGTGGGGTGTGCGGGCGCCCCTTGCCCTTGCCCCCCGGCATGCCATATTTTGGCAGCATGGTGTTGACCCCCGAAATGAAGCTGGCCGTGATGATGGCCGAGCGCCGCGACGATGGTGGCGAGGATGGCAATGACGGCACCGGTGCCGGCATCGCGACCAAAGCGCGCGCAAAGACCAAACAGCCGACGCCGTACCGCGTGCTGATGCTCAACGACGACTACACGCCGATGGAGTTCGTCGTGCTGTGTCTCCAGCGCTTCTTCCGCATGGACATGGAGGCCGCGACGCGCGTGATGCTGCATGTCCACCAGAAGGGCGTCGGGGTCTGCGGGACGTTCAGCTACGAGGTCGCCGAGACCAAGGTGTCGCAGGTCATGGATTTCGCCCGCCAGAACCAGCATCCGCTCCAGTGCACGCTCGAAAAGGCGTGAGCCTTACCGTTTGAATTGAACTGATCCTCCCCCGCAAGGGGGAGGTGGCTGGCCCTTGCCAGACGGAGGGGGCGGACATGGAGCGAGGGTTGGCGCGTACCTCCCCCTCCGTCACCTTCGGCGCCACCTCCCCTGGCGGGGGAGGATCAAGCAGTTACCGCGCGGGCGGAAGCCAGCGCAGGTCCAGCCGATCGAACCGGTCGATATAATTCGCCGCCTGCGCCAGCATCGCCTCGTTGAGCAACGTCACGCAGCCAGCCTCGCGCCGGATCAACCCGTCCTCTTCCAACTGGCGCAGCATCCGGTTGACGTGCACCGCGGTGAGCCCGGTGGCATCGCCGATCTCCTCCTGCGTCAGCCCGAGCGTGAAGCTGTTGCCCATCGCCCGGTCGCGCATCCGCATCCGGTTGCGCATCTCGATCAGCAACGCCGCGATCCGTGCCTTGGCCGAGGTGCGACCCAGCGCGGCGAGGCGGTCGGTCAGCGCCACCTTCTCCATCTGGTTCATCACCATGATGATCGCCGACAGCCGCGGATGATCGGTGACGAGTGCAGTCATCGC
Source organism: Sphingomonas sp. LR55 (assembly GCF_036856015.1). NCBI lineage: Bacteria > Pseudomonadati > Pseudomonadota > Alphaproteobacteria > Sphingomonadales > Sphingomonadaceae > Sphingomonas > Sphingomonas sp. LR55. The sequence goes on from NZ_JASPFO010000001.1 coordinate 3,441,687, forward strand.
CGAGCGATCGAACGCGCACACGGTGCAGTCGGTCAGCGCGACCACCGTCTCGGGCGAGATCGCGATAGACCAGCGCCGAGACCGCCAGCATGTCGCCGGCATAGAGAAAGCGCAAAATCTGGCGGCTGCCGTCGTCGAGCAGCACATAGCTCATCGCCATGCCGCGTTGCAGGATGAAGAGTTCGGCCTGCGGATCGTTTTCGCGCACGAGGACGGCACCGCGACGCAAGTCGCGCGGGCGGTCCTCCAACCGCGCTAGCGCAGCCTTTTCGTTCATCGACAAGTCGATGAGATCGCCGACGCGGTCGGCGAAGCAGCTGTCCGGCACTCTGTAATGGTCCCCAATGTTCAAGAACCACAGAGCAAAGCTAGGATTTCCGCGCATTAAAGTCGATCAAGCGCGGGGCGTTAGCGCTAGTGAGGGCGCGAGGCGGGTCCCAGCGCGGGACTTGGCCTCGCGCAGCGTCCGCCTGTCGCCCGATCGATGCGCGGCCCTTGCGCAGAACGCCAGCCGCGATAGACACCCGGGATGGACCGTATTCTCATTCGCGGCGGCAATCGCCTGTCCGGGCGCTTGCCCATCTCCGGCGCGAAGAACGCCGCGCTCACGCTGATGCCGTGCGCGTTGCTGACCGAAGAGCCGCTGACGTTGCGCAATCTGCCGCGACTGGCGGATGTCGACGGCTTCGGCCACCTGCTCAACCAGCTTGGCGCGTCGACCGCGATCCAGGGGACGCGGCCCGAGGATTTCGGCCGGGTGATGACGATCCGTGCGGGCAATTTGACCTCGACCGAGGCGCCGTACGACATCGTCCGCAAGATGCGCGCGTCGATCCTGGTGCTCGGGCCGCTGCTCGGGCGGGGCGGCGAGGCGACGGTGTCGCTGCCGGGCGGCTGTGCGATCGGCAATCGGCCGATTGACCTCCACCTGCGCGCTTTGGAAGCGATCGGTGCCGAGCTCGAGATGGCGGCGGGCTATGTGAAGGCGATCGCGCCGGGTGGACGCCTGCCGGGCGGACGCTTCCGCTTCCCGATCGTGTCGGTCGGCGCGACCGAGAACGTCGTGATGGCGGCGGTACTCGCCAAGGGAACGAGCGTGATCGAGAACGCTGCACGCGAGCCCGAGATCGTCGACCTCTGCAACTGCCTCGTCGCGATGGGCGCGTCGATCGACGGGATCGGCACCGAGACGCTGACGATCGAAGGCCGCGACCGTCTCCACGGCGCGACTTACGCCGTGATGCCCGACCGCATCGAGGCGGGCAGCTACGCGTGTGCGGCGGCGATCACCGGCGGCGACCTGGAACTGGTCGGCGTGGATGTCGCCGACATGGGCGCGACGTTCGATGCGCTGGTCGAGGCGGGCGTGTCGGTGACGCCGACCAAGGACGGCGTCCGCGTTGCGTCCGACGGTTCGTTGAAGCCGCTGACGCTGTCGACCGCGCCGTACCCTGGCTTCGCAACGGACATGCAGGCGCAGTTCATGGCGATGCTGTGCAAAGCGGACGGTGCGAGCGTGCTGACCGAGACGATCTTCGAGAACCGCTACATGCACGTGCCGGAGCTGGCGCGGATGGGGGCGGATATTCAGGTTCGGGGGCGAACCGCGGTCGTGCGCGGCGTCGATAAGCTGGTCGGCGCACAGGTGATGGCGACGGATCTTCGGGCGTCGATGAGCTTGATTCTGGCGGGGCTCGCGGCGGATGGCGAGACGTCTGTGGGCCGGGTGTATCATCTCGACCGCGGGTATGAGCGGTTGGAGGAGAAGCTGAGCGCCGTTGGCGCGGATATTGAGCGCGCCAGCGACGGGTGAGGCTGGACCTTTCCTCCACCCCGGCGGAGGCCGGGGCCCAATTGGAAAGGTCGTCCTGATACGCGCTTAGGGTCGTTGCTGGGCAGTTCCCTCGCGAAGGCGGGGGCCCAGGATCAAGCAAGACCGACCTTGGTAATCCGGTAGACCTCTACTCGGCGCCGCCGGCAAAGCCGCCGTCGGACGGGTTCGGCCTGGCCGACCCGCCGGCCGTGCCGGGCGCTGCCCGTCTCGCTTTGCTCGCGGGCATCGGCCGCGCTTTGCGCTGCCTGCGCCCGTCAGTACATGTGCTGCCCGCCATTGATGCTAAGCGTAGACCCAGTAACGAACCCACCCTCTTCCGAGCATAGGAACGCCACCCCGCGCGATCTCGGTAGCCTGACCCAGTCGCCCGACCGGAATCTTCGCCACGATCTTCTCCAGCACGTCGGCCGGCACCGCCGCCACCATGTCCGTATCGATATACCCCGGCGCGATCGCATTCACCGTCACGCCCGCACGTGCGCCCTCCTGGGCCAAGGCTTTCGTGAACCCGTGAATGCCAGACTTCGCCGCAGCATAGTTCACCTGGCCGTACTGCCCAGCCTGCCCGTTGATCGAGCCGATGTTAACGATCCGCCCCCATTTGCGCGTGCGCATGCCGGGGAACACCGCCTTGGCCATGTTGAAACAACCGCCAAGATTGGTGTCCATCACCTCCTTCCAATCCTGGTACGTCATCTTCAGGATGGTGCCGTCGCGGGTGATGCCGGCGTTGTTCACGACGATGTCCACATCGCCCAGATCGGCGGCGACCTGCGCGCAGCCGGCCTGGCACGCATCATAGTCGGCGACGTCCCACTTGTACGCCTTGATCCCGGTGCGCTCGGTGAACTCGCGGGCGCGGTCGTCGTTGCCGGCATAGGTTGCCGCCACGGTTAGGCCCATGTCCTGCAATGCGAGACTGATCGCTTCGCCGATTCCGCGCGTACCACCGGTTACAATTGCCACGCGTGCCATCAGTCTCTCCTCGGTTCAGCCTTTTGCCGGAGGCTAGACAGCCCGCACCCATCCTTCAAGCTCGCGCGCCAAAATGCTGCGCAACATTTCCACGCCGACGGGGCTGTCGTTGAGGCAGGGAAGGTAGGCGAAGTGCGTCCCGCCAGCCTCTTCGAAGCTCTCGCGCCCGCGGATCGACAGTTCCTCCAGCGTCTCCAGGCAATCGGCGGAGAAGCCCGGCGCGAAGATCGCGACCTTGGTCTTGCCTGCCTTGGCGAGCGCGACGAGCGTCTCGTCGGTCGCCGGACCCAGCCACTTCTGCGGCCCGAACCGTGACTGGAACGCGATCGTCAACTCGCGCCCTATCCGCTCGCCGAGCAGTCGCGCGGTCTTCTGGCAGTGGCAGTGATACGGATCGCCCTGCTGCAACGTCCGCTTCGGCATCCCGTGGAAGCTGGCGACGATCGCATCGGGCGTGAAATCGAGCGCGGAGAGCCCCTCTTCGAGCGAGTCCTTCAGCGCGTCGATATAGAGCGTGTCGTCATAGTATGGCGGCAGCGTGCGGATCGCCGGCTGCCAGCGCAGACCGGCGAGGTGCTTGAACGCCTTGTCGTTCGCGGTCGCGGTCGTTGCTGCGCAATATTGCGGGTAAAGCGGCGCGAGCAGGATGCGTTCGCAGCCCGCCGCCTTCATCGCGGTCAACCGGTCCGAAATCGATGGATTGCCGTAGCGCATGGCCCAGTCGACCAGCACTTCCGGTCCGAACGAGTCCTTCAGCGCCGCCGCCTGCAACCGGGTGATGGCGGCCAATGGCGAGCCATCGTCGCGCCAGACCTGCGCATAGGCGTGCGCGGATTTTTTCGGGCGCGTGTTGAGGATGATGCCGCGCAATATGGGCTGCCACGCGATCTGCGGGATCTCGACGACGCGCGAGATCGGACAGGAACTCGCCGAGATAGCGCTTCACCGATTTCGCATCGGGGCCGTCGGGCGTGCCGAGATTCATCAGCAACACGCCGATGCGGGGCTTGGGAATCGGGGGTGATCGGGGGCAGGGTCATGGCGCTGGTCTTAAAGGCAAATTGCGGATGCGGAAGCCCGTTGACGCATAGAGCGCATTGGCGATTGCCGGCGCGACAGCGGGGACGCCGAGTTCGCTTACGCCACCGGGGGCCTCCTCGCTGCGAATGACCTCGACGGTGATGTCGGGCGTGTCGGCGAGGCGGGGCAGGGCGATCGTGTCGAACCCGCGTGCGTCGGCAAGGCCGCGGGAGAAACCTGTCGACGCGCCGAGTGCGGCGGCCATGCCGAAGATCAGCCCGCCCTCGATCTGCTGGCGGACGATGTTGGGGTTGATCTGCGCGCCGCAGTCGACCACGGCGACGAGGCGGTCGACCACCGGGTGCTGGTCCGCGCCCATGTGCGCCTCGGCCATCACGGCGATATAGCTGCCTCGGAACGCGTGGGCTGCGATCCCCTGGCCGCTGCCTGCAACGCCGCCGTTCCAGCCGCCGAGGGCTGCCGCGGTCGACAGGCAGCGCGCGAGTCGCGGTTCGCCGCCGAGCATGCCGATCCGGAACGACATCGGTTCGGACTGTGCCGTGCGTGCGAGTTCGTCGAGGAAGCATTCGGTGAAGAACGCGGTGTAGCCATGCGCGCCGCCGCGCAGGTGGCCGGTGGGTATACCGATCTCGGCCGGGTGGTGCTCGATCGCATAGGCGGGGATGCGATAGGCGGGCGTTGCACCCGCCACGGCGTAGCGGTCGCCGTTCGTGCCGATCAGCGCGGCTTCGGTGGCGAGTCCTGGCATCATGCGGCGGGCTATCTCGGCGCCGGTGGAGGGGGCGGCGATGTTTGCCGACCAGCCCATGATCGCGCCGTTGGGGGCGAGCCGTGCGGCCATCTTCGCGACGGCGGGCGGGCGGTAGTGATCGTGAAGCGAGTCCTCGCCGCGCGACCAGACGAGGCTGACTGGCCGGCGAAGCTTGATCGCGAGGACGGCGGCTTGCTCGGCGACGTCGTGCTCCAGCGCGGAGCCGAACGATCCGCCGACCAGCATCGGGTGAACGACGACAGAGTTTTCGCTGAGACCCGCCGCGCGCCGCAGCCGATCGCGCGAGCCCCGGTGCTTGCGTCGCCAGCCAGAGTTCGAGCCGGCCGTTAGAGAAGGACGCAGTCGCGCTGCGCGTCTCGATCGCCGCGTGCAGGCCAAGGCCGGCGCGGTAGGTCGCCGTGACGAGGTTGGCGCCTTGGAAGGTTGCGGCGACGTCGCCCGTCTCGGCCATTCGCGTGCCCGGTCGCGTAAGCGCCGCATCCAGTGCAGCGTCGATCGACTTGGTATCGGGCAGTGGGGCGTCGTTCTCGAACCGCGGCGCGAGCGCGTCGAGCGCCTTCTGCGCCGCCCACCACGTCGTCGCCACCGCGGCCACCCAACGCGGGTTCTCGACGATCGAGAGCACGCCGCGGATGCGGTCGGCGGCGGCACGGTCGACCTTTGTTAGGCGACCGCCGACCGGGCCCTGGCGGATCGCGGCGTGGACCATGTCGGCGAGGCGGACGTCGCCAGCGAAGTTCGCCGAGCCGTCGACTTTCGAGGGGGTGTCGAGGCGAGGGACCGATTTGCCGACCAGCTTGCCTGCACCCTGGATACCGAGCGGGAGGGGATCGGGGAGCGTGAACTTCGCGGCCTCTTCGGCGAGTTCGGCGAAGCGGATGCGCTTGGTTTGGTAGGTGCAGAAGCCCGCGTCGACGTTCACCTGGGTCCAGTCGGCGTCCCAGCGCTTGGCCGCCGCCATGCAGAGCAGCGCGCGGGCGCCTGCGCCAGCCTGACGGCAGGCTTGCTCGAACATCCGGATCGAGCTCGATCCTCCGGTCAGCATCGGTGGCTGCGTCGTGCCGGCTGGGAGGCGGTCGAACAGGCCTTCGAACAGGTCGTGCGTGCCGATTGGGTTGGCGTAGAGCGGGTTGAGGGGGCGGGCTCGACGCCGATCGTGCGCCAGTCCGCGCCGAGCTCGTCCGCGACGATCTGGGGGAGGGTGGTGTAGACGCCCTGGCCGTGCTCGACCTGCGGGACGGCGACGGTGACGTGGCCGTCGGTGCCGATCTTGAGCCAGGCACCGAACGGGGTTTCGCCGGGGTTGGCGACGAGATTGGGGGCGTAGGTTCGCGGCCAGAGGCCCCAGGCGACGACGAGCCCTATCCCCGCGCCGCCGCCGACGAGTATGCTGCGCCTGTTGATCATCGGTGCGCTCTAATCCTTCTCCCCCACGGGGAGAAGGTGGCGCGGAGCGGCGGATGAGGGGAGTGGATCTCCTGGGCCGTGCCGGGAGTCCCATGCCCCTCACCCTTCCGTCGCCAAGCGGCTCCTCCCTCCCTCTCCCCGGAGGGTTGAGGGATATTAGGCCAGCGCTCTATACGTGGCTTTTAGCGAGACCTTGTCGATCTTCTCCGTCCCCAGTCTTGGCAACGGCTCGTCGGAAATCCAGATCCGCTGCGGTATCTTGAACGCGGCGATGTGCTGGTGGAGGAACGCGGTCAGGTCGTCCGGGGTCAGCGTCTCGCCGTCCTGCGGGACCACCACCGCACCGGGCACCTCGCCGAACCGCTCGTCCGCCAACCCGAATACGGCGGCCTCCGCGACCGCCGGATGCTCGTACAACGCCGCCTCGACCTCCTGGCACGAGATGTTCTCACCGCCGCGGATGATGATGTCCTTCTTGCGGTCGACGATGAACAGATAGCCGTCCTCGTCGAGATAGCCGATGTCGCCGGTGCGGAAATAGCCGTCCGACGTGAACGCCGCCGCGGTCGCGTCGGGGCGGTTCCAATATTCCTTGAAGTTGCAGATCGAGCGGATGCAGACCTCGCCGCGCTGGCCTTGGTCGACCGGGTGGCCGGCGTCGTCGAGAATGGCCAACTCGACCAAAGCGAGCGCCGGGGCGGCCGGCGGAATTGGGTTTGGCGAGGTAGTTGCCGCGCCAGTTGCCGGTGCCGACCGCGTTGGTCTCGGTGAGGCCGTAGCCGATCAGCGGCGCGCTTCCGCCCATCTCCGCGTCGATCCGGCGGACGTGATCGACCGGGCGCGGCGCACCGCCCGCGGCAAAATCGGTGACGGTCGACAGGTCGTAGTTCGCGCGATCGGGGTGGTTGAGGATTTCGAAGCTCATGAGGGGAACACCGACAAAATAGGTGACGCCCTCCGACTCGATCAGCCGCATCGCCTCGCCCGCATCCCATTTCGGCATCAGCACGAGCTTGCGGCCCATCGCGAAGCTCTGGAGGAAGACCGGCACTTCGCCGGTGATATGGAACAGCGGGATGGTCAGCAGCGTGACCGGCTGGCCGACCGGCGGATTGCCTTGCGCGGTGGCGATCCCGACCATCATCATCGCCTGGCCGAGATAGTTGAAGATACCCTGCACGACCGCGCGATGCTCGGACAGCGCGCCCTTCGACTGGCCGGTTGATCCGCTCGTGAACAGGATCGTCGCATGATCCTCGGGTCCGAGCAGCGGCAGGTCGGCGGTGTGATCGTCCTTTGCGCATACCTGCGCGAGAGCTTCGGCAAGCGGTCGCGAATCATCGATCTCGACCACCGGCGCGCGTAGGCCTGCGATCTGCGCGAGGCGCTTCACCCGCGGCGGATCGGCGAACACGAGTGCGCAATCGACCTCGCCGATCGCGGTCTCCAGTTCCTCCGACTGCCACCAGCCGTTGAGCAGGGTTGCGACGCCGCCGGCCATGATGATGCCCATGTAGAGGACGATCCACGACGGCGAATTGCGCATCGCGATGCCGACGCGGTCGCCCTTGGCGATGCCGACGCGGTCGCCCTTGGCGATGCCGTACCCGCCGACGAGGGCGCGCGCGCAACGTTCGGCGGCGGCGTAGACCTCGCCGAAGGTCAGCCGTTCGGCGCCGGAGACGAGGAAGACGGCGTCGCGGTGCTCGTTGGCGTAGTGCGCGAAATAATAGCTGAGCGCGGGCGGCGCGGCGGCGATCGTCGGCAGCGTGACGCCGAACCGCTCGACCGATCCGAGCGCGAGCATCCCGTCGGGCGCGGTCAGCGCGGCCATCGTCGAATCCATAGCTAGGTCTAGCTCGGTCCGCATATCGCTCTCCTACTTGGTCTTATCGTTATCGGTCTTTATGCAGGGGCGAACGCGTGGGGAAAAGCCTTTGATCCTGTCGACCATTATCGCCGCTGCGGGCGTAGCGCCTGCCGTCGGCAGTCACATCCGCTTCGAGGATCTCGGGCTCCACCCCGACGTCTTCTCGATCGGCTTCTTCACGCTGCGCTGGTACAGCCTTGCCTATATCGGCGGGATCCTGCTCGGCTGGTGGTATCTCCTGAAGCTGCTGGCCCAGCCCGGTGCACCGATGGCGCGGCGGCATGCCGACGACCTGGTGTTCTACGCGACGCTCGGCATCATTCTCGGCGGGCGGCTCGGTTACGTGATCTTCTACGCGCCCGAGATGTTCCTGCATCCGCTGCGGATCTTCCGGCTCTGGGACGGCGGGATGTCGTTCCACGGCGGGGTGATCGGCACGTCGATCGGGCTTATCCTGTTCGCGCGGAAACATCAGCTCAACTGGTTGCGCGTCCACGATTATATCGCGTGCTGCGTACCGTTCGGGCTGTTTTTCGGGCGGCTGGCGAACTTCGTCAACGGCGAGCTCTGGGGCAAGCCGACCAACGTCGCGTGGGGGATCATCTTCGAGCGCACCGTGCCGTTCGGGATGGTCGAGCCGGCGCGGCATCCGAGCCAGCTGTACGAGGCGGGGCTGGAGGGTATCCTCCTGTTCGCGCTGCTGTGGTTCGCATTCTGGAAGACCAAGGCGCGGTATGATCCGGGCAAGCTCGTCGGGTTGTTCGTGCTGGGCTACGGGATCGCTCGGTTTATCGTCGAATTCTTCCGCGAGCCGGATTCGCAGCTGCGGGCGTTTGCCGAGCATACCGGGCTGCACATGGGGCAGTGGCTGTGCGTGCCGATGATCATTGGCGGCGGATATCTGGTGGTGACGTCGGCCAAACGGCGCGTGCGGGTCGAGTCGATCGCGGGGACGCAGAGCGTCGCTTAGCTCCCCTCCCGCTTGCGGGAGGGGTTGGGGAGGGCATGGCCGCAAATGTCATGGCCAAAGATAATCCAGCCCCTCCCTAACCCCTCCCGCAAGCGGAAGGGGAATCGAAGCCGCCCTTCCCGAACGTCTCGCCCGGGCGATCGCGCTCGCGGGGCCGATCCCCGTTGCGCAGTATATGGCGGCGGCCAACGTGCACTATTATGCGACGCGTGATCCGCTGGGAGCTGCGGGGGACTTCACTACTGCGCCTGAGATTAGCCAGATGTTCGGCGAGCTGATCGGTCTTTGGTGCGCCGATCTGTGGGACCGGGCTGGGCGGCCGGACGTGGCGTGGGTCGAGCTCGGGCCGGGCCGCGGTACGCTTGCCGCCGACGCCGGGCGAGCGATGGCGAAGGCTGGCTTCAACCCCGAGATCCATTTCGTCGAGACCAGCCCGGCGCTGCGGAAGGCGCAGGCCGAGCGCGTGCCGACAGCGACCTGGCACGATACGATCGATACGCTGCCGACCGATCGCCCGCTGATCGTCGTCGCCAACGAGTTCTTCGATGCGCTGCCGATCCGGCAATTGGTGAAGCGCGCGCAGTGGCACGAACGCCTGGTCGCGGCGCAGGACCTGCTGTTCCTGCCGATCGCCGGCAAGCCGCTGCCCGACGCAGTCATTCCCGAGCCGTTCCGCGATGCCCCCGCGGGCTCGATTCTCGAGACGTCACCCGCTGCCGTTACCATCGTCCGCGGCCTCGCCAAGCGGATCGCCGCGCAGGGCGGTGCGCTGATCGCGATCGACTATGGGTATGAGGGGCCGGCACTCGGCGACACCTTGCAGGCGGTCCGCAGCCACGCGTTCGCCAACCCGTTCGAGGCGCCAGGCGAGCACGACCTGACCGCGCATGTCGATTTTACGACGCTTGCCGCCGCGGCGCAGACCGAGGGGGCGGTCGCGTGGGGGCCGGTGAGCCAGCGTGACCTGCTCGGCGGACTTGGGATCGATCCGCGGACATCCGCGCTCGCCAAGGCGTCGCCTGCGCGTGCGGAAGCATTGGCGGCGGATCGGAGGAGGTTGATGGACGACATGGGTACTCTTTTCAAAGCGCTCGCGATCACCGCGCCAAATTGGCCGACCCCGGCGGCGTTTGCGTGATCGCCTATCGCGATGCGGTGCCCGCCGACGGTGCAGAACTCGGCGCGATGGCGAAGCAGTCTTTCACCGATACGTTCGGTACGCTGTACCGGCCTGAAGACCTCGCTGCGTTTCTCGAGCAAGCGTTCGGAGAAAAGGGTTGCCGGCGCAGCTGTCCGACCCTGCCTTCACGGTGCGTGTCGCGGTGGACGCGGCGGGTGAGATCGTCGGATTTGCCAAGATCGGCCCTGTTGCCTTTCCTGGCGATTGGCCTGCGACCGCGGTCGAACTTTATCAGCTTTATGTGCGCAGCGACCAGCATGGTGCGGGTGTCGGCCCGGCTTTGATGGACTGGGCGATCGATGTCGCACGCGCCGAGGGGCGGACGGAGATCATCCTGAGCGTGTATGTCGACAACCACCGGGCGCACCGATTCTACCAGCGCTACGGCTTCGTCGAGATCGGGCGGTATGTGTTCATGGTTGGCGAACAACCGGATGACGACCGCATCATGCGGTTGGTGCTGTGATGATCCGTGCTTCCAGAGACATCGCAGCGAAAGGCCACCGCCCCGGCGGAGGCGGGGCCCAGTTGGAAGGTCTTGGTAACGGCGCGTTGCTTGCTGTTAGCAACGTCACCCAACTGGGCCCCGGCCTTCGCCGGGGTGGGGATGTGTTTGATGTTGGGTGACCTGAAATGACCATCGACGTCATCCGTGCGAAGGCGCTTGGCGATATTCCCCACGGCTTTCTTGGCCGGCGTGGGGGCATGTCGACCGGTGCGTATGCGAGCCTCAATGTCGGTATCGGGTCTGACGACGACCCCGCCGCCATCGCTGAGAACCGTCGCCGTGCGACCGAAGCCGTCCTGCCGGGCGCGAAACTCGTCGGGCTCTATCAGGTCCACTCGGCCGACGCGGTCACCGTGACTGAGCCGTTCGACGATGCGATACGCCCGCATGCCGACGCACTGGTCACCAATCGCCCGGGCCTCGCGCTCGGCATCCTCACCGCGGACTGTGCACCCGTGCTGTTCGCCGACCGGGAGGCCGGTGTCGTCGCGGCCGCGCATGCCGGGTGGAAAGGCGCGCTCGGCGGCGTTACCGACTCCACGATCCTCGCGATGGAGGCGATCGGCGCGCACCGCGACCGGATCGTCGCCGCGGTCGGGCCGTGCATCGCGCGCGCCAGCTACGAGGTCGACGACGGCTTCATCCGGCGGTTCTGCGAGGCGGATCCGGAGAACGAACGTTTCTTTGCGGATGGCCGTGCGGATCATTACCAGTTCGATCTCGAGGCCTATGTCGTCAGCCGGCTCGCGGTCGCCGGGATCGGGCGGATCGAGGCGCTCGGGCTCGACACCTATGCCGCCAAAGACGGGGGCGAGACGCGCTTCTTCAGTTATCGGCGCGCGACCCATCGCGGCGAACCCTCTTATGGGCGCCAGATCAGCATCATCGGGCTGTAACGCCTCCCAAAGCCTGCGCTGGTCGTTTAGGCTCCGCACATCGGCTCGCATAAGACGGGCCACGCAGGAGTTTATTGATGTCCGATACCCCGAATAACGCCGGTGCCGTTCCCGCGGAAACCGAAGCCGATCTGACCGGAGTCGCGGCACGCGTCGCGCCTAAGCCCGAGGTCGAGAAGATCGGCGGTCGCAAGCTGAAGCCGTCGACCTTGATGATGGGTCATGGTTACGACCCGTCGCTGTCGGAAGGCTCGCTGAAGCCGCCGATCTTCCTCACCTCGACCTTCGTGTTTCCCAACGCGGCGGCGGGCAAGCGTCACTTCGAAGGCGTCACCGGCAAGCGTCCGGGCGGTGCCGAGGGGCTCGTCTATTCGCGCTTCAACGGCCCGAACCAGGAGATCCTCGAGGATCGCCTCGGCGTCTGGGAAGAGGCGGAGGACGCGCTCGCCTTCTCGTCGGGCATGTCGGCGATCGCGACGCTGTTCCTCGCGATGGTCAAGCCGGGTGACACGATCGTCCATTCGGGGCCGTTGTACGCGGCGACCGAGACGCTGATCGGCCGCGTGCTCGGCAAGTTCGGGGTCAAGTGGCTCGACTTCCCGGCGGGTGCGACGCGCGAGGAGATCGATGCGGTGATGACCGAGGCGGCGACCGGCAACGTCGCGTTGATCTATCTGGAAAGCCCGGCGAACCCGACCAATGCACTGGTCGACGTCGAGGCGGTCCAGGCCAGCCGGGACGCAATCTTCAAGGGCGAGAAGCCACCGATTGCGATCGACAACACCTTCCTCGGGCCGCTGTGGTTCCAGCCGCTCAAGCATGGTGCGGATATCGTCGTGTACTCGCTGACCAAGTATGTCGGCGGGCATTCGGATCTGGTCGCGGGCGGCGTGCTGGGGTCGAAGGAGCACATCAACACGATCCGGACCATGCGGAACACGATCGGGACGATCACCGATCCGAATACCGCGTGGATGCTGCTGCGATCGCTGGAGACGCTGGAACTGCGGATGAGCCGTGCGGGCGAGAATGCGGCGAAGGTGTGTGGCTTCCTGCGCCATCATCCGAAGGTGGAGCGGGTCGCGTATCTCGGTTTCCTCGAGGACGAGCCGGGCATGGAGCGGCAGGCGGATATCTATCGCCGGCATTGTACCGGTGGGGGCTCGACCTTCTCGTTGTATCTCAAGGGTGGCGAGCGCGAGAGCTTCGCGTTCCTCGATGCGCTGAAGATCGCCAAGCTGGCGGTGTCGCTGGGTGGGACCGAGACGTTGGCGAGCCATCCGGCTGGGATGACGCATCTTTCGGTGCCCGATGCGCGGAAGCAGGCGCTGGGGATCACCGACAACCTTGTCCGGATTTCGATCGGGGTGGAGGATCCGGACGATCTGATCGCCGATTTCGAGCAGGCGCTGGAGACGATCTGAGTAGTGTTCTCCCGCGAACGCGGGAGTCCAGGGTCACGATCGCGGCACCCGTAACCCTGGGCTCCTGCTTTCGCAGGAGAACGTCTAGCTCTCACAGTCGCAAGCCGGTAGCAGGTAAGGATGCCGATCTTTACCCCTATCCCGCAGCACGAGTTCGTCGCCGCGATCCACATCCTCGCCGCCAAGCTGGTCGAGGATATCGCGTGGAAACCCGACTACATCATCGGCATCGGCCGCGGTGGGCTCGTGCCGGCGGTGTTCCTCAGCCATGCGATCGGGCTGCCGACCCTGTCGGTCGATTATTCGAGCCAGGTGAAGGACTTTGCCGACGAGCCGCTGGTCAAGCTGGCCAAGCGGACGCGGGATGGCGAGCGGCTGCTGTTCCTCGATGACATCAACGATTCGGGGCGGACGATCACGCATCTGCGCGGGGCGCTCGCTGCGGCGGGGGCGGTCGAGGGATCGGTGCGGTTCGCGATGCTGATCGATAACGTCAGGTCGGCGGAGCGGATCGACTATAGCGCGCGGGTTATCGACCGGGCGGTGACGAAGGACTGGTTCGTGTTTCCTTGGGAAGCCGTCGCGCCGGCCGCGGCGATCGCGGAGGATGCGGCGGAAGTGCCCGAGCGGATCGCGTAATTTCTTGTTCTCCTGCGAACGCAGGAGTCTAGGGTTTCGGGGGCTGGGCTGAGTAACCCTGGGTTCCTGCGTTCGCAGGAAAGCCATAGACGAACAAAGGGCCGGCTTCCGAACGGGAAACCGGCCCTCGCCCTCGATACGCTACGCGAGGGAACTGGGAAACTGATTGGGCTCAGGCCAGGCGCGCCGTCGGCAAAGCCGTCGTCGGTCGGGTCAGGCTAGGCCTGCCCGCCGTTCGTGCCGGCGATTGCTCGCTGTCGCTGGCATCGGCCCGGGCGTTGCCGGGCCTATCGGCGGCAATACCCCGGATTATCCGACTTATCGATCGCGTTGCCGGCGAGCGCGCCACCGGCTGCGCCGAGGACTGCGCCGAGCGTCCGGTTACCACGGCCCGCGACGGTGTTGCCGAGCAGGCCGCCGGCGAGCGCGCCGACGATCGTGCCGCCGGAATTGTCGCAACCGCGACGGCTGCGCGCGTTGTAATTGTAGCGGCGATCGTTGCCGCGATACTCGCGGTAGCCACGGTCGTAGCCATTGTCGCGGTAGCCGCCACCCTGATAGCCGTCGTAGCCACGCTCGTAGCGCGAGCCCCAGCGCTGCGCATCGGCGGCGGCGGGAACGAGGGCGGTCGCACCCAATGCGAGGGCACTGGCGGCGAGTGTAAAAGTCTTGAACATCGTGCGTCTCCCGTTGGGGATTTCAGCGGCGGCGGGGGCCGTGCTTCCATCCTCGATGAGACGCTTATGGGTGATTCGCATTGAGCTAAGCCTGAATGCCTCCGTTATCCGCTGTTCATGCTTCCGCGGATCGCCCGACGCCCTATGAGGGATGCGATGCGGCGCCTGCTCACTGTCCTGTTCGTCGCCGTGAGCGTCGTTGCAATCGTGCCGACTTGGTCGGGCGAAGCGCGGCTCGATCTGCTCGGCACGCATGCGCAGCTGACCGCGACGCGCGTTATGCTCGATCGCACCAACCCGCGGCACGTGCGGGTCGGGGGGCTGACGTATCTGGGGGGCGTGGCGCTTGCCAGTCGTGATCGGGCGTTTGGCGGCTTCTCGTCGATGGACGTCACGCCGACGGCAAGCGGCAATCGCTTTACGCTGCTCAGCGACGGCGGCAATATCGTCCAGTTCGACATGGGCGCCGACTGGCTCCCGCACCGGGTCGCGTTCAAGAACCTGCCCGCGGGGCCCGGCATCGGCTGGGAGAAGCGCGACCGCGACAGCGAATCGATGGCGGTAGATCCGGTCACGGGAAAGATCTGGGTCGGGTTCGAGGATAGCAATTCGATCTGGCGCTATGCGCCGGGCTTTGCGCGGTACGAGGCGCGCGTGAACCCTGAGGCGATGCGGCGATGGCCAGCGAACGGCGGGCCAGAATCGATGGCGCGGCTGCCCGATGGTCGATTCGTCGTCATCAGCGAAGAGGCGCACGTCCGGCGGCCGGACTGGTCCGGCTCGGACGAGGAGCGGTTGCACACGCGGCAGGCGCTGATCTTCGCGGGCGATCCGACGGGGGCGGGGGAGCCGGAGCGATTCGCGTACGAACCTTATGGCCGGTACGATCCATCGGACGTCACCGCGTTGCCGAATGGCGACCTGCTCGTGCTCGATCGCGGTTTTCGGCTGCCGTTTATCTTCTCGGCGCGGATATCGCGGGTGGCGGCGCGCGATGTGGCAGCCGGGCGAATCGCGCGTGGCCGTCTGATCGCGACGATCGACGCGCCGCTGATCCACGATAATTTCGAGGGGATCGACACGACAGTCGAGAACGGCACGACGATCGTGTGGATCGTGTCGGACGACAACCAGATGGTTCTCCAGCGGACGCTGGTGCTGAAGTTCCGGCTGGAGCGGTAGCGGCCGGGCGGGTTTGTCAGCCGTCGCCCGTCGTGCCTTTACCCGTCATTACAACGCCGCAACCGTCATCCCAGCGAAAGCTGGGATCTTGCCGTGAGGCGGGCGTCGCCTGCCACGTGAAATATCCCAGCTTTCGCTGGGATGACGGGCAAGGGGATGAGGAGCCCGGGAGGCGTCTGTGGAATTACGGGCGCATGCAGACCTCGGGCAAACCACAAACGCCGACGGCCCGCCCTGCTAGGTGCAGGGCG
This sequence comes from Sphingomonas sp. LR55, assembly GCF_036856015.1. Classification (NCBI taxonomy): domain Bacteria; kingdom Pseudomonadati; phylum Pseudomonadota; class Alphaproteobacteria; order Sphingomonadales; family Sphingomonadaceae; genus Sphingomonas; species Sphingomonas sp. LR55. The sequence goes on from NZ_JASPFO010000001.1 coordinate 3,457,313, forward strand.
GGCCGCGGTGATCGCAGTACGACGTCGCTGTTAGGCGGCGACGGCCGAGGCTGCGATCTTCTTGACGACTTCGCGCTTCAGGCGACGAACGCGGAGCGACAGCTTGTCGTCCGAGACCTTCACCAGCCAGTTGTCGAGGCCACCATTGTGCTCGACGGTGCGCAGGCCATGCGTCGATACGCGAAGCTTGACGCCCTTCTCGAGCGAATCGGAAAGCAGCGTGACGTTCTGCAGGTTCGGCAGGAACGTGCGCTTGGTCTTGTTGTTGGCGTGGGAGACGTTGTTCCCGACCATCCGGCCCTTGCCGGTCAGTTCGCAGATGCGCGACATGTGATTACCTATTCAAGTGTCGGGAGGAACCCCGGAAAGGCGCGCGGATAGCTGGCACGCCGGCTTTCGTCAACCGATTCACGTAAAACGTGTTGTGCAACCGGCAGCGCTCGGCGACGTTGTTACGCTATCGAACTGTTCAAGAAAAGGGGATGTCCTATGCGTACGCTCTTGTCACTGGTCGCGATCGCGGTGCTGGTCGTGGTCGGCCTGATGTATTTCGGGATCATCAATATCGACCAGACCCGCCAGGGCGTCGTCCAGGCGCCGAAGTTCCAGGCGGACGTCGCCAAGGTCACGCTCGGCACCGAGAACAAGACCGTGGCGGTGCCGACGATCAACGTCGAGAAGCCGGCCAACAGCCAGGCACCGAACTGAGCTTTACGCGAGACGGGCGGAGGGGCAGGGCTTGAGGCCATGTTCCCCGTCCCCGAACCCATGCGCCGCGCGCTCGACGCGGCACGCGATGCGGCGCTGGCTGGGGAAGTCCCGGTCGGCGCCGTTGTCGTTAAGGACGGCGTTATTATCGCTACGGCGGCCAATGCGCCGCGCGCGCTGTGCGATCCGACTGCGCATGCGGAGATCCAGGCGATTCGCGCTGCTGCTCTGGCGTTGGGGAGTGACCGGCTCGAGGGTTGCGATCTTTGGGTGACGCTTGAGCCGTGCGCGATGTGTGTCGGGGCTATCGCGCACGCCCGGATTGCGCGGCTCTACTATGGGGCGCCGGATGCGAAGGGTGGCGCGGTCGAGCACGGGCCGCGGTTTTTTGCTCAACCAACGTGCCATCATCGGCCTGAGATTTATGCGGGGATTGCGGAGACCGAGGCGGCGATGATCCTGCGCGAGTTCTTCGCTAGCCGTCGGTAGAGCATTGTCCATGATCCTCCCCTGCAAGGGGAGGTGGCAGCGCATGGCGCTGACGGAGGGGTGACCTGCTGTCGACAGGGTGTCACCCCTCCGTCGCTTCGCGCCACCTCCCCTGCAGGGGAGGATGGGTTCAGTTCAGCCTTCCAGGCTCTTAGACGCCTGCTCGAACAAATCCTTCGACAACCCCGGCGTCCGCACGATCCGCTCCAGTTCCGCGCGCATCAGCCCGGCGCGTTCCGCATCGAACCGCCGCCAGCGGCCCAGCGGCGGGAGAAGTTTCGCCGCAGTCTGCGGGTTGAGGCGGTCGAGCGCGATCAACTGGTTCGCGAGGAACCGATACCCACTCCCAGCGGCGTTATTGAACGCACGCTGGTTCGCGCCGAACGCGCCGATCAGCGAACGGGCGCGGTTGGGGTTGGTCAGGGTGAAGTCGGCGTGCTCGGCGAGCCCCACGACGATCGCGCCGGTATCGTCGCGCGACGACTGCGCCTGCGCCTGGAACCACTTGTCGAGCACCAGCGGATTGTCGCAATATTGGCTGTAGAAGATGTCGAGCGCAGTGGTGCGGATCTCGGACTCGCTGCTGACCAGCGTCGTCAGCGCGCCCATCCGGTCGGTCATGTTGTCCGCCGAATCGAACTGCGCGAAGGCGAGGTCCGCCGCATCATCTGCGCCGCTCGCCGCTATATAGCCGAGCGCGACCGACCGCAGGCGACGCAGGCCCTTGCCCTCGGGCGTATAGGCGTAGGGCTGGCCCTCACCCCGCGCGTAAGCCTGCCGCCATTGCGCTTCGAGCCGCGTGCCGAGATCGCGGCGCAGCGCCTCGCGGGCGCGGAAGATCGCTTCGGGATCGACGACGGCCATCTGGTCGCCGATGAAGCTTTCCGACGGCAGCAACACCGCCTCTGCGACGAACGCCAGATCGAGCGCGGCGTCGGCGAGCGTGTTCGCCACCGCAGCGATCACGCCCTCGTGATCCGTGCGCCCCTCGACCGAGGCGACCAGCGTATCGAGCATCAGTTGCTGCATCGCCTCGTAGCGCGCGAACGGATCGTCGTCGTGCGCGCTGAGGAAGGCGAGATCGGCGGCGGTGCGGTCGCTCTCGACCACCACGGGGGCGGAGAAGCCGCGGTTGATCGACAGCACCGGGCGCTCGGTGAGGCCTTCGAACGCGATCGTGTCGATCGTGTCGTCGAACAAGACGAGCCGCTCATCGGTCAGAGCCGCACCCGACTGAGCACCGAACAACTTAACCCGCAACGGCAGCACCATCGGCGACTTTACCGGCTGGCCGGGCGTCGCGGGTACCTGCTGCGCTAAGCGTAGCGTCGCGCGGTCGCCGTCGTGCGACAGGCTCGCCGAAACGCGCGGCGTGCCCGCCTGCGAATACCAGAGGCGGAACTGGGTAAGGTCGACCTTGCCGCCTTCCTCCATTGAGGTCACGAAATCCTCGCAGGTCGCCGCCGTACCGTCGTAGCGGTCGAAATACAGGTCGGTGCCCGCGCGGAAGCCCTGCGGTCCGAGGATGGCGGCCATCATCCGGATGAGCTCGGCGCCCTTGTTGTAGATCGTCGCGGTGTAGAAGTTGGAGATCTCCTGGTAGGATTCCGGGCGTACCGGATGCGCGAGCGGGCCCGAATCCTCGGGGAATTGCGACGCGCGCAGGCCCCGGACGTCCTCGATCCGCTTGACCGCGCGCGAACCCTGGTCGGCGGAGAAGCCCTGGTCGCGGTAGACGGTGAAGCCTTCCTTCAACGACAGCTGGAACCAGTCGCGGCATGTGATCCGGTTGCCCGACCAGTTGTGAAAATATTCGTGCGCGACGACCGCGGCGATCGCGTCGTAATCGTAATCGGTCGCGGTATCCGGGTCGGCGAGAATGTAGCGCGAGTTGAAGATGTTGAGGCCCTTGTTCTCCATCGCGCCGAAGTTGAAGTCGTCGACCGCGACGATGTTGAACACGTCAAGATCATACTCGCGGCCATAGGTCGTCTCGTCCCACGCCATTGCGAGTTCGAGCGCTTTCAACGCGTGGTTGGTCTTGGGCAGGTCGGCCTCGCGCACCCAGATGCCGAGCAACACCTCGCGCCCCGACATCGTCGTAAAGCTGCTGCGGTTCACGGCGAGGTCGCCGGCGACCAGTGCGAACAGATAGGAGGGTTTGGGGAAGGGGTCGTGCCAGGTCGCCCAGTGGCGGCCGTCTTCGAGATCGCCCTGTGCGACCGGATCGCCGTTCGCGAGCAGCACGGGGAAGTGCTTTTTGTCCGCGGTCATCCGCACCGAATAGACGCTCAGCACGTCGGGGCGGTCGGGGAAATAGGTGATGCGGCGGAAGCCTTCCGCCTCGCACTGCGTACAGAGATTGCCGCCCGAGGCGTAGAGCCCCATCAACTGCGTGTTGCGATCGGGGGCGATCTCGACCTGCGTCTCGACGACATGCGCGGCGCCGATGAGCGGGATGACGAGCTGTTCGCCGTCGATCCGCCAGTCGTTGATCGCCACGCCGTCGACCGTGACCGACAGCGGCTTCTGGCCCGCGCCGTCGAGCCGCAGCGGTGCGGCGTGATCGCCGTTGCGCGTCACCGACAGTGTTGCAGTTACGCGGGTGGTGGAGGGATCGAGGTCGAACTCCAGTTTCGTCTCGGGGACCAGCCACTCGGGCGGGGTATAGTCCTCGCGGCGAATGACGAGCGGGTGGGCGAGACTGTTCTGGATATCGAGCATATGCTTGCGAATATAGGGCCGCGCCCGCCTATCGCCAGCCAAAGCTTGCGCGGGTGACGGTGGATGCTACGCCGCTGCAACACGTTCCCTTTGCAAGGATTTCCGGATGTATCGTCCTCTCGGCGCGCTCGCGGTGCTCGCGCTTTCTACCTCTGCCCTTGCTCAGACTGCGCCCGTAGCGGTTCCGAACAATGCCGAGTTGAACGCCAAGCTCGCCGCGCCGCTGCCCGCAGATCAGGCAGCGATGAAGGCGCATGTCTTGTTTCTCGCATCGGATGCGATGAAGGGGCGCGAGGCTGGCAGCCCCGAGTTCGATATCGCCGCGCAATATGTCGCTGCGCAGTTTTATGCCGCGGGGCTTCGTCCCGGTGGCGATCAGAGCGGGTATCTCCAGACCGTGCCGCTCGTGTCGTACAAGGCGGCAAGCAAGGGCGATTTCGTCTGGACCGGTCGCGGGGCTGCGCAGCCGCTCGTGTTCGGTGAGGATTACGTGCCCGCCGCGAACGGCGCGAAGGCGGAGACCAGCGTTTCGGCGCCCGTCGTGTTCGTCGGTTACGGCATCGACGCACCGCAATATGGCCAGGACGACTACAAGGGCGTCGACGTGCGCGGCAAGATCGTCGCGTATTTCGGCGGCTCGCCCGCGCGGTTCGGCGGCGAGGAGCGCGCGTTCTTTGGGTCGGGCGGGACCAAGGCGGCGATCGCGCAGGCCAAGGGCGCAGTCGGCGTGATCACGCTGGAAAGCCCGCGCTCGGCCAAGGTACGGACCTTCGGCAAGCTGGCGGACTCCTACGCGACGCCGCGGATGACGTGGGCGAACCCCGACGGCACCGGCAAGGTCGATGCGCCTGGCGCGCCGTCGCTCGGCACGGTCAGCATGGCCGGCGCGGCCAAGCTGTTCGCCGGTGCGAAGACGCCGTGGAGCCGGATCGTGAAGCAGGCGGACCGCGACAATGCCAAGTTCAAGGCGGTGCCGCTGGCCGGTACGCTGACCGTTGCGACAAAGACGAGCTTCGTGCCTGCCGCGAGCAGTAACGTCGTCGGCGTGATCCCGGGCAGCGATCCGGTGGTCGGCAAGGAGGTGGTCGTGCTCTCCGCGCATCTCGATCACATCGGCATCACCAAGCCCGTGAAGGGCGACGCGCTGAACAACGGCGCGCTCGACAATGCGATCGGCATCGCCAGCCTGATCGAGGAGGCCAAGCGCTTCACCGCCAGCGGGCAGGCGCCAAAGCGCACGATCATGTTCCTGGCCGTCACCGGCGAGGAGAAGGGGCTGGTCGGCAGCGATTACTTCACCAACCACCCGACCGTGCCGCTGACCTCGATCGTCGCGGACGTGAATCTCGACATGCCGATCCTGACCTACAAGTTCGAGGACATGGTTGTGTTCGGTGCGGAGCGTTCGACGATCGGCCCGATCGTCCAGAAGGCGGTGGCGGCGATCGGCGTCGGCCTGTCGCCCGATCCGATGCCGGAGGAGGGCATCTTCGTCCGCTCGGATCATTTCCGCTTCGTCCAGAAGGGTATCCCGTCGGTGTTCCTGTGGCCGGGTCAGAAGGGGCCGGGCAAGGCGGCGGTCGCGTATTTCATGGCGAACAATTACCATAAGCCATCGGACGATTTGACGCAGCCGATCCTGTGGGATCAGGGCGTGCGGTTCGTCGATGCGAACTACCGGATCGCGCGCGAGATCGCCGACGGGGCGCAGCGGCCGGTGTGGAATGCCGGCGATTATTTCGGGACTTTGTACAAGGGGCCGATGGCCGGCGCGGCGGTGGCGCCATGAGCCGGCTGCTGGTCTTCGGTCTCGGCTACACCGCGTCGCGACTTGCCGAGCGGCTCGCGGCGGACGGCTGGCATGTCGTCGGCACGACGCGGGATGGGCGGGGTGGTACGCTCCGGTTCGACGATGTGGATGCGGTGACGGCGGAGATCGCGGCGGCGACGCATATCCTGTCGTCGGTACCGCCCGAGCATGAGGCGGACCCCGTGCTCGGGCGCTACGGGTCGCTGTTGCTGCGGACGCGCGCTTGGATCGGGTATCTGTCGTCGACCGGCGTGTACGGCGATGCGCAGGGTGCGTGGGTGGACGAGACGGCGCCGATCGGTGGCGGTCGACGGAGCGCACGGGCGGCGGCGGATGCGGACTGGCTGGCCATTGGCGCGCGGACGTTTCGGTTGCCAGGGATCTATGGTCCGGGGCGCTCGCCGCTCGACCGGGTGCGGCAGGGCAAGGCGCACCGGATCGAGCAACCCGGCCAGGTGTTCAGCCGCGCGCATGTCGACGATATCGTCTCGGGTGTGATCGCCGGGTTCGATGCGCCGGCAGGGGCGTATAATCTCGCGGACGACGTGCCCGCGTCGCAGAACGACGTGGTGGCGTTTGCGGCGATGCTGCTCGGGATGCCCGCGCCGCCGTTCGTGACGCTCGAGGAGCTCTCGGCAATGGGGCGCGGATTTTATAACGAGAACCGGCGGGTGGCGAACGGGAAGGCCAAGCGCGTGCTCGGCTGGACGCCCGCCTGGCCCGACTACCGCGCGGGCCTGCGCGCGCTGAGTGCGATGACGAGGCCGATGCCGGACAGCACAGCGCCGGCGACGGCCAAGGTCGACCAGTGATAGCGTTCGAAGATCGTGGATAGCAGCATCGCGATCACCGGCACGATGACGCCCGAATAGGCCGCCTTGGCCGGGCCGATCGCGCGAATGACGTTGAAATACAGCGGGAAGGCAAGCGCCGACGCGAACACGCCGAGATAGAGGATGCCCGCGACATAGCCGAAGCGCGGCTCGAACACCGGTGGCCCGGTGGTGATCCAGGCGAACGCCGCGTCGAGGCACGCGCCGATCAGCATCGCCATCGCGAGCGTCGGCGCCATCGGGTATCGCTTGGCGAACGCGCTGCCCTGGATGACGTTGGCGACCGAGGCGGCCATCACGCCGCACAGCGTCAGGACGATGCCGATCGTCGCCGAGCGTGGCCCGTGCGGATCGACCCGCGCTTCGTTGACGAACAGCAGCGCGACCCCCGCCATCGCGACCGCACACCCGACCATCAGCTGCCGCCCGAGGCGTTGCTTGAGGAAGATGCGGCCGAATATCGCGTTGGGGACGAGCAGCAGCGCGAACACCACCGCGACGAGCCCTGAGGTGACGTAATGCTCGGCGCGGTAGACGAAGTTAAAGTTGAACGTGAACAGCGCGATGCCGATCACCGCCGCGAACGCGTAGCCGCGCGCATCGAATTTGAAGCTCTCGCGCTTGATGCCTGCGTAGATCGCCATCGCGATGCCGGCGATGAGGAAGCGGTAGCTGATCGACCAGCTCGGCGGCACCACCGATATCTGGTCGCGGATGATCAGCCAGGTCGAGCCCCAGATCAGCGTGACGATGCCGAACGGGATCAGCACCGCGGCGCGGGTCGACTGTGGTGGGTCGGCTGGGCCGGGGGTCATAATTCCCGGATCGCGTCGGCGAGCAGGCCGACCGCGTCTGACGGGCTGTCCCACGCGGTGACGAGGCGAATTTCGTCGGCGGCCCAGTCGTAGAAGTCGAAGCCCTTCGCGCGGAGGGCAGCGGCTTCGTCCGGCGTGGCGCGGAGGAAGACTTCGTTCGCCTCGACCGGGTGGACGAGGCGGTTGCTGGCCGCGGCGGCGAGCTTGGCGGCTGCGTCGTTGGCGGCCTTGGCATTGGCGAGCCAGAGATCGTCGTCGAGCATGGCGAGGATCTGCGCGGCGAGGTAGCGCCCCTTCGACAGCAGCAGGCCTGCGCGTTTGCGGCGGTATTGTGTGACGGCGGCGAGCTCGGGCGTGAAGAAGACGAGCGCCTCCGCACTCATCGCGCCGTTCTTGACGAAACCGAAGCTTAGCGCGTCGACGCCCGCGCGCCACGTCATGTCGGCAGGCGAACAGCCGACGCGCGCCATCGCGTTGGCGAAGCGTGCGCCGTCCATGTGGAAGCCGAGCCCGCGCTCCTTTGCCAGCGCGCCGATTTCCGCGACTTCGTGCGGCTGATAGACGCGGCCGTATTCGGTGGCGTTGGTGATCGAGATCGCGTGCGGCTGGACGCGGTGGACGTCGTCGGGGATCGCGTCGATGACGGTGCGGATCGTGTCGGGGGTCAGCTTGGCGCCGTCACCTTCGGCGAGGAACAGCTTGGCGCCGTGCGTGTAGAATTCGGGCGCGCCGCCCTCGTCGTTCTGGATGTGTGCGTCGCGGTGGCAGACGATGCCGCCGTGCGGGGGGCAGAGCGCGGCGAGCGCGAGGCAGTTGGCGGCGGTGCCGGTGGGGACCCAGAGGACTGCGACGTCGGTTTCGAACAGCGCGGACAAACGACCGTCGAGCTGCTGGCTCCACGCGTCGCCGGCATAGGCGGTGTCGAGCGTGTCGGCGGCGGCGATCGCGGCCATGACGTGCGGGTGGATCGTGGCGGCGTTGTCGGAGAAGAAGCGCATGGGCGAGACATGCTGCGATGCGGTGATGGCGTCAACGGGAGTGTCGCCGCTCGGACGTTGGCGACCGATTTCTTGTTCTCCCGCGAAGGCGGGAGCCCAGTCTGGGTCCCCGCCTTCGCGGGGAAACAAGCTGCTCTGCGGCTGGATTCCTATTGCCCCTCGTCGGGCCCTTCTTCTTCCTCCGGCGGCCGGCGATCGTCGCGGGGGGCGGGCCTTCCTGGCGGTCGCGGCGGGAGGGGCCGACGGAGATGGTGCCGTCCTCGCCCATCTTCAGGTTGAAGCCCATTCCTTCGATCTCCCCGCCCAACGGCAGAATGGAATTCTCCTGGTCTTCCGCCGGCAGTGCGTCAGGATCGACTTCCTCCACCGCCGGAGCAGGGGCAGCGATCGGGGCGATCCCCAGCGCGCTCTGCATGAAGTCGCGCCAGATCCGTGCGGGGATGCCGCCGCCCGACAGGCCGGGGTTCGACGAATTGTCGTCGTTGCCGACCCACACGCCAACCACCAGATCGCGCGCGAAGCCGACGAACAGCGCGTCCTTGTTGTCCGAGGTCGTGCCGGTCTTGCCGAACGCGTCGACCGTCAGGTTCGCACCGCGTCCGGTGCCGGTGCGGATCGAGGCCGCCAGCAGGTCGAGCATCTCGTCGTGGATCTTGCTCGGCATCTCGGTCGCGCCGCCGGTCAGCGACTGGTACCAGCCCTTCTCGCGGACATCGGCGAGCCCGCGGGGCTGGACCGGATATTGCTCGCGCGCGATCGCGGCATAGGCGGCGGTCAGTTCGAGCAGCGACACGGTCGAGGTGCCGAGACCAATAGTGGCCTCGCTGGGGATCGGCGTCGAGATGCCGAGATCGCGCGCCGCCTTGATCACCGCCTTCACGCCGACCTGTTGCGTGAGGCGTGCGGCGGCGACGTTGGACGAGCGCGCGAACGCCTGACGCAGCGTGATCGTGCCCTGGTAGCGGCCGTCGCTGTTCTTCGGCGTCCAGTCGCCGATCGTCACCGGGCGGTCCTCGATCGTCGAATCGGGCGTCATCCCCTGACGCATCGCGGCGAGGTAGACGAACAGCTTGAAGGTCGAGCCGGGCTGGCGCCGCGCCTGAGTCGCGCGGTTGAACGGGCTCTTCGCGTAGTTCTTGCCGCCGACCATCGCAACGACGCGGCCGTCGGGACGCATCGCGACCAGCGCGACCTGTGCCTCCCTGAGACCGGCGCGCGCGACGGTACGTTCCGCCGCGCGCTGGAGGCGGGGATCGAGCGTCGTCTGGACGGTCGCCTCGGTCTTGATCTCACCCGCCTGGTCGCGCGCTTCGGGAAGGATCCAGTCGGCGAAATAGGTGCCGTTGGGGAGTTGCGACGGGCGGCTGCCGAGCACGCGCTGCGGCTGGACCGCGTCGCCCTCCGCCTTGGTAAGGAAGCCGGCGTCGACCATCGCGCCGACCACGACGGCCTCGCGTTTGCGCGCGCCTTCGAGGTTCGAGGTGGGGGCGAGGCGCGACGGCGCCTTGACCAGCCCCGCCAGCATCGCCGCTTGTCCTACGTTCAGCTTGTCGGGGGTGCGGCCGAAATAGTGCTTGGCGGCCGCGCTGATCCCATAGGTGTTGTCGCCGAAATAGACGTTCGAGAGGTAGCGCGAGAGGATCTCGTCCTTCGACAGCCAGGCCTCAAGCCAAAACGCGATCATCGCCTCGCGGATTTTCCGCGTCGCGGTGCGGTCCGAATCGAGGAACGCGTTCTTGGCGAGCTGTTGGGTGATCGTCGAGCCGCCCTGGCGGACGCCGCCCGAGCCCATGTTGGCCCACGCCGCACGCGCGATCCCGCGGGGATCGACGCCCCAGTGCGAATAGAAGCGCCGGTCCTCGATCGCGAGGAACGCCTGCGTGACATGCGGCGGAAGCTTGGCCGCGTCGACCGGCTTGCCGATGATCGCACCGCGTCGCGCGATCGGCGTGCCATCGTCTGCGGTCAGCGTGATCGAAGGCGGGGTGGGCGGCTGGAGCGACTTCGACAAGGGGGCAGTGATCGCCAGCCAGATGATCGCGATCACGAGCAGGACGATGCCGATCCCCAGCCCGCGCAGGATCCAGCGACCGATCGGGCGCTTGCGTCGCGGGGCGCGGGGTGTCGCGTAGGGCGGCAGTGCATCGCGGTCGTCATACGGCCCGGGCTCTTCGCCATCGCGCTCGCGATCGTATTTCTGGCGCAGGCGTTCGCGTTCGGTGATCAGCCGCTCGCGCTCAAAGGCATAGGGCTCGCGGTCGCCGCTTGAGCTGGAACGGTTGGTGTCGAAGGGATCGGGGCGCATCGGTCGTTCCAGCGGGTCGGCCAAGCGGCGGACATCAGGTGTATTATCGTCATACGACAGCTCGGGCAAGCCTGTGTCCGGCGTATGCACATGCTTAACGTGTACGGGGGCTTAGCGACAGCGTTCGTGGTGGTCGTGGAGCGAGAACGGACGCAAGCGCTGTTGTCTTCGCGCGACGAAACGGGGAAGAGCGGGTGCATGACGTTCGAACAGGATGAAACCGTGACCGCTCCCGATACTCTCCCCCTGGTCGTTGGCATCGGCGGCACGATCGGCGGCGTCTCGTCGACCGAGCGCGCGCTCAGGATCGCGCTCGATGCGGTCGAGAGGCAGGGTTTCCGCACGCAGATGTTCGGCGGGGCGGACATGGCGCGGCTGCCGCTGTACGACCCGAAGGCGACGACGCGGACCGCGGACGAACGCGCGTTCGTCGAGGCCGTCCGCGGTGCATCGGCGGTGATCATCGCCAGCCCGGGCTATCATGGCAGCATCTCGGGCGTGGTGAAGAACGCGCTCGATCTGCTCGAGGAGACGTCGCGCGACGAACGGCCGTATCTGGCGGACATGCCGGTCGGACTGATCGCCACCGCTTATGGCTGGCAGGCGACCGGGAGCACGATCGCGGCGCTGCGCTCGATCGTCCACGCGCTGCGCGGTTGGCCGACGCCGTTTGCGGCGGCGATCAATACGCAGGTGACGAAGTTCGACGACGAGGGTGGCGCGAACGATCCCGCGGTGATCGAGCAATTGTGCTTGGTCGGGCGTCAGGTGGCGAGGTTTGCGCCGTTGTCGGAGCCTGCGAACTAACAGGTTGGCGCTATCGTCCGTTCGTCCTGAGCGAAGTCGAAGGATATGCCCCAAGCGAGGGTGCTTCGACTTCGTTCAGCACGAACGGGGTAGGGGAGTTCTGAGGTTTCGTACCCTTTACCGTACCGCAGCGCGGAGGGTGGCTCTGACGCCGGTGTGCGTCGGGTCGTACTCCACGATCGTCTGGAGGCTTTGCGCCATCGCACGGATCAGTTTCGTGCCTAGACCGGTGCCGCGTGGGACGGCGTCTTCGGGGATGCCGCAGCCATCGTCCTCGACCGCCAGCAGGAAGAGGTCGTCGTCGATCCGGCGCAGTGCGACGCGGACTTCGCCGCCGCCGGTGGGGTAGGCGTATTTGCACGCGTTGGTGACGAGTTCGGTGACGATCACGCCGAGCGATACCGCGCGGTCGGTCGGCAGGCGGATCGGTTCGGCCGCAAGGCTCAGCGCGCGGGAGCGCGTCGGTCGACCAGGTCTCGGCGAGTTCGTCGACCAGCGCGCCCAAATATTCCTGCATGTCGACGCTCTCGACGTCGTTGCTGGTATAGAGCCGGCGGTGGACCTGCGCGATCGCCTGGATGCGGCGTTGCGTGTCTTCGAGTGCCTCGCGGGCGGACGGATCCGTCAGCGCGGTCGCCTGGAGACGGACCATTGCCGAGACGAGCTGCAGCGAGTTGGCGACGCGGTGGTTGACCTCGCCGAGGAGTGCTTCGAGCCGGGCGTTGCTGGCGCGCAGATCGGCTTCGGCGGACGCCTTCTCCTGTTCGAGCAGGGCGCGCGCGGACCTGTGCAAAGGACGCTGCGAGCAGGTCGAAGAAATCCTCCCCGACGGTCTTTACGACGTAATCCGACGCACCGGCCTTCAGCGCGGCGACCGCGATGCGGCCTTCCTCGGAGCCGGTGACGTACACGATCGGCGGATGATCGGGCAGGCGACGCAACGCTTCCAGCGTCTCGAGGCCGTCCATCCCGGGCATGTAGTGATCGACCGCGATCAGGTCGAAGGGCTCGGCGGCGGCCTTGACCACGCCCTCCGCGCCGGTCTCGGCGACGGTCATGCGGTAGCCGCGGCGTTCGAGCGCACGCGCCGCCAGCCGCCGAATACCGGCGTCGTCGTCGATATAGAGGACGCTTGGCTCGCTCACTCGACGTCTGGAACCTGGATCACCGATAGGAATAGCCCGAGCTGGCGGATCGCCTGCGCGAAACTCTCATAATTGACCGGCTTGGTGATGTAGACGTTGCAGCCGAGATCGTAGCAGCGCTCGATCTCGACCTTGTCGTCGGTGGTGGTGAGCACGACGACGGGCGTGCGGCGCAGCGGGCTGCCCTCCGCCTTGATCCGTGTGAGAATGTCGGTGCCGCTCATGTCGGGCAGGTTGAGATCGAGCAAGATCATCGCCGGGCCGCTCTTCGCAGGCCCGTCGGCGGCGTTGAACAGGAAGTCGAGCGCGCTGGTGCCGTCGGTAAAGTGCTTGATGTTGTTCAGGATCCCTGCGCGACGGATGTTCTTCTCGATCAGCCGTGCGTGGCCCTCGTCGTCCTCGATCATGACGATGCCGACGGTCTGGTGCTGGTTCATGCCGTGATATCCTGGATCGTCAGTGCGCTGGGAAGGTTGAGGCGGAAGGTCGCGCCGTCACCGAGCGTCGACTGTACGTCGATCGTGCCGTCGAGACGATAGGCGAGTGCGCGGACATGCGCGAGTCCGATGCCTTCGCCGGGCTGGTCCTGCGGTCCCGAGCGGCGGAACAGGTCGAACACGCGCTGGTGATCGCGCGGATCGATGCCGCGGCCGTTGTCGACCACCGACAGGATGACGCGGTTGCGTTCCTTGTGACCGCGCACGACGATCTCGCCGGGGCGGCCGGGTTTCAGATACTTGGTGGCGTTCTCGATCAGGTTCGACAGGATCTGTTCGAGCGCGAGGCGATCGGTGACGACCGCGGGGATCGGCCGCTCGACGCGGACGACCGCGCCGCGATCGTCGATGACGTGCTGCATCGATCCGATGATCGTGTCGACCAGTTGCGCGGGGTCGATATGCTCGGGCGCGATCGTGCGGCGGCCTTCGCGCGACAGTTTGAGGATGGCGTTGATCAGCCGGTCCATCTTCTGCGTCGAGGTGCGGATGAAGCCGATCGCCTCGGGCAGATCCTCGCGCGCCGCCAGCCGGGCGTCGGCGGTGAGGATGTGTGGCGCTTCGGCTTCGGCGCGGTCGACGAGGTCGGCGAGCGGTCCGGCCGCAGTCGCGAGTTCGGCGGTGAAGCCCATCACGTTGACCAGGGGCGAGCGCAGATCGTGGCTGACGATATAGGCGAAGCGCTGGATCTCCTCGTTCGCGCGGCTGAGATCGGCGGTGCGCGTCGCGACCTGATCCTCGAGCGATTCGTTGAGTTCGCGTAGGCTGTCGCGCGAGGCGGCGAGATCGGCGGTGTAGCGGCGGATCACCAGGATCGCGAGGATCGCCACGACCAGCAGCAGCGCGGCGGCGAGGCCCGCGACCGAGAGGAACAGCGCGCTGCTGCGTTGCTGGCGTTGGGTACGGATCGCGAGCAGGCGGACCTCGTCGGCGGCCATCGCCTGGAGGCGGTAGCGGATGCCGCGCATCAGCGGCACGCTGGCATCGACTGCGAACCGGCGCTGTGCCTCGGCGATCTGGCCCGACGCGACCAGTGCCATCGATTGGGTCCTGAGTGCGCGCAACCGGACGAAGCGCGGCTCGATCCGATCGAGTCGCGTGATCTGTGCGGGGTTGTCGTGGGTCAGGCGGCGCAGCGTGGCGATCGAGGGGACGATGTTGCCCGCGCTGCGCGCATAGGCGGTGGCGAAGAGCGGCTTCCCCGCCAGGACATAGCCACGGCGTGCGGTCTCGGACTGCTCCATCTGGATCTGGAGCGTGGCGATCGCCTGGCGGACGTCCTGCGTGTGGAGGATCTCGGCGGTGTAGGTGCGGTTGCGAATCGTGATCCAGCCGATCGCGATCGCCGCGGCGGCGAGCGCGATGAAGCCGAGCGTCATGAACGCGACCAGCCAGCGGGCGACCCGCCCCTCCGACGAGGGCAATTTCAGTCGTACGCTTACCATTGGGGGCGATCTACGTCAGGGCCGGTCGTTACGCCAGCGATACTGGCTAGACGTGAAGCAAGGGGCGCGACCGCTTCACGATCCTCACCCGCAAGGGGTAGGTGGCGCCGAAGGCGACGGAGGGGAGGATACGGAACATCGGTTTCCCTTACCTCCCCCTTCGTCTAACAAGCGCCAACCACCTTCCCCTGGCGGGGGAGAATCATAGGGGTGCTACAGCAGCAGGTCCTGCGCGCTGGCTTTGCCGACGCGGCCGCCGCCGCTGCGCCGGTCCATTTCGTGGTTGGCGGTGAAGCGGATGTCGGGGTCGCGGTCGGTCATGAACGCCATCAAGGTCTCGTGATCGAGCTCGGACCATTCCTTGCCGCGATCGGGGCCATAACGGACGCGCGGGATTAGGCCGGGGTCGCGCGACCATTCGAGCAGCTGCGCGAGACTCGCCTCGTTGAGCATGTCGCGGAGGTGGAACGCGGTGACGTACGCGTCGGGGAAGGCGCGGTGCGCCGGCAAACCGCGCTCGTGCTCCATGCCGTGGGGTTTGCGCCAATAGCGCAGCACCTGATTCGAGAAGCTCGGGCTGTCGGGCCAGAGCCGGAGCGCGCATTTCCAGGTGCAGATCCACTCGGCATCGCGGGTCAGCGCAGACGTGCAGAATTTTTGCTCGAAATCGGCGCGGTGCGCGGCGAGCGCGAGGCGGCGCGGCCAGGGATCGAGCACTTGCCGCGCGCAATCGTGCCAATAGGGCGCGTCGGCGACCTGTTCGTCGAGGATGTGGTGAATCGCCTGCGTGACCGGTGGGATCGGGCGGCCTGGGTTGACGAGGATGCTGCCGCCCTCTCCGTAGATTTCCCAGCGGCCGTCCTCGCCGAGCGCGACGTCCTGCCAGCCAATCTCACAGACGCCGTGCGCGGGCGGGGCGGAACCGGTGGTCTCCAGGTCGACGACTCGGATCATCTGCGGTTGCTGTTTGGGCTTGGGGTAGGGGGCGCCATGCCCGCCATGTGGGGACAAAAGCGCGCTTAATCCAGCGCGTATGCATCCTCATGGTCGATATCCATCTCGCGGACGCCGCGACGTTGGCGCGCGCGGTCGACCAGCTTGCGCAGGCCTTCGCGGCGGTCGCGCGCCATCGGGATATCGCGGAGGATGAATTCGCCGCCGCTCGTCGTGCGGTCGCTCGAGGTGAGCGTAATCGTGCCGATGTCGGTCATCTGATTGAGCAGCGAATAGCCAAGGCGGACGTCCTTGATCCGGTAGAGCTCGATCTCGTCGATCGTCTTGAACAGGATTCCGCGCCTGATGATCAGGCGCTGGTCGGTGATCTCGTAGCTGGCGCTGCGGTTCTTGAGCCAGCGGATGCCGATGATGACGAAGCCGATGCCGGCGAGGCAGGTGAGTAGCGTGCCCCAACCGGCAAAGCTGCCGAGCAGCCAGCGGCGCGTGCTGGAGCGGAATTCGTCGACTGGGCGCTCCACTTGGGGACTCCTTGGGGTGGTGGCGGGACGGTAGACTGGGGCGGTCGCGTGTCAATCGTCCTGCCGTTCTCCCGCGGAGGCGGGAGTCTAGGGTTCTGGGCGCCGGCATTCGTGGCTTCTGGACCCCCGCCTTTGCGGGGGAACGGTTAGTTTCGCGTTACGTCGCGAGCCTCGGCGCTCGCCGGGCGTCAAATTCTGCGACCATCCCATCCCCATGCACCACCCCGGCGAAGGCCGGGGCCCAGTTGGGGGACGTTGCTAACGGTACGCGGCACTTCGTTATGTCCACCTTTCCAACTGGGCCCCGGCCTTCGCCGGGGTGGCGGCCTTGTTATGGTACCGATCTCGCAACACCGCTGACCGCGAGTTGCGTGTCGACCTCCGCGAGCAGCGCATCGAGCGCCGCCTGATCCTTCGCCTCCGCGCGAACCGTCAGCATCGCCTGTGTGTTCGACGCGCGGAGGAGCCACCAGCCTTCGGGTGTCGTCACCCTGGCCCCGTCGGTGAGGTTCATCTCCGCGCCATCCTCTTTCAACCGCGCGATTACCTCGTCGACCGCCGCGAATTTGCGCGCGTCATCGACCGGAAAGCGCAGGTCGGGCGTCGCCACCAGCGCCGGCATCGCGTCGCGCAGTTCGGTCAGCGAGCGACCCGACACATGCACCGCACGGATCAGCCGCACCGCCGCATACAGCGCATCATCGAAACCGTAATACTCGCCGGCGAAGAACAGATGCCCGCTGAGTTCGCCTCCCAAGGGCGCGCCGGTGCGGGTCATCGCGGTCTTCATCAGGCTGTGGCCGGTGGGAGCCATCACCGGCTCACCGCCCAGCTCGGCGATTCGGTCGAACAGCGCTTGGGACGACTTTACGTCGGCAACGATCGGCGCGCCCGGATGCTCGCGCAGCGCAGGTTCGACCAATATGGAGAGGATCTGGTCGCCCCAGATTACCCGTCCCGACCCGTCGACTGCGCCGATCCGGTCGCCATCGCCGTCGAAGGCCAGTCCGAAATCGAGGTTGTTCTCCGCGACCAGGCTCTTCAGATCGGCGAGGTTCGATTCTTCGGTAGGATCGGGATGATGGTTGGGAAAATTGCCGTCGACTTCGGCGAAGATCACATGATGCTCACCCGGCAGCAGCTGGACGAGCTTCTCGATCACCGGGCCGGCGGCGCCGTTGCCGGTGTCCCAGCCGATCCGGTACGCACCGCCTGCATAGCCCAGCATCAAGCGGCCGACATAGGCGTCGAGAACGTCGGCGGTCGTGACCTCGCCCGCACCTTCGCTCCAGGCGCCCGACGCGGCGAGCGCGGCGAGGTCCTGGATGTCGTCGCCGAAAAATGGCGCGTGGGCATGCACCATCTTGAAGCCGTTATACTCGGGGGGATTGTGGCTGCCGGTTACCTGGATGCCGCCATCCACCTCTAGCGTCGCTTCGGCGTAATACAGCATCGGCGAGGTGCTGAGGCCGATGCGGACGACGTCGACGCCGCCTGCAACTAGGCCGGAGACGAGCGCGGCTTCGAGTTCGGGGGAGGAGGTGCGGCCGTCATAGCCGACGGCGACGCGGGTGCCGCCGGCGGCGCGGATGCGGGTGGCGAAGCCTCGGCCGATCGCGACGGCGTCGGCGGGGCCGAGTGCTTTGCCGACGATCCCGCGGATGTCGTATTCGCGGAGCGAGGTCGGGTCGAACTGGTGGGTCATGGGCCTCTTGACGATTATGTCTCACTGCGGTTCCCCCGCGAAAGCGGGGGCCCAGGAGCCAAGAGCGACAGCGTTCGTAACCCTGGGCTCCTGCGTTCGCAGGATAACGGTTTAGCGTGAACGCTTCAGCAGCAGATCCCGCGCGGCGTTTACCCGGCGGGTCAGGTCGGTCGAGCCGCCGCGGTCGGGGTGAACCGAGGCGATCAGGCGGCGGTGGGCGCTGCGGATCGCATCGGCGTCCGCGGTGCGATCGATGCCCAGGATCGAGCGCGCTTCCGCTTCATCCGTGACTACGCGCTGTTTCGGTTTCGGCCGGAGGTAATGCCACGCCGCCCAGATAAACAGCGCGGCGACGATCCACTTCACGCAGCCACGTCCGGGGCACGCTCGGCGACCACCTCGGGCAACTGCAACGCCGCCATCATCTCGCGCAGTTCCTGGCGTGCGGCAACGTGGCCAAGGCCCATGCTGCCGAACGCCTTCGAGTCGATCATCGTCAGGCCGGCGGGGAACATCTCGCGGTAGATCACGCGCTCGCCGAGCCCCGGGATGATCCGGAAGCCGACGCGCTTGGCCAGTTGCGCGAGCGCATCCGACACGCGGCGCATGTTGCGTGCCTCGATATGCTGGAGGCGGTTGCGCAGCACGACCCAGTCGATCGTCGTGCCGTCGGCGCGCGCGCTGTTTCCGCGCATCCCAGATCAGTTCGGAATAGAAGCTCGGGCGCGTTACCTGGTACGTCTCGGGATCGACCTGGCCGATCAGGTCGAAGTCGACGAAGCTGTCGTTCATCGGCGTGACCAAGGTGTTCGCGAGCGCCGCCGCGGTGCGCGCGAACGGATCGTCGCGGCCGGGCGTGTCGACGACCAGGAAATCCGAGCCTTCGCACAGCGAGTGCCACAGGTCCTCGAACTGGTCCTCGCTCTGGTCGGACAGCGTCGCGTGGCGCGGCATCGGCAGCACCGAGCCATTGCGCTTCATCGTTTCGGCGCGGTTGTCGAGATAGCGGCCGACGGTGCGCTGGCGGTGATCGAGATCGAGACACGCGACGCGCGCACCCTTGGCAGCAAGTGCGATCGCGACGTGCACCGCGGTCGTCGACTTGCCGGTGCCGCCCTTCTCGTTGGCGAACACGATGACGTGCGGCGAAGCGGGGGTCTGTTCGGGGCCCGTGGCCAACGCGCGTTTCCTTATTGATCGAGACTGTCACCCTTCATAGAAGCCGCGACCGCACTTATCGAGTAGGAGTTTCACGTGGACACCGTCCGGGACCTTAATGCGTTGCGCGAAAGCGTCGCCGCCTTCCGTGCGGCGGGGCAGCGCGTCGCGCTCGTCCCGACGATGGGCGCGCTCCACGCCGGCCATGTCGCGCTGATCGAGGCGGCGAAGCGGTCGGGGACGAAAGTCGTCGCGTCGATCTTCGTCAATCCGACGCAGTTCGGGCCGAACGAGGATCTGTCGCGCTATCCGCGGCGCGAGATGGCCGATATCCGGATGCTGACCGAAGCTGGATGCGACCTGCTCTGGCTGCCGTCGGTCGAGACGATGTATCCCGAGGGTTTCGCGACGTCGGTACGCGTGTCGGGCGTCAGTGAAGGCTTCGATGGCGCCTCTCGGCCCGGTCATTTCGACGGCGTCGCGACGGTCGTGTCGAAGCTGTTCAACCAGGTCGGCCCCGATGCGGCGTATTTCGGCGAGAAGGATTACCAGCAGCTCGCCGTCGTGCGGCGGTTCGTCGCAGATCTCGATTTCGCGATCGATATCGTCGGGGTGCCGACGCAGCGCGACGACGATGGTTTGGCGATGTCGTCGCGGAACATCTATCTCGATGACGAGCAGCGCAAGCAGGCGATCGCCTTGCCGCGCGCTCTGGGTGTTGCGGCGCGGGCAATCGCGAAGGGCGAGGACGTGGAGTCGGTGCTGGACGATGCGCGGACGACGTTGGTCGGGGCGGGGTTCACGATCGATTACGTTGCTTTGGCGGATGCCGAGACGCTGGCGGAGAACCCGGCGGCGGATCGACCGCGGCGGTTGCTGGCGGCTGCGCGGATGGGCGCGACGCGGTTGATCGATAACATCGCGGTAGAGTTGTAAAAAACGAGCGTTAACCCATTAACCATTTCGTAGTCGGAATCGCCGCAGTCTGTCCTCACGAACATTGGGGGCAAGACCATGGGCAGCAGTCTCAAGAACGCGAATATTACGATCGAACGCCGTCTGGCGGATGCCGCGCGCGGCGACGACCGGGCGTGCTACGAACTGGGGATGGTGTATTCGACGGGGACGTCGGGTGTCGTTCTCGATCTGATCGAGGCGCATAAGTGGTTTAACCTGGCGGCGGTGTCGGGGAACATCGCCGCGCAGGAATGCCGGGCTGAGATCGCCGAGGACATGACCGCGCGGGAAATCTCGGTGGCGCAGCGCGCGGCGCGGGATTGGATGCAGCTGACGCAACGCCGGGCTGCTTAATTCTAGGGCTCCCCTCCCGCTTGCGGGAGGGGTTGGGGAGGGGATGACCGCGAGCGTTGCGTTCGTGAGATATTTCGGTCCCTCCCTAGCCCCTCCCGCAAGCGGGAGGGGAATTAGGCTTCGGCTTTCTTCTTTGGGGCGGCTTTCTTGGCGGGGGCCTTTTTAGCCGCGGGCTTCTTCGCCGGTGCCTTTGCCTCGGTCGCGTCCTTGGCCACTGCCGTCTTGGCCGGCGCCTTCTTTGCCGCCGGCTTCTTGGCGGGCGCTTTCTTCTTCTTTGTCGCCGGTGCCGCGGCGGCGCGTGCGTCTATCAGTGACGCCGCCTCTTCGAGCGTCAGTTGGTCCTTCTCGATCGACTTGGGCAACGTCGCGTTGGTCGTGCCGTCGGTGACGTACGCACCGTAGCGCCCCTCCATCAGCTTGATCTCGGCCTCGGTCCGCGGATGGTTGCCGAGAATCTTTAGCGGGGCCTGAGCCCCGCGCGGTGCGTCCGCCGCCGGCTGCGGCTTCCGCAAGCTTTACGACCGCTGCGTTCATGCCGGTCTCGAACACGTCCGCCGTGGTCTGGAGTCGGGCGTACTTGCCCGCGTGCTTCAGGTACGGGCCGAACTTGCCGATCGTCGAGATGATCGGTTCGCCGGTTTCGGGGTGGTTGCCGACTGTGCGTGGCAACGACAGCAGCTTGACCGCCCATTCCAGATTGAGCTCGCCAATGTCCTTCGGGATCGACGCCATCTTGCGATCTTCGCCTTCGCCGATCTGCAGGTACGGGCCGAAGCGTCCCGACTTGCGCTCGATCGGCTGACCCGTGTCGGGATGCGTGCCGAGCGTCGACGGGCCGGCATCCGCTTCGGCGTCGCCGCCGGGCTGCGCGAAGCGGCGCGTGTATTTGCACTCGGGGTAGTTCGAGCACGCGATGAACGCGCCGAACTTGCCGCCGCGGAGCGCCAGCTGGCCCTCGCCGCAGTTCGGGCAAAGCCGCGGATCGCCGCCGTCAGCCTTGGCGGGGAATAAATACGGCGCGAGGAAGGTGTCGAGTTCGGCGGTGATCGCGGAGGGCTGCTGCTCCATCACCTCGTTGGTGCGCGGCTTGAAATCGCGCCAGAACGCGTCGAGCACCGACTGCCACTGCGCGCGGCCGCCGGAGACGTCGTCGAGTTCCTCCTCCAGTTCGGCGGTGTAGTCGTAGCCGACGTATTTCTCGAAGAAGCGTTCCAGGAACGCCGTCACCAGCCGGCCGCTCTCCTCAGCGAAGAAGCGGTTCTTCTCGATCCGGACATAGGCGCGGTCCTTCAGCGTCTTGATGATCGACGCGTAGGTGGACGGCCGGCCGATGCCGAGTTCCTCCATGCGCTTGACCAGCGAGGCTTCGGAAAAGCGCGGCGGCGGCTGGGTGAAGTGCTGCTCGGCGTCGACCTTCTTCTTGGCGGGCGCATCGCCTTCGCGCATCCGCGGGAGACGGCGGGCGTCCTCGTCGGCCGAGTCATCCGACCCTTCCTCGTACAAAGCGAGGTAGCCGGGGAAGAGCACGACCTGTCCGGTGGCGCGCAGGATGTTGCGGCCGGTGCCGTCGGCCATCTCGACCGTGGTGCGTTCCATCCGCGCCGACGCCATCTGGCTGGCGAGCGCGCGCTTGAAGATCAGGTCGTAGAGGCGCGCATGATCGCCGCCGCCGGCCTTATCCTTGCCGAAGTCGGTCGGGCGGATCGCCTCGTGCGCTTCCTGCGCGTTCTTCGCCTTCGACTGGTATTGGCGCGGCTTGTCGGGGACATAGCTCGCGTCGAAGCGGTTCGCGACGGCGAGACGCGCGGCGCTGATCGCGCTCGAATCCATCTGCACGCCGTCGGTACGCATGTAGGTGATCGTGCCGTCCTCGTAGAGGCCCTGCGCGATCCGCATCGTGTGATCCGCCGAGAACCCGAGTTTGCGCGAGGCTTCCTGCTGCAACGTCGACGTCGTGAACGGTGGCGGCGGGTTGCGACCGGCGGGCTTGGTCTCGACCGACTGGACCGAGAAATTGCCGTCGAGCACGGCCTGCTTGGCGCGCAGGGCATCGCCTTCGTTGCCGATCGAGAGGCGGTCGAGCTTGTTGCCCTCGAACTGCGTCAGCCGCGAGGTGAAGGCGGTGCCGTCATGCTCCATTTCGGCGGTGACGGACCAGTATTCCTGCGGCTTGAACACGTCGATCTCGCGCTCGCGCTGGACGATCAGGCGGAGCGACACCGACTGGACGCGACCGGCGGACTTGGCGCCGGGCAGCTTGCGCCACAGCACCGGGGAGAGGGTGAAGCCGACGAGGTAGTCGAGCGCGCGACGCGCCCGGTACGCGTCGATCAGATCGTCGTCGAGCTCGCGCGGGTTCTTCATCGCCTCGGTGACGGTGGCCTTGGTGATCGCGTTGAAGGTGACGCGCTCGACCTCCTTGGGCAGCGCTTTCCGCGCGCAGAACCTCGCGAACGTGCCACGAGATCGCTTCGCCCTCGCGATCGGGATCGGTCGCGAGAATCAGGCGATCGGCGAGCTTGGCGAGATCGGTGATCGCCTTCAGCTGCTTCGACTTGTCCGCGTAATTCTCCCACGTCATCGCGAAGGCGTCGTCGGGATCGACCGAACCGTCCTTGGGCGGCAGGTCGCGGACATGGCCGTAGCTGGCCAGGACGCGGTAATCGCTGCCCAGATACTTCTCGATGGTTTTGGCCTTGGCAGGCGATTCGACGATGACAAGCTGCATGGGGAAACCGGGGTCCTTACGTGTACGCGTACGAGGGTGACGGCGTCGGGGTGGTCGCGTCAACCCGGGGACGATCCGGAATGACGTGCATCAAGTGCCGTCGCGGTGGCCGGTTTTCCAGAGGGGGAGAGCTTGCCGCTATCGAATCTCCGAGGCGAAAGGACTTTTGAAGGCGGGATCCGCCGGGATCGCGCGATCCTCCCCTTGCCGAGGGAGGATCGTCGCAGGCCCTAGAAGCGGTAGCCGATCGTCGCCTGGACGGTGCGGCGGTTGCCGTACCAGCACCAGTTATAGTTGGCGAAGCACGACGTCAGATACTTCTTGTCGAAGATGTTGGCGCCGTTGACCGCCAGGCTGAGACCGCGCAGCGACGGCGCGAACTTCTCGAGATCATAGCGGATCAGCGCATCGTACACGGTGTAGGACGGGCTGTTGCGACCCTCGGTCTCGCCGGGCGTGACGCCGGCATAGACCTGATCGACATGGCGCATCGCCCCGCCGATCGTCAGGCCCGCGAGCGCACCCTCGGGCGGGGTCCAGTCGAGCCCGAGCGTCGTGCCGCCACGGCCGACCGTCTCCAGGCCGCGACCGACGCGTGTAGGATCATTGGCGTCCTGCGTGACCTTCACGCGCTGGCGGCTGAACGCGACGCGGGCGTTGAAGCCGTAAGGCAGCGGCGCGATGCCTTCGAGCTCGACGCCCTGCGACCGCACCTTGCCGGTCTGCGTCGATAGCGAGAAGGTCGGGGTCGAGGTCAGGACGTTGGTCTGATCGATCCGGAACCACGCGCCCGAGAGCAGGATCTGCGTGCCCGGAACCGTGAATTTCGCACCCGCCTCGAGCTGCTTGCCGAGCGACGGATCGGCGATCCCGAGCGTCCCGTCGGGGCGCAGGACGGTGCCGCCCTGCTGTTCGAACGAGGTCGAATAGCTGACATACGGTGCCAGCCCGAACGGCAGCGTGTAGAGCGCGGCGGCGCGATAGGTGAACTTCTCGTCGTGCTTGACGCCGAGGCCGACCTGCTCCGCGCGCCCAATCCTGTCGACCGCTGAGGACGACACGGAGATCGCCAAGCGCCATCTGATCCTGGGCGTAGACGCCCTGCTGGCGCTGGCGGATCACGGTGTAGCCCGCAAACGGATCGGGCACTGCCGCCGGGGTCCGCGGGACCGTCACGGTGCCATAGACCGGGGCGTAGCCGTTCAGCGACGGTGCCGATCCGAATGCGAAATCCTCGATCGAATGCGCGACCTGACGATCTACGCCGAACAGCAGCGTGTGCTTGATGGGGCCGGTCTGTACCGTTCCGGTCAGCTGGTTGTCGAACGTCCAGTTGTTGAGCTGTTCGCGGGTCGCGTAGGAGGCGCGGAGGAACGTCTGCCCGGTCGGATCGCGCGCATCGAGCCCGCCCGCGGTATAGATCAGCCCGAGGTTCGCCTTCACATACTGATAGCGGCCCGACGAGCGGAACGCCCAGCCGCCACCGAAATCATGCCTGAAGATGTACGTGAGCGCGGCCTGTTCGCGGCTGAACCGGTTGCCCGCTTCGCCGCCGTCGAAGCTGGTCGGGAGCTTGCCGTTGGGATTCGCGAGCAGCGTGCCGCTGGCGGGAAACACGCCGTAATCGCCGTTGTACGGATCGTGCGAATAGGCGCCGAGCAGCGTGAAGCTGGTCGAGCTGCCCGCGCCGGCGGTCACTGCGGCGGAGACCGTCTGGCGCTCGCGCCTGCCGAACTTCTGCTGCGTGTCCGCGCCGTTCGCGCTGCCGTTGATCCGCCACAGCACGCCGTCACCCGCGCGCCCGCCGATATCGGCATCGACGCGGTAGAGGTCGTAATTGCCGTAGGTCCCGCCGATCGCGCCGTATAGCGACTGGTCGAGCGGGAGCTTGCTCGATTCGGCGACGAGGCCGCCTGGGCTCGACTGGCCGTAGAGCACGGAGGCCGGACCCTTGATGACCTCGATCCGGTCGAGTCGGGAGACATCGACCTGCGGCACCGCATAGCCCGACGGGCTGCCGAATTGCTTGAGGCCGTCGAGATAGACCGGCGCGTCGAACCCGCGCAGCTTGAACTGGTCGTAGACTTCCGCGCTGGCGCCGCGCGTCTCTGGGGTCACGCCCGCAACGAAGCGGAGCGCCTGGTTGAGGTTCTGCAGGCTGCGGCCGGTAATGTCGTCGCTGGTGATGACGCTGATCGACTGCGGCGTTTCGGCGAGCGGCGTGTCGGTCTTGGTGCCCGACGAGGCCTGGGTGCGGGGATGCTGGCCGGTGACGACGACGATCCCGGTATCCGCGCCGGCGGCGGTGGCATCGGGTGCGGTCTGCGCAAAGCTCGGGGCGGCGGCTGCCGAGGCCAGCAGGACGGCCAGGCCGAAACGTCGTGTCATGAGTTCCCTTTCGTAATGACCGTGCGCTACCGCTGATGATAACTATTATCAATAGCGAAGAGCGTCATTCCATCATGCGAGAGTAAATTGTGGCATTTGCGCACCAGATCGTGGCGACGGGCGTCCGCAAAGACTTGCATCCGCTGCGCTCCCGCAGCACCGCCTGCCGCGAATGACAGGATCGAGGACGACATGAACGGACGGGATTTGGCGATTGAAATCGCGACCGCGGGCGACGCAGCGTGGTTCGCCAAGGCGGCGGACCGGCGATTGCGGATCCGCAACATGGTGCCGGGGGAGTTTGCCGATGTCACGAGTGCGCCGCCGGTCGGGATGGCGTGGCGGACGATCGTGCTGGAGGCGCAGCCGGGCGCGCGCAGCCGCCAGATTATTGCGCTGCCGATCGGGACCGCGCTGGAGTCGTTCGACGACGAGGCACTTTTTGCGCTGTTCCTACAGGCCGCGCCGGCGGGCGCTCGCGACGTGATCGCCCGTCTGCGAAAGCTGAAGATCCCTGATCCGACGGCCCCGCAGACGATCGCAGGCGACTGAAGATCAGCCGTTAACAAGCTCTTGGCGGCAAGAACGCGCGCTAATGGCCATGATTTGGACACATATCCGACCAAGCGAGCCGCACGCGTGACGGGCTGTGCTTCCGCTGTGAGAATCTGATGCTAGCTTATGGCCAGCGATGCGCGCCTCAAAGCGCTGCGTCCTTGGCGCCCCGCCCGGATACGAGAGTGTCGCACGGACGGGCGGGGCGCCATCGTTCACCAAAAATTCACCAAGTCCTTGCAAAGCGGCCGCAGAGGATTCGCTGAGTAACGCGTACCTTCTGCGCTCCGCCGGTTTCAGTCACACGGGCAGGCGGAGCGCAAAATCCTGCTCTGCCCGTGTCCCTGCTCTACCTGTACTTACGCAAGCCCCTGTCGCGACAGGCGCGCATCGATCAGGTCGAGCTCGCGGCCGAGTTGCTCCGCCAGCGTCACGCCGATTTCACGCCGCCTTGCCAGATCGAATACCGCATTGCGTTCCGCGCGGACGGCGGCGAGCCGCATGTCGCGCTCGATCGGTGCATCCGCTTGCCCGGTGCGATCCTCGGGCAACGTCGCCAGGCTGTCGATCCGTTCGCGATACTGATCCATCAGCCGAGCGGCGATGTCGGTGAACCGGTCGGGATCGTCGCGGCCTTCCGCCATCTGGTGCTGGACGCGGTCGAGTTCGGCGATCGCCGCCTTGGCCGACACCAGCCGCGCCCGATCGCGCGCCGCCGCCACGCCCTCGTCGGGCGGCAGGTTCAGATTGCGCAACAGCAGCGGCAGCGCGACTGCGGCGATCACCAGCGACGACAGGATGACCCCTGAGGCAAGGAAGATCACCAGATCGCGTGCGGGAAACGGCGTGCCGTCGTTCAGCGTGAGCGGCAGCGTCAGCGCGCCGGCCAGCGTGATCGCGCCGCGCGCGCCCGCCGCCGACATCGCTGCGATGATCCGTCGCGGCGGACTGACCGCTTCGTCGTTGCGGCGGCGCGCGCGCAACAGCGTGAACTGCATCGACACCCACACCCAGCCGAACCGCAGCAGCGCGAGCCCCGCGACCACCGCCAGCACGTACACCGCCAGCCACCACGGGCTGACATGCCCGGTCGTCGTGACCGTATCGCGCGCGGACGAACACCTCGGGCAATTGCTCGCCGAGCAGCACGAAGATCACGCCGTTGAGCGTGAACTGGAGCATGTCCCACACCGCACGACGACGGATCCGCGTGCCCGCCGCGACGCTGGTGGTGGCGCCGGTGAAGGTCATCGCGATCCCGGCGGCGGCGGCGCCGAGCACGCCCGAGGCATGGACATGCTCGGCGGCCAAATAGGCGGCGAACGGGATCAGTAGGCTGACGAGGATGTTCGAGCCGGTCTCGTCGCCGAACTTCCGCGCGAACGCGGCCTTGCTCGCGACGATCGCCCAGGTAATGCCGACGCCGATCGCGACGCCCGCGAGCGCCATCCACGCGAACGTCAGCGTCGCCTCGCCGAGCGAGAAGCCGCCAGTCAGCACCGCGGCGATCGCGAACCGCACGCAGACCAGCCCCGACGCGTCGTTGAGCAGCGCCTCACCCTCGAGGATGTGCATCATGCGCTTCGGGATCGGCGCCTTCTGCGCGACCGCGGAGACCGCGATCGGATCGGTCGGCGACACCACCGCCGCGAGGGCGAACGCGACGCCGAGCGGCATCGTCGGGATCAGCCAGTGGATGAACACGCCCATGCCGAGCACGGTCAGGAAGACGAGCCCGAGCGCCAACCCAAGCACCGCGCCGCGATCGCGGAACAGCTCGTCCTTGGGGATGCGCCAGCCATCGAGGAACAGCAGAGGCGGCACCAGCAGCAGGAAGAAGAGTTCGGGATCGAGCTCGACGCGGACATGCGCGACCATCCCGATCAAGGCGCCGAGTGCGATCTGAACGAGCGGCCGCGGCAGTGCGGAGGGCAACATCCGCGACGCCATCCCGCTGATGACGACCGCGAGCAACAGGAACAGGCACAAGGTAACGATCTGCAAAACGGCGGGCCCTCGGGTGATGTGGAGGCGTCCCTATACACGGATCGATGGCGGTTTGGGGATCGCATGGTGAGCGCTCCCGTCTGGTCTCGCCCAACAATCGGACGGCTGTCAGCACCATCGGGCGGGGGGCGCTCTCCCGCTCCATCCCCTTTGCGAGAAGGCGGCTCTATTGTTTGATTATTGGCGACGGACAAAGCTGCACGTCGTTATCGGATTTGTGGGTTATCGGATTTGTGGCCGCATAATTAATCATTTTGGTTCAGTCGGATTTATGGGCTGCGCGCTTACACGCCTCCCCAAGTAACGAGGCAGAGCTTGTGGATTTTTCATGACAACGTCTGGCGACAACCGCGCGCGCGGGCTTCCTCATGCGCCTTGTCCGCGACCGGCGCGGCAACACGCTGGCGATGATGGCCGCGTTCCTCATTCCGCTGCTGGGACTGGCCGGATCTGCGGTAGACGTCGCGCGTCTCTACGTCGTCAAAGCGCGCCTTCAGCAAGCGTGTGATGCAGGGGTCCTTGCGGGCCGCAAGTTCATGACGAGCACCAACAGCACGCTCGATCCGGCTGCCGTGACGCAAGCGCAAAATTTCTTTTCCAACAACTTTAAGACCGGCTGGATGGGAAGCACGGACGTTGCCTTCACGCCGACCAAGACCAGCGATAGCCAGGTCGCCGGTACCGCCTCGACCACGGTGCCTATGACATTGATGAAGATCTTCAACATGCCCGACAAAGCGATCGCGGTAAATTGTCAGGCCCGGTACGACGTTGCCGATACCGATGTCATGTTTGTGCTGGATACGACGGGCTCAATGGCGTGCCTGCCGGGCGGCCCCGACACCTGCGGGACCGGCACATATTCCTATACGCGCCCGACAAGCGGCGGCGTGCCGGGCTATGCCGGCAGCAAGGGCTATGCCGTAAATGAGCTCTTATCTAACGGGGGCAACGTGTCGCGCATTGAAGCGCTTCGTAAAGCAGTACTGAGCTTCTACGATGCGTTCGCGGCTAATGCAGATCCCGCTACGAACGTCCGCTACGGCTTTGTCTCGTACAGTTCGGTCGTGAATCCTGGACAAGCGATCTTGGACGTCTCGCCCAGCTATCTTGTTGGTTCGGGTGGATCGTCGGACCAGCCCTATTACCAGTCGCGACGTGTTGTTGCCGACTACGTATCTTCGACATCCGACAGCACCTCTAATAATAGATCCGAAGCAGCCTGTAAGGGGACACCTGTACGTAATCCCTCCACCCCCTTGACATACAATTCGTCGGGATCCGCGACGAGCACATACTATTACTGGAAGACTACGGGCGGTTTCTTCTCGAGCAGCTATTGTGTCCTAAGGGTGGACACGCTTGGCCCGCGATGGGAGTATAAACAACTGCAATGGGATGTGAGTTCCTTGGTCAACGGCGCATCGTCGATGACCGATCCCACCGCAGTTGACGGTTCTAAAACGCAGTGGCTCGGATGCGTCGAAACACCGGTTGAAAACCCCGGGCAGACCGTTTTCGCAACAAACAGTCTGCCTTCCGACCTTGACCCCGACGCGAAGCCGAGCGGGGCAAAGCGGTGGTGGCCGCATATGCAGGATATCGAATATTGGCGCACTGCCGCCACCGATTACACCAATGGTGACGACAACAACAACCGTCCAAGCTTGGGTTCTACTACAATGATGCAGAGCGGCTATTCTGCCTGTGGCAAGCCGGTAAAGAGGCTTGGCGTGATGGCGCGAAGCGACATCTACAATTACCTGTATGCGACCGATTTCGTGCCGCAGGGCGGCACTTACCACGATACGGGCATGATCTGGGGCAGTCGCCTGATTTCACCCACCGGCGCTTGGGCGAACGATACCGCCACATGGGCTGGTCGCAACCCGCCAAACCGGGTGATCGTGTTCCTTACCGACGGCGTAATGTCTCCGAACAGCAATTCCTATTCGATGTACGGCTATGAGGATTATGACAAGCGGGTTGCCAACGGCGACACCAGCAAACTGACGAGCTATCATAACGCCCGCTTCCTTGCCGCGTGTGCGGCCGCCAAGGCGCGCAACGTCGATGTGTGGACGGTCGCGATCGCGTCCAGTACATCGACGCCGTTGCAGACCTGCGCGACGACGACGAACCAGGCGCTCTTTACCACCAGCGGCAACGGCCTCTCGGCAGCGTTTACGTCGATTGCTCAGCACCTTGCTATGCTGCGGATCACGAAGTGATGGTGCTCCTCCGCAGGAGGCTGGCGAAAGATCGGCGCGGCGCGACGCTGATCGAGTTCGCTCTGGTTTGCCCGGTCATGCTGTTGATAATGATGGGGCTGGGCGATCTGCTGTACCAGGCCTATGCGCAGTCTATCCTCAATGGTTCCATTCAGAAAGCGGCACGCGATTCGGCGCTCGAAGGCGGCGCCAGCAACGCCGCTACCATCGACGGACAGGTCATCACGCTGATGACGCCATTGATCAAAAATCTTACCAATAATTGCGCGCCCTCGGGATCGACCGGAACGTGGTGTTCAACCCGCAAGAGCTACGACACTTTCAGCGAAATCGCTCCCGAGCCGTTTACTGACGCGAACAGCAACGGAGTTCGCGATCCCGGCGAATGTTACACGGACGTAAACGGCAACGGCGCGTGGGATACCGACCCAGGCCTGAACGGCCAAGGCGGGGCGAGCGCAGTGACGGTATACACCATGACGATCACCTATCCGCGTCTGTTCCCAGTGGCCGGGCTGATGAAATTGTCGCCGATGCAGACAATCGCAGCGACCACGCTGCTAAAGAACCAGCCTTACGCCGGTCAGACAGTCTCCGCCAACGCAACGATATGCACATGATCAAGGGCAATTTTCGCAGGTTCGCTCTCGGCTTCTATCGCGACCGAGCCGGCTTGGCGCTCATCGAGTTCGCCCTTTCTGCGCCAATCGTGCTGTTGGTCGGATGCTACGGCGTCGAATTAGCGAACCTGGCGATTGTCCACATGCGGGTCAGCCAGATCGCGTTGAACCTCGCCGATAACGCTTCTCGTGTCGGGGCTTACAGCAACCTGGCGACGCAGCAGCTTCGCGAAGTTGATGTGAACGATATCCTCCAAGCGGCGCGGTACCAGGGTGCAGGTATCAGTCTGACGGCGAACGGGCGGATCACGCTGTCGAGCCTGGAAAACGTCGCGCAAAGTTATGACACGCAACCGGTACAGCGCATCCACTGGCAGCGGTGTATCGGCGCTCAAAGCGGCACGGGTTTCGACAGTCAGTTTAAAGCCAACGTGGCGACGACGGCCGGCAGTACGGATAAGGTGACTGAGAAGGGTTACGACATCCCGCTGGGTATC
Source organism: Sphingomonas sp. LR55 (assembly GCF_036856015.1). Lineage (NCBI taxonomy): Bacteria > Pseudomonadati > Pseudomonadota > Alphaproteobacteria > Sphingomonadales > Sphingomonadaceae > Sphingomonas > Sphingomonas sp. LR55. Next base: position 3,488,564 of record NZ_JASPFO010000001.1, read on the forward strand.
AGCGACAACGGCTCGACCCCGATCATGGCACCTGGCGGCGCAGGGGTGATGTATGTCGAGGTAAACTATCGGACGAAGCCGCTGTTCGGTGCATGGCTCGCGCCGCCGCGGACGATCCACTATATCGCGTCGTTTGTGGTGCGCGACCGGCGAGATTATTCTCAAATGTATCCTACGCCGACCTCTACGCCGTCGACCTGCAACCTGTATACCGAGTGACCCTAGCTAGTGAGGGGTAGGGCCTGTAATTCACTACAAGATGGTAGATGGTTATTATGAGGGGCATCGTGGATAAGGTGCATTTTCGACCATGCTTGGTCCCGTTGTCGGCGATTGCCTCCCTGGCGGCGTGGTTAGCTGCCCTACAGACCACGAGCGGAACCTTAGTTTGCTGTGGATCGCGCTCGGAGCGGCTGGAATCAATATCGCCGCGGTTTGGTTGCTCGTCTGTCTAGGGCGAGGTCGTTCCTGATCTAGGAATTCAGTAAGCCGCGCTTTCAGCCCCAAAGCCGGCTCGTCCGCGAACCTCTCCGACCCGGACAGCCCGTGGAAGACCGGCTGACTCTATTGCTTGCCCGCTTCCGCATGGCGGACGATGTCTTCGCAGAGACGGTGGGTGGCGAGGATGTCTTCGGCGGCGGTGGGACGGGCTTCGCGGACGCCGGCGAGGAAGTTGGTGCACATCGCTTCGAAGCCGCGCTGGCGGGTGACCGGGGTCCAGTCGCCGCGACGGGCGTGCGTGTCGGTGCCGTTCTGGTCGCGGGTCTCGGACAGGTTGAGGACCGACCGGCGGCGGTCGGCACCGATGATGTCGAGCCGCTCCTCGTCGAGCCCGGAGTCGCGCTGCATCGTGCCGATCGCGTGATGGCCATCGCCGGCGAGCGTCAGCGTGACGCCGCTCAGCAGACCGTCGCGGACGATCGTCTCGATCTGCGTCCGCTCGATCGGGCCGGGGGCGAGGAAGCGCAGCGTGTCGGCGATGTGGATAAAGTCGTCGAACACGACTCGGCGCGGGGTTTCGGGCTGCGCGTGGCGGTGCTTCTGCATCAGCATGAACGCGCGGGGTTCGCTGCGCAGCGCGGCATAATCGGGGGCGAAGCGGCGGTTGAACCCGATGGCGAGCAGGCGGCCCTGGCGGTGCGCGAGATCGACCAGCCGTGCGGCCGCGTCGAACGTATCCGCGAGCGGCTTGTCGACCAGCACCGCGGCACCGTGGGCAAGCAGCGTCTCAACCATCGCGGGGTGCGCGGGCGTCGCCGAATGGACGAACGCGGCATCGAAGCGCGTCGCGGACAGCGCCGCGTCGAGGCTGTCGTGGCGATGCGCGATCCGGTAGGTCGCGCCGAGTGCGGCGAGCACATCGCGGTTGCGCGTGGCGAGGTGGAGCTCGATCCCCGGCATCGCGGCCAACACCGGGAGATAGGCTTTGCGCGCGATGTCGCCGAGCCCCGCCATCACGACGCGCATCGTCCGCTCGCTCAGGCGACGACGTCGACGGCGTGCGTCTGGATGATCACCGGGCGCGCGGCGGCGAGATCGCGCGCGGCGAGGCCGAACGCCTTGAAATGATCGGACGCCATGTGGTGCTGGACCGCGGTGTCGTCGGCGTAGAGCTCGTTGAAGACGTAGCGGCGTTCGCCATCCGCTTCGCGCCACAGGTCGTAGTGCAGCACGCCCGGCTCGGCGCGCGACGCGGCGACGCAAACGCGGGCGGCTTCGACGAACGCATCCTCGCTGCCGGGCTTCACGGTGACGAAGGCGATGATCTTCACGGACATGGCGGCATCCTCTTTGAGTTTGCCCGCGTTCTGGCGGGATCGGGAGAGCGCGGCAAGCGCCGTGATTCCGGCAGGCCGACTTCACGTCTGGCGACCTGCCGATCCTCCGCGTGGCGGGGGACGATCGATGCCCGTTAGAACTGCCCGCCGACGTTCAAGGTGATCAGCTTGCTGTCGTCGCCGGGCGCCTTGAGGAGCGCCTTGGCCAGATCGATCCGCAACGGGCCGAACGGCGAGGTCCAGTTGACGCCGACGCCGACCGACAGGCGCGGGCTGGCGGTGTTGCCCGAATAGGTCTCCTTATAGGTGCCGAGCGAATAGGTGTAGGGCGTGCCGGTGTTCGTCGTGGTGCTGGCGCCGGCCGAATCGAGATACAGAAGGTCGCCCGCCGTGTTGGTATATTGGCGGGTGCCGGCAACGCACGCGACCGACGTCGCGTTGGCGGTCGCGCAGGTGTCGGTGAGCGTCGGGGTCTTGCCGCCGAACACCGCGCCGACGTCCATGTAGATCGACGGACGCAGGCCCAGTTCGCGCACGCCGGCGCCGAGCGGCAGTTCGAGCTCCAGTCGCGCCTGATAATAGGCGGTGCCGCCGAGCGCGGTCTGCGTGTTCGAACTGTTGGTGCTCGACAGCGTCGCGGGGACGGTCGAGGTGTCGTAATAGGTCCGCGTCACGCGCGGGCCGACGCCGCGGATGTCGAAGCCGCGCATCTGCGGGTCGCCGAGATAGAAGCGGTCGGTCAGCCGGACGTCCTGCCCCAGTCCCTTGATATAGCCGCCCTCGGCATGCGCCGACAGGATGAAGCTCGACCCGAGGTTCATGTACTTGGTGTAGTTGGCGGTGCTGCGGATGTATTTGGTGTCGCCACCGAGCCCGGCGAAGTCCTGGCTGACGCTGAACTTGCTGCCCTTGGTAGGGCGCAGGCGGCTGTTGGTGTTGTCGAACACCAGCGAATAGCCGATCGACGAGGTCCAGCGATTGCCGACCGCATCGCACAAATACGTGCCGGCGATCCCGGGATCGCAGACGCCGTTGGTGTAATAGGTGTCCTCGTCGAGCGTGACCTGGTCGTAGGACAGCCCATAGCGTGCGGTGGCCGACCAATATTCGGTCAGCGGCACCGCGGCGCGGATCTGGAAGCCGGTCGAGACCTGTTCGTAAGTGGTGTCGTTGCTGTCGCCGGTGGTGCTGTACGAGCTGTAGTCGCGGCGGAAGATGTCGCCGCCGAGCGCCACGTTGGTGTCGAACATATACGGCTCGGTGAAGCCCAGGCTGACCGATTTCGAGTAGCTCGACAGGCTGGCGTTCGCGCGCAGTTCCTGGCCCATGCCGCGGAAGTTGCGCTGCGTGATGCTGGCCGAGGCGATGAAGCTTTCGAGGCTCGAATAGCCGGCTGACAGTTGCAGCTCGCCGCTCGATTTCTCCTCGAGGTTGGTTTCCAGGATGACGCGGTCGGGCGCAGAGCCCGGCAGCTGCTTGATCGTCATCTTGTCCTGGAAATAGCCGAGCGAATTGATCCGGTCCTCCGAGCGTTTCACCTGGAAGCTGTTGAACGCGTCACCCTCCGCGAGGCGGATCTCGCGGCGGACGACCTTGTCCTTGGTCTGCGTGTTGCCGTTGATCTCGACGCGCTCGACATAGGTGCGCTTGGCTTCGGCGATGTTGAAGTTGATCCCCATCGTCAGCGTGTCGGCGTCCTTCTGGAACTCCGGATTCACTTCGGAAAAGGCGTAGCCGAACAGGCCTGCGGTCTGGCTCAGATTGTCGACCGAATCCTCGACGAGCTTGGCATTGTACCAGTCGCCTTTCTTGAGCGGCAGCGTGGCGGCCAGCTTCTTGCTGTCGAAGTCGCGGATTTGGCTGTCCACGCTGACGTCGCCGAATTTGTAGCGTTTCCCCTCCTCGACCACGTACGTGATGATGAAGTCCCTCTTGTCCGGAGTGAGTTCGGCCACCGCGGAGGTCACGCGGAAATCGGCATAGCCTTGCGTCAGATAGAATTGGCGGAGCTTCTGCTGGTCGTAGCTGAGGCGATCCTGGTCGTAGCTGGTCGCCGACGACAGCAAACGGCTGAAACGCGCCTGCTTGGTCGCCATCTGCGCGCGGATCTGCGCCTCGGAGAACACCGCGTTGCCCAGGATGTTGATCTGACGGACCTTCGACTTCGGGCCTTCGCTGACCACGAACACGACGTCGACGCGGTTCTGGTCAAGATTGACCATCTTCGGGTCGATCACCGCCGCGAACCGGCCCTGGCGGCGATAGAGTTCGAGGATCCGCGCGATATCCTGGCGGACCGCGGTACGGGTGAAGATCTGGCGCGGCGCCAGCTTGATCTCCTTGGTGATCTTGTCGCTCTTCAGCGCCTTGTTGCCCTCGATCAGGATGCGGTTGACGATCGGGTTCTCGCGCACGCGCAACACGATGTTGCCGTCGGCGACGCCGGCGATCGAGTAATCGGCGAACAGGTCGCTGGCCTGCAGGTCCTTCAGCGCCTGGTCGAGCGTCTCGGCGGTATAGGGCTTGCCGACGCGCAGCTTGGTATAGCTCAGGACGGTTTCCGGCTCGATCCGCTGCGATCCTTCGACGCGCAGGGTCTTGATGATGCGGCCGACGGGCGCAGGCGCGGGCGTCATCTGGTTCGGTACGGCAGTCGGTGCGACAGTCGGTACGGCGGTCTGCGGGGCAGACTGCGCGGGTGCGACCGGCGTCGTCATCGTTCCAGCCATGGCCAAAGCCAGGGAACCGGCGCCTAAATCGAACATCATGCCTGCGTCTCCGGGAGTGAACCGCGGCGCTATGGGGGGCATGTTTCCCCGGAATGTTCCGATATGTCGCAAGTTCGCAGCCGTGCAACATATCGCCTGGGGTGGACCTGGGACCCGGGACGCTCGCCGGGCGCCTGGGGTGATATGTCTCAGTCGTGTCACGGATCGCTGGCGGGGACATTTCCAGGACATTCGTGATCGGTAGCGACCGCGGTGCAGGCCAATGCTGCGCCTGTCTGAAGAAAGGCCGATCATGCGCGTTGCCATCAAGGGTGTCCCGGCACCCGAACCCATCCGCCCCGCCGCCTCGCCGCCGCTCGTCGACAATCCCTTTGCGCCCGAGATCTTTGCGACCGGGTTCGCCGGGTTGGCGAACCTGAGCGGTGTGATCGTGCTGACGCTGGAGAGTGCACGCTGCGACCATACGCGCCAGCCGCCGAGCGTCGACCGCGTCGTCGTCGGCCGGATCGCGCTGACCAGCAGCGCCGCCCAGGATCTGGTCGCGGGGCTCAACCAGTTTCTCGAACAGCAGGGGCTGAGCCCGTCCAAGGCGATCGTCGCCGGGGCGACGTTCCAGTGAGCGCGGCTGGGTATCCCTCGATCCACCGGACCGTCCGGTTCGACGACATCGTGCGCTCCGGCAGGGCGGCTGCGAAGCGCGTCGTCTGGAGCGCGCCGACCATGCCGGGCGTCCGGGTCCGGCGTATCGTCTTTGCAAAGAGTATTGCGGGACCCGCGCTGCGTTACGAGCCTGTAACAACCGTCACGGTATGACAGTTTTATGAAAGGCGATGAATAGAACCGTGTTCGCAAGACGACACCTTGCGGCGTAATGAGGAGAGCACCGGAACACCGCTTGTCGAGCGGGAGATCGCACCGCAAACCTGAGTGGCGGACCTTATCCGTACCCCACAACATCTGCCGCGGCGGTCAAGGATCGCGGTTCAGGGAGTATATTCATGCGTCTCGATTTCCGCGCACGCCTTTTGGCGTCCTCTCTCCTGTTGGGTATCGCCGGTCCGGCCTGGGCCCAGACTGCAGAGCCTCTGCCCGCCGATCCTGCCCCCGCTGCCCCCGCTGCCGTCACACCTGCCGCCGGTCAGGCGGAGCCTGCGGACGGCGACACGATCGTCGTGACCGGTTCGCGCCTCGGTGGCGACAGCCTGAAGCAGGCCTCGCCGATTTCCGTCGTCAGCGCCAAGGAGATCGCGCTGTCGGGCCAGATCAACGTCGAGAGCGTCCTCAAGGACCTGCCGCAGTTGATCCCCAGCACGACTGGCGCCTCGAACAACCCAGGCGGCGGCGTCGCGACCGCGGATCTGCGCGGGCTCGGTTCGACGCGTACGCTCGTGCTCGTCAACAATCGCCGGTACGTCGCGTATGATTCTGAACCAGGTCGTCGATCTGAACACCATCCCGGCGGCGCTGATCGAGCGGGTCGACATCGTCACCGGCGGCCGCTCGGCGGTCTACGGGTCGGATGCGATCTCGGGCGTCGTCAACTTCGTGATGAAGAAGGACTTCAGCGGCGTTCAGGCCAATGCGAACTACCGCATCAACGAGGCGGGCGACGGCGGCACCTTCAACGGCAACCTGCTGCTCGGCGGCAATTTCGAAGATGGCCGCGGCAACGCGACGATCTATTTCGATTACACCAAGCGCAACGGCATCCTCCAGTCGGCGCGCGACTATTCGAAGCAGGCGCTGGTCGACGACGGCGACGGCAACCTGATCGCGGGCGGCTCGGGGTCGATCGAAGGCACGCGCTTCGCGCTCGGCGGCGTCAACCGCAAGTTCGAGACCGACGGCAGCTACACGCCGTACAACGCATCGACCGACGCGTATAACTATGCCCCCGCAAACTATCTCCAGGTCCCGCAGGAGCGGTTCCTGATGAGCGCGCAGACGCATTACGAGGTCAGCCCGGCGCTGAACGTGTATGCCGAGGGCCAGTTCATCAACAACCGCGTGAAGAACCAGCTCGCGCCGACGCCGTTCACCGGATCGGTCGCGCTCGACGTGGACTCGTCGTTCCTGTCGGCCGGCTCGCAGTCGCTCCTTCGCGGTCTCGACACCGACGGCGACGGCTATGTCACCTCGACGATCTACCGTCGTCTCACCGAAGTAGGCTCGCGTGTGTCGAACCTCGACAACACCGCCTATCGCGCGGTGCTCGGCGCCAATGGTGATATCGGCGGCGGCTGGAACTACGACGCCTATTACAGCTACTCGCGCACCAAATCGACCGAGACCCAGTCGGGCAACGTCTCGCGCAGCCGCGTGCTGCAGGCGCTGCGCACGACCTATGATGCCAGCGGCAATCTGGTCTGCTCGGATACCAGCAACGGGTGCGTACCGCTCAACATCTTCGGCACGGGCAACATCAGTGCGGCCGCCGCCGATTTCATCACCATCCCGGCGCAGAACACCAGCACGATCAGCGAGCAGGTCGCCAGCGCGTCGATCTCGAACCGCAACCTGTTCGATCTGGGCGCAGGCCCCGTCGGTATCGTGTTCGGCACCGAATATCGCCGTGAGCACGGCAGCTACAATCCCGACTTCGCGCTGTCGTCGGGCGACGTCGTCGGCTTCAACGCAGGCGAAGGCCTGAGCGGCGGCTATGACGTCAAGGAAGCCTATACCGAAGTCGCGGTGCCGCTGCTGGCGAACATCCCGCTGATCAAGAAGCTCGAGGTGAACGGCGCGTACCGCTATTCCTATTATTCGACCGCGGCGAAGTCGGTGAACACCTATTCGGGTGGCGTGGTGTGGTCGCTGATCGACGACCTCTCGCTGCGCGGCCAGTATTCGCGCGCCGTCCGGGCACCGACCGTGTCCGATCTCTACAGCGGGTCGTCGCAGGATTTCCCGGCGGCAACCGATCCGTGCACGACCGCGGTCGCGGTGACGAACACCAACCTCAACGCCAGCTGCCTTTCGACGGGTGTCCCGGCCTCGCTGATCGGTACCGCCTATGACGGCGGCAGCACGCAGATCCAGACGGTCAACGGCGGCAACCCCGCGCTGCGCGAGGAAACCTCCGATACCTATACGGGCGGCATCGTGTTGCAGCCGCGCTTCCTGCCGCGCTTCTCGCTCACGGTGGATTACTACAAGATCAAGATCGCCAACTACATCTCGACGGTCGGCACCACGAACCTGATCCGTGCCTGCTACGGCGATGCGGACAATGGCTATACGCCGTACAACGCCAGCTATTGTGCGTCGCTACCGCGCGATTCCAACAGCTATGCGATCACCGATGCGGTCAACACGCTGGCCAATACCGGCGGCGTGACCACCCGCGGCGTCGATTTCGAGGCACGCTACGGCCTGCCGCTCGGCTTCGGTGCGTTCGGGGCTGATACGAGCAAGCTCGACTTCCGGCTCAGCGGGACGCGGTTGATCGCGTTCAACTACAATCCGCTCGCCGCCATTCCCGATCTGACGATCAACTGCGCAGGCAAGTTCGGCCAGACTTGCGGCAATCCCTATGCAAAGTGGCGGCTGTCGGGGCGGACAACCTATTCGACCGGTCCGGTGACCGTGTCGGTGCTCTATCGCTATCTGTCGCCGGTAAAGGACGACGACAGCGGCACGATCTATGCGGTCGAGCGGATCAAGGCGTATCACTATTTCGACCTGACCGCGGCGTTCGACATCAAGCCGGGCTTCACCTGGTCGGTCGGCGTCAACAACATCTTCAACAAGCAGCCGCCGATCATGGGTGACAACCAACAGCAGGCGAACACCTACCCGTCGACCTACGACCCGTACGGCCGGGCGTTCTTCGTCAGCACGAACGTCAAGTTCTAGGAGACCCTGTCCCTCTCCCCCGCAAGGGGAGGGGCAGCGCTGATAGGCATGAAAAAGGGCGGGGTGGTTACCACCCCGCCCTTTTTCATGCGCCGCCTGTTCGGCGACCCGGTGCGAAGGCCGCCCCGTCATCCAGCAGGACGACGGGGCGATAGTGGTCAGAACTCGAAGTGGACCGAACCGATCACGGTGCGCGGCGCGCCGAAGGTGTAGCGCGTGGTGCTCGCCGACGAGGTGCCCGTGCTCAGATTGCCGAAATAGCGTTCGTTGAACAGGTTCGAGACGTTCAGCTGGAAGAACGTCTTGTCGAGCCCGGCAAACGCCAGATCGAACCGCGCGTCGAGGTCGACCGTGGTGTAGCCCGCGGCGATCAGGTCGTTGACGTCGGTGACGTAACGCTGGCCGACATGCTTGACCTGTGCGCCGATCGACACCGGGTCGAACGATGCCTGGACGCGGCCGCCATATTGCCATTTGGGCGTCTCGACGACGAACTTGCCCGCGGTCGCCGCGGTGATTGCGCCAGTGGTCGGGTCGACCGCATCGTCCTGAAGCTTCGCATCAATGTACGAGGCGAACCCATAGAGCGAGATGTTGCGGATCGGGGTAATGCCGAGGCTCGCATCAACGCCCTTGCTCTTGACCGTGCCGACGTTGCGATCGGTGGTCAGCGTGCCACCGCCCTCGAGCGTGGTCAGCGTCGAGATGATGCGGTTGTCGTAATGGATGTACCAGCCCGCCAGCTGCGCCTGGATCAGCCGCGACGAATAGCGCAGCCCGAGATCGAACGAGTCGGTCTTTTCGGGCTTCACCTCCGCGACGGGCGAGATCTTGACGTCGTCGAACGCGTACAGATTGTCGGTGCGCGGTGCCGAGAAGCCCTTGGCATAGCTGGCGAAGATGCTAGCATTCGGGGTGAAGGCATAGGTCATGCCGACGTTCGGCAGCACCGCGTTGTACGACTTGATGCGGTTCTTGTAGGGCGCGCCGTACGTGGCCGTGGTCGCATTGGCGGCAACCTGCTCGGCGGTTTGCGACGTGCAATAGCCGTCGCTCGAATTGCCCGGGATCGTGTAGCAATAATTGGTGAGGTTGCGGCGGAAGAACGGTGCGCGCAGGCCCAGCGTCAGCTTCAGCGAATCGCCGAAATACGACCCGCGATACTCGCCCGAAACCTGGTGGAGGATCGCGTAGGACAGGCGGTTGCGCTTGTTGACGACGTTGCCGGCGGCATCGAGGATCGCCGAACTGCCTTCGCCGTCGAGCGCGCTGAACACATCGTACGGATTGCCGTTTGCATCGAGCAGGCTGGCCTCGCCGGTCTGTCGGTGGCGGGCGCGGTCCCATGTATAGGCGAAGCGGACCGCGTTGTCGGCGTCGATGTCATAGCGCAGCCCGGCGATCGCGGTGAAGCGCTGCGTGCGAGTGTTCGACGGAAAATACGCACGGACATAGTCGAGCGTGTCGCCATCGCCGTTGATGTCGACGCCCGCCGCGGTCCCTGCACCCAATCGCTGGAGCTGATAGGTGTAGACGCTGGTCGCCGCCGCCGTGCCCGCGGCATTGGTCGCGTTCGCATTGCTCTCGGCAAACACCGCCGACCCGCCGCCATTGGCGCGCGTGAAGCTGTACGCACCGTCGAACGTGAAGACGAGCTTGTCGGTCAGCGTATAGCGCGAGTTGACCCGGAAATTGCCGGTATTCGATGGGTTGATCGCCGTCGACGCAGCATTCCCGCACGACGACCGGTCGTTCTGGCTGGTGCCGTTGACGCCGCTCGCCGCGGGCAGCGAACAGCTGGCGTCGTAGAGATACGCATTGGTCTTGTCGTCGAACACCGTGTCGTACTGCGCATTGTTCAGGTCGAGCGTGTACGGCGTCGCGGCGCTGACCCCGGTCGTCGGCACGACCGTCGTGCCAAGCGTGGTGCGGATGTTGGCCAGCGTCGGGTTGCTGTACGAGCTGTTGCGGTTCTGGTTGTAGTTTGCGCCGAACGCGATGAAGTCGCCCTTGCTGCCGATCGGCTGGTACAGCTTGGCATTATATTGCTGCCGGTTGATCTCGCCCGAGCCGCGGAACTGGTCGTAGCGTTGCTCGCTGGCGGACACCCAGGCCTTGGTCCCGAACGAGGTGAACACGCCGGTATCGATCTTGGCGAAGACGCGGTTCATGTCGTTGGTGCCGTGCGAGTAGGCGACGGTCGCACCCAGCTTGTCCTTCGGCATCACCGACCGGTAATTGACCGTGCCGCCCGACGCGCTGGCGGTCGGTGAATCGACGTCGGTCGCGCCGAAATTGACGTTGACCTGCTCGATCAGCTCGGGATCGAGCTGCTGGTTCGAATAGATCGCGTAATTGCCCGAATCGTTGAGCGGAATACCGTCGAACGTCAGCGAGATGCGGTTGCCGTCGAACCCGCGGATCCGCAGCTGGCCACCCGAGCCGCCATAGGGATCGCTGTTGGTGAAGTTGACGCCGGGCACCAGGTTGATCGTGTCGAGGATCGTCTGGCCGGGCGTGCGACGCTCGATCAGTTCCTGAGTCAGGACCGCCTTCGCCTTTGGTGTATCGGGCGTCTGGATGCCGTTGACGTCCGGCTTGGCCCGCGATCCGCTGACGACGATGTCCGATTCCGCATCCACCGTGCCGGTCGACTGCGCCTGCGCCATCGCCGGCAGGACCAGCGTCGCGAGTGCCGCGTTGCAGAATAAAGTCTTACGCATCTAAACCCCTTTAAAGATCGATCGAGCTGCGATGCGATGATTGCGGTCGCAGTGCGATCGATCCGATATGGAGCGAAGATGACAGTATAGGGTCTATTGGCGGGCGCCGATGTTTTCGCGGCGTGCTGTTGTAGCGATATCCCGGTATATGTCCGAACGTGTCACATATCTTGCAGTGGTGCTTTGATGTCGTCGGACTTTGCTACGGATGTATCATGCAACGACCGTCGCGTGCGGGGTCGTCAGCAGATGCAGCAGTCCGGGAGCGGGGCGGGCGATCGCGTGAACGCCGAGGGCCTCGAGCGCCGGAACCGAAGCGCGGTCGGCGTCCTTGAGGCGAATGCGCAGGCGCGTGCCGTGCTGCGTCGCCGCCTCGACATTGTCCGCACCTCCGAGCGCTGCGAGCGTCGCCGGGGTCAAGCGGATGTCGGCGACCTTGGCGGCGGGGGCGATCGCTGCCGGTGCCGTACCACCTGCTGCGATGGCATCGCGGATCTCGACCGCGACCGAATCGGCGATCGGGCCGAGCACGATCTGGAGTGCATTGGCCGATGGACGGATCAGGCCACGGGCGCCGAGGGCCTTGAGACGGGCTTCATCGACCGCGCTTTGGTCCGCGACGATCAGGCGCAGGCGGGTCGTGCACGCGCCGACGCTGGTGAGGTTGGCCGCGCCGCCTAGGGCTTCGGCGAAGGCGGCGCCGCGTTTGCTCTTGGCGACGGTTGCCGCGGCGACGGGTGCATCGCGCTCGCGGCCGGGGGTGGGCAAGTCGAGGCGTTTGATGACGGTGCGGAACAGCACGTAGTAGATCGCGGCATAGGCGAGGCCGACCGGCAGCAGCAGCAGCGGCTTGGTCGCCTTGCCGTAGTTCAGCACGTAATCGAACAGCCCGGCGGAGAAGCCGAAGCCCAATTTGACGCCGAGCGCATCCATCAGCGCCATCGACACGCCGGTCAGCACCGCGTGGATCGCGTAGAGCACGGGCGCGAGGAACATGAAGCTGAACTCGATCGGCTCGGTCACGCCGGTCAGTGCGGACGTGAGCGCGAGGCTGAGCAGCATGCCGCCGACCGCTTTGCGGCGCTCGGGCAGCGCCGAATGATACATTGCGAGGCACGCGGCGGGCAGGCCGAACATCATTACCGGGAAGAACCCGGCCATGAACGCGCCCGCGGTCGGATCGCCCGCGAAGAAGCGGCGGAGATCGCCCGTGGTGCCCTGGTAATCGCCGGCGACGAACCAGACGATGTTGTTGAGCAGATGGTGCAGCCCGGTGACGAGCAACAGGCGATTGAGCAGCCCGAACGCGAACAGGCCGAACCCGCCCGCGCCGCTGATCCCGTAGCTGAGGCCGTCGATGCCGGTGCTGAGCGCGCCGAAGCCAAGGCCGACGACGATGCCGAGCACTAGCCCTGCGACGCCGCTGACGATCGGTACGAACCGGCGCCCGCCGAAGAAGGCGAGATATTCAGGGAGCGCGATTGCGGAGAAGCGATTGTAGAAACTGCCGCCGATCAGGCCGGAGAGGATGCCGATCGGAACGTCCAAACGCGCGATCGCTTTGGCCTTCCACGCCGCGGTGGCGAGTACGATCGTGTCGCCGGTCAGGCCTTTCAACGCGTCGGCGGGGACGGTCATCAGCGCCTGTGCGCCCTGCGTCGTGACGAGGTAGCAGACCACGCCCGCGAGACACGCGGCGCCGTTGCCGTCGCGCGCGAAACCGGTGGCAACGCCGATCGCGAACAGCAGGCCGAGGTGCGAGAAGATCGCGTCACCGGCGGCGCTGAGCACCGCGATGTCGAGCAGGTCGGGCTGGCCAAGACGGAGCAAAAGCCCGGCGACGGGCAGCACCGCGATCGGCAGCATGAGCGCGCGGCCGAGCGGCTGGAGGGCTTCGAGCAGCGACTTCATGGGCGGAAACTCCGGGCGAGCGTTCGCACGTCCGCGGCTGAGATGCAGTTCATCGCCGCCGCGGCATGCGCGCGGCAGGCGTCGATCGTGAGCGTCGCGACCAGTGCCTTGATCTCGGGGACGAGCGCGGGCGCGGACGACAATTCGGTGACGCCGAGGCCGATCAGGATCGGTACCGCGAGCGGATCGGACGCGAGGCCGCCGCATACGCCGGTCCATTTGCCGTGGACCGCGCCGCCTTCGCAGGTGCGTGCGATCAGGCGCAGCACCGCGGGGTGGAGTCCGTCGAGGTCGCTCGCGACCGCCGGATTGCCGCGGTCCATCGCGAGCGCGTATTGCGTCAGATCGTTGGTGCCGATCGAGAGGAAGTCGGCTTCGCTGGCAAGCAGGTCGGCGGTGACTGCGGCGGCGGGCGTCTCGATCATGATGCCGAGCGCGACGTGTTCGGTGTGGCCGGTCGCGGCGGCTGCGGCGTCGAGTGCTTTGCGAACTGCGCGGAGTTCGGCGAGACTCGCGATCATCGGCACCATGATCCGGCACTGGCCCGCCGGGCGGACCGCGAGGATCGCGCGCAACTGGGCGTCGAGCATTTCGGGGTGGGCGAGGCCGACGCGGATGCCGCGCAGGCCGAGTGCGGGGTTCTCTTCCGCGGCGATCGGGAGGTAGGGCGCGGGCTTGTCGCCGCCGATGTCGAGCAGGCGGACGATCAGCGGGCGACCGTCGAGCGTGTCGGCGATGCGCTGGTAATCGGCGGTCTGTTCCTCGACGCTGGGCGCGCTGTCGCGTTCGAGGAACAGGAATTCGGTGCGGAGCAGGCCGCAGCCTTCGGCGCCGTTGCGGACCGCGGCTTCGGCATCGTCGGCCGAGCCGAGATTGGCGAAGGCTTCGATGCGGACGCCGTCCTGCGTGCGGCATTCGCGCGCGGCGTTGGCGAGCGCGGCGCGGCGGCGTTCGGTCTGCGCGTCGAACGCGGTTTGCGCGGTTGCCTGCGTCTCGGCATCGGGGGCGACGTGGAGCAGCGCTGCGCCGGCGTCGAGGATCAGCGGCGTGTTAGCCGTGATCTCGGCGAGGGCTGGGCCCACGGCGACGAGGGCTGGGAGCCCCATCGTCGCGGCGAGAATCGCGACGTGCGAGGTGGGCCCGCCGCGCTCGACGCAGAAGCCGACGATCGACGCGGTGTCGAGGCCGAGCAGATGCGAGGGGAGCAGGTCGTCGGCCAGCAGGATCGTGCCGAGCGGGAAGCTCAGGCGTTCGTCGAGGTCTTCGCCGGCGAGCGCGCGGAGCACCTGCCGTTCGAGGTCGAGCATGTCGTCGGCGCGCTCGGCGAGGCGGGCGTCGCCGGTGGCTTTTAGTGCGTCGGCCTGCGCGCGGATCGCGGTGCGCCACGCGTAGGCTGCGCTGTCGCCTTGGGTGATCGCGGCGTGGGCGGCGTCGGTCAAGGTTGGGTCGTCGAGCAGGGCGGTATGCGCGGAAAGGATTGCATGCTCGGCGCCCGTGGCGGTTGCGGACTTGCTGGCTAGGCGCGTGGTGACGGTGGCGAGCGCTGCGTCCAGCGCGGTGCGTTCTGTGGTTGCGTCAGCACCTTCGCGGGTCACGGTGATCTCGGCGAGGCGGAAGAGTCCAGCCTGGCCGATCGCGATGCCGGGGGAGGCGGTGACGCCGGGGAGGCGGCCGTCGGCTGGGAGGGTCAGAACCTTCCCCGCAGCGACCTTCTGTTCCCCCGCGGAGGCGGGGGCCAGTAGCCAAGGGCGCCATCGTTTGTGATTCCTGGGCCCCCGCCTTCGCGGGGGAACACGGGGGCGGCGGGGGCCGCAACGGATCCGGCCTTTTCGCCCATGCCGCCGAGGATCAGGTCGCCGATCGCGGCGAGCGCTTCCGCGGCATCAGGACCGGTGGCGGCGAGCGTGATTTCGTCGCCGAGCTTTACGCCAAGCGCCATCAGCGCGACCGGGCTGCGGACGTTACCGTCGCGCTCTTCCTTTGTAATTTTGACTTCGGACACGAACTTCCGCGCGGTTTCGCCGATCCGGGCGGCGGGGCGTGCGTGAATGCCGTGGACCAGCGGCACGACGATCGTGCGGCGGACGGTGTCGCCTTCGACCACGGCCACGTCGGCGGCATCGACGCGGGGTTCGAGCGTCATCATCGCCTCGCCGACACCGACCAGCTTGTCCGTCTCGCGGCGGACGATCGTGAAGCGTTCGGGGTTGGTGACGATCACCGGCGTGATGACCGCCCGCGCTTCGCAGACCAGCAGGTCGAGGTCGAAGCGGATCAGCGGGTCGCCGCGCTGGACGGTCGCGCCCTCCCTCACGCAAGGGCTGAACCCGCGCCCACCAAGCGCCACCGTGTCGAGCCCGATATGCATCAGGATCTCGGCGCCCTCGGGCGTGCGCAGCGTGATCGCGTGGCCGCTCGCATGGACGCTCAGCACGACCGCGTCGCACGGCGCGTGCAGGCAGTCGCCGGTCGGGTCAACGGCGATCCCGTCGCCCATCATCCGTTCGGCGAAGACCGGGTCGGGAACCGCCTCGAGAGGCGATGCCCAGCCCTGAAGGGGCGACGTCAGGATGATAGGCTTCATGGCTTTACGTCCTGCCTGCGACCAGTTGGCCGCCGATCCATGTGCCCGCGGGCATCAGGTCGGCGGTGAGCGCGACCCAGTCGGCGCGCAGCCCTGGGGCAAGGGCGCCGCGTTCGTGCGCGAGGCCGAGGAAGGCGGCGGGGTTGGTCGCCGCCATCGCCGCTGCGGTGGCGACATCGGTATGAGTCCGCGCGACGAAATTGCGGACCGCGCCGGCCATGTCGAGATCGGAGCCGGCGAGCGTCCCGTCCTCGCCGAAGCACTTGCCATCCTCGACATGGATCAGGCGCCCTTGCAGGCGGAAATCCTTGTCGACCGCGCCGACCGACGGCATCGCGTCGCTGACCAGTATCAACCGGTCGTTGGGCCGGGCGTTGAGCGCGAGCCGGAGCGCCGCGTCGTGGACGTGGAGACCGTCGGCGATCAGCCCGCAATAGACGTGGCGATCGTCGAGCGCGGCGCCGACCACGCCCGGCGCGCGGTGGAGCAGCGGCGACATCGCGTTGAACAGATGCGTGATCCCGCTGAGACCCGCGCCGACCGCATGGATGATCGTCTCATAGTCCGCATCGGTATGGCCTGCGCTGACGATCACGCCGCCGGCGACCAGCCGCGCGATCGACGCCGCGTCGGTCAGCTCGGGTGCAAGCGTCACCATCACGCGACCCTTGCGCGGACGAATCAGCAGCGCAATCATCGCGTCGTCGAGCAGTCGGAATTTGGCGGGGTCGTGGATGCCCTTGCGCGACGGGTTGATCCACGGGCCCTCGATGTGCGCACCGACCACGCCGGGAACGCCAGCCAAAATCGCGGCGTCCATCGCGTCGAGCGTCGCCGCGATCACGTCGGGCGTGTCGCTGATCAGCGTCGGCATGAACGCGGTCGTGCCGTACGGCGCATGCGCGGCGCCGATCGCGGCGATGCCTTCGACGGTCGGCTGGTCGTTGAGCAGCACGCCGCCGCCGCCATTCACCTGCGTGTCGACGAAGCCGGGGACGAGCCAGCCACCGTCCAGGTCGATCGCCTCGGACGCGACCCGCTCGAGCGGGGTAATCAAGGCGATCCGGTCGCCGACGACCCGGATCGTCGCGCCGTTCAATAGTCCGTCGCGGGTAACGACGGTGCCGTTGACGACGTGGAACCGGGACTCGTTCATGTCATGCGCACTCATACCGTTCCCGCTCATACCGTCTTCGTCACCTTGCTGAGATGCAGAGGCGCATCGGGATTGAGGCCGCGACGCAGCGACAGGGCATTGGCCATGCGGTAGAAGCTCTGGATCATGAGGATCGGTTCGATCGCCGGATGCGCGGTGTAGGCGGCGGGGGCGGTGTCGCCGTTCGCCTTGGCATCGGCGAGGCAGACGACTGCGCCGCGTGCGCGGAACTCGGCGGCGGCCTCGCGCACGCCGTCGCCGGCGGTGTCGGAGGTGGCGAACGCGATCACCGGGAAGCCGTCATTGACGATCGCCATCGGCCCGTGGCGGACTTCGGCGGCGCTGAACGCCTCGGCATGAAGCGCGCAGGTTTCCTTGAGCTTCAGCGCCGCTTCCTGCGCGATGCCGTAGCCATAGCCGCGACCGATCACGAACAGATTGTTGGCGTCGGCCAGCGCATCGACCACCGACGTCCAGTTCGCACCGAATGCGAGCGTCAGCATGTCGGGGAGCGTGTCGATCGCCTTGGTCAGCGCGTCGTTCTGCGACCATGCCGCGGTCAGGGCTGCGAACGCCGCGAGCGCGCAGATATAGGATTTGGTCGCCGCGACCGAGCGCTCCGGCCCGGCCTTCAGCGCGATCATCGTGTCGGCCATCTCGGCGAGCGGCGAGCCCTCGTCGTTGACGAACGCGACGACATGCGCGCCGGCCTTCTGATAGGCGGATACGGTGGCGAGCAGATCGGGGCTGCGGCCGCTCTGCGATACTGCGATGACCAGCGCGGTCCCGGGCGCCATCGGCGCGGCATAGACCGACGACACCGACGGCGCGGCCGAGGCGACGGGCACGCCGAGCAGCGTCTCGATCAGGTATTTGCCGTAAGTCGCAGCATGATCCGACGAGCCGCGCGCACGTTACGACCACCGCAGGCGGCGCGGTGCGGAGGCGCTCACCGAGTGCGGCCAACGCCTCACGGTTGGCGGCGAGCAGCCGCGCGACCGCGTCGGCGGCCTCGGCGGCCTCGCTGTACATCAGCGTCTGCGGCGACGCGGTGGTCGCGGTGATAGTCTCGGTCACGGTATGCCCCCCGGCCGGCGCCCGTGCGCCGACGTCAGATGTCGTTGAGTTCGGCGACGAGGTCGTAGGCGTCGCCACGGTAATAGGATTGGGTGAATTCGGCGGCCCGGCCATCGCGCAGGAAACCCCGGCGTTCGATGAACAGGCCGGCATGGCCTGCATCGACGCCGAGCATCTTGGCATGCTCCGGGCTGAAATGGACCGCGCGCAGGCGTTGCAGCGCGCGAACCGGACGGTTGCCCGCGGTTTCGAGCGCCTCGTACAACGAGTCCTGGACGGCATCGATCGTCGGCAGGCAGTAGCCGGCGATCGTCGAATATTCGAGCGCCATCGGCGTGTCGTCGGCGTAGCGGATGCGCTGGAACCGGTACACCGCCGAGCCGGGCGACAGTCCGAGCGACAGCGATTCCTCCGGCGTCACCATGCCGATCGTCCGGCTGACCCACGCGCTGCTCGGCGTACGGCCGCGCGACTGCATATCCTCCGAGAAGGACGACAGCTTCGAGAAGCTCTTCTCGACGCGGGTGGCGACGAACGTCCCCGCGCCGCGGCGGCGGGTGAGCAGGCCTTCCTCGACCAGCCCGCCGATCGCTTTGCGGACGGTGATGCGCGACACGTCGTATTCTATCGCAAGATCGCGTTCGGCCGGCAGCGCGTCGTCCTTGGCCAGCACGTTGCGGTTGATCGCATCGCGGATCAGTTGCTGGAGCTGAACGTACAACGGCGCGGGATTGCCATCCCGGAACCTGCCAATGCTTGTCGAAAAGGACATGGACGCGACTTTCAATGGTGTCGGCACGAGCATTGCGAAGCGCGGACCGACAGCAGGGGAATGGAATACGTTATATATTGGTATTGTTCAAGCGGGTTGCGGATCGAAGGAATCGAGTACCATCTTCAGGTCGCGGACACGGTGTGCATCGGTGACCCTTCGATGGGGGCGGAGAACCCGAATTGGCGTTCGCGGGTATCGTCATCCGTTTCGGTCGGCGAGAGCGTGGCGCCGCACGACGCATGAATCTCGCGCAGGCCGACATCGAGGAAGCAGGTCGCATTGCCCGCATCGATGCCGCTGCCGGGCAGAATGACGATCCGTCCGGCGGCGGCGCGGTGGAGCGCCTCCAGCATCCGCACGCCGTCGATCGCCCTGGGCGCGCCGCCCGAGGTCAGGATCCGATCGAAGCCGAGCGCGATCGCGGTCTCGAGCGCTGCGGGAAGGTCCGGGCAAAGGTCGAATGCGCGGTGCAGCGTCAGCGAGAGCGACGACCCGCGCGCCGCACCGCAGGTTCGCGCATGGCCGACGAGGTGCGTCAGAAGGGAGATATCGAGACTATGATCCGCCGCGCTGGCGCCGATCACGACCCCCGCCAGCCCCGCGTCAGCCGCCGCGGCGATGTCCGCGGCGATCAGTGCCGCCTCGCGTGCGCTGTACCGAAAGCCCCTTCACGCGGGCGCACGAGCATATGGACAGGAATAGGCAGGTCGCGTGCCGCGGCGATCAGCGAAGGCGTAGGGGTCAATCCGCCAAGCGCCAGCGCGGCGCAGAGCTCGAGGCGATCGGCGCCCCCGAAACCGCGGAATCGACGCCGGTGATGTCGTCGACGCAGATTTCGAGGGTCATTCGTCGGCTTTCGATTGGTCGTAATTTTATTACGTCTGGCCGATCGAGTCGGTGCGTTCAACGACAAAGTGGCAATCACAAAGCAAGAAAAGGTATTGCGGTCATGACCGATCCTGGACGGCTGCCAATCCATCGCGAACAGGTTCGTCACATATAAATCGCTATTAAACAGCGACTTAACCGATCGTCGCAAAAGTTCCGCCGCATGGTAACCAAACTGTAATTACCGATGGATTTCGTAATCAAATTGGTTATACGATATCCGTACCAGACCGCACATATAGCGACCAAAATAGTACCAGCGGTAAGGGTGGATGTGACGCGGAGTTTCCGGGTCGGGATGACGCCGCGGCGTCGATTGGGAAGGGGCTTTGACGATGGTTTTCCGTAAGCAGGTTTTGTTGGCGTCGAGCGCGATCACGTTCGGTCTTGCAGGCTCCCTCTTCGCCCCGTCGGCGATGGCGCAGGTCGCGACCACCTCCACGACAACGACGCCCCCGACAACCACCCCTGCGGGTTCGGATACGCAGAACGGTGCACCCGCCACCGTCGATGCCGACCAGGACATCGTCGTCACCGGTATCCGTGGGAGTTTGCGGAGCGCGATTGCGGTTAAGCGTAACGCCAACGCGGTCGTCGACGTGATCTCGGCCGAGGATATCGGCAAGTTCCCCGATCGCAACGTCGCTGAGTCGCTGTCGCACATCCCCGGCGTCAGCATCGATCGTCGCTTCGGCGAGGGCGAGAAGGTCGCGATCCTCGGCACCGATCCCGCGCTCAACCGCATGCTGCTCGACGGCCACGCGCTCGCGTCGGCCGACTGGGGTGGCAATGACAACGACCCGTCGAGCCGCACCTTCAACTATTCGCTGCTCGCGCCCGAACTGGTCGACCGTCTCGAGGTCTACAAGTCGCCCGAGCCGCGCATCGAGGAAGGCAGCCTCGGCGGTACGGTCATCGTCCGCACGCGTCGTCCGCTCGACCTGAAGGCCAATGCGATCTTCGCGTCCGGCGGCTATTCGTACAACGACCGCTCGGACAAGGGCAACGTCCGCGGCTCGGGTCTGTACAGCTGGAAGAACAAGGACGAGACGTTCGGCGTCCTCGTCGCCGCGACCTATGACAAGCAGAGCCTGACGCGCTCGGGTGTCGAGTTCTTTGGCTATGACAACGTCGCGGCGAATGCGGACGGCACGCGCAACAGCCCGTTCGTCAACCGTGCACAGGACGGTACGCTGAGCCTGAAGAGCCCGGGCGCGACCATCACCGGCGGCACGATCGCCGATCTCTACAATGCGGCCTCGCCGTTCGGGATCAACTACGCGTATTTCCAGCAGACGCGTGAGCGCAAGAGCGTGTCGGGAACGGTCCAGTATCGTCCCTCGTCCGATCTGACGTTCACGCTCAACGGCCTGCACATCGACGGCAACTACAACAACTACAGCCAGTCGATGTACACGATCCCCGGCGCCTGGACCGGCGACGTGCTGCAGTCGGCGACGATCAGCAACGGCGTCGTCACCGGCGCATCGTTCGGTGCCGCGAACAGCCAGTCCGCACAGCTCGACACGCTGGTACGCAAGACCAAGCTGAAGACCGACAACCTCAATTTCTTCACCGATTGGGAAGGCGATGGCGGCGCCAAGGTCTCGTTCGCGGGCGGCTGGAGCAAGGCGACCGGCGGGCGTAACCCGGAATATCTGTTCAACGTCCAGACCAAGCTGCCGTACAGCTATGCGTTCACCGACACGACCGCGACGGTGAATTTCGTCGGCGACCAGACCAACCCGGCGAACTATTTCACCAACCCCAACAACAACCCCGCGCAGATCGAAGGCCGTCCGGTCGTCGTCAACGGCGCACAGCTGAACGCCGCGCAGATCGGTGGGCTCGACTACAGCGTCACCACCGACCGCGACATCTTCGGCGGCTATGACGCGACGATCCCGGTCTCGTTCGGGCCGTTCACCGAAATCCTGCTCGGCAGCCGCGTGACCGACCATGTCAATAAGATCGATGCGCGCGGCATCAATACGTACCTGACCAGCTCGCAGACGATCGCGCAGCTCGGCGTGCCGGTGCTGATTACGCCGAGCGGCACGTTCGACGGCAGCGGCGGCATGGGCAACGCGACCAGCTATCTGAACCTGCCCGAGCAGTCGGTGATCGACATCCTCGCCGGTGCGATCAACAGCCCGCTGGTGAACAAGGTCGGCGCCTCGACCAAGGTCAAGGAGACGGTCATCGCCTCCTATGCGCAGGCCAATTTCGACCAGGGCGGGTTCCGCGGCAACATCGGTGGTCGTCTGGTCTATACCCGCGACATCTCGAACTTCGCGACGACGCCGAGCGGGGTGGTGAACCCACAGCCGGTGCCGACGCGGACCTCGACCGACTATATGAAGTTCCTGCCGAGCCTCAACATCGCCTATTCGGTCAACCCGCAGGTGATCATCCGCGGTGCGGTGGCGCGCGTGATCTCGCGGCCGCGCTATCAGGATCTGGCCGCGGCGACGTCGCTCAACGACACCACGCTGGATGGCGGCGGCGGCAACCCGAACCTCAAGCCGTATGAATCGACCAACTACGAACTGACCGCGGAATGGTATCCGCGTTCGGGCACGCTGCTGGCGGTCGAGCTGTTCCGTCGCGACATCGAGAACTACATCATCAGCTCGCGCCAGAACGTCGATTACTTCAACGCGCTGCAGAACCGGATCACGACGTACAACGTCAGCCAGCCGATCAACGGCGCCAAGGCGAAGGTCAACGGCGCACTGGTCTCGGGCCAGGCGGAGATCTGGGGTGGCTTCGGGCTGCAGGCGAACTATTCGTACCAGGACAGCAGCACCTCCTCGATCGACGTGACCGGCGCCGAGCTCAATCTGCCGTATCTGTCGAAGCACACGGTCAACATCATCCCGTATTTCGAGAGTGGGCCGTTCCAGGCGCGGCTGAGCTACAACTACCGCACCGCGTATTTCCGGACGATCGGTCGTCTGGGATCGCGCGAGATGGTGGCGCCGTACAACCAGCTCGATTTCTCGGCCGGGTTCAACATCACGCCGGCGATCACGCTGTCGGTCAACGCGCAGAACCTGCTCGACGCGACCTATCTCCAGTATAACACGACGCGCGATCGCCCGACCGCGTTCTACAAGAATGGTCGTACCTTCGCGGCATCGGTATCGTTCCGGATGTGACGTCTCGGCGCGCCGAAAACGGCGCGCCACCCCCTCGACGGAAGTACGACGGCACGCATGATATCGGGATGTATCAGGGCAGGGTTGCGGCGGATCGGGCATTACGGTGTCGGGTTCGCCTCGGCCGTCCTGATGCTGGTGCCGCTATTGGAGCCGCTGCCCGCTGCGGCGGAACAGATCGGTCTCGATGCGGGGTGGAGCTTTTGGTTGGCGAAGGATGCGCCAGCTGATCCCGCGTGGCTGAAGGCTGATCCGGCGGGGGTGGAGAGCGTCGTTGTCCCGCATAGCTGGCCGCTGTCGCGCGGCGCTGGTGCGGAGGGTGTCGGCTGGTATGCGCGGACGCTGGTGGTGCCCGAGGCGATCGTCGGCAAGCATCTCGAACTCCACTTCGACGCGGTGTTCTATGCCGCGCGCGTCTGGGTGAACGGGACGCTCGTCGGCACCCATGAGGGCGGGCATACCGCGTTCGATATCGACGTCTCGAAGGTGCTGAAGCCCGGCGCGAATCGGATCGTCGTTGCCGCCGACGACCGGCCGGGGTTCGTGACGATCCCGGGGTATGCGATGCGGCTCCAGGCGTCGGGCAACGTCTGGTACGATTGGTGGCATAGCGGCGGGATCACGCGCGACGTGTCGCTGCGGATCGCCGAGCGCGGGCTGATCCGCCGCCAGCGTATCCGGCAGGCTCTGAAAGCCGACAGCGCGATTGTCACGAGCGGCGTCGGAATCGAGAATGTCGATTCCAAACCACATGATTATTCTCTTACGACGATCGCGATCGATCCCGACGGCCGCGTGGTTGCACGGGCTTTCACAGGGGTGACGGTGGCCGCGTCGTCCGCCGCGACGCCCGACGCCGCGCTGACGATCGCCAAGCCGCAACTGTGGCAGATCGGTGCGGGCAAGCTCTACCGGATCGTCGCCGAATTGCGCGACGAGAAAGGCGTCGTGCTCGATCGGCGCGAGGACACGGTAGGTCTGCGCACGCTCGCGCTCCGTGACCGGAAACTCTACGTCAACGGTGTCGCGGTGCGGCTGACCGGGGTGACGCGGCACGAGGATTCGCCGTGGGAAGGTGCCGCTGAAACGCGCGGCACGATCCTGCACGACATGCGCGATCTGAACGCGCTGCACGTCACGCTGACGCGACCGGTGCATTATCCGCAGCCGCAGAGCGTGTTCGATGCCGCCGACCGCGCGGGGATGCTCCTGATCCCCGAAATTCCGATCTGGCAGATGACCGCGGCGCAACTGGGCGATCCGCGGCTGCTGGTACGTGCCAAGGCGATGATGGCCGAAATGATCGCCGAAAGCGGCAACCATCCGAGCGTGCTCGCGTGGAGCGTGATGAACGAGAGCGAGGCCGCGACGCCGCAGGGGCTTGCGTTCGTCAAGGCGATGAAGGCGCATATCAACGCGATCGATCCGGGCCGGTTCGTGACGTTCGCGGATTCGCAGATCGCGGAGCGTGCCGTACGCGTGCCCGCCCTGGTCGAGGCGGATTTCGTCATGGCCAACGCCTATTTCGGTACCTGGAGTGGCGCCGCGGACAAAGTAGGGCCGTGGCTCGACGCGTTCGACAAGGCGTATCCGGACCGGATGCTGGTGATCTCCGAATTCGGCTGGCCGGGGCCGTTCTCGCACGATTCTGCGAGCGCGGACGTCGCGCGCACCGAAAACCTCAAGGACCAACTCGCGGCGTTCGCGACGCGGCCCTGGGTCGGTGGCGCGATCTTCTGGAGCTATGCGGACTATCGCTCGAACAAGAACCTCTTCGCCGGCATGGCCGATGGCTATGTCGATCACGGTCTCGTCGATGCCGATCGCCAGCGCCGCCCGAGCTATTTCGCGTGGGAAGCCGCCAACCGCGACGTTTCCGCGAAGGTCGATCTGACGATGGCGGGCGAGACGCCGACCGGCTTCACTGCCACTGTGATGGGCGCCGCGAAGGCTGCGTTGCCCTCCTATCCGCTGGTCGGCGCGCGGCTGCACTGGCGGGCGATCGGCGGCGATCGCGTCGTGCTCGGCGAGGGCGAACAGGCGCTTCCGGTCATCGCACCCGGCGGCACCGCGACGGTGTCCGCGGCCTGGACCGGTCGTCTTACACCCGTCACCGTGACCGTCGATATCCTCACTGCGGAGGGTGCGCGCGCCGGCGGCGTCGTCCGCGAGTACGAACCGTTCAAGGCCGGCTCCGCCGTCTACCCACCCGATCCAGCGCAATTGCCGAAGGACCCTAAATGATCCGTTTCCGCCCTCTGGTGCTCGCGCTGCTGATGTCCTCGACCGCGGCGGTGGCCGAAGGGCCGAAGCTCATCCCGATGCCCGCGTCGAGCGAGACGCATGCCGGCACGCTGACGATCGGCGAGGGGGCAGGGATCGTCGCGAGCGACGCAGGCGCCAAGACCGCGGCCAAGCTGCTCGCGCAACAGGTCAGGGTCGTGCGCGGGCTCTCGCTCGCCAGCGACGCCGGCACGGGGCCGATCCGCTTCGTGCGCGACGCGAGCGTGGCGGGTGACGAGGCCTACACGCTGACCGTCGATGCGAAGGGCGTGACGATCGCGGCGAGCGGCGATGCGGGCCTCGTCCACGGCGCGATGACGCTGGCGCAGTTGCTCAGCCCCGATGCGGCGGTCGGCAAGCCGGTGACGCTGGCGGCGATGACGATCCGCGATGCGCCGCGTTTCAAGTGGCGCGGGCTGATGATCGATCCGGCGCGGCATTTCGTGTCGATGCCGACGTTGTACGCGATGGTCGATCAGCTCGCGGCGCAGAAGATGAACGTGCTGCATCTCCACCTTACCGACGATCAGGGCTGGCGCGTCGAGATCAAGCGCTATCCCGACCTGACCCGGATCGGCGCGTGGCGGACGCCACCGTCTGCGGGTGGCGCGCCGGGCGAGAAGGTCGGCGGGTTCTACACGCAGGCCGAGCTGAAGGCGCTGGTCGCGTATGCGCAGGAGCGCGCGATCACGATCATGCCGGAGATCGATCTGCCCGGTCATGCGCAGGCGGCGGTCGCGTCGTATCCGGCCGAAGTCGGCGTGCTCGGCGATCGGCCTGCGGTCGGTCACGACTGGGGCGTGAACCCCTGGCTGTTCAGCCCGGAGGATCGCAGCATGACCTTCATCAAGCACGTGCTCGACGAGCTGATGGAGGTGTTCCCGTCGCAGTTCATCCATCTCGGCGGCGACGAGGCGGTCAAGGACCAGTGGGAGCGGTCGCCCGCGGTGCAGGCGAAGATGAAGGCGCTCGGGCTGAAGACCGAGATGCAGATGCAGAGCTGGATGATCGACCAGCTCGGCGAGTATCTGGCGAAGCACGGCCGCCGGCTGATCGGCTGGGACGAGATCCTCGAGGGTGGCTTGCCGCCATCGGCCTCGGTGATGTCGTGGCGTGGCGAGAAGGGGCTGTCGATGCGGCGAACCAGGGGCATGACGTCGTGCTAAGCCCCGCGCCGATCCTGTATCTCGACAGCTTGCAGAGCAATCGCAGCGACGAGCCGCCGGGGCGCATCTCGAACGGCGATGCGATCGTGCCGCTCGCCCGGCTTTATGCATACGAGCCCGAGCCCGCGGGGCTGGCGCTCGACAAGGCGAAGCATGTGCTGGGCGCGCAGATTAACGCGTTCAGCGAATATCTGGTGACGCCCGAGCAGCTTCAGCACGCGACCTTCCCGCGGCTGTCGGCGCTCGCCGAGCGGACCTGGTCGCCGAAGTCCGCGCGTAATTTCGACGACTTCGTGGCGCGGCTCGAGCCGCAGATGGGCCGCTATGCCCGCGCTGGTATCGCCGCTGCGGACAGCGCGTTCGCGGTCGACTTTGCGATTCCCGGCACGCGCGGCGATGCGCTGCGCCGCGGCAAGGTGCCCGTGACGCTCGCGACGCAGACCGGCTACGGCACGATCCGCTACACGCTCGACGGCAAGGCGCCGACGGCGCGATCGAAGGCCTATGCCACGCCGTTGTCGCTCAAGCCCGGGACCACTGTCCGCGCGGCGGCCTTCACCAGCGACGGTCGTCCGACCGCGGAACCGCGTCTGTTCGAGACGAGCCGGGTCGCGCTGTTGCGCCGGTCGAGTTCGGAGCTGGTCGCATGCCCCGATGGCGCGATCGGCTTGCGCGTGCCGCTGACGTCGGAGGCGACGGGGAATACGCCGGTATTCAACGTCAACATCTTCGACACGTGCACGATGTATCCGGCCGCACCGCTGGATGTGGCGCGCAGCTTCACTGTCGATGTCGCGCGTTTGCCGCGACATTACGGGCTCGCGCATGACGAGAAGGCTTTGCGGCGGCATTATGCGGTAACGACGTACGGCGAGCTTGTGGTCCGCACCGGCGGGTGCACCGGCAAGATCGCGGCGACCTTCCCGCTGCCGAACCCCGCGACGAGTCCCAACCGCATGAGCTTCCGCGGCACATTGCCCGAGGGGAAGGGCGATGCGGACATCTGCCTGTTGTTCACGGCGTCGATGGAGTCGCCGTTCTACGCGGTCGAATCGATGCAGCTGTCGGAGAAGAAGTGATGCGGCGCACGGCTGTTCTGCTGCTCGCCGCGATCGCTGCGACGCCCGCCTGGGCGGGGCCACGCACGAGCGTCGTGCTCGACAAGGGCTGGTCGATGCGGATCGATCCGGCCGACACCGCGGCGGCCAAGGCGTATCCCAAGGCGGCTCGCTGGTTGCGCGCGACCGTGCCGGGCAGCGCGCAGACCGACCTGATGGCGGCGAAGATCGTGCCGGATCCCTACAAGGGCCTGAACGAGGCGAAGATCCAGTGGGTGGGTCTGACCGACTGGCAATATCACAGCGTCGTGCGTGCGACGCCCGAACTGCTCGCGCGCAATCATATCGACCTGATGTTCGACGGGCTCGACACCTTCGCCGAGGTGCGGCTGAACGGGACCCGGCTGCTCGCCGCGGACAATGCGCACCGGCGCTGGCGCGTGCCGGTCAAGGCGGTGCTGAAGCCGGGTGCGAACGACCTGCTGATCACGTTCCGCTCGCCGATCCGGACGTTGCAGCCGATGGTGCTGAAGGCGAAGAACCCGCTGCCCGGCGAATATGATTCGATCTACGGCGACGAGCCGATGGGCAAGCAGACCTCGCCCTATATCCGCAAGCCGAAGTATCAATATGGCTGGGACTGGGGTCCCCGCATCGTCACGCAGGGGATCTGGCGCCCGGCGCGGATCGAGGCGTGGGACGACGCGCGGATCGAAGCGTTTCGCGTGACGCAGGAAGGGCTGACCAAGTCCGAAGCGCGGTTGTCGGCCGAACTCGACGTGGTCGCTGGCGAGGAGCGCCCGGTTACCGTGCAGGTCGCGGTCACGGGGCCCGATGGTCGCGTGACGCAGGCAGCGCGGACCGTCACCGTCTCGGCGGGCGCAAGCCACGTCGCGGTACCCGTGAGCGTCGCCAATCCGCAACGCTGGTTCCCCGCGGGCTATGGCGCGCAACCGCTTTACACCGTGAAGGCGACGCTGACCGACGGAACCGCGACGATCGACACCGCGCAGCGCCGCACCGGCCTGCGCACCGTCGAACTGCGCCGCGACAAGGACGCCGCAGGGCGGGGATTCGCGTTTGTCGTCAACGGCATTCCGGTGTTCGCCAAGGGCGCGAACCTGATCCCGTTCGACATGTTTCCCGCGCGTGCCCGAGAGCCAGATCCGCACCGTGATGGCGGGCGCGCGCGACGCCAACATGAACATGATCCGCGTGTGGGGCGGTGGCTATTATCTCGACGACGCGTTCTACGACCTCGCCGACCAGATGGGCTTGATGGTGTGGCAGGACTTCATGTTCGGCGGCGCCGTCACGCCCCCGACCGCGACTTCCGCGAGACCGTCCGCATCGAGGCGGAGGAACAGGTCGACCGGCTCCAGGCGCATCCCTCGATCGTGCTGTGGTCGGGCAATAACGAGGTGCTCAGCGGCTGGGCGAACTGGTCCGATCGGATCGCGTTCAAGAAGACGGTCGGTGCGGACGAGCAGGAGCGGATCGGCGTCGGCATGGCGGTGATCTTCGACCGCGTGTTGCGCGATGCCGCCGAACGCCGCGATCCCGACGCGGTCTATTGGCCGGGCTCGCCGAGCAGCAATTACGAGGACAAGCCCGACATCGATAGCGATGGCGACCGGCATTACTGGGACGTGTGGGGCGGCAAGAAGCCGGTCGAGGCGTATCTCGACAGCTGCCCGCGGTTCATGTCCGAATACGGCCTGCAGTCGATGCCCGAGATGAAGACGATCCGGACGTTTGCGACCGACGCCGACTTCTCGCCGACCTCGCCGGTGATGAAGGCGCACCAGAAGTTTTTGAAGGGCGAGGGCAACGACCGGCTGCTGTTCTACATCCGCGAGAAATACCGTGAGCCGCGCGACTTCGCCGAGTTCGTGTATCTGAGCCAGGTGATGCAGGCCGAGGGGATCGAACTCGCCGCGCTGCACCACCGCGCGTGCCGACCGGTGACGATGGGGTCGCTGTTCTGGCAGATCAACGACGTCTGGCCGGGCGCGTCATGGGCCAGCATCGATTATTACGGCCGCTGGAAGGCGCTGCAATTCCGCGCGGCATTTCTATGCGCCGCTGGCGATCGCCGCCGAGCGCAAGGACGGCGCGACCAAGGTGAGCTTGATTTCGGACGCGACGGTGCCGACCGAGGCGAAGTGGCGCGTGCGGACGCTCGACGTCGACGGCAAGGTCGTCGCGACGCGCGAGGAAGCTGCGACGTTGGCGCCCTTGTCCGCAACGGCGGTGGCGACGCTGCCCGATGCGGCGCTGTTCGCGGGTGGCGATCCAGCGCGGACGATTGCGGTGGCGGAGTTGCTCATTGATGGCCGCGTGACATCGCGCGTGCTGGTGTCGGCGGCACCAAAGACGATGACACTCCCCGATCCGGGACTGACCGCGACCTGGGACGGCGATCGACTGACGCTGACCGCCACCAAGCTGGCGCGCGCAGTGTGGCTCGATTTTGGGAAGGTCGAGGCGACGCCATCGGACAATGCGTTCGATCTGTTGCCGGGGGAGAGTGTTACGGTGACTGTTGCTTCGAAGACGTCGGCTGCGGCGTTGCGGCGTGCCTTGTCGGTCCGGACTCTGGCCGGCATCGCGGCGGTGAAGTCGTGATGCGCATTACAGCCACCCCGTCATCCCAGCGAACGCTGGGATCAAGAGTATCGAAGGGCGACGTTCGTGGCTCTGGATCCTGGGTCGAGCCCAGGATGACGGAGCGTGGGAGGGGCACACCCTATCCCAGTTAGCGCGTTTTGCCTTCGTGCCGGGGCTGTTGCTCGCCACGTCCGCACTAGCGCAGACCGTCGACCCGGCTGTCCGCAGCATGACGCTCGACGAGAAGGCGGCGCAGTTGCAGAGCGTTGCGCCGGCGATCCCACGGCTCAACCTGCCCGCGTATGATTACTGGAACGAAGGGCTGCACGGGCTCGCGCGCAACGGCGTGGCGACGGTGTTTCCGCAGGCGATCGGCCTCGCCGCGACGTGGGACGAGGCGCTACTCAGGCGCGTCGGCGATGTCGTGTCGACCGAGGCGCGCGAAGTCGAACGCGCTGCCGGCGGGGGACCGCGAACGCTATCAGGGGCTGACGATCTGGTCGCCCAACATCAACATCTTCCGCGATCCGCGCTGGGGGCGTGGGCAGGAGACGTATGGCGAGGATCCGTATCTGACGGGGCGGCTCGGCGTCGCGTTCATCGGCGGGTTGCAGGGGCCCGACCTCGCGCATCCGAAGGTGATCGGCACGCCGAAGCACCTCGCCGCGCATAGCGGACCCGAGGCGGGGCGCGATGGGTTCGATGTCGATATCTCGCCGCACGACCGCGAGGCGACGTTCCTCCCGGCGTTCCGGATGGCGCTGACCGAGGGCAAGGCGCTGTCGACGATGTGCGCGTACAACGCGATCCACGGCGTGCCGGTGTGTGCGTCGGAGCCGTTGCTGACCGAGACGGTGCGGAAGCAATGGGGCTTCAAGGGGCTGATCGTGTCCGACTGCGATGCGGTCGGGAATATCTCGAACTATCATTATTATCGGCCCGATACTGCGAGCGGATCGGCCGCGGCGATTTCCGCTGGCATGGATTTCAACTGCGGTAAGACCTACGCGGCGCTCGGCGACGCGGTGCGCCGCGGACTGGTGCCCGAGGCGACGCTCGACACGAGTCTGACGCGTACGTTCGCGGTGCGGCGGATGCTCGGCGGGGCGTTCGGGACGACGAGCCCGTGGGACAAGATCAAGCCGACCGAGTTCGACACGCCGGCGCACCGCGCGCTGGCGCTGGAGGCAGCGCGGAAGGCGATGGTACTGGTCCAGAACAACGGCGTGCTGCCGTTGAAACCTTCGGCGAAGATCGCGGTGATCGGGCCGAATGCGGACAGCGTCGACGTGCTGGAGGCGAATTATCACGGTACGGCGGCGGCGCCGATCACGCCGCTGGCGGCGCTGCGCACATCGTTTGCGGGCGTGCAGTATGCGCAAGGGTCGAGCATCGCCGAGGGCGTGCCCGTGCCGGTGCCCGACACCGCGCTGTCGCTGCGCGGCGAATATTTCCGGCGGAGCGATTTCACGGGTACGTCGGCGGTGCGCGCCGACCGGCGGATCGACTTCGACTGGGATCGCACCGCGCCCGCGCCGGGGATCGATCCGGCCGCGTTCTCGGTGCGCTGGACCGGCACGATCACCGCGCCGGCTGCCGGCGAGTATGTGTTTCGGTTAGACGTGCCGCGCTGTTTCGACTGCAAGGGGCATGATCCCGCGCGGTTGTGGATCGACGGCAAGCCGGTCGCCGACGACGATGGTAGCGGCAAGAATGTCGAGGCGGCGGTGACGTTGACCGCGGGCCCTCACGCGATCCGTGTCGAGCTTGCGCATAGCGGCGAGGATCAGGGACTGCGGCTGACCTGGACCGCGCCCGCCGATGCGCAGGTCGCCGAGGCGGTGGCCGCGGCCAAGGATGCCGATGCGATCGTCGCGTTCGTAGGGCTGTCGCCTGCGGTCGAGGGCGAGGCGTTGCAGATCGAGGTGGCCGGATTCTCAGGCGGCGATCGGACCGATATCGGGCTTCCCGCCGCGCAGGTGCGGTTGCTCGAAGCGGCCAAGGCGACCGGCAAGCCGCTGGTGGTCGTGCTGATGACCGGCAGCGCGGTCGCGATGACCTGGGCGAAGGCGCATGCCGACGCGATCCTGGTCGGCTGGTATCCGGGGCAGGCTGGCGGGCAGGCGATCGCCGATACGCTGGTTGGCAAGAGCAATCCGGGCGGGCGACTGCCGGTGACGTTCTACGCGAAGACGCGCGATCTGCCTGCGTTCATCGACTACAACATGCGCGAGCGGACGTATCGGTACTTCACGGGCACGCCGCTGTGGGGCTTTGGGCATGGGTTGAGCTATACGCAGTTCGCTTATGCCGCGCCGAAACTCGCGCGCAGCACCATTGCGGCGGGGGAGAGCTTCACCGTCGAGGTGCCGGTGCGCAATACCGGCAAGGTCGCGGGCGACGAAGTGGTGCAGGCGTATCTCGTGCCGCCCGAGCCGGTGGTGAAGCCGCGCTTCAACGATCCCGTCCTTCAGCGTCAGCTCGTCGGGTTCAGGCGCCAGACAGTGAAGCCGGGCCAGACGGCACGCGTGGCCTTTACGATCGATCCTCGCGGCATGAGTAGCGTCGATGCGGCGGGAACGCGCCGTGTCGTACCGGGCGAATATCGGCTGCACATCGGTGGCGGCCAGCCCGGTGACGGACCGGGTGTCGATACCGTCTTCACCGTGACGGGAACGCAGGATTTGCCGAAATGATCGATCGCCGGATGCTTATCGCGGGTGCTGCGGCACTCGGGCTCTCGGGACCGCTGCGGGCCGCCCCGCCGTCGTTCGTCAGCAAGCGCCCGAAGCTTGGCGATCGTCGTTACACCAGTCGCGCGGTCGAGGCGGAGATCGCGCGCGTGTCGGCGAAGATCGCCGATCCCGAACTCGCCTGGATGTTCGGCAATTGCTATCCGAACACGCTCGACACGACGGTGTTCATGGGCGCGGTCGACGACAAGCCGGATGCGTTCGTGATCACCGGCGATATCGACTGCATGTGGCTGCGCGACAGCTCGGCGCAGGTCCATCCGTATCTGCCGCTGGCCAAACGCGATCCGGCGTTGCGGACGCTGTTCCGCGGGCTCATCGCGCGGCAGGCGCGGTGCATCCTGATCGATCCATACGCCAACGCGTTCATGCACGACCCATCGGCGAAGACGAACCTCAGCTGGTCGCTGACCGACGACACGGTGATGAAGCCGGGCGTCGGCGAGCGGAAGTGGGAGGTGGATTCGCTCTGCTACCCGATGTGGATCGCGCACGCCTATTGGCAGGCGACCGGTGACGTCGTCCCATTCGATGCGCTGTGGGCGGACGGTGCGCGCGTCGATCCGGACGTTCCGCGAGCAGCAGCGCAAGGACGGGTCGGGGCCGTATCGCTTCCGCCGGTCGTCGCCGATCGTCGGCGAGAGCATGCCGCTCGACGGCTATGGTCCGCCGTCGCGACCGGTTGGGCTGATCCATTGCGGGTTCCGGCCGTCGGACGATGCGTGCGTGCTCCCGTTCCTGATCCCGTCGAACATCTTCGCGGTCCGCGCGCTGCGCCAGCTGGCGGAACTCGCGACGCGCGCCCGGCCCGACGCGGCGCTGGCGGCGGATGCGTCGGCGTTGGCGGACGAGGTCGAGGCGGCGTTGCGGCTGCATGGCATGACCAAGGGCGCGGACGGACAGCCGGTCTGGGCGTATGAGGTCGATGGATACGGCAACGCGATCTTCATGGACGACGCCAACGTGCCGAGCCTCTCGGGGCTTGCCTATCTCGGCGCGGTGAAGGCTGACGATCCGCTCTGGCGGCGCACGGCGGCGCGCGTGGAGCAAGGACAACGCGTATTTCTTCACCGGCAAGGCGGCTGAGGGGATTGGCAGTCCGCATACCGGCTTGCGCGAGATCTGGCCGATGTCGATCGTCATGCACGCGCTGAACGCACTCGAAACCAGCGACGACGCGACGGTCGTGCGGTCGCTGGCGGCGCTGAAGGCGACGCACGGCGGCACCGGGTTCATGCATGAATCCTTCAACCAGGACGACGGCGCGAAGTTTACGCGGTCGTGGTTCGCCTGGGCCAACGGGCTGTTCGGCGAACTGATCGTCGACATCGCCGCCAAACGCCCCGCCCTTCTCGGAGTCCGCGCATGACCATCACCCGCCGTATGCTGCTCGCGGGGAGCGGCGCGCTTGCGCTGACCGCGCGTGCGACGTTTGCCGTCGCGCCACGCACCACGACCGCGCCTGATCTTTTCGTCGGCACCGGGGGGCACGGCCACACCTATCCGGGCGCGACGTTGCCGTTCGGGATGGTGCAGCTCAGTCCCGATACCGATGTCGAGCGCTGGGATGCGTGTTCGGGTTATCACCGCACCGACACGTCGATCATGGGGTTCAGCCACACGCATCTGTCGGGCACCGGGATCGGCGACATGCTCGACGTTCTGGTGGTGCCGACGCGGGGGCCGGTGCAGCTGACACCCGGCACCTTGGCCGATCCCGATGCGGGGTATCGCCAGCGCTTCTCCGCCGAGCATGCCGAGCCCGGCTATTACCGCGTAACGCTGGAATCGGGCGTGCGGGCGGAGCTGACCGTGACCGAGCGGACCGGCATCCAGCGCCACGTCTTCCCAGCGGGCGCAGGGCATATCCTCGTCAACCTGTCGCACCTGATCCTCGACAAGTCCGACCAGGGCGTGCTGATCGACGATGCGTCGCTGAACATCGACGAGACCGGCATGCTGACCGGCAGCCGGCGCGTGTTCCGCTGGGCGAAGGGGCGGCGGATCCATTTCGCGATGCAGCTTTCGCGGAAACCCGACCGGATCGTGTTCTACGGCGATGGCGACGTCGCGCAGCCAGCGGGCGCGAAGGGCGTAGCGGGGAAGCGCGTCAAGGCGGTGCTGCACTATGACGATGCCGGCACAGCGCCGATCGTGATCCGCACGGGTATCTCCGCGGTCGACGTCGTGGGTGCGCGCGCGAACCTCGCCGCGGAAGCGCGACATTGGGATTTCGACCGCTATCGTGCTGATGCATCCAAGCGCTGGGCGCCTGCGCTTGCCGCGGTCAGCGTCGAGGGGGCACGCCGGCGCAGCGCACGATCATGGCGAGTGCGCTGTACCACGCACAGCTTGCGCCGACGCTCTTCTCCGATGTCGACGGGCGCTATGTCGGGCTCGACCGGCAGGTGCACACGGTGACCGGCAAGGACCGTGCGTACAGTACCTATTCGATGTGGGACACGTATCGCGCGCTGCATCCGCTGCTCACGCTGATCGAGCCGGAGCGGACCGCGGAGCTGGTCGGCGACCTGATCCGGCAGACGCAGCAGAGCCCTTACGGTC
The DNA here is from genome assembly GCF_036856015.1 of Sphingomonas sp. LR55. Lineage (NCBI taxonomy): Bacteria > Pseudomonadati > Pseudomonadota > Alphaproteobacteria > Sphingomonadales > Sphingomonadaceae > Sphingomonas > Sphingomonas sp. LR55. The sequence continues at coordinate 3,523,636 of NZ_JASPFO010000001.1, forward strand.
CGCCGGTCTGGCCTTTGCAGGGCGTCGAGACGGGGTGCATGATCGGCTGGCATTCGGTGTCGGTGATGGCCGAGGCGCGCGCGAAGAGCGTGCCCGCGAACTATGCCGCGGCGTGGCCGAATGTGCGGCATCGGTCGTTCGATTTTGCGATGCCGAACCTCGACAACAGCCTCGGGATCAAGCCGTACGACACGATGGGCTATATTCCTGCGGACACGGTGTTCGAGTCGGTTTCTCGCACGCTCGAATATGCGTATGACGATTACGCGTCGGCGCATCTGGCCGATGCGGCGGGCGCGACCGCCGATGCGGCGCGGTTGCGCAAGCGGAGCGGGAATTGGCGCAACGTGTTCGATGCGTCGATCGGGTTCGCACGGCCGAAGCTCGCGAACGGAACATGGGCCACGCCGTACGATCCGATCGCGCTCGGCCATTCGTCGAAGTGGCGCGATTATACCGAGAGCAATGGCTGGCAGGCGACGTTCCTCAACCAGCACGACGTGTACGGCCTGATCGCGGCGATGGGCGGCGATGCGCAGTTCGAGGCCAAGCTCGACGGGCTGTTCAACGCGCCGTCGATCCTGCCGAAGGATGCGCCGCCCGACATCAGCGGGTTGGTCGGCCAATATGCGCATGGCAACGAGCCGAGCCATCACGTCGCGTATATGTATGCGTATTGCGGAGCCGCCTGGAAGACCCAGGCGATGGTCCGCCGGCTGCTGACCGAGATGTACAAGGACGATCCCGACGGCATCATCGGCAACGACGATTGCGGGCAGATGAGCGCGTGGTTCGTGCTGAGCGCGCTCGGGCTGTACCCGGTCGATCCGGTGAGCGCGAACTATGTGCTCGGCTCGCCGCTGTTCGACCGGGCCGAGATGCGCGTCGGGGGCGGCAGGACGCTGGTCGTCGAGGCGCGCGGCAATGCGGCGGATCGGCCCTATGTCCAGTCGGTGACGTGGAACGGCAAGCCTTGGACGAAGAGCTGGATCGCGCACGCCGACATCGTTCGCGGCGGGCGGCTCGTGTTCGAAATGGGCGACACGCCCAACCGTGATTTTGGCCGCGCGCTCGCCGACCGGCCGCCAGCAACCACCGGAGTTTCGCGATGACGTTAGACCTCAATCGCCGTGCGTTGATCGCCGGTACGCTTGCTACCGCCGCGGCAGGCCGAGCGAACGCCGCCGCCCCGGTCGGCGCGCCTGCTCCCTGGGGCGCGACACCGAGCGTCCGCCAACTCGCGTGGCACAAGCGCGAGCGTTACGGCTTCGTCCACTTCACGCTGAACACCTGGACCGACAAGGAATGGGGCTATGGCGACGAGGACCCCAAGCTGTTCGACCCGACCGCGTTCGATCCCGACCAGATCGTCGCGGCGGCGAAGAGCGCGGGGCTAACCGGGCTCGTCCTGACCGCCAAGCATCATGACGGCTTCTGCCTTTGGCCGACCAAGCTCACCGAGCATTGCATCCGCAACAGCCCGTACAAGGGCGGCAAGGGCGACATCGTCCGCGAACTGGGCGACGCGTGCCGGCGCGGCGGAATCTCCTACGGCCTGTATCTGTCGCCCTGGGATCGCAACCGCGCCGACTATGGCACCCCCGCGTACGTCGAGTATTTCCGCGCGCAGCTGACCGATCTCTGCACCAATTACGGCGAGCTGTTCGAAGTCTGGTTCGACGGCGCGAACGGCGGCGACGGCTATTATGGCGGCGCGCGCGAGGCGCGGAAGATCGATGCGCCGAAATATTACAATTGGCCGTCGATCATCGCGCTGGTCCACAAATTGCAGCCGATGGCGTGCACCTTCGATCCGCTCGGCGCGGATATCCGCTGGGTCGGCAACGAGGACGGTCACGCGGGCGATCCCTGCTGGCCGACGATGCCGAACCATCCCTATGTCCAGTCGGAGGGCAATTCGGGCGTGCGCGGGGCGCCGCTATGGTGGCCGGCGGAGACCAACACGTCGATCCGTCCCGGCTGGTTCTATCATGCCGACGAGGACCTCCAGGTGAAGTCGCCGCAGCGGCTGATGCAGTTCCACGACGAGTCGGTCGGGCGCGGCACCAACATGATGCTCAACCTGCCGCCCGATCGCCGCGGCCTGATCGCGGAGCCCGATCTCGCGTCGCTGAAATCGTTCGGCGATGCGTTGCGCGCGAGCTTCAGGACTGATCTGGCGAAGGGCGCGGTGGCGACGGCCTCGTCGGTGCGCGGACGGCAGTTTGCGGCGGCAAACGTGCTCGACGGCAATCGCGACACCTATTGGAGCACGCCCGATGCGGTGACGACGCCATCGCTGGTGCTCGACCTGCCGCCGGGGCGCCGCTTCGACCTGATCCGGATCCGCGAGGCGCTCGACCTCGGCGTGCGCGTGACGAAGTTCGCGATCGACGTGGCGGATGCGAAGGGCGCGTGGCGCGAGGTCGCGGTGCACGAGTGCATCGGGGCGCAGCGGATCATCCGCCTGCCCGAGCCCGTGACCGCGCGGCGTGTGCGGTTGCGGATCGTCGAGGCGCCGGCGTGCCCGGCGATCACCGAGCTGTCGCTGTTCCTGAGCGTCGCGCCGGTCGCGATCGCGGCATCGCAGGCGACGGGCAACAAGATCATTGCGAAGACCGGGTGGACGATCGTCAGCGCGATCCAGCACACTCTGGCGATGAAGGCGGGCAAGCCGGATTTCGCGGGCGAGACATCGCTGGCGGGTGTGGTCAAGCCCGGATTGGCTGGTGCGGAGGCGGTGCTCGACGACGACCTTGCCACCGTCTGGACGACGCCGGCGCCGACGCCGACGAGCATCGTGATGCTGATGATCGACATGGGGAAGGCGGAGCAGGTCGCCGGGTTCAGCCTGACGCCGACCCGCCAGGCGCTACCCGACGCGGGCCCGCCCGGGCGCTACCGCGTCGAGACGAGCGAGGATGGCAAGACCTGGACACCGGCGGGCGAGGGCGAGTTCGGCAACATCGCCTACGCCCGGGCAACGCAGCGCATCACCTTCGCGAAGGCGCGGCAGGCTCGGTATCTGATGCTGGGGTTCACCACTGTCGCGACCACGCAGCCGAAGATGGCGATCGCGGGCATCGGCGCGTTCCGGCCTTAGGGTAGAGGCAGGCGGACACGACTCCGTCATGATCGCCGTCACCCCGGACCTGTTCCGGGGTCCACCGTTCCGCACACTTGTAAGGGCTGATCCGGCGGAACGGTGGATGCCGGAACAAGCCGAGCATGACGGGGGGTGAGAGGTTTCTCTCAGTCCCGTCATCCTGACGAAAGTCAGGATCCAGGGTAACGGACGGCACGCTTGCGGCTCTGGATCATGACTTTCGTCAGGATGACGGAGATTGCTGGGCACGCCTTTTTGGCACCGGGGCTGGGCTAGCCGGCTTCGATCGGGCATGGCCTTCCGCGACACTGCGGGTGAGCGTACAGATGGACCAATCAGCAACTATGCCGCGGATCGCGGGGCCCGAGGATCATGTGGTGGTCGTCGGGGGCGGCTTCTCCGGCGCACTGTTCGCGGTCAATCTGATGCGGCACGCGGGGCCGCGCGTGACGTTGATCGAGCGCCGCGACCGGCAACTCGCGCGCGGTGTCGCGTATAGCGCGGCGCATCCGGATCACCTGCTCAATGTCCGTGCCGGCAACATGAGCGCGCTGCCCGACGATCCCGATCACTTCGTCCGCTGGCTGGAGGCGCACGGCAAGGGCGACCGCAAGACTTTCGTCCCGCGCACGACCTATGGCGCGTATCTGCGTGAACTGCTCGACGCGGCGATCGCGGAATCGAGCGGCCGGCTGGTGCATGTCGAAGGCGAGGTCTGCGCGATCGATCCGGTCGAAGGCGACGGCGTGACGCTGACGATGGCGGACGGGCGTAAAATCCCGGCCGACACTGCGGTGCTCGCGCTCGGCAATCTGCCCCCGCACACGCCGCCAGGGTTGAAGCCCGACGCGCTGCCGACCGGTGTCTATTACGCAGACCCGTGGGCGGCCAACCTCGCCGAGGGGCTGGACGCGGACGACACCGTCGTGCTGGTCGGAACCGGGCTGACCGCGATCGACGCGGCGTTGCTGCTCGATGCGCAGGGGTTCGCCGGAAATATCCTGGCGATGTCGCGACGCGGGCTGTCGCCGCGACGGCATGTCGATGGCGCGCCGGCGCACCGCGGTGTCTCGGACAAACCGCAGGGCGGGCTGACTGATCTCGTCCGCCATGTTCGTGCACGCGCTGCGCAGGAATGCTGGCGTTGCGCAGTCGACGAGCTTCGTCCGGTCACGCAGATGTTATGGGCGGCGGCGTCGCAGGAGGTGCGCGGACGCTTCCTTCGCCATTTACGCCCGTATTGGGACGTCCACCGCCACCGGCTCGCACCGGCGGTGGCGGACCGGGTCGAGGCACTCGTCGCGACCGGGCGGCTGAGCTTCGCGGCGGGCAAGATCGTGTCCGCCGAAGCCGACGGGGCGCAGGCAAATCTGACGTGGCGACCGCGCGGCGAGACCGATCCGGTCGTCACGCGGGCCGCGCGGATCGTCAATTGCACGGGGCCGCAGGGCGATCTGTTGCGCTCCGAGGAGCCGCTCGTGAAGCATCTGCTCGCGGCCGGTGCGATCCGGCCCGATCCGTTGCGGCTCGGCGTCGACGTCGATGCTCAGTCGCGGGCGATCCGCGCTGACGGCACGCCCGACGACCGCATCCACTGTATCGGGCCGATGACCCGCGGCGGGCTGTGGGAGGTCGTCGCGGTGCCCGATATCCGCGTCCAGAGCTGGGATCTCGCGCGCCGCCTGTCCAACGCGCAATGGGTTGGCGGCGAAGGGCTTTGACCGCGGTGAGGCGGTTTTTCGCCGGCGAGGCGGCAGGGGCCATCGTGCTGCTCGCCGCGACGATCGCGGCATTGCTCGTCGCCAATCCACCGCTCGCGCCGGCCTATTTCGCGACGCTCCACCATGAAGTCGCCGGTCTGAGCGTTCATCACTGGATCGACGATGGTGCGATGGCGCTGTTCTTCCTGCTGATCGGGCTGGAGGTGAAAAGCGAGTTCATCTCGGGGCATCTCTCGACCTGGGGGAGCGCATCCTGCCCGGCGCGGCAGCGCTCGCGGGCATGGTGGTGCCGGCGTGCCTCTATCTGCTCGTCAACATGGGGACGCCCGCCAATCTGCGCGGCTGGGGGATCCCGGCGGCGACCGATATCGCGTTCGCGCTCGGCATCCTGGCCTTGCTGGGTTCGCGCGTGCCGACTTCGCTGAAAGTGCTGCTGACGGCGATCGCGGTGATTGACGACCTGCTCGCGATCCTCGTCATCGCGCTGTTCTACACCGGCCATATCGCGCTGTTGCCGTTGCTTAGCGCGGGCGTGGGGCTCGGCGTGCTGGTCGTCCTGAACCTGTTGGGGGTGCGGTCGCTGGTGCCGTATCTGCTGATCGGCGTCGGCATCTGGTACGGGGTCCTGCTGTCGGGCGTGCATGCGACGCTCGCCGGCGTGGCGGTCGCGCTGACAATTCCGCTGCGGACGGGGGAGGGGCAGCCGCCGCTCAAACGCCTCGAACACGCGCTCCAGCCCTGGTCGAGTTTCCTGATCGTGCCGGCGTTCGGGTTCGCCAATGCGGGCATCGCGTTCGGCGGGATGGTGGCGGCGGACGTGATTTCGCCGTTGCCGGTCGGGATCATGCTCGGGCTGTTCCTCGGCAAACAGATCGGCATCTTCGCGACGATCCGCGGGCTCGTGATGGTCCGGCTGGCCGAGGCGCCCCGGAACGCGACCTGGGCGCAGGTGTACGGCATGGCGGTGCTGTGCGGGATCGGGTTTACGATGAGCCTGTTCATCGGCGGGCTTGCGTTCGCGGACGCGCCGCACGCGCTGGATTCGGTCAAGATCGGCGTGTTCGCGGGCTCGATCCTCTCAGGCGTCGCAGGCTGGGTGATTCTTCGCCGCACCGCACCATAATTCCGACAATACTACGCGAAACATACGCGTAAGCCCGGCAATCGATCTCGAATTGCTACGTCGCCGGAGCCTAATTGCCAGTCCTCGCGAGCGGCCATCCTTCCGGCGGCGCGCGCATGGGGACCGCAATGCATATTCTTCGTTTCACCGCCGCCGCCGGACTTCTCGCCGGTCTCGCCACGCCCGCGTTCGCGCAGGATACCGCGCCGCCGTCTCCCGTCACCGTCAGCGGTTCGGTGACGCTCGCGACCGATTACCGCCTGCGCGGCGTGTCGCAGTCGGACAAGGACGGCGCGATCCAAGGCGGGCTGACGATCGCGCATGAGAGCGGGTTCTACGTCGGCGCATGGGGCTCGAACCTGTCGGGCTGGGGCACGTTCGGCGGCTCGAACATGGAGCTCGACCTGATCGGCGGCTACAAGCACAAGCTCGCGGACAACGCGACGATCGACGTCGGCCTGACCTGGTACATGTATCCGGGCGGCGCCTCGAAGACCGACTATGCCGAGCCCTATGTGAAACTCAGCGGCACGACTGGTCCGGCGACGCTGACCGCGAGCGCTTTCTACGCGCCGAAGCAGCAGGCACTCGGCAAATGGTATCGCACCGGCGCCGACGCGGCGGCGGGTGTCTACACCAATCCCGGCGACAAGAAGGACAACCTTTACCTGACCGGCGACGGTGCGTTCGCGCTTCCCGGTACGCCGGTCACCGCCAAGGCGCATATCGGGCATAGCTGGGGCAATGACGGCCTCGGCCCCAACGCGACCAGCGCGGCGCCGACGGGCGACTATTGGGATTGGTCGCTCAGTGCGGACACTACGTATCGAAACCTCACCTTCAACGTGAGCTATGTCGACACCGACATCACGCGTCGCAGTGCTGCGTATCTCCAGCCTAGCTTCAGCCGTGGCCAGGACGGCACCAGATCGATCGCCGACGGCACCGTGGTTGCCTCGCTCACCGCCGCGTTCTGAAAGGACCCGAGCTATGCAGGACCTACTCTGGATCGCGATCATGATCGGACTGGTGGCGGCGACGCTCGCCTATGTCCGCCTGTGCGACAACGCCTGAGCCCATGAGGACACCATCATGACCCTCGACCTCTGGCTCGCCGCGATCGTCGCGCTCGGGCTGCTGTTTTACCTCGTGGCGGTGCTTATCCGTCCCGAACGCTTTTAGGAGCGCGTCCTCATGACATTCGAAGGATGGATTCTCATCCTGGGCTTCGTCGGCATATTGCTGGCGTTGACCAAACCCGTCGGCCTGTGGCTGTTCGCCTTGTACGAAGGCCGCCGCACGCCGATCCATGCGATCCTCGGTCCGGTCGAGACCGGCTTCTACAAGCTCAGCGGCATCGACCCCAAGCAGGAGCAGGGCTGGCGCCGATACGCGCTGCACATGATCGTGTTCAACGCCGTGCTGATGGCGCTGACCTACGCGGTGCTGCGCTTGCAGGGTGTCCTACCAGGTAACCCGCAGGGCCTCGCAGGGCTGAGCCCCCATCTCGCGTTCAACACCGCGATCAGCTTCACCGCGAACACCAACTGGCAGAGCTATGCCGGTGAATCCACCATGTCGAACTTCAGCCAGATGTTCGGCCTGACGATCCACAACTTCCTGTCGGCGGCCACCGGCATCGCGCTGGCGTTCGCACTGTTCCGCGGGTTCGCGCGTAGGTCGAGTGCGACGATCGGCAATTTCTGGGCCGATATGACGCGCGTCACGCTCTACGTGCTGCTGCCGATCTGCGTCGTCGTGACGCTCTTCTATATCGCCAGCGGCGTACCGCAGACGCTCGCCGGCACGGTCGACATCACCACGCTCGAAGGCCTCAAGCAGACGCTGACGCTAGGCCCGGTCGCGAGCCAGGAAGCGATCAAGATGCTCGGCACCAATGGTGGCGGCTTCTTCAACGCGAACTCGGCGCATCCGTTCGAGAACCCGACCGCGCTCGTCAACCTCGTACAGATGCTGTCGATCTTCGTCATCGGCTTCGGCCTGACCTGGACCTTCGGCAAGGCCGTCGGCAACACGAAACAAGGCTGGGCGATCCTTTCGGCGATGCTCGTGCTGTTCCTCGCCGGCGTCACCATCACCTATGCTCAGGAGGCCGCGGGCAACCCGATCCTCCACCAGATCGGCGTCGCGGGCGGCAACATGGAAGGCAAGGAGGTCCGCTTCGGGATCGCCGCGTCCGCGCTGTTCTCGGTCGTCACGACGGCGGCATCGTGCGGCGCGGTCAACGCCATGCACGACAGCTTCACGGCCTTGGGCGGCATGATCCCGCTGCTCAACATGCAGCTCGGCGAAGTCGTCATCGGCGGCGTCGGTGCAGGCATCTACGGGTTCCTGCTGTTCGCCATCCTCGCCGTGTTCGTCGCAGGGCTGATGGTCGGCCGCACGCCCGAATATGTCGGCAAGAAGATCGAGGCGCGCGAAGTGAAACTGGCGGTGCTGGCGATCGCCATCCTGCCGCTCGTCATCCTCGGCTTCACCGCGCTCAGCGCCGTGCTGCCCGACGGGCTTGCGGGGCCGCTCAACAAGGGGCCGCACGGGTTCAGCGAGATCCTTTACGCGTTCACCAGCGCGGTCGGGAACAACGGGTCCGCGTTCGCCGGGCTCACCGCCAACACGCCGTATTACAACGGCTTGCTGGGGGTCGCGATGTGGCTTGGGCGCTTCTTCATCATCGTGCCGATGCTCGCCATCGCCGGTGGTCTCGCGGCCAAGAAGTACACGCCCGAAAGCGCAGGCTCGTTCCCGACGACGGGTGCGCTGTGGGTCGGCTTGCTGGTAGGGATCATCCTGATCGTCGGTGGCCTGACCTTCCTGCCGAGCCTCGCGCTCGGTCCCATCGCCGATCATCTCGCGATGATCAGCGGCAAAACCTTCTGACGGGACAAGCCAAAATGGCACGCACCCCTACCAAGTCGCTGTTTACGGCCGACTTGATCATCCCGGCGATCGGCGACGCTTTCCGGAAACTCGATCCGCGGCAGTTGATCCGCAACCCGGTGATGTTCGTCACCGCCGTCGTCGCCACGCTGTTGACGATCCTCGTCAACGTCGGCGGCGACGGGCTCTCGGTCGGCTTCAAGATACAGCTGGTGATCTGGCTGTGGCTGACCGTGTTGTTCGGCACCTTCGCCGAAGCGCTCGCCGAAGGCCGCGGCAAGGCGCAGGCCGCGTCGTTGCGCGCGACCAAGGCCGAACTGACCGCCCGCCGCATGAAGGGCGACCAGGTCGAGTCCGTCCCCGCCGGCATGCTCCGCGCGGGCGACATCGTGCTCGTCACGATGGGCGACCTGATCCCGGCGGACGGCGAAGTCGTCTGGGGCGTCGCCTCGGTCAATGAAGCGGCGATCACCGGCGAGAGCGCACCGGTGATCCGCGAGGCAGGCGGCGATCGCTCGGCGGTGACCGCGGGCACGCGCGTCATCTCCGACGAGATCCGGGTCAAGGTCACGGCCAATCCCGGCGAAGGCTTTCTCGACCGCATGATCGCACTCGTCGAGGGCGCCGAGCGGCAGAAGACGCCGAACGAGATCGCGCTCACGCTGCTGCTCGTCGGCCTGACGATCATCTTCCTGATCGCGGTCGGCACGATCCCCGGTTTCGCCAGCTATGCGGGCGGCCGTGTGCCGGTCGCGATCCTCGCGGCGCTGCTGATCACGCTGATCCCGACGACCATTGCGGCGCTGCTGTCGGCGATCGGTATTGCCGGCATGGACCGACTGGTGCGCTTCAATGTGCTGGCGAAGTCCGGACGTGCGGTCGAGGCGGCGGGCGATATCGACGTCCTGCTGCTCGACAAGACCGGCACGATCACGATCGGCGACCGCCAGGCGAGCGAGTTCCGCTCGGTCGGCGGCACGCGCGACGAGGATCTGGCCGAGGCGGCGTTGCTCGCCAGCCTCGCCGACGAAACGCCCGAGGGCCGCTCGATCGTCGTGCTTGCACGCGAAAAGTTCGGCGTGACGACAAGCGAACTGCCGGGCGACGCGGAGGTCATCCCGTTCACCGCGCAGACGCGTATCTCGGGCGTGATCGTCGGGGGTTCGCTGATCCAGAAGGGCGCGGTCGACTCGATCCTGAAGGCTAATCCGGGGGCTGGGGCGACTGCAGCGGCCACCGAGCTGCGCCGCATCACCGACGAGATCGCGCGCGCCGGTGGCACGCCGCTGGCGGTCGCCCGCGATGGTCGGTTGCTCGGCGCGATCTTCCTCAAGGACGTCGTGAAGGCTGGCATTCGCGAGCGGTTCGGCGAGCTGCGCGCGATGGGCATTCGCACGGTGATGATCACCGGCGACAACCCGCTCACCGCCGCCGCGATCGCCGCAGAGGCCGGCGTCGACGACTTCCTCGCGCAGGCAACGCCGGAGGACAAGCTCGACCTGATCCGCAAGGAACAGCAGGGTGGGCGGCTGGTCGCGATGTGCGGCGACGGCACCAACGACGCACCGGCTCTGGCGCAGGCGGACGTAGGCGTGGCGATGAACACCGGCACGCAGGCCGCGCGCGAGGCGGGCAACATGGTCGACCTCGACAGCGATCCGACCAAGCTGATCGAGATCGTCGGTCTCGGGAAGCAGCTGCTGATGACGCGCGGTGCGCTGACGACCTTCTCGGTAGCGAACGACGTCGCGAAGTATTTCGCGATCATCCCGGCGATGTTCGTCGCGCTCTATCCGGGGCTCGGCGTGCTCAACGTGATGCGGCTGGGTTCGCCCGAAAGCGCGATCCTGTCGGCGATCATCTTCAACGCGATCATCATCCCGATGCTGGTACCGCTTGCGTTGAAAGGCGTGGCGTACAAGCCGATGGCCGCGGGGCCGCTGCTGGCGCGGAACCTGGCCGTGTATGGCCTGGGGGGCCTGATCGCGCCGTTCGTGGGGATCAAGCTCATCGACATACTCGTCGGCGCCTTGGGGCTGGCATGATGACCAACATTAGCCTGCCGTGCGCCCGCACGCCGTTGCACCGCGAGCCAACACCACCCCGGCGAAGGCCGGGGCCCAAGTGGAGAGGTCGGGGTAACGACGCGCAACTCGAGTTGGCGACGTTGCCCAATTGGACCCCGGCCTTCGCCGGGGTGGTGCCAGGGGAAGGGCGCAAAGGGCAACCTCCGCCACCCCCACCCCAAAGCAATGTTCACCCGCGAAGGCGGGTGCCCAGACTGGGTCCCCGCCTTCGCGGGGATGCATGGAGACGACAGCATGACCTCCGATTTCACCTCCGCGCTCCGCCCGGCATTCGTCATGACGATCCTGTTCGCGCTGCTGCTCGGGATCGTCTATCCCCTCGCGATGACCGGGATCGGACAGGCCATCTTCCCCGCGCAAGCGAACGGCAGTCTCGTCGTCGCCAATGGCAAGGCGATTGGCTCGACCGTGGTCGGGCAGGCGTTCACCACCGATCGCTATTTCCAGACGCGACCCTCGGCCGCCGGCAAGGGCTATGACGGGCTTGCCTCGTCCGGCTCGAACCTCGGGCCGACCAGCCAGGCGCTGGTCGATCGCACCAAGGCCGATGTCGCCAAGCGCCGCGCAGAAGGCGTGACCGGGCCGCTCCCGGCCGACCTCGCCACCGCCTCGGGCTCGGGTCTCGACCCCGATTTGTCGCCAGCCTCGGCCTATGCGCAAGTCGATCGCGTCGCACGGACCCGCGGTCTGCCTGCCGACAAGGTTCGCACACTCGTCACGGCTAACGTCGACGGTCCGCTGCTCGGCATCCTCGGCGAGCCGCGCGTCAACGTCCTCGCCCTCAACCGCGCGCTGAGACTCGACCGGCGCACGTTGAACGACGACGGACGACCATCCCCCGAGGCCCTTCTGCGACAGGCGTCGCAGGAGGGTCGCGGCCGTTTGAAGATATTCCTCGGCGCCGCCCCCGGCGTCGGCAAAACCTACGAGATGCTCTCCGAAGGCGCCGAACGCCGCCGCGCTGGCGTCGATATCGTCATCGGCGTGGTCGAGACGCACGGCCGCGTCGAGACCGAAGCGCTCACCCGTGGCCATGAGATCGTCCCGCGCAAAGCGATCCCTTACGAAGGCCGCACGCTCGACGAAATGGACCTCGACGCGATCCTCGAACGCGCCCCCACGCTCGTCCTCGTCGACGAACTCGCCCACACCAACGCGCCCGGCAGCCGCCACCCCAAGCGTTACCAGGACGTCGAGGAACTGCTCGCCGCCGGCATCGACGTCTATTCGACGATCAACATCCAGCACATCGAGAGCCTCAACGACGTCGTCGCCTCGTTCACGCGCGTCAGGGTGCGCGAGACCGTCCCCGACAGCATCGTCGAGGCCGCCGAGATCGAAGTCGTCGACATCCCGCCCGACGAACTGATCGAGCGGTTGAAGGCGGGCAAGGTCTACCTGCCCCAAGAGGCGACCCGAGCCCTCTCGCATTTCTTCTCCAAGTCGAACCTCTCGGCGTTACGCGAACTAGCGCTCCGCCGCGCAGCGCAGGCTGTCGACGCGCAGATGCTCGAACACGTCCGCGCGCTCGGCGTCGGCGGTACCTGGGCGGGCGGCGAGCGGATCGTCGTCGCGATCAGCGAACTGCCGGGCGCACTCGGCCTCGTCCGCGCCACCAAGCGGATCGCCGACGCGATGCACGCGCCCTGGACCGCGGTATATATCGAGACGGCGCGCGCGCAGACCTTCGGCGAGCCCGAGCACCGCCAGCTCGCCGCCGTCTTCAACCTCGCGACCCAGCTCGGCGGCGATGTCGCGACCGTCCCTGCGACTTCGGTCGTCGACGGTTTGAAGACCTTCACCACTGAGGCGCGCGCGACGCAGTTGGTGGTCGGCAAGTCGAGCCGCTCGCGCTGGTTCGAACTCCGCCACGGTTCGGTCGTCGACCAGATGGTCCGCGAGACGCCGGGGATCGCGGTCCACGTCCTGCCGATGGAGGCGGGCACCGCCACCCGCGGCAAGCGCAAGCATACCGGCGATTGGGGCAGCAAGTCCGGTTACGCTTGGACGACGGCCATGGTCGCGGGTGTCACCGGCGTGGCGAGCGCGCTGTTCCACATCCTCAACCTCGGCAACGTCGCGCTGCTGTATCTGCTCCCGGTGATGGCCGCGGCGAGCCTGTTCGGGCTGCGCACCGGGCTGTTCGCCGGGATCGCCTCGTCGATCGCGTACAACTTCTTCTTCCTGCCGCCGACCGGCACGCTGACGATCAACAATCCCGAGAACGTGATCTCGATCCTCGTCCTGCTCGGCATCGCGTTCGTGACGAGCCAACTCACGTCGCGGGTCCGCGCGCAGGCTGACATCGCCGCGGCCAGCGCGCGCACCAACGCCGCGCTTGCCGGGTTCCTTCGCCAACTGACTTCGCTCAACGAGCCGGTCGCGTTGGCGCGTGCGATCTGCGAGGAAATCGGGCGGTTGTTCGGCGTCCGCGCGGTGATCCTCGTCGCGGAGGATACCGGCCTCGCGGTGCAGGCGGCGAACGGCGCGGACTACCGGCTCGAGACGATGGAGATGGCGGCGGCGCAATGGGCCTATGACAGCGGCGCGTCGGCGGGTCGCGGGTCGAGCACGCTGGCGGCATCGGAGTGGTTCTTCCAGCCGTTGCGCTCGGGCGAGCGGACGCTGGCGGTGCTCGGCCTTGCGCGTGAGGCGGGTGGCGATCCGGTGCGATCGGACCAGTTGCCGTTGCTGATGAGCTTGGTCGATCAGGCGTCGCTGGTGTTCGAACGCGCGCGGCTCGAGGTCGAGATGCGCGATGTCGATGCGGTGCGCGAGCGCGATCGGTTGCGGGCCGCGCTGTTGTCGTCGGTCAGCCACGATCTGCGCACGCCGCTGACGTCGGTGATGGCGGCGGCGGCGGAACTGCACCGCGGCGTCACGCCCGAGCTGATCGCGACGATCGAGAGCGAGGCGGCGCGGCTCAACCGGTTCGTCGGCAACCTGCTCGACATGGCGCGGGTCGAGGCAGGCGCGCTGCGGTTGCGGCTCGAGCCGACCGACCTGACCGACGCGGTGGCGGGCGCGGTGCACGACACGAAGCGCGTGCTCGAAGGCCATGCGATCGAGCTCGACGTGGCGCCGAACCTGCCTCTGGTCCGCGTCGACCCGCAACTGCTCCACCACTGCCTGCTCAACCTGCTCGACAATGCCGGCCGCTATGCTGACCCCGGCACGCCGATCGTCGTGCGGGCGGAGCACCGCTTCGGGATGCTCCGGCTGTCGGTGATCGACCAGGGGCCCGGTCTGCCGCCCGGCCGCGAAAAGGAGGTGTTCGAGACGTTCCGCCGCCTGGAAGGCTCCGACCGTGCGATCGGCGGCACGGGACTTGGGCTTGCGATCGTGAAGGCGTTCGCCGAAGCGATGGGGATGAGCGTCGAAGCCAGCAATCGCGAAGACCTGACGGGGGCGCAGTTCAGCCTGTGCTTCCCCGTGGCCCTGCTCGTCCGCGACACCGATGGAGCTAATCTATGAGCGCGCAGACGGTGCTGATCGTCGACGACGAACTGCATATCCGGCGGCTGTTGAAGAACACGCTGGAACGCGCGGGATACGGCGTCGAGGAGGCGGTCGACGCGCGCGAGGCTTTGCGGGTTGCGGCGAGCCGGCCGTTGACCGCGGTGCTGCTCGACCTGGGGTTGCCGGATCGTGACGGACTCGAACTGGTACCGCTGCTGAAGAAGCTCGGCGATCCGATTATTCTGGTCGTCTCCGCGCGCGAGGCGACCGACCAGAAGGTAGCTGCGCTCGATCTGGGGGCCGAGGATTATGTGACCAAGCCGTTCGATACAGAGGAACTGCTCGCACGGTTGCGGGTCGCGTTGCGGGGGCGCGGCGAGGCGACGTCGCGGCCGACGGTGCTGCGTGCGCAAGGGGTGGAGATCGATTTCGAGCACCGGCTCGTCCGCCGCGGGAACGAGGAGGCGCATCTGACGCGGAAGGAGTTCGACGTGCTGTCGGCGCTGGCCGCGCATCCGGGGCGGGTCGTGACGCATCAGCGGATATTGGAAGCGGCGTGGCCGACCGATCATGACCGCCGGATCGAATATCTCCGCATCGTGGTGCGGAATTTGCGGCAGAAGCTGGAGGGGACGGGGGGCGTAGGGACCGTCATCGCGAACGAGCTCGGGATCGGGTACCGGCTCCTCGTCGAGGCCTGAGTGAAGAAAGCATGTTTCCCCGCGAAGGCGGGGACCCAGTCTGGGCTCCCGCCGTCGCGGGAGGACAAGGAAGCGGGCGGTTCGCCTGTGATGAAGCCCAACCCCCTGCAGTCACCCCAGCCCCAAACCGTCACCCCAGCGCAAGCTGGGGTCTCCCTGCCATAGGTCGCCCCTGCCGCGAGAGGTCCCGGCTTTCGCCGGGATGACGAAGTTGCGCACTACGCGAACACTATGGCTCCCCCGCAAAATCGATCTCGAACGCTTATGCGGCTAGCGATAGCTGAAGCGTCGCATGACCGACGCCCGCCGCCTTCGCACCGACCTCAGCCTCCGCGCGAGCGGCTTCCTGTCGCTCGCGCTCGCCGCCATCGCAATCCACACGCTGGCCGGTCTCAAGCCATCGACCAGCGTACTCGCATTCCTGCTCGCCACGATCGGCTTCCTCTGCGCGAGTGGTGGCGCGATGCTGGTGATCGTCGGCCACCACATCCACGACCGGGTTAAGGTCAGCGCTCGCTGGCGACGCGTGGCGCGATAGGCCGCGCCGGGGGCGGGACCTGTCGACGCGCGCGCCCGATGTCCTTATGCTACCGCATTGCAGCATGATGACGAGGGAGCGCTCTGCATGATCGGTCGACGCGAAGTAATGACCGCGCTGGGTCTGTTGGGTGTCCTGCCACAGGCCGCCGCAGCGATTCGCGCAGCGCCCGGCAAGGCGGAGCCGTTTTCGTGGGAAACGCTTCAGCAACGCGCCGCAATGTTTGCAACGAAGCCGTACCGGGCCCCCGCCAAGGTCGCTGCCGCCGCGGCGATCGATTACGACAAGGTCGGCAGCATCCGCTTTCGCGCCGACAAGACGCTCGCCGGCGGCATCCGGCTGTTCCCGCTCGGTCGCTATGCGCCGATGCCGGTCGCGATCAACGTCGTCGAGGGCGGGCAGGCGCGCCGTATCGAGTTTTCGCGTGACCTGTTCGAGGCCGAAGAGGGGCATGCCGCCGCGCTCGGCATCGCGGGTTTCCGCGCGATGGCGCCGGGCGGGACCAGCGACTGGATGGCGTTCCAGGGCGCATCCTATTTCCGCACCGCCGGCGCGCAGGATCAATATGGCCTGTCCGCGCGTGGGCTCGCGATCAACACGGGGCTGCCGGGTCGCGAGGAATTTCCCGACTTCACCGAATTCTGGATCGAGCGGACCGGCGCCGACGCGTACACGATCTACGCGCTGATGGATGGAGCCAGCGTCACGGGGGCGTACCGGTTCCAGTCGCGGCATGTCGCGGGCGCGGGCGTCGAACAGCAGGTTTCATCCGTACTGAACATCCGCCGCGACATCGAGCGGCTCGGCGTCGCGCCCGCGACCAGCATGTTCTGGTACGGCGAAGGCAACCGCGCCGCCGCGGTCGATTGGCGGCCCGAGATCCACGACTCCGACGGCCTCGCGTTGCTCACCGGCGCGGGCGAGCGCATCTGGCGACCGCTCAACAATCCGCCGCACGATACGCTCGACAGCTTTGCGGATCAGGCGCCCAAGGGCTTCGGTCTGATCCAGCGCGACCGCAATTTCGATCATTATCAGGACGACGGGGCGTTCTACGATCGCCGGCCGAACCTATGGGTTCAGCCGCAGGGCGATTGGGGCAAGGGTGCGGTGATGCTCTATGCGTTCCCGACCAACAGCGAGACGGTGGATAATGTCGTCTCGTTTTGGACGCCGGCCGCGCCTGCCAAGGCCGGGCAGCGGCTGCAGTTCGATTACTCGCTGTCGTGGAGATCGAGCGACCCGACTGCGGTCGCCGCGACCGCGCATGTCGTCGATTGCTGGCAGGGCGTCGCCGGCCGACCCGGCGCGGAACCGGTCAAGGGCGCGCGAAAGCTCGTGGTCGATTTCATCGGCGACGGTCTCGCCGGGCTCGACCGGCAGAGCGGCGTGACCGCCAAGATCGACGTTGTCCGCGGCAAGGTGCTCGCCAACGCGGCGTATCCGGTGGTCGGCCAGAAGAACCGCTGGCGCGTGACCGCCGACATCGCGCCCGATGCACAGGGCCCGGCCGACGTCAGGCTGTTTCTCACGCGCGGTGGTCGCGCGCTCAGCGAAACCGTGCTGACGCCGATCTTCTGATGTCCGACCTTCCCGCCATGATGCCGGGCGAGTCACCGATCGAGATGCTCCCGCAGCGTTTCGACGGGCCGCCGCCGCCCTGGTCCGCGCCCGAGCCGGGGCCGGGCATGGTCGTTTCGAACGACGATATGCTCGCGCGCCGGATCATCCTGATTTTGATGACCGGTCTGTTGGCGACCGCGGCATCGTCCGCGGTGCAGGAATCGCTGCTCGCCGACGGGCTGAGCCTGTGGGACGCGGTATTGCTGGCGTTGTTCTTTCCGCTGTTCGCGTGGATCGCGTTCGGCTTCATGAACGCGGCGATCGGCTTTGTGCTGTTGATGACCGGCGGCCATCCGGGCTTCGTGCCGACACCGCGCCAGTCCGAACCGCTCGAGGGGCGCACCGCGATCCTGATGCCGGTTCATAACGAAGACATCGACGCCGTGTTCGAGCGGATCGCCTGGATGGCGCGCGCGATCGCGGCTGGCGGTGTCGCCGACCGGTTCGACATCTTCATCCTGAGCGACTCGGGCGAAGCGGCGGAGGCGGCCGAGGTCGCGGCGTGGCAGAGGCTCGCGCCGACGCTCGACTGCGCGCTCTATTACCGCCGCCGGACCGTGAACGTGGGCCGCAAGCCGGGCAACGTGGCGGAGTGGATCCGGCGGTTCGGCGGCGGTTACCGCTATATGCTGATGCTCGACGCGGACAGCCTGATGGGCGGCAACACGATCATCGGCATGGCGCAGGTGCTCGAACGGCGGCCCGCGGTGGCACTGCTCCAGACCGTGCCTGCGGTGATCAACGGCGTCACGTTCTTCCAGCGCTGGATGCAGTTCGCCAGCCGGTTATATGGCCCGATCTCGACCGCAGGGCTCGTCTGGTGGTCGGGCTCGGAGGCGACCTTCTGGGGCCACAACGCGATGATCCGGATCGAGGCGTTCGCGGCGAGTTGCGGCTTGCCCGACCTGCCCGGCCGAGCGCCGTTCGGCGGCGTCATCATGAGCCACGACATGGTCGAGGCGGCGTTGCTGCGGCGGCGCGGCTGGCGGGTGCACATGCTGATGACCGAGGAAACGTTCGAGGAATATCCGCCGACCTTGATCGACGCGGCGGTGCGCGACCGACGCTGGGCGCAGGGGAATATTCAGCATCTGAGCTTGCTGACCTCGTCTGGGTTCCACTGGGTCAGCCGGCTGCAACTGCTGATGGGCGCGTCGGCGTTCATCACTTCGCCGGTGTGGCTGCTCATGATTGCCACCAGCGTCGTCCAGGCGCTGCTCGGCGAGCGTAATATCGTCGAGGCGCAGACCTCGTTGCAGGTGCTGTTCGTGACGCTGCTGCTGCTGTTTGGGCCGAAACTGTTGAGCGTGATCTGGGCGTTCTCGAATGCCGAGCGTCGCGCGGGGTTTGGCGGGCGGCGCGGGATCGTGCGGTCGGTGCTGGTCGACGTGCCGTTCTCGATGTTGTCCGCGCCGGTGATCGCGTTGACGCAGACGATGGACCTCGCCGGGATATTGATGGGGCGCAAGTCCGGCTGGGCGCCGCAGAACCGCGATGCGCAAGAGTTGTCGCTGGCGGACGTGATGCCGCGCTATCGCTGGCATGTCGGGGTGGGCGTCGCGCTGCTAGCGGTGACGCCGTTCGCGCCGGTGACCGCAGCGTGGCTCGCGCCGGTGACGTTGGGGCTGTTGCTCAGTCCATTCCTGACGATGCTGACGGCGAGCGAGAAGGCGGGGAAGTGGGCGACCGGTCACGGTATGTTCGTCGAGCCCGGCGAGCATGTGTCGGTTCTCTCGCGGCCGTCGCTGCCGGCGCACAGCGGGTAGCCCCGCGCGCCCTCCGTCATTCTGACGAAAGTCAGGACCCAGGGTCACAAGCGGTGCTATTCGTGGCTCTGGGTCCTGACTTTCGTCAGGCTGACGATAGGGGTGTCAGGACGGCCGACTAGGCGCGGTGTCCGCTCAGCTCCGCCCCGGCATCCACCTCGAACCGGCGGTTCCAGATCGTCGCCGACGCCGACACCGCGGTCACCACCAGGAACGCCAGCGTGAAGTCCGTCAGCGCCGGCCGTGTCGCGCCCGTGCTAAGCATCCCGACGTGCAGCGATGCCGCGCCGACGCAGATCCCGAGCGACAGCATCAGCTGCTGGAACGTTGCGTAGAAGCTGGTCGCGCTGCTCATCCGCGACGAGGGAATCTCGTCATACGCGATCGTGTTGTACGCCGAGAACTGGAAGGACATGACGAAGCCTGACACCAACAATACCGCAAAGATCGCCGGGATCGGCCAGTCGGGGCGGAAGAAGCCGGCGACCGCGTAGCCCAAGCTTGCGCAGAGGCCACCGACGATCAGGCTGTTGCGGAACCCGAAGCGACGGAGCACGCGCGGGGCGAGCCCCTTCATTCCCAGCGAGCCGATCGCGCCGGCGATCGTGATCGCACCGCTCGCGGCTGCGGTCATGCCGAAGCCCAGTTGGAGCATCATCGGCAGCAGGAACGGCTGTGCGCCTTGCGTGATGCGAGTCAGCGATCCGCCGATCACCGACAGGCGGAAGGTGGGGATCCGCATCAGCGACAAGTCGAGGATCGGGTCGCTGCGGTGTTTCGCGTGGCGGATGTAGGCGACGCCGGCAATCAGTCCGACCGCGATGAGCACCATCGCGCGCGGCAATTCGCCTGTCCTGCTCGTCATCTCGAACCCGAACAACAGGCAGCCGAGCGATACGCCCGACAGGATGAAGCCGGGGACGTCGAACCGCGCCGGTTTGTCTTCGCGCACCTCGCCGATGAAGCGCGTCACCAGCACCACGCCGAGCAGGCCGATCGGCACGTTCAGGTAGAAGATCCAGCGCCAGTCGAGATAGGTGACGATCGCGCCGCCAACCGGAGGGCCGAGTATCGGGCCGATCAGCGCGGGCATGATCAGCCACGACATCGCCTGGACCATGTCCTCCTTGGCGACGCTGCGGAGCAGGACGAGGCGGCCGATCGGGATCATCATCGCGCCGCCGAGCCCTTGCAGAAAGCGGGCGACCATCATGAAGGGCAGGCTGGTGGCCTGGCCGCACAGCATCGATCCGCCGACGAAAATCAGGATCGCCGCGCGGAAGATCGTGCGCGAGCCGAACCGGTCCGCGAGACGCCCGCTGGCGGGAATGAAGATCGCCAGCGCGAGCAGGTATGAGGTCAGCGCCGAACTCATGCTGGTCGCGGGCACGCCGAAATCGCGCGCCATCGTCGGCAGCGCGGTGGCCAGCACGGTCGAGTCCATCTGTTCCATGAACAGTGCGCAGGCGATGATCAGCGCGGTGATGCGGTAGTTGCTCGGC
The DNA here is from genome assembly GCF_036856015.1 of Sphingomonas sp. LR55. Lineage (NCBI taxonomy): Bacteria > Pseudomonadati > Pseudomonadota > Alphaproteobacteria > Sphingomonadales > Sphingomonadaceae > Sphingomonas > Sphingomonas sp. LR55. The sequence continues at coordinate 3,544,160 of NZ_JASPFO010000001.1, forward strand.
GTGTGCGGCAGCGCGTCCGGGTCCTTCGCTACCCGCGCAATGGTGTCGGCGGCGGGCATGATGCCGTCGCGGATCTCGCTATTGATCGAGGCGAGACCGCGTCTGCGGAGCCTCACGTCTGCCACCCCCGCCGAGCGCCTTGAAGACGTCGACCTGGCGATCGACGAGCAGCGCGTCAGATGCGGCTAGGTTCGCCTGCGCGGTGGTGAGCGCGGCCTGCGCGGTCAGCAGCGAGAGGAAGTCGGTGCGGCCGAAGCGGTAGAGCGTGCCTGCTTGGTCCGCGGCGCGCGCGGCGCTGGACTGCGCGCGGCGGAGCGCGGCGTTGCGGTCGCCTTCGCGGGCATAGGCAGAGAGCGCGGTCTCGGTCTGGCGGAGTGCCTCAAGCGTGGTGGAGTCGAACTGGGCGAGTGCCTGGTCCGCAGTTGCGCCTGCCTGCGCGATCTGGGCGCGAACGACCGGGCGGTTGGGGAAGCTCCAGCTTATCAGTGGCCCGAGCCCGAGGTGGAACGCGTTGGTCGAGCCTAGCGACGACACCGGCCCGGTGAACCCGGCCGACCCGCCGAGGCTGACTTGGGGGTAGAGGTTCGCGGTCGCGACGCCGATCCGCGCGGTGGCGGCGGCGAGCGTGCGTTCCGCGCCGCGGATGTCGGGGCGGCGACGGATCAGCGCTGCGCCGTCGCCGATCGGGAGCGGACGGTTGAGCGCGGGCGGCTTTGCGCAGGTGGCGACGTCCTTGGGATAGTCGGCGGGCGCGCGACCCATCAGCGTGGCTAGCCGGTACAGCGCGGCGGTGCGGGTCGCGACCTGGGCGGGGATCAGCGCCTCGCTCTGGTCTACCGCGGTTCTGGCGCGCGTCACGTCGAACGCGGTGCCGCGGCCGCCGCGTTGCAGGCGTTGCGTCACGTTCAGCGTCTGGCGTTGTAGCGCGAGGATCCGGTTGTTGGCGGCGAGCACCATATTGGCTGTGCAGGCGGTGGCGTAGCTGCGCGCGGTCTCGGCGGCGACTGTCACGCGGACATTGTCGCGCGCGGCGGCGACCGCTTCGGCATCGCCTTGCGCGGCCTCGATCCCGCGGCGGATGCGGCCGGAGAGGTCGAGCGGATAGGCTAGCGTGATGCCGAGGTTATAGTCGAGCGTGCCGGGAAGGTTGCCGCCGGTCGTGTAGGGTCGGTCGAGCGAGGTGCCGCCGCCGAGCACGGTCGACAGCGTACGGCCCGCGGCGACTTCGGCGACGACCGCATCGGCGCGGCGCAGGTTGGCGTCGGCGGCGCGCAGGTCGGTGTTGGCGGCGAGCGCTTCGGTGACGAAGCCGTCGAGGCGGGGGTCGCCATAGAGCTGCCACCAATGGTCGGGGAGCGGGGTGTCGACGAACGCCTTTTCGTGGCCGCTGTCGAACTGGCCCTGGGCGGAGGGGTTGTTGACGGCGGCGCGGTCGGGGAGGGCGTAGTTGGGGCCGGCGGTGGTGCACGCGGTGAGGGCGAGTGCGGCGATGACCGTCGCGAGGCCACGGTGACCGATACGCGCAATGCTCCCTCTTCCGTCATCCTGACGAAAGTCAGGACCCAGAGCCACGCAGGACATCGCTTGTAACCCTGGGTCCTGACTTTCGTCAGGATGACGGGGGTGGGGCGGATGGAGGCGCGCATCATGCCGTCGTCCCCGGCGCGACGCGCGGCTCGACCGTCACCGTTGCGGTGCGGCCGACGATCAGCTGCGTTCCCTTCGGCACTTGGGTCAGCTTCACGCGGACCGGAATGCGCTGCGCCAGCCGCACCCAGTTGAAGGTCGGGTTGACGTTCGGCAGCAGGTTCGTCGTGTTCGTCCGCTCGCTGTCGTTGATCCCCGCGGCGATGCTGTCTACGCGGCCGTGCAGCGCCTGTGGCTCGCCCATCAAGTGCACCACGACCGGGTCGCCGAGGTGGATGCTGCCGAGCTTGGTCTCCTCAAAATAGCCTTCGACGCGGAGTGAATCGGTGTCGACCAGCGCCATCGCTTGCGCGCCCGTCGCGATATAGTCGCCGGGGTGAAGATCGAGGTTGGTGACGATCCCATGCACCGTCGCGCGCACCGTCGTGCGGGCGAGATTGAGCGCTGCTGTCGATCGGGCGCTCTGGGCCTGCGCGAGTGCGGCGGACGCGGTGGCGACGCGCGCGACGTTCTGCTCGTGCGTTTCCTTCGCCACGAGATCGCCGAGCGCCAGATCGCGCTGCGCTTCACGGCGCGCCTGCAACAGCGTCGCGCGGGCGCTCGCGATCGAGGCGTCGGACTGCGCAAGCGTCAGCTGAAAGCGTGGGCGATCGACCACAAACAGCACGTCGCCCGGCTTCACCGCCTGATTGTCGTGCACGGCGACCTGCGTGACCAGCCCTGCGACGTCTGGCGTCACGCGGACGATATCGGCGCGGATATGCCCGTCGCGCGTCCACGGATCGGTCTCGTAGCGCTGCCACAGCCACAGCGCGACCAGCACCGCGAGCGCGACGATGATCAGCGTGACGGCGGAGCGACCGAGGGGGCGAGCAGCGATTTCAGGCGGGTATTCATGCGGAAGGTCCGGTCAGCAGGGCGAGCAGCCCGAGGATGAGGATGAACAAGGCGAGGTCGACGAGCGGTCGATAGGTGACCGCGCGATAGGCGCCGGCAAAGGCGAGCAACCGCGTGGCGATGCCGGTGAGGATGACGGCGGCGACCGCGAGCAACAGGATGCTCGGCAGATAGACGCCGCCGATCGAGATTTCGCCGGTCATGCGGCCACTCCGTACGCTGGTGCCAGATAAGGGGCGCCGACGGGAACAGGTTGCGACGCAGCGAGGTCAGCGCGAGTGTGCTCGTGCGGTGGCGATCGGGCGTGGATGTGGCCATCGCCGCCATCGCGGTGTCGATCCCGGCGAGCAGATCGGGCTCGGGGGGCAGGCTGGTTGGGGCGCAGGGCGCGGTAATGTGCGCCGATACCGCGCAGCACCGGCGTGATCATCGCGGCCTCGTCGGGCGTACCGTCGAGCCGCAACTGCTTGAGTTCGCCGACCGCGACGCCGACGCGCAGATCGGTCAGCGCGTCGAGCAACGGCTTGCCCGGATCCGCGCCCTGCAATGCCAGCCGCGGCGCGAGCAGGCCGATCCGGTCGAGCATCCGTGCGATCCAGCCTGCCGCGTCGGGGCGGCTCGTCGAATCGCTGCGCGCCGCCAGTTCGCGCCAGCCTGCGCGGATCAGCCGCCGTGCGCTGGTGTCCGCGCCGATCGTCTGGAACAGGCCGACCGTGACCACCGCGAACAACGTGCCGACCAGCTGGGCGATGCCGCCGTTGATGAAGCTGTTGAAATCGGTGCCGAAGCGGTCGTTCAGCCCGACCGTGTTGAGGCCGCCGAGCAGTGCGCCTAGCGTTACGAGCAGGGTCGTCGGGCGCGCGAGGTACATCCCGCCGATCAGCATCGGCGGCGCGAGGACCGCGACCAGAGTCACGAAATCGGTCACGCGTGGCAGGATCGCGAAGGCGTAGATCGCGGATATGACGAGGCCGAGGATGGTGCCGTAGAAGAACGCCTTGATCGCCGGCGCGGGATCGTCGCTGTTGCCGAACAGCGCGCAGCACACGCCCGCGATCAGCACCGCGCCGGCGCCGTCGGCCCAGCCGGTACCGATCCAGAAGACGCAGCCGAGCAGGATCGTCGCGACGGTGCCGGCGGCGGCGCGCAGTGCGATGCCGCGGTCGCGGTGGAGCGGTCGCCTGGCGATCCGGGCGAGCAGGCGGGCGACCGCGGGGGTGACCGGCGCGCGCGACGGCGAGCGCATCTGGTCGCGCAGATCGCGTGCGTTGCGGTGCGCATCGACCAGTTCGCCGAGCCGGGCCAGCAGGCTGAGCCGCAACGCGTCGCGCCAGATCAGCGTCTCACCGACCGGCGGCTCGAGCGCGCGGGCGCGTTCGATCAGCGCGTCCGCGGTCGCTTCGCGATGCGAGACGTCGGGTGGCTCGCGCAGCCATTCGCGGACGTCCTCGATCAGCGCGAGGGCCTCGGGACGTGGTGCGTCGGCACCGCGCTTCAGCTCGACGATGCGGTCGTCGACCGCGCTGGCCAAGGGCAGCAGCATCGACAATTCCGCCTGCAACGCGCGGAGCGTCCGCGTGCGAGGCAGCAGCCGCGCGGTGTCGAACGGGAGGTGGATCGAGAGCTGGTGAAGCTCGTTGATGTCGAGCGCGAGCCGTCGCCGATCGCGGTCGAGCGTGGCGTCGGACGCCCCGGCCAGCGAATCGCGCGACCAGCGTTCCGCATCGGCAAGGATCGCGTCGATCCGCGCGAGTAGGGTCGCGGTCACGGTCTGCGGAAAGACGAAGCCGTGGATCAGGCTGCCACAGAGGATGCCGATCGTGATCTCCTGCACGCGCAACGCGGCGATCGTGAACACCGCGCCCGGCGTCGTCACCGCGGGAAAACCGATGATGCTGGCCGTATAGCCTGCGAGCAGGAACAGGTACGCGCGGGGCGTCCGGTCGAGCAGCGAGATATAGAGGCACAGCCCGAGCCACAGAGCGAGGCCGAGCGACAGCAACTCGGGCGCGTTGACCAGATTGGGCACCAGCACGACCGCAGCGACCGCGCCGAGTACGGTGCCGGCAACGCGGAACACCGCCTTCGACAGCACCGCGCCCGCGAGCGGCTGCGCGACGATGTACGAGGTGGTCACCGCCCAATAGGGGCGCGTCAGCCCGATCCTCAACGCGATATAATAAGCGAGGATCGCGGCGACGAAGCATTTGACGGAGAAGAGCGCTTCCTTCCCCCGAACCGGGCGAGGCTCATCGGGTGGGGGTCATCGCGCGCGATCCGTCATGAAGCGTGCGCCGAGCCGTTCCGCGACGCGGAGCGCGGTGGCGAGATCGGCGTCGGACACGTCGTCGAGCATTGCCGCACGCAACGTCGCGAATTTGGCTTCGATCGTGGTCACGAGTGCGCGGCCGCGTGTGGTCAGGCGGATACGGCTGACGCGGGCGTCGGCGGGGTCGCGCCGACGCTCGACCAGGCCCGCCGCGGTCATCTGGTCGATCGAGCGGACCAGCGAGGCCTGCGTCACGTCGAGCTGGTTTGCGAGATCGGTCTGGCGAACGTCGTCGCCGAGCCGCCCGACCTGGACGAGCGCCCAGCCGGTCGACGCGGAGACGTTCATGTCGCGCAGCGCACGATCCGCTGCTTGCCGCCACATCTTCGCGAGCGGGAGCAGCGTGCGCGCATAGGCGGATTCGAGGGCGGCACGGGGAGAAGTCATTAGCGTGCTAAGTAATGCTGTTTACTTATGCTGCAATGCGGAATCGGTTTGTGACGGAAAAGTTAGAAACGTCCGCGGACTGATAGGAACCACCTCGGTGGAGGCCGGGGCCCCAGTGGAAAGGTTGCAGTAACGGAAGGCTGAACTCAGTTAGCAACGTTACCCAATTGGGCCCCGGCCTTCGCCGGGGTGGTATCGGGTAGAGCGAGCGGTGTTACTCGACCGCCAAGATCACATGGCTCGCCTTGACCAGCGCGAGCGCGCGCGTGCCGATCTGCAGGTCGAGCGCGTCCGCACTCTCCTTGGTCAACGTCGCGGTCAGCGTCTTGCCGAGCGTGAGTTCGAGCGTCACTTCGCTGGAGATCGCGCCGTCCTCGCGTGCGATGACCGTCCCCGCCAACGTGTTGCGGGCCGACGTCCGTAGGTTCTCGTCGCCTCGCGCCAGGATGACGAAGCTCGACTTGATCAGTGCCAGCGCGGTCGCGCCCGGCACCAGCCCGAGATCCTCCGCACTGCCGCGCGTGATCGTCGCGACGATCTCGACACCCTCGGCGACGGCCAGCGTTACCTCGGCATCGATCGTTCCCGGCGTCACCTGCGATACGGTCCCCCGCAAGACGTTACGCGCGCTCGTCTTCATCCCGATTCCCCATAGCAAAGGTTTCAGCGACAACCCGTTCGACACGCTCGCCTCGATCCGTGCCATCGCGCTGGCGAGCTCTGCTTCGGCGACCGCATAGCCATCGAGCACCGCCACGCCCGCTTCGGTGATCGGGCTCGCGCCGCCGTCCTTGCCGCCCGCTGCGGGGAGCACGAGCGGGCGGTCGAACAGGTTGTTCATGACCTGCACCGCGTCCCACGCCGCTTTGTAGCTGAGCCCGACGACCTTGGCTGCGCTGGTGATCGAGCCGCCGTCGCGGATCGCGCGGAGCAGTGCGATCCGGTCGGCGCCGACGCGACCGGTCTGGTCCTTGGCGAGCAGGATCGTGGCATGGAGGGCGGGGTCCGTCATACCTGCGTCATACTCAGTGGCGAATGTGGAAGGTAAGCCCGATCGTGCGCGGGTCGCTCGGCGTGGCAAGGATGACGGCAGGTCAGGCGAGGAGCGCTACGATCTCCGCCGCGATCTCCGCGGGTAACCGCGACGTGCCGTCCGTCACGGTCGACACCGTCGCCCAGCGCCCCAGCAAACCCGCCTCGGCCATCGCCGCATAGTTGGTCCGCACGCGGTCCTGCAGTCCGGTATCCGCCTCATACGCATCGAACGCATCGTCGGTGTAGGACCGCTTGCGCTTCTTGAGGATCAGCCCGCGCGCGATGTCGGCGGGGGTGTCGAGATACACCGAGAGATCAGGCTTCGGCAACGCGAACGAGCCCATCTCGAGGTCGGCGATCCAGGTCATCATCGCATATGCCTCGTCAGCAGGCACCTGTGCCGCCTGATACGCCATGTTCGAGGCGATGTAGCGATCGAACACCACCACCTCGTTCGCCGCCATCGTCGCCAGCAGGTGCTCGCGCGATTCCATGCGGTCGAGCGCATACAACACCGCAGCCGCTTTCGGCGTCGTGCCGCGCGGGAGCGTGCCCGCCAGCATCGCGCCGAGCGCCCAGCCGCCGACCGTTTCGGTATAGCGTGGGAACGACATGATTTCGGCGGTGCGGCCGGCGGCGCGCAGCTGCTCGACCACCAACGCCGAGGCCGTGGCCTTGCCCGCGCCGTCGGCGCCTTCGATTGCCATTAGGAAGCTCATAGGGGAGCCCTAGCAAGCCTTACCGGCTCACCAAAGCCTGCAAATCGATCAGGCCCCTGAGCAGCGACGTGCCGCCCGGCGACGCGATGTAGCGCGGCGTCCAGTTTGGGCGGAACTTCTCCTTGTACGCGCGCAGGCCTGCAAACCCGTAGAAGCGCTCGCCGTGGCGGAACAGGAACGCCGCAACCTTCGACCAGGTCGGCGACAGCCGCCGCGCCTCGATCCCCGACAGCGGCGCCATTCCGAGCGAGAAATTCCGATAGCCGTTCTCATGCCCCCACAGCATCAGCCGCGTGAACAGGAAGTCCATGCCGCCCTGTGGCATGTCCTTCGAATGGCGCATCAGGTCGACCGACAGTTCCTGCCTGTTGGGCGTGCCCCAGACGTTGGCGAAGGCGACGACCTTGCCCTCGATCCGCACCACCGCACAGTCGAACTTGGCCATATACCCCGGCTCGAACCGGCCGACGCTGAAGCTTTTCTCGGCATGATCCTTGTCGGCCAGCCACCAGTCGGAGATCTGCTGCAACTCGGGGATGATCGCGGGCATCTCGGCGGCGGGGACGACCGCGAACTGCGCGCCCGCGCGTTCCGCGACCCGCGCGGCCTTGCGGACGCTGCGCATCTCGGGAGTCTCCAGCGTGAAGCCCTCGAGTTCGACGGTTGCCTCTTCGCCGTATTTGACGAGCTTCAACCCCATCTCGATCGCGATCGGCACGATCCTGAGGCCGATCTGGTAGAGCAGCAGCCGGCCCTGTGCGGCATCGGCGCGCGCGGATCGCCCATAGCAGTTCGGACCACGCCTCGCTTGGGCCGACCGGGTCACCAAGCACGATCCAGCTCGCGCCCTTGACCTGGTACATCAGGAACGCATCGCCGCTGTCCGATACCAGGAAGCGCTTGTCGCCGGTGAAGGCGAGCATCGCGTCGGTGCGGTCGGCGTGTGCGAGTGCTGCCTGAGCCACGTCGTCGGGCAGCGTGTCGTGGACGACCGGCACCGGCGCCGCCGCGAACATCCGCCAGATCGCCGCACCGATCAACAGGAGCCCGACCGCGAGACTGGTGCGCAGGAACCGCGACGCGTTGGCATTGGTCTCGAACTGCCACCACAGGTCGCTCGAATAGCCGACCCGGCGGTACGCGAAGAACCCGATCAGCACCGACAGCCCGATCGCCGCGCCGACGCCGACCAGCCATTCGGGCGACAGCGGCTCGGCGGTCAGTCGCGTTCGCCGATAAAAGGCCGCGCGCGTCCATTGCAGCGCGACGGCGGTGAGCAGCAGGATCGTCGCCTCCTCATAATCGAGGCCCTTGGCGATCGATAGCAGCGTGCCCGCGACGAGCAGGGTGCGCGCCGCCCAGAACGCGCCGTCGAGCCGCCGGTACAGCCCAAGCGCAACGAACAGCAGCATCACCCCGACAAGGCTGGCAGCAACGTGCGCCATCTCGCTGATCGGCAGCGGCAGGATCGTCGCCAGCGTGTCCATCCGGCCGGGCGCGGCGGGCAGCGCACCCGACACGAGCAGCATTGCGCCGCTCAGGAACACCAGCACGCCGAGCAGCAGCGGCGCGAGCGGTAGTGCGATCGTCAGCGGATCGGTGCCGCGACCCTTGCCCCGATCCCGATTGCGCCATTGCCGCCCCTCGTGAAACGCCATCAGCATCGCCGCCAGGATCAGCGGCGCGACATAATAGATGATCCGGTAGGCAAGCAGCGCGGCGAGAACCGTGGCGTTGTCCTGCGGCATCGTCGCAATGATCACCGCCTCGAACACGCCGAGCCCGCCGGGGACATGGCTGATCAACGCGACGACGATCGCGACGGCATAGCCGAGGAACAGCACTGGATAGAGGTCTGGCGATGCGTTCGGCAGCAGCACGAACAACGCCGCGCTCGCCGCCGCGAGGTCGACGGTGGACACCAGCAGGAGCGCGATCGCCTGTCGCCAATTCGGCAAGGGCAGCCGCCAGCCGAACAGTCCGAGTGCGCCGCCATGACGATACCGCAGGACGATCCCCAGCATCGCCAGCGGGATCGCGATCCCGATCGTCCGCTCAAGCAGCGGTGGCATCGTCCAGTGGACGATCGGCAGCATCCCGGGATGGATCGCCATCGACAGGCTCGCAACGGCGATGACCCCTGCCCAGAAGGTTACGCCTGCAATCAGCACGACCCGCGCCACCGCCGCCTCGTCAAGACCGGCGCGGCTATAGACGCGGTAGCGCGCGGAGCCCCCGGTCAGCATCGCCAGACCGAGATTGTGGCTGATCGTGTAGCTGGTGAACGAGGCGACCGCCGCGGTCTGCCATCGCAAGGGGTGGCCGATCACCTTCAGTGCGATGGTGTCGTAGAAGGTGAGCGCGATATAGCTGACGACGGTCAGCGCGATCGACGCGGACAATTCGGGCCAGCCGAGCGCCGCGAAGGCCGCGCGCACCTCCGATAGACGGATCTCCGCGGTCAGCTTGTGGATCGCGGCGAAGCCCAGCACGGCGACGACCAGCACCGCAAGCGCGATCAGCGTGCCGCGACGATGCGCGATCCAGTCGCGGATACCGGCCATGTGCGTCAACCGCGGTGCCACGTCTGTGTCTTGCAGAAGAAGCCGCCGATCAGACAGCCCTTCACCGTGATCGTGTTCGTGTCGACCAGCTTCAGCGTCGATCCGAACGTGCGTCCCATGTCGGGGACGAAAATCTGCCCCGACCATGTGTCGCGTCCACTGGGGCGATACTCACGGAGCAAGGCAGTCCCGATCAGTTTCGGCGTGCCACCATCGCGGGCATCGGCCTGCGCCTCGTCATTGGCGCGGACGACCCAGCCGCAGAGTTTGTCGCCACACGCGCCCGTCTTCACGGCCACGCTGTTCTTCGGATTGTGCCAGATTCCCTCGACTGCAGACGCGGGAGCGGCAGACGGGGGAGCGGGGCTTCCCGCGATCATCGCGAGCGCCAACAGTGCAGCAACCATCAATCGATCCTCAAGCTGCGGAGACGAACCGCCATATCACGTCGTAGAGCGCATCGGCGTCGCGGTGAAGCGGATGCCCACCGGGCAGCGCGACGCGTCTTGCATTGGCCTGCGTTAACAGCGGGCAAAGACTATTCGTCTCGACGATACCCTGGACGCACAGCAGAGGGGCCCAGGTGAGGTGGCGCGCGGTGGGCAGCGCGGGCGTGGTCGGCGTCCAGAGATCGAACACTTCGCTGGGCGAGGCGCGGAACTGGACATTGTCCTCGGGCACGATCAGCGCGACGCGGGCGATTTTCGCGCGCAATGGCCGGGGCAGCCCGACCAGCCCGACATGGAGCATGTCCGCGCCGAACGACTGGCCGATCAGGATGACCTGGTCGGTATGGCCGAGCCGCAACGCGCGCTGTTCGGCACGCGCGATCAGCGTGGTGATGTCCGCGGGCGTCCGATTTTTGCGCAGATAGGTGAGCGTGTTGACCGCGACCACCGGGACACCGTCTGCGGCCAGCCGCCGCGCGATCTCCGGCGCCATGCCGATCTTCAGCCCGAGGTCGCCACTCAGCAACACGACCGCATAGCCGCGCTGGGCTTTGGTCGGCGCGATGTCGGTAAACACAGGTCCACCGAAATAGCCGAGCCAGCCCATGAAGCCGACTGCGGCGACACCGAATACGGCAAAAGCGAGCAAGGATCGGCGAAACCACATCATTTGCAACCGATTGCGCCCGACCGGATGATCGGCACGTGGAGCAGACATGACGTTTTCGTCACGCATTTCGCGGTCGATTTCGTGATCCTCCCCCGCCAGGGGGAGGTGGCTGGCGCTTGCCAGACGGAGGGGGAGGGGGCGACGACATCCGCTGCGTGTCCTCCCCTCCGTCACCTTCGGCGACACCTCCCCCTGGCGGGGGAGGATCGTCAGGTCCCGCCTCACCCTGGATCGTGCGCGAGGCGCTCGTGGTGGCGGATCACCTCGTCGATGATGAAGCGCAGGAATTTTTCCGAGAATTCGGGATCGAGTTGCGCGTCGGTCGCCAACTGCCGCAGCCGGGCGATCTGGCGCTCCTCGCGCCCCGGATCGGCGGGCGGCAGGCCGTGCGTCGCCTTGTGGCGGCCGACCGCCTGCGTCACCTTGAAGCGCTCGGCGAGCATGTGGATCAGCGCCGCGTCGATATTGTCGATGCTCTGGCGGTATCCGTTCAGCAGTTCGTCAGCCATGCGAAGCACCCTTTCATTGGTTCGCCGCGCCTTTTGCGGGCGCGGACGATGAACGGCAAGGGGCACCAAGGGTTGCTTTGCCGGGGCATAGGCGGCAGAGGCTCGGGAAGATGAGCGCCACCGTCCACCGCCTCGAAACCGTACGTCCCAATCCCGAGTCCCAGCCGTCGCTGGACCCGATGGTCAAGCTCGTCTCGGGCGATATGGACCAGGTGAACGCGGTGATCCGCGGCCGGATGGAGTCCGAGATTCCGCTGATCCCCGAACTCGCCGGTCACCTGATCGCGGGCGGCGGTAAGCGGATGCGGCCGATGCTGACGCTCGCGAGCGCGCAGCTGATCGATTATGCGGGGACGCAGCATCACCTGCTCGCCGCCGCGGTCGAGTTCATCCACACCGCGACCTTGCTCCACGACGATGTCGTCGACGGCTCGGACCTGCGCCGGGGCAAGCGCACCGCCAACATCATCTGGGGCAACCCCGCCAGCGTGCTGGTCGGCGATTTCCTGTTCAGCCGCAGCTTCGAACTGATGGTCGAGGCGGGCAGCCTCAAGGCGTTGAAGATCCTGTCCTCGACCAGCGCGGTGATCGCCGAGGGTGAGGTCAACCAGCTGACCGCCGCCCGCCGCGTCGAACTCGGCGAAGAGCGGTATCTCGACATCATCGGCGCGAAGACCGCCGCGCTGTTCGCCGCCGCCTGCCGGATTTCCGCGGTCGTCGCCGAACGCCCCGAAGCTGAAGAGGCCGCGCTCGATGCCTATGGCCGCAACCTCGGCATTGCCTTCCAGCTGGTTGACGACGCGATCGATTACGTCTCGGATGCGGACACGATGGGCAAGGACGCGGGCGACGACTTCCGCGAGGGGAAGATGACGCTGCCGGTGATTCTTGCTTATGCGCGGGGTTCGGCCGAGGATCGCGCGTTCTGGAAGGACGCGGTCGAGGGGCGCCGCGACAGTGACGCCGACCTCCAGCACGCGATCCGCCTGATCCGCTCGACCCGCGCGGTCGACGACACCTTTGCGAGAGCCCGCCATTACGGCCAGCGCGCGATCGACTCGATCGCCGGTTTTGCGAACGGCGACGCCAAGGATGCGATGATCGAAGCCGTCGAGTTCGCGGTCGTCCGCGCCTACTAGACCCTTTCGTTCGCCCTGAGCGAAGGTGCTTCGACTTCGCTCAGCACGAACGGCATATTTCGTAGATACAAAAACGGCGGCCGATCGCTCGGCCGCCGTTGTTTCTAGAACCGGTTAGGGCTCAGCGGCACTTCACGTTGCCGCGGTCGACCGAGCGGCCGAGCAGTGCGCCGCCACCGGCACCTGCCAGCGTGCCGAGCGTGCCGCCACCGATCAGGTTCGCCAGCGCGCCGCCGCCGAGTGCACCAATCACCAGACCGGTCGTGCCGTCGTTGCGCTTGCAATAGGCGCGGCCATCGCGACCACGATAGATCCGGTCGTTACGGCCGAGGCGGCGCTCGCGGTACTTGCCGTCGCGGTAGCTGTTCGACGGATCCCAGTTGCGGTCGTCGCCACGCCAGTTGCGATCGTTGCCGCGGCGGTCGTCACCACGTCGGTCGTCACGGTCGCGACGGTCGTTGTTGTCGCGGCGGTCATCGTACCGCTGGGCGGTCGCGGCGGTCGGCAGCATCGCCGGCGCTGCGACGGCGACCGACATCAACGCTGCTATAAGATGCTTCTTCATGAGATACTCTCCTGATCTGTGTCAGGGTAACCCGCGCCGCACCGGAAAAGTTCAAACCGCCAGATTCAGACGGTCGCCGCGTCCGCCATCGAGCAATCATGGCCGCTGCCCGTCTCGACCTGCAACGTCGCATGGCCGATGCCGAATGTGTCGTGGAGCATCGTCCGCGCATCGCTGAGGAATTGATCGCCGGGATGCCCGCCCGGCATCACCAGATGCGCGGTGAGGACGGGCTCGGTGGTGCTCATCGGCCAGATATGGAGATCGTGGATTTCGGTGACGCCGGGCAGGCCGCACAGAGCCTCGTCGACATGATCGAACTCGATCCCGCGGGGGACGGCGGACAGCGACATCTCGACGGTTTCGCGGAGTAGGCCCCAGGTCTGCCAGAAAATGAGAATGGCGATGACGATGCTGACCGCCGGATCGATCCAGGTGAAGCCGGTACGCCAGATCACGATACCCGCGATCACCACGCCCGCCGAGACCAGCGCGTCGGCGGCCATGTGGAGATACGCGCCGCGGATGTTGACGTCGCCCTTGCGCCCGCGCGCGAACATCCAGGCGGTGATCGCGTTGACCGCGATGCCGACGCCCGCGACCATCGACACGGTCAGGCCGGCGGTGGGGGCGGGATCGGAGAAACGCTGCGACGCCTCCAGCACGATCGCGCCGAGTGCGACCAGCAACAGCAGCGCGTTGGTCAGCGCGGCGAGGATCGTCGAGCCCTTCAGCCCGTAGGTAAAGCGCTTGGTCGGCGCGGTGCGCGCCAGCATAGTCCCGCCCCAGGCGACGACGAGACCGAGCACGTCGGACAGGTTGTGCCCGGCGTCGGCGAGCAGCGCGACCGAGTCGATCCGCAGGCCGACGATCGCCTCGACCGCGACGAACACGATGTTGAGCCCGATCCCGATCGCGAACGCGCGGTCGAACGAGGCTGGGGCGTGGCTATGGCCGCCGTGGGAATGGCCTCCGCCGTGGCCCGCGTGCGCGTGGCCGTGATCGTGTGAATGCCCGTGATGATGTCCGCCCAAGGCCCGCGCTCCGCTAAATCCGGCCGCCGCCTAGCATCGACGTATCGTGAGATACTAGGACGTGAGATCAAGAACCTACGCGCTGGCTATTCCAGTGTCGTCATCCCAGCGAACGCTGGGATCCAGAGCCGCGAACCGCAACATTCTTGGCTCTGGATCCTGGGTCGAGCCCAGGATGACGGCGTGGACGGGGAGGATCACCCTTCGTTCGCCAAGGCCTTCAACCGGTACAGTGCATCCAGCGCATCGCGGGGGCTCATCGCGTCGATATCCAGCTTGGCGAGATCCTCGCGCAGCACGTCGCACGCAGCCTCCTCAACCTGCGCCGCGGCGGCGAACAATGGCAGGTCGTCCAGCCCGGCCGCCAGCCCCCGTCTTCGCACGCCCGGCCTCGAGCTTCGCCAGCACCGCTTGCGCGCGCCACCGTCACCGGCGACATCCCCGCCAGTCGCGCGACCGCGAGGCCGTAGCTCCGATCCGCCGGGCCGTCGGCGAGTTCGTGGAGCAGCACCAGCTCCCCTTCCACTCGCGCGCGGACATGATGCAGCGACAGCGCCTCGCAGCGCTCCGCCAACCGCGTCAGTTCGTGATAATGCGTCGCGAACAGGCAGCGGCAGCGATTGTCCTCATGGATCGCCTCGACCACCGCCCAAGCGATCGCGAGGCCGTCATAGGTTGAAGTGCCGCGGCCGACCTCATCAAGGATCACGAACGATCGCGGCGTCGCCTGCGCGAGGATCGCCGCGGTCTCGACCATCTCGACCATGAACGTGGAGCGGCCGCGCGCAAGGTTGTCCGACGCACCGACGCGGCTGAACAGGCGGTCGACCAGCCCCAGGGTGGCCTTGGTCGCGGGCACGTACGAACCGGCCTGCGCCAGCACGGCGATCAGCGCGTTCTGGCGGAGGAAGGTCGATTTACCGCCCATGTTCGGGCCGGTGACGAGCCACAGGCGCGAGCTTTCCGACAAATTGCAGTCGTTGGCGACGAACCGGTCGCCCGACTTCGCCACCGCGGCCTCGACCACCGGATGCCGGCCGCCCTCGATCTCGAAGCACGCGTGATCGACCAGCGAAGGCCGCGCCCAGGCCCCTTCCGCCGCGCGCTCCGCCAGCCCGGCCGCGACGTCGAGCCGCGCGAGCGCATCTGCGGTCGCCGCAATCGCCTCGCGCCCGGCCAGAGCCTGCGCGGTCAGTTCCTCGAGATGCGCCGCCTCCGCCGCCAGTGCATGCGCGCCGGCCTGCGACACCTTCGCCGCGACTTCGTGCAGGGCAGGGGTATTGAAGCGGACCACACCCGCGAGAGTCTGCCGATGCGTGAAGCCGCTCTCGGGCTTCATCAAAGGATCCGCCGCCCGCGCCGGCACCTCGACATGATAGCCGAGCACGCCGTTGTGGCGGATCTTCAGCGCGGTGACGCCGGTCGAGGCCCGAAACTCCGCCTCCAGCGCGGCGATCGCGCGCCGTCCGCCGGCGCCTGCATCGCGCAGGTCGTCGAGCGCCGCGTCATAGCCCGCCGCGATATACCCGCCATCCGATGCCTCGATCGGCGGCGACGGCACCAGTGCGCGCTTGAGCAGATCGATCAGCGCGCCGTGTCCGCGTAATCTGGGCGCGATGTCCCGGAGCAGCACCGGCGGGTCGACGATCGCATCCATCCGCTCGCCAAGGCTCCACGCCCCGTCCAGCCCGTCGCGCAACTGCCCCAGATCGCGTGGGCCGCCACGCCCTGCCGCCAGCCGCCCGAGCGCGCGGCCGATGTCCGGCAGTGCGCGCAAGGTCGAGCGCAACCGCTCGCGCGCCGCCTGGTCGTCGTGGAACAGCCGCACCAAGTCGAGCCGCGCGTCGATCGCCGCCTTGTCCATCAGCGGCGCGCCGAGATCCGCGCCGAGCAACCGCGCGCCGGCCCCCGTCACGGTCCGGTCGACCGCGTCGAGCAGGCTGCCTTTGCGTACGCCGCCGGTGGTGCAGGTCAGCTCCAGGCTCTCGCGGGTGGCGGCGTCGATCGCCATCGTCTCCGCTGCGCGACCTATCCGCGGGGGCGGAGGAAGGGCATCGTGCCCTTCGCATTATGCTCCAGATACGCGACCAGCCCTCCGGCTGCAGCCAGCCCCGCGCGGCCGAACTGCCCGAAGCCGTCGAGCGTCGCCACGCCGTATACCCGCTTCAGCCGCGCCTCGCCCGCGCCGCTGTCGAAGTCGATCTTCGGTCGCAGCGTGGTAGCCGCTTCCTCGAAGGCGCTAGCCTCCGAAGCCACCACTTCCGCCGCACCGAGCCGCGCGAGTTCCGCCTCGACCGCGTCGCCCGCAACCTCGACGATCTCGAACCGCCCGGTCGAAACGTCCGCCGCGGCGATCGCCACAGATCCGCCAGCCTCGCCGATCGCCACGCACCAATTATCCGAGCGCGCGTCGAGCAAAGCCTCCTCGGTCAGCGTTCCCGCCGTAACGACCCGTACGATCGCCCGCGCAACCAGCGCTTTCGATCCGCCGCGCGCCTTGGCCTCCGCCGGGCTCTCGACCTGCTCGGCGATCGCGACGCGATGCCCGGCCTTGATCAGGCGTTGCAGGTACACCGTCGCCGCATGCACCGGCACGCCGCACATCGGAATCGGCTTCCCCTCATGCTCGCCGCGTGCGGTCAGCGCGATGTCGAGAACCGCCGCGGCGGTCCGCGCATCGTCCATGAACAATTCGAAGAAATCGCCCATCCGGTAGAACAACAGGCAATCCTGCGCCTCCGCCTTCAGGCCGAGATACTGCGTCATCATGGGGGTAGGGGCGGGGTGCGACATCAGGGGCGGGTAGCGAAAAGCCGCGCCCCATAAAACCCTCTCCCCTTGGGGAGAGGGAGGGGCCCGCGCGCAGCGTGGGAGGGTGAGGGGAGTGAGGCTCGGGCGCGCACCCCAACCACCCCTCATCCGGCGCAAGCGCGCCACCTTGTCCCCGAGGGGGAGAAGGCCGTTGAAGGCACCACCCCGCACTGGGATCACCACCCCGGCGGAGGCCGGGGCCCAATTGGGGTACGAAAATAACGAAGCGCGGTCCGTCCTTACTCGGACCTTGCCAATTGGGCCCCGGCCTCCGCCGGGGCGGTGGCCACCCACTAGGGCGAAGTGTCCGGGGTGACGAACGGCGACCACCTGCCTAGAAGGTCCTCCAAACCTAATGACCGCGCGAGGCCCGCCCATGTCCGACGAAACGCTGCAATTCTCCGAACGCGAAGCCTTGCTCTTCCATTCGGAAGGCCGCCCGGGGAAGATCGAGATCATCGCCTCGAAGCCGATGGCGACGCAGCGCGACCTCGCGCTCGCATACTCGCCCGGCGTCGCGGTGCCGGTGCAGGCGATCTACGACGATCCCGCCACCGTCTACGACTATACCGCGAAGGGAAACCTCGTCGCGGTCATCTCGAACGGCACCGCGATCCTCGGCATGGGCAATCTCGGCCCGCTCGCCAGCAAGCCGGTGATGGAAGGCAAGGCGGTTCTCTTCAAGCGCTTCGCCGACGTCGACGCGATCGATATCGAGCTGAAGACCGAAGACGTGAACCGCTTCATCGACGCGGTCGAGCTGATGGAGCCGACCTTCGGCGGGATCAACCTCGAGGACATCAAGGCGCCCGAATGCTTCATCATCGAGCAGGCCCTGCGCGAGCGGATGAACATCCCGGTCTTCCATGACGACCAGCACGGCACCGCGATCATCACCGCCGCTGGCCTGATCAACGCGTGCCTGCTCACCGGGCGGAAACTCTCCGAGGTGAAGATCGTCGTCAACGGCGCCGGCGCTGCGGCGATCGCCTGCACCGAACTCGTCAAGGCGATGGGCGTGCGCGGCGACAACGTCATCCTGTGCGACCGCAAGGGCGTGATCTACCAAGGCCGCGAGGGCGTCGACCAGTGGAAGTCCGCCCACGCCGCGATCACCGAAACGCGCACGCTGACCGAGGCGCTGGTCGGGGCCGACGTGTTCCTGGGGCTCTCCGCGGCGGGGTCGCTGACGCCCGAGATGGTCAAGGACATGGCCCCCGCGCCGATCATCTTCGCGATGGCCAACCCGGAGCCCGAGATCCGCCCCGAACTGGCGATGGCCGCGCGCCCCGATGCGATCGTCGCCACCGGCCGCTCGGATTATCCGAACCAGGTCAACAACGTGCTCGGCTTTCCGTTCATCTTCCGCGGCGCGCTCGATGTCCGCGCGACCGGCATCAACGATGCGATGAAGATCGCCGCCGCCAACGCGATCGCCGAACTCGCCCGCGAGCGCGTGCCCGAGGAAGTCGCGGCGGCGTACGGCGTCAGCCACAGCTTCGGCCCGGCCTACATCATCCCCGCGCCGTTCGACCCACGCCTGATGGAAGTCGTCCCAGTCGCGGTCGCCAAGGCGGCGATGGCCTCGGGCGTCGCGACCAAGCCGATCCTCGATATCGAGGCGTATCGCCACTCGCTCCGCGCCCGTCTCAACCCGACCACCTCGGTCCTGTCGATGGCCTACGAAGGCGCGCGCACATCCCAAGCGCGTGATCTTCGCGGAAGGCGAGGAGGAAGTCGTCCTCCGCGCCGCCATCGCCTTCAAGGAAGGCGGCTACGGCACCCCGGTCCTTGTCGGCCGCGACGACGTCCCCGACCGGTTGCGCGCGCTCGGCGTCACCGATCCCGAGAGCTTCGAACTCCACAACAGCCGCGTCTCGCCGCTGGTGCCGCGAATGGTCGACTTCCTGTATTCGCGGCTCCAGCGTCGCGGCTACCTGCGTCGCGATTGCGAGCGGATGGTCAACCAGGACCGCAACATCTTCGGCGCGCTGCTGCTCCAGCTCGGCGAGGGCGATGCGATGATCACCGGCATCACGCGCACCTATGGCGAGACGATGCGGCAGATTTATCGCGTGATCGATCCGGCCGCGGGGAAGACGCCGTTCGGGATTCATCTGCTGGTCGGGCAGAGCCATACGGTCTTCATCGCCGATACGACAGTCAACGAGCGCCCGACCGCCGAGCAGCTGGCCGACTTCGCCGAGCAAACTGCGGCGGTCGCGCGCCGGATGGGTCATGAGCCGCGTGTGGCGTTCCTGAGCTATTCGAACTTCGGCAATCCGAAGGGGGAGTGGCTCGACAACATTCGTGATGCGGTGACGGTGCTCGACGGGCGCAAGGTCGGGTTCGAGTATGAGGGCGAGATGGCGCCGGATGTGGCGCTGAACCCGAAGCAACTGGCGAACTATCCGTTTGCGCGGCTGTCGGGGCCGGCGAATGTGCTGATCATGCCGGGGCTTCAGTCGGCGCATATCTCGGCGAAGTTGTTGCGGGAACTGGGTGGGGACTCGGTGATCGGGCCGATGCTGATCGGCATGGAGAAGCCGGTGCAGGTCGCCCCAATGACATCGACAGCCAGCGAACTGGTTACCCTGGCAGTCCTCGCAGCCGGTGGTATCGCGCGATAAACGCCCTCGCCCCTACGGGGAGAGGGAAGGGGCCCGCGGCACTTGCCGTGGGAAGGGAGAGGGGAGTGAGGCTCGGGACGGTTCGTCCCAAAGCCCCTCTCCCTTCCGTCGCAAGTGCTCTCCCTCCCTCTCCCCGGAGGGGCGAGGGACACATAAGCTCAGGCGTCGATGCTTGTGCCTAGCGATGCGTGGACGAGGCCGCCATCCACCGTGATCGTCTCCCCGATCACATAATCCCCCGCGCGGCTGGCCAGGTAGATCGCCGCCCCAGCCATATCCTCATCCACCCCGACCCGCTTCGCCGGGATCCCCTGCGCCACCGCATCCCCATGATCGCGCGCGGCCTTGTTCATGTCGCTCGCAAACGCCCCCGGTGCGATCGAGGTCACATTGATCGAATCCGTCACCAGCCGCGCCGCCATCCGCTTCGTCAGGTAGATCAGCGCCGACTTCGACGCATGATAGCTGTACGTCTCCCACGGGTTCAGCCGCTGGCCGTCGATCGACGTGATGTTGATCACCTTCGCCGGCTTTGCGCGCGATCCCGAAGCCTTCAACGCCGCATGCAAAGCCTGCGTCAGGAAGAACGGCGACTTCACGTTGAGGTCCATGACCTTGTCCCAGCCGACCTCCGAAAACTCCTCGAACGGCACGCCCCACGCCGCCCCCGCATTGTTCACGAGGATATCGAGCTGCGACTCATGCTCGGCGAACTGCGCGGCCAGCGACTTGCATCCCGCCACCGTCGAGACGTCCTGCGGCAACGCGATGCAGTTCGGCCCAAGTTCCGCCGCAGCCGCCTCGCACACATCGGCCTTGCGCGACGAGATATACACCTTGGCCCCCTGCGCGATGAAGCCGGCGGCGATCATCTTGCCGATCCCGCGGCTGCCGCCGGTGATCAGCGCGACGCGGCCGTCGAGCCGGAACAGGTTGGTCGTATCCATCACGCATCCTCCGAATGTTTGCCCGCTTGGTATCGCCGAGCGTCGCCCGCCGCAAACCCGTTTTTCGAACCAGCCGTCATTGACGAGTGAAAAGCCCGTACTATGCTCGCCAAAAACTAGGAGAGAGCGTGTGAGGTTTTCAGGCAAGCGAGCCGTCGTGACCGGCGGCGCGTCCGGCATCGGCCGGGCGACCGCGCTGCGACTCGCCGACGAAGGCGCCACCGTGCTGATCGGCGACATCGACGAGGCCGGCGGCCACGCGATCGCCGACGCGTCCGGCGGGCGGATCCTGTTCCAGCGTACCGACGTGCTCCAGGCGGGCGATATCGAGGCGCTGATGCAGACCGCCGACGATGCGGGCGGGCTCGACATCCTGTTCAACAACGCCGGCGCGGGTGGCTCGCGCGACCCGATCGGCGAGATTTCTCCCGAGGACTGGGATCGCACCCAAGCGCTGCTGCTCCGCTCGGTCGCGCTCGGCATCCGCTACGCAGCACCGCTCATGGCGAAGCGCGGCGGCGGCGCGATCGTCAACACCTCGTCGGTATCCGCGCTAGGCACCGGCTATGCACCGACCGCCTATTCGACCGCCAAGGCCGGCGTGCTGCACCTCACCAAACAGGCCGCTGCCGATCTCGCGCAGCACAGGATCCGGGTGAACGCCGTGGTCCCAGGCTTCATCGTCACCAACATTTTCACGCGGGCGCTCGAACTGGACGAGGACAGGACCAGCAAGGCGGACGCGATGATCGCGCACATCGCCGCCGACGCGCAGCCCATCCGCCGCCCCGGCACCAGCGAGGACATCGCCGCCGCGGTCGTGTTCCTCGCCAGCGACGATGCCAGCTTCATCACCGGCACGCACATCCTGGTCGACGGCGGCATGACGATCGGCACGCGGCCGAGCTGGGACCCCGCGCAACCCTCGCTGTTCGCGCTGCTCGACAAACTGAAATGACCGCACCCGCCCGCCGCCTCTCGACCGGCACGATGGCGAGCTACGGCTTCGGCGCCGTCGCCTACGGGGTGAAGGACGCCGGGTTCGGCACGTTCCTGCTGCTGTTCTACAACCAGGTCGTCGGCTTGCCATCCGCCACCGTCGGCCTCGTCATCATGATGGCGCTGCTGATTGATGCGTTCGTCGATCCGGCGGTGGGCTTCTTCTCCGATCGTACGCGGACCAGATGGGGCCGGCGGCACCCGTGGATGTACGCGTCTGCGCTGCCGATCATGGTCGGCTGGCTGCTGCTGTGGAACCCGCCCTTGGTAATGTCGGAGCCGCAGACGCTGATCTGGCTGTTCGTCATGGCGGTGATCGTGCGCAGCGCGGTGAGTTGCTACGAGGTGCCGTCGGTCGCGCTGACCCCCGAGCTGACGTCGGGCTATGACGAGCGGACGCGGATCATGGCGTATCGCTATCTGTTCGGCTGGGTCGGCGGGCTGCTGATGCTGCTGTCGGCGTACCAGTATTTCCTCGCGCCCACCGCGGCGTTCCCGAACGGCCTGCTCAACCGCGCCGGATACGGCGGCTTCGCGCTGGCGGGCGCGGTCTTCATCGGCGTCGCGATCCTCGTCTCCGCGCTCGGCACGCATCACGAGATCAGGCATCTGCCGAACCCGCCGATCGCCAAGCAGACCCTGCGCGAGTCCTTCGCCGAACTGCGCCAGACCGTGAAGAACCGCGCGTTCGCGATCCTGATGGCGGCGGGCGTCTGCGCGTACACGATCCAGGGCATCAGCTACGCGATGTCGAACTACCTCTACACCTATGTGTGGGGCTTCAAGGGGCCGGTGTTCGTCTACCTGACGATCGCGTTGTTCTCGGGCGTGTTCCTCGCGTTCCTCGCCGCGCCCCGGCTCGGCAGGACGGGGAGCAAGCCCAAGGCGGCGATGGGCGCGGTGCTGCTCGGCGCGGCGCTCAATACCTCGCCGTACTGGCTGCGCATGCTCGGCGTGTTTCCCGAGGTTGGCGAGCCCACGCTGCTGCCGATGCTGTTCGGGTTCTTCATCCTCGGCACCGCGTCGAACGTCACCGGGTTCATCCTTGGCGCGTCGATGATGGCCGACGTGGTCGAGGATTCGGAGGCGAAGACCGGCAGGCGATCCGAAGGCGTGTTCTTCGCGGGCTCGTTCTTCGTTCAGAAATGCACGAGCGGAATCGGAATATTCTTCGCCGGCATGATCCTCGCGGTGGCGGGGTTCCCGGCCAAGGCTATGCCGGGGACGGTGCCGGTCGGGACGATCGACCGGCTGACGTTGATCTACGCTGGCCTTTATATCGTGCTGGCGTGCGTCTCGGCGTTCTTCTTCTCCCGCTTTCCGTTTGGCCGGGTCGAGCACGAGGCGCGGTTGGCGAGACTGGCAACGACACCCGTGCAATTTCCTCCGTCATCCTGACGAAAGTCAGGATCCAGAGTGAAGGATGGCTGCCCTTCGCGGCTCTGGATCCTGACTTTCGTCAGGATGACGAGGATGATGGAAGGCATTGCGCGGCCCGCCCTTCCAGTGCCAGGGACACCACGGTAGGACCGACGCTTGGCCTTCCCGATATCGAGGAACGGCGACCTCGGAGTTTCCATGCGCATTCCCGCTCTAGCCACCGCCCTCGGTCTCGTCCTCGCATCCCCCGCCGTCGCGCAGACGGTCGCACCGGTCCTCACCACCCCCGACGCGCACGACCCGCACAGCTACGCCCGCCCCGCGGAAGCCCGCGTCACGCACGTCGCGCTCGATCTAGCCGCCGACTTCGACACCCACGTCATCCGCGGCATCGCCACGCTCGACATCCTTGCAAAGCCGGGCGCCAAGCTCGT
The DNA here is from genome assembly GCF_036856015.1 of Sphingomonas sp. LR55. Lineage (NCBI taxonomy): Bacteria > Pseudomonadati > Pseudomonadota > Alphaproteobacteria > Sphingomonadales > Sphingomonadaceae > Sphingomonas > Sphingomonas sp. LR55. The sequence goes on from NZ_JASPFO010000001.1 coordinate 3,567,305, forward strand.
GCTCGACGATAACGGGCTGAAGATCGTCAATATCACAGACATGGCCGGCAAGCCGCTCCCTTACGAAGTCGGCGCGGTCGACAAGATCCATGGCGCGCCACTCACCGTCACGCTCAACGGCGCGAAGAAAATCCGCATCGCCTACGCCTCGTCCCCCGACGCCAAGGCGCTGCAATGGCTCACCCCCGCGCAGACCGCGGGCAAGACGCAACCATTCCTGTTCAGCCAAGGCGAGGCGATCCTCAATCGCAGCTGGATTCCGACGCAGGACTCCCCGGCATCCGCCAGACCTGGGAGGCCAAGATCGCCGTCCCCAAGCAACTCACCGCGGTGATGAGCGGGCTCGCGACCGGCAAGCCGACCTGCGCTGCCGATCGCTGCACGTTCCAGTACAAGATGGACAAGCCCGTCGCGCCCTACCTCATCGCGCTCGCGGTCGGCGACATCGCGTTCAAGTCGACCGGCCCGCGCACCGGCATCTGGGCCGAACCCGCGACCTTGCCCAAGGCCGCGTACGAGTTCGGCGAGCTCGAGAAGTTCGTCGCCGCCGCGGAGGGGTTGTACGGCCCGTATCGCTGGGGCCGCTACGACGTGCTGGTCCTGCCGCCGTCGTTCCCGTTCGGCGGCATGGAGAACCCGACGCTCACCTTCGCCACGCCGACCGCGATCGCCGGCGACCGCAGCCTCGTCTCGCTGATCGCGCACGAACTCGCGCACAGCTGGTCGGGCAACCTCGTCACCAACGCGACGTGGGACGATTTCTGGCTCAACGAAGGCTTCACCAGCTATTTCGAGAACCGGATCATGGAGGCGCTCTACGGCAAGCGCCGCGCCGACATGGAGGCCGACCTCGCCTGGACCGACATGCTCGCCGCGGTGAAGGACGCCGGTGGCCCCGCCGCGAAGGACACGCAACTCCACCTCGATCTCGACGCCGCACGCGATCCCGACGACGGCATGACGCAGATCGCCTATGACAAGGGCGCGGCCTTCCTCCGCACGATCGAGAAACAGGTCGGTCGCGCACGGTGGGATGCCTATCTCCGCAGCTATTTCGACCGCCACGCCTTCCAGCCGCAGACCAGCGCGGGCTTCCTGACCGACCTCAAGTCGAAGCTGCTGACCCCCGCCGAGGCGAAGACGATCGGCGTCGACACCTGGGTCTACAGCCCCGGCATCCCGGCGAACGCGGTGCATGTGACGTCTGCCGCGTTCCCCGCAGTCGATGCGGCAGCGAAGGCCTACGCCGCCGGTGGTCCCGTCTCGGGCGTTCCCGGCAAGGCGACTACGCAGGAGATCACGCGGTTCATCACGCAATTGCCGCGCAAGCTGCCGGCCGAGCGGTTGAAGACGCTCGACATCGCGTTCGGCTGGAACACCACCGGCAACGCCGAGATCCGCTTCGCCTGGCTGCAACTCGCGCTCGCCAATCATTATGCGCCCGCCGACGCGTCGGCCGAGCAGTTCCTGACCTCGCAGGGTCGGCGTAAATTCGTCGCGCCGTTGTTCCAGCAGCTGATGGACTCGGGTGACTGGGGCCACAAGCTGGCGATGGACATCTACGGCAAGGCGCGGCCGGGCTATCATGCGGTCACGCAGGTAACGGTCGACCGCATAACTGGTTGGAAACTCATGAACTGAGCCAGCCTGGCTGGCCCTTTCGGGCGTTGGTCGGCGCGGTAACACGCTTCGTCGGATATGGTTCCCGGCCGGGTTTCAATTAAATCGAACCTCCCGTAGCCAGACTGTGACGAACGGGTTTTGGCCGGGGGTCTCGATGAATTTCAAGGCGTTAGCAGCGCGTTTTGCGCTGGTGGTATCGTGCGGCCTGATGACGGCCACCCCTGCTGCGGCTCAGTTCTGGCAGTGCGTGACGTTCGCTCGCTCGGTTTCGGGCATCGAAATCCGCGGCAACGCCAACACCTGGTGGGGCCAGGCCGAGGGTCGCTACGAGCGCGGCCACACTCCCAAGGCCGGTTCGGTCCTCGCCTTCTCGCCCACTTCCCGCATGCGCGTCGGCCATGTCGCGATGGTCTCGAAGGTCGTCAGCGATCGCGAAGTCCTCCTTACGCATGCCAACTGGTCGCGCCCCGGCGCAATCGAGACCAACGTTCGCGCGGTCGACGTTTCGGCTGCCGGTGACTGGAGCATGGTGAAGGTGTGGTATGGCCCGCAGGGTGACCTCGGGACCTCGGCCTACCCGACCAAGGGCTTCATCTACTCGGGCCATGCGCCTGCTGGCGACACGCTCGACGCGCAGCCTTCGTACCAGATGGCCAGTGCCACCCACACCATCACCGCAACGCAGCGCGCCAACGCCGCGCAGCTCGCGACGATCCAGCACGGCCCGACCGATCCCCGCGGGATCTTCACGCTGGTGAACGAGGCGAACTGAAATTTTTCCGTGCGGTGGGGTGCGGGGCTCGGCCCGGCATCGGCGGCCAACTCGCCAGTCTGGCGTTTCGCTACTGATTGCCCCCTGACACTTACGCGCTTCAGCTTCCCCAAACTGCCTCCCCGGCGAAGGCCGGGGCTCAATTGGAAAGGTCGCAGTAACGTAACGCGGTTCTCGATCAGCGGCGTTTCCAAATTGGACCCCGGCCTTCGCCGGGGAGGTGCCATAAGGCTGAACACTGCTCTGCAAGCTTCTTGTTCTCCCGCGAAGGCGGGAGCCCAGTCTGGACCCCCGCCTTCGCGGGGGAACACTCTATTTGCTCAGCAGCGATCCGCGGTGGCCGCCTGACAAATGACCGGCTTCAAGCGGCCTTGAACGTCAGTGCATCGCCGTTCATGCAATAGCGCTTGCCCGTAGGCTTCGGCCCATCATCGAACACGTGCCCCAGATGCCCGCCACACCGACGGCAATGCACCTCGGTCCGCCCCATCCCCAGCGTCGAATCCATCCGCGTCCGCACAGCGTTCGGCATTGGCTGCCAGAAGCTCGGCCACCCCGTCCCGCTCTCGAACTTGGTCTTCGACGAGAAGTTCGGCAACGCACACCCGCCGCACGAGAAAATCCCCGCGCGATGCTCGCCGTTCAGCGGGCTCGAATAGGGCCGCTCGGTGCCCTCCTTGCGCAGCGTATCATACGCATCCGGCGACAGCTTCTTGCGCCACTGCGCATCGGTCAGCGTCACCTCGAACCGCTCGGCGGCCTGCGCGGGTTGCGACGTGCATCCCCACAGCGCGAAGCCGGCGACGCCTGCTCCAGCAAGCGTGAGGAAAGCGCGGCGGTCCTGGGTCATGTTCGTCTCCATGGTTCGGATATAGGTACGTTCGAGCCACCCGATAAGGTTACGCCAAGCCTCAGTATTTACTGATTTCCACCGGCAGCGTGCGATAGCCGTGGACGAAGCACGCGGCGACGCGCGTCGGCTCGGCGAGCACGTTGATCCGCATGCGGCGGGCAGCCATTTCCTCCAGCAGGATCGCGATCTGCATTTCGGCCAGCCGCGCGCCGACGCACCGGTGGATGCCGTGGCCGAACGCCAGATGCCGCCGCGCGTTCGGGCGATCGACGACGATCGAGTCCGCATCGTCGCCGAACACGCTCTCGTCGCGGTTCGCCGAGATGTACCAGAGCGCGAGCTTGTCGCCCGTCTTGATCTGCTGCGCCATCAGTTCCGCGTCCGCCGTCGCGGTCCGCCGCATATGCGCAAGCGGGGTCTGCCAGCGCAGGATCTCGCTCACCGCATTGGGGATCAGCCCCGGATCCGCCTCCAGCTTCGCCCGCGACTCCGGAAACTTGTCCAGCCCATAGGCCAGCGCCGACATCGAATTGCGCGTCGTGTCGTTGCCGCCGACGATCAACAGGATGAGGTTCCCGATGAATTCGTTGTGATCCATATGGCTCATCGCGTCCGAATGGATCATCATCGAGATCAGGTCGGGCGTCGGCGCCTTGTCGATCTTCGCGTCCCAGAGGTTTTTGAAATACGAGCCGCATTCGAACATGTGCGCGAGCCGCTGACCGCGCAGCTCCTCGTTCTTGACGATCTCGATATCGCCCGCCCAATCCGACCACAGGGTCAGCTTGCGTCGGTCCGCCCATGGAAAGTCGAACAGGATCGCGAGCATCTGCGTGGTCAGCTCGATCGCGACCGTATCGACCCAGTCGAACGGCGTGTTCCACGGCAGGCTGTCGAGCATCGCGGCAGTACGCCTGCGGATATCGCTCGACATCCGCGTCATCTCGCTAGGCGTAAAGGCGGGCGCGACGGTGCGGCGCTGACCGGTGTGCACGGGGCGGTCGCGCGCGATGAACATCGGCATGCGGACGTCGCGCTCGGCGACGAAATCGGCGATCGTGATCCCGCCGGCTTCGGAAGAATAGAGATCGGGGAGCGATTCGACCTCGACGATGCCCTTGTAGGTCGAGACGGACCAGTAGGGGCCGTAGTCGGAATGCTCGACGTAATGGACGGGGGACTCGGCGCGGAGCTGGGCGAACGGCGCCTGCCAGAGATCGTCGCGGTAGAGTTCGGCGCGGCTCACGTCGAGCGGATCGACTGTCTGTTGCGCTGCATCTCTTACCAGAGTCGCCATCGTCTCTCTCCCGTATTTTGCAACAGGAGAGACTTTGCTGACACTTATGTCAATAGCGTCCCAGCGTCCGTTCGTGCTGAGCCCTTCGACAAGCTCAGGATAAACTTCAGCGCATCGCGCTGAAGTCGAAGCACCTGCGCGCGGGGCGTACCCTCCGACTTCGTTCAGGGCGAACGGGGCGGGGGCGGGGGCCGGGGAGTTTGTAAGGCCCTACGCCGTCGCCTTGGCCTTCCGCCGCCAGAACGGCCGCGCGCTGCCCGATTGCAGTACCCCGCGTCGGAACAGCCGTGCGCCGACGGTGATGAAGATCGTCACCCACAACGCCTGCCACGCGAGCGCCGCGACGTGCGGCCACAGTTCGGGCGAATTCGCCGCGCGGCCCGCCATCGCGAATGGCGACGACAGCGGGAACAGCTCGGCGGCGGTGGCGATCCAGCTGCCGGGGTGCGAGACCGCCGCCGAGGATAGTCCGAACATCGCGACCTGCAGGATCGTGATCGGCAGCGACAGCATCTGGATCTCGCGCATTGTCGACGCCTGCGCACCGACGCCGAGGAACACCGAGCCCAGCAGCAGATACGCCATGCTGAAATACGCGGCGAACAGCAGCGCGAACATCGGCGCGCCGACCGCGGGCGTCAGGTCACCCAACGCCACCGCCGCGGCGGCGGGCATCAGCGATGTGATCTGCGTGACGACGGTGCCCCAGAACGCGACGAACAGCACCGCCACGCCGAACATCCCGATCAGCTTGCCGAAGAATACCGATTCGAGCGGCACCGCGGCGGCGAGCACCTCGATCACCTTGTTGTTGCGCTCCTCGGCCATCGTGCCGACGACCTGGCCCGACAGGAACAGCGTCAGGAAGAAGATCCCGAACACCGCGAAGAACGCCGACTGGTGCTGGCCGCCGACCGAGGTGGTGGAGCGGGTGATCTGCGTCTTGGTCGCGGCGATCGTGGGCAGCGTGCCACCCAGTTTCTGCGCCGCCAGCGTTGTCTGTGCGAGCATCCCCAGATAGTCCGCCGACCTCGCGCCGCGCGGCCCGTACAGGATCTGTGGCGCGTTGAGCGGGCCGTAGAGAACTGCGGACGCGTCGATATCCTTCGTCTCGAACGCAGCCCGCGCCTGCGCCGCCGGGTCGGCCGAGGGCGCGACGGTGGTCAGCCCTGGAGGGGCCTCGTCGTCGCGGAACATGCCGCGCAGCCGTGTATCGGCCTCCGCGATTGGCCGCGACGTCGCGGCGGGGACGATCGCGATGATCCGCGTCTTGTCCTGCGCGCCGCCGCTGACGCTCGCCGCGCCCATCCCGCCGATCGCGCCAAACGATCCCATGATGACCGGCGCGAACAGGAACAGCAGGAAGATCGGCGTGAACACGGTGGCGATGAAGTCGCGGCGCGCGATCGTGAAGGTCTGGCGGAGGGTCCGGCGGAAACGCGTCATGCCGCCTGCTCCTTCGCGACGTCGCCATGCTGGCCGACGATCCGGACGAACGCTTCGTGCAAACCGGGGCGCTCGATCGACAATCCCGAAATCCCGTATCCAGCGTCGATCAGCCTCACCAGCAAGCTTTCGATCCCCTCGTTCGGCAGCTCGAACCGCCAGCTATCCCCGTCCTGCACCGCGTCCATCGGCAGCACGGCGCGGATCGCAGGATCGGGCCGATGCGGCGTGTAGTGGACGCGTTGCGGCAATATGCCTCGCGCATCCGCGACTGTGCCTTCGAACCGCCGCTTGCCGCCGGCGATGATCGCGAGCCGGTCGCACAGGCGTTCGGCATGGCTCATGATATGCGTCGAGAACAGGATCGTCGCGCCGCGATCGCGCTCGTTGAGGATCAGCTTCTCGAGCCGCTCCTGGTTGACCGGATCGAGCCCCGAAAACGGCTCGTCGAGCACCAGCAGGTCGGGCTGATGCACCACCGAACCGAGCAGCTGCACCAGCTGTGCCATGCCTTTCGACAGTTTCCGAATCTTCTCGTCGACCGCATGGCCAAGGCCGGCGGCTTCCATCAGCACCACCGCCCGCTCGCGCCCGGTCTTCCAGTCGAGCCCGCGCAAAGCCCCCAGGAACGCGATCGCCTCGCGCGCCTTCATCGCCGGATACAGTCCGCGCTCCTCGGGGAGGTAGCCGACCCGGTCGCTCGCATCGCGCGGATTGTCGTAGCCGAGCAGCGTGCGCGATCCTTCGTCGGGTTCGATGATCCCGAGCAGCATGCGCAGCGTCGTCGTCTTGCCCGCGCCGTTGGGGCCGAGCACGCCGTACACCGAGCCGCGCGGCACCATCATGTCCACCCCGTCGACCACGCGCCGATCGCCGAACCGCTTCACGATCGCGTTCGCGGTGACCGCCCATTCATCGTTCACGCGCAATCTTCCTCCCGAGGGTGGCGTCGTGGTAGCGGGCGGACGTGGCGCAAGACAAGCTGGAACACAGGCTGAAGGCCAAAGCGGCGGAACTGGGCTTCGTCGCCTGCGGAATCGCGCACGCCGACGCCGCGCCGCGCGGGCGAACGCCTCCACCAATGGCTCGCCGACGGCCGCCACGGCGACATGATCTGGATGGAGGAGCGCAAGCACCATCGCGAAAGCCCCGCCGGCCTCTGGCCCGAAGTGCGCAGCGTCATCGCGCTCGGCATGAGCTATGCGCCGAAGGACGATCCGCTGCGATTGGCGGATGAGGGCGGGGTAGGGCGCATCTCGGTCTATGCGCAGGGGCCGGATTATCACGATGTCGTGAAGCGGCAGTTGAAGGCGCTCGGGCGGTGGCTTGCCGCTGAAGCCGGCCGTGACATGCCGCCCTTCGATCTAAAAGTGTTCGTCGACACTGCGCCGGTGATGGAGAAGCCGCTCGCCGAAGCTGCCGGGCTGGGTTGGCAAGGCAAGCACACCAACCTCGTCAGCCGCGAGCATGGCAGCTGGCTGTTCCTTGGCGCGATCTACACGACGCTGGACCTGGAGCCGGACAAGGGCGGCGTCGACACCTGCGGCAGTTGCGACGCGTGCCAGACCGCGTGCCCGACCGCCGCGTTCCCGAAGCCGTTCCAGCTCGATGCCCGCCGCTGCATCTCCTATTTGACGATCGAGCATGCCGGCCCCATCCCGCACGAGTTCCGCGCCGCGATCGGCAACCGCATCTACGGCTGCGACGACTGCCTCGCGGTATGCCCCTGGAACAAGTTCGCCGCCGCCGCCAACGCGAACCTCGCGTTTCACCCCCGCGCAGAACTGGTCGCCCCCGAACTCGCGGACATTCTCGCGCTGGACGACGCGAGCTTTCGTCAGGTCTTTGCTGGCTCCCCGATCAAGCGCATCGGCCGCGACCGGATGGTCCGCAACGCGCTGATCGCAGCGGGCAACAGCGGTGATCTGGAGCTGGTCGAGCCTGTCGTAAAGCTGCTGGCCGACGAAGCCCCGGTGGTGCGCGGTGCCGCAATCTGGGCACTCGGGCGGCTGGATGCCGTGCGCTGTCACAGCGAACGCAACTGGTTCTCGACCTCGGAGCACGACCCGGGCGTCACCGCGGAATGGGCCGCCAGCGTCGCCGCCGACTATCAAGCCTAGTTTTCGACATGTCCGGTTTGAGGAGGAGAGCGAATTGGCCGCTTTAGACAGGGAAAAAACGTGGTTGAGCCCAGCCGCCTAACCGACAACAACGGTGTCTTGCTCAATGAAGGCGGCACGCAAGCCGAACATCCATGGGACCCAAAGCGCCGTGTACGCTGGCCATAGATATTCGTACCATGGGAGCGAGTGTATAAGCTGGGCGATCGAACCGAGCATCAGGACGAAGCCCGCACCACTAAAGAAGATCGTCGCAAGAGCGCTTCGGAAAGGTCGGTCGCGCCTGTAGGCGGTGAGGCGAACTGGCTGATTGTATCTTCGTAGGCAAAGACCGGCGATACCAATTACGAACGGTGACGCGATAATCGCGATCAGAACGCTGCCATACATCGGTATGCCAATATTATCGCCGTCCGGCTGCAACTGGCCCGAGCCCAATACCTGAGGCCAGTACACAAAATTCAGAATCGGAAATACAGCAAGTAGAAATGCTGTCAAAATCCATAAGGGCGAGCGGTTGCGGGCAACGAACGTCTCCTTTTGGAGATGCTACTGTGCAGAGTGATTGTCGGAAAGTAGACGATCTCGCCCGTTACTTGCCCCCTCGCGCCGGGTCAGTGCGGCGACGCAGCTGGCGCGGTCGATCGTGCTGCCGTCGGGTTCGCGCGCGTCGAGATAGGTGACGCGGGGGGCGTCCGATCCCTTGGGGTAGAGATACGCGTCGAGCACGCAGATGCCGCTCTGGAACTGGAGTTTTCGCGCGCTGCCTTCGCGGACGTCGGCGTCAGGCTGGCCGAACAGCTTGGTCAGGCCGGCGGCGTCCTGGCCGAGGACGCGTTCGAGCCCGACGCTCGTATAGGGGATGGCCGGACGCCCGACCGCGGGCTTGGCCACCGGTGCGGCGCAACCCGCGAGTCCGCCGCCGAGCGCCAGCGCGATCCCTATCGTCGTCAATCGCGTCATGATCGGGCCTTACGGTAATACTGGGTGTGGAAGTAATGCGTCGCCATCGCGGCACCCAGAACCGGCGCAGCAATGTTGAGGATCGGAACCACGAACAGCCCGGTGTTCGCAAGCCCCAGCACGAACCGCCCACTCTTGGTCGTCGCACGCCAGCCCCGCATCGCCGCTGCGTCCATATGTCGCGCTGCCACCATGTCGCCGAGATCGCGCCCGAGCAGCCAGCCATTGACGACGAAGAACGCCGCGGCGGTGCCGACACCGGTGACGAGCAGCGCGATATAGACCGGCAGCATCAGCAGGTTGACGAGCACGACGCGGGCAGCTGAGCGGAGGCCCATCCCGAGGCTGCGGGCGAGGGGCACGGGGCGGGCGGTTTTCAGCGCCTCGGGATAATGCCGCGCTTCGACGGCTTCGACGACCTCGTCCGCAAAGATCCCGACGACCGCGATCGCGACGGCGCGGAACAGGAGCCACAACGCGAGGATCGTGACGAACAGCGCGAACGCCGCGGCGAGCCCGTCGGCATGCCAGCCGAGCCACGCGGCCAGTGCGGCCTGCGTGCCCCACCATGTCCCGACGCCGAGCAGTGCGAAGACGAGCAGCGTGACGAGCATCGACTTCACGAACACGCGGAGGACCGGCGGATCGGTGAGTTGGCCGAGCGAGAGGAGGAGGGCGCGGAGCATCGGTTCGGGATGACGCGCGGTGGTGGCGAGGTCAACGAAGCTTTGGCGCTGATAGTAGCTACGACGTTCCCCCTGAAGCATTACGTTCCCCTGCGGACGCGGGGGCCAGCGCAACCACGCACACCGCCCGAGACTCTGTTCCCCGCGCCCGCGGGGGAACAGGTGAGTGGGGGGCGCGGTCACCGCCACCGCCACCGCCACCGCCCGCCACGGCCTTGGCCGTGGAGGCCTGTGCTTGCCGGACGCAACTCCGTCATCAACTACCACCCTGGCGGAGGCCGGGGCCCAAATGGAAAGGTCTTCGCAATTGCGCGCTACCCGTCGTTAGCAACGTTTCTCAATTGGACCCCGGCCTTCGCCGGGGTGGTGGCCTATTCACGTTCGACCACAGCGCCATGCCGATCGCCGCGCCGCGCACACCAGTTGCACCAATCCCGCCCGGCATTTACGGCAAGCGTTTTCCCGCACCCCGGAGTCCCGCCTTGCCCAACCCAACCTACGACGTCGTCGCGATCGGCAATGCCATCGTCGACATCCTTGCTACCGCCGACGACGCGTTCATCGCCGAGATCGGTGTCGCCAAGGGCTCGATGCAGCTCATGTTCTCGTCGGAGGAAGCCGACGCGCTCTATGCCAAGATGGGCCCGGGCATGGAAGTCTCGGGCGGGTCGGCCGCCAACACCGTCGCCGGCATCGCCGCACTCGGCGGCAAATGCGGGTTCATCGGCCAGGTCGCCGACGACCAGCTCGGCCAGGTCTTCGCGCATGACGTCCGCAGCATCGGCATCGAGTTCGCCACCCCCGTCCGCGCCGGCGACCCGACCACCGGCCGCTGCCTGATCTTCGTGACGCCGGACGGCCAGCGCACGATGAACACCTTCCTCGGCGCGGGCCAGTTCCTGCCCGCCGCCGCGATCGACACCGCGATGATCGCCGACAGCGCGATCCTGTATCTCGAAGGCTATCTCTGGGATCCCGAAGAGCCGCGCGCCGCGATGCGCGCCGCGATCGATTGCGCGCGCGACGCCGGCCGGAAGGTCGCGTTCACGCTCAGCGACGTGTTCTGCATCTCGCGTCACGGCGGCGATTTCCGCCAGCTGCTCAGCGACGGCCTGATCGACATCCTGTTCGCCAACGAGAGCGAACTCGCAGCCCTCGCCGAGACCGAAGACTTCGACGCAGCGGTCGCCAAGATCTCGGCGCAGGTCCCGACCCTGGTCGTCACCCGCGGCGAGCACGGTGCCTGCGCACTCCAGAACGGCAACCGCGCCGAGGTGAAGGCCGAGCCGATCGCCAAGGTCGTCGACACCACCGGCGCCGGCGACCTGTTCGCGGCGGGCTTCCTCCACGGCCAGGCACAGGGCTACGACCTGCACGCCTCGCTGAAGCTCGGCGCGGTCTGCGCGGCCGAGATCATCAGCCATGTCGGCGCCCGCCCGATGGTCGACATGAAGGCGCTCGCCGCCAAGCACATCGGCTGAACGTGGCCCGCCGCGCCGTCATTCCCGCCTCCGCGGGGATGACGCGTTGGCGACGAAGCACAAAAAAGGGCCGCGGGAGTTTCCTCCCGCGGCCCTTTCTACGTCCGGTCTCAGTGACCCGGCGTCAGGTCGATGTCGGTCTCGCCACCATCGGCCATTCCGCGACCCAGATAGCTCTTCCGGTAGCCGTACAGGAAGTAGATCACGAGCCCGACGGCGCCCCAGATCGGCAGCACCGCCATCGCCTCGTACGGCAGCGAGAAATACAGTCCGATGCAGCCGACGATCGTCAGCGGTGCGACGACCCAAGCGGCCGGTGTACGGAACGGACGATGCCGGTTCGGCTCGCGCTTGCGCAGGATCAGCAGCGCGATCGCGACCATCATGAACGCGTACAGCGTGCCCGCATTGGCGATGTCCGCGAGCTGGCCGACCGGCAGGAACGCCGCGGCGAACGCCACGAACACGCCGGTGATCGCGGTGACGATATAGGGCGTCTTCCACTTCGGATGCACGCGGCTCAGCACTTCCGGCAACAGGCCGTCACGGCTCATCACGAAGAAGATCTCGGGTCTGGCCGAACATCAGAATCAGGATCACCGACGGCAGCGCGAGCCCCGCCGCATAGCCCATCCAGTTGCCGACGTTCGCATAGCCGATCTGGCGCAGCACGTGCGCGAGCGCCTCGTTCGAACACACCAGTGCCTGCGCATTGGCCGGTATCAGGCAGGCACGCGCCAGTTCGGGCGAGCCCGTCGTGAACGGCACGCCGTCCGCCCCGAACAGCGGCTGGCCACCGATCGTCCCGATCGCGCCCGCTGCGACCAGCATGTAGAACACGGTGCAGATGCCGAGCGACGCGATCAGGCCGATCGGCACGTTGCGCTGCGGATCCTTGGTCTCCTCCGCGGCGGTCGAGACCGCGTCGAAGCCGACATAGGCGAAGAAGATCGTCGCCGCCGCGCCGACCACGCCAAGGCCGTTGCTGCCGAGGATGCCGGTCGGGAGGAATGGCTCGAAATTGCCGCCATGCGTCTTGGGCAGCGTCAGCGCGACGAACGCGGTCAGCGCGACCACCTTGATCGTCACCAGCACCGCGTTGACGCGCGCGCTCTCAGTCGTGCCGATCATCAGCAGCCAGGTGACGAGCAGCGAGATGACGACCGCCGGCAGGTTGATGAACCCGCCCGGCACGTACGGCCCGGCGGCCAGCCAGAGGGGCAGGTCTATCCCGAACGTTTCTCGCAGGATCGAGCCCGAGAAATAGCCGGACCACCCGACCGACACGGCGCTCGCGGCGACGGCATATTCGAGGATCAGCGCCCAGCCGACGGTCCAGGCGAGCAGCTCGCCCATCACCGAATAGGTATAGGTGTAGGCGGACCCGGCGACCGGTGCCATCGCCGCGATCTCGGCATAGCAGAGCGCCGCGACGACGCAGACTGCGCCGGCGACGATAAAGCTCAGGATCATGCCCGGCCCGGCCTTCTGCGCGGCGGCGGAGGTCAGCACGAAGATGCCCGTGCCGATCACGCAGCCGATGCCGAGCATGGTAAGCTGGAACGCACCGAGCGATCGGTGGAGCGATTTCTTCTCCGCCGTCGCCAGGATGGCGTCCAGTGATTTTACGCGACCAAAAATCAATTCGGTACCCCCGGGGATTGCAGGGGCCCGGTCAGAAGGCCCCCTTGCTCAATCCCCAGAGCCTAATGGCAATTTTATTACGTGCAATCCTTTAGTGCGGCAAAGCTGGCCTATCGCGCCAGCATCGGCCCCAGCGGACGCCCGCCAAAGACATGAACGTGCAGATGCGGCACCTCCTGGTGCCCATCCTGGCCGATGTTCGCGAGCAGGCGATAGCCCGGTTCGACCAGCCCCGCCGCGCGCCACGGCACCGACCGCGCGGATGAAACCGGCGATCTCGGCATCGGGCGCCCGCGCGGAGAAATCGTCCCAAGACACGTACGCGCCCTTGGGGATCACGAGCAGGTGCGTCGGTGCCTGCGGGTTGATGTCGTGGAACGCGATCGCGAAGTCGTCCTCATAGACGCGCTTCGACGGGATCTCGCCGCGGAGGATCTTCGCGAAGATGTTCTGGTCGTCATAAGGCTGGGTGGCGTCGATCGGCATAAATCCCCCTTCCGCTTGCAGGAGGGGTTAGGGGAGGGGCGTGCCTTCCCGGTCCCGGCGGAGCGCGTAGACCATGCCCTCCCCGACCCCTCCCGCAAGCGGGAGGGGGGCAGATTACCCCGCCCGGCCGGCCTTTTCGACTAGGCCACCGACCCCCTCGCGCCGTTCCAATTCCGCCCGCACATCGTCCAGGCTCAACCCCGCATCCGCCAGCAGCACCGCCAGATGGAACATTAGGTCCGCCGCTTCCGGCACGATGCTCGCTTCGTCGCCCGAGCACGCTGCGATCACCGTCTCGACGGCTTCCTCGCCGAGCTTCTGCGCGATCTTGGGACGCCCCTTCGCGAACAGGCTCGCAGTATAGGAGGTGTCGGCGGGCGCATCGCGACGGGCGCGGATGGTTGCTTCGAGGCGGTCGAATACGGGGTCCATGGCTCGCGTGCTGACGTAGCCGAGCAGGCGGGTCAATCCCTCTTCGGGTGGGCCTTCGCGGGCGGTTTGGTCTTGGCGAACCGCTTCCGCAGCGCGCGCCGCACCAGCCATACGCCGAGCGCTGCTACCACGAACAGCGCGATGTCCGAGAGTTCGGGCCCGGTACGCGGATGGACGGTGCCGCTATGACCCGACTGTACCGCGAGGAGGGGTAGCGCGATCATCGGATCAGGCCGAGCTGACCGGCGTCCGCACCGGGATGCCCGCCGCCGCCAGCGCGGCATGCGCATCGCCGATCGACGCCTGCCCGAAATGGAAGATCGACGCCGCCAGCACCGCGCTCGCATGCCCGTCGCGGATGCCCGCCACCAGGTCGTCGAGCCCGCCGACCCCGCCGCTCGCCACCACCGGTACGCTGACGCGGTCCGAGATCGCGCGGATTAGCTCGAGATCGTAGCCGCTGCGCGTGCCGTCGCGGTCCATCGACGTGACCAGCAACTCGCCAGCGCCCAGCTCGGCGAGCTTCAAGGCATGCGCGATCGCATCGATCCCGGTCGCGCGGCGGCCGCCATGCGTGAATACTTCCCAACCTTCGCCGGACCTGCGCGCATCGACGCTCGCGACGCAGCACTGGCTGCCGAAGCGCTCGGCGATGTCGGCGACCAGTTCCGGCCGCTCGACCGCCGCCGAATTGACCGCCACCTTGTCGGCACCTGCCAGCAAAAGCGCGCGCATCGTCCGCCGTCCGCACGCCGCCGCCGACCGTCAACGGCATGAAGCACACTGCTGCGGTCCGTCGCACCACGTCGAGGATCGTACCCCGGCCTTCATGGGATGCGCCGATATCGAGGAAACACAGCTCGTCCGCCCCGGCCGCATCATAGGCCCGCGCCTGCTCGACCGGATCGCCGGCGTCGCGCAGTTCGACGAAGTTCACGCCCTTCACCACGCGCCCATCGGCAACGTCGAGGCACGGAATGACGCGCGCGGACCGTCATGCGCTGTGCCGCAGGTTTTGTTCACACGGAGACGCGGAGACGCGGAGACGCGGCAAAGCCGCTAAGAATGATTCACGCAAAGGCGCAAAGGCGCGAAGAGTGAAAAGAAGAACAGGCCTTCCCTTCTGCTTACTCTTCGCGCCTTTGCGCCTTTGCGTGAACATATTTTTGCCTGCGGCGCCAAGCGATGCTCCGCGCCTTTGCGCGAAACTACTATCTCCGCGTCTCCGCGTCTCCGCATGAACCATCATGCAGCCTTCGCCACACTCAATGCCGCAGCAAGATCGAGCCGACCGTCGTACAACGCCCGCCCGGTGATGACTCCTCGACCCCGTCGCGCACATGCAGCGCCAGCACGTGGATCTCGGCAATCCCCTTCACCCCGCCGCTGGCGATCACCGGAATGTCCACCGACCGCGCCAAATCGACAGTCGCGTCGACGTTGCACCCCTTCAGCATCCCGTCGCGCCCGACGTCGGTAAACAGCAAAGACGCCACCCCCGCATCCTCGAACCGCCGTGCGAGATCGACCGCGCTCGTGGTCGACACATCCGCCCAGCCCTTGGTCGCGACCATGCCGTCCTTCGCGTCGACCGCAACGACGATCCCCCCGGGGAAATCCTTCGCGACGCCGCGCACGAACTCGGGATCCTCCAGCGCCGCCGTCCCGATCACCACGCGCGACACGCCCAGGTCGAACCAGCCCTCGACGCTCGCCCGCGTCCGGATCCCGCCGCCAAGCTGCACATGCCCCGGAAACTGCGCGACGATAGACCGCACCGCGTCGCCATTGACCGAGGCCCCCGCAAACGCGCCGTCGAGATCGACCACGTGGAGATGCTCCGCGCCAGCGTTCGCGAACAGCATCGCCTGTGCCGCGGGATCGTCGCCATAGACGGTCGCCCGGTCCATATCGCCCTCGGCGAGACGCACGACTTGACCCGCCTTTAGGTCGATTGCGGGGAAGATGATGAGGCTCATGCGCGACAATCCTGTTCGAGATTCCGCCCGATACCGTCACCCCAGCGAACGCTGGGGTCTCGTGCGGCAAGGGCGCGCTCGCGATCGTGGGATACCCCAGCGTTCGCTGGGGTGACGGTCCGGGGAATGGGAGCGGCTAGAGTCACGGCCGCCATTCTAGGAATCGTTCGAGCAAGGCCAAACCGTAGCGCTGGCTCTTCTCAGGGTGAAACTGCACGCCGATCATCGTGTCGCGACCGATCGCCGCGGTGACGGGACCTGCATGGTCGGTCGTCGCGAGCACGTCGGCGCCTTCGAAGGCAAAGCTATGCAGGAAATACGCCTCGCCTGGCTCGATCAGCGGGTGCGCGACGGACGGAACGACGTCGTTCCAGCCCATATGCGGCACCTTCGCCTCCATCGTACCAGGCTCCAGCCGTCGCACGCGCCCCGAAACCCAGCCGAGCCCGGCATGAGTCCCCATCTCCTCGCCCGCATCGGCCATCAACTGCATACCGACGCAGATCCCAAGAAACGGCGTACCCTCGTTGCGCACCCGCCGGTTCAGCGCCTCGACCATCCCCGGCACCGCGCGCAACGCCGCTGCACACGCGCCATACGCACCGACACCCGGCAGCACGATCCGGTCAGCCTTCGCGACGACATCAGCGTCGGACGTGACAACCAGATCGACACACCCAGCCGTCCGCAACGCGTTTTCGACCGAATGCAAATTCCCCGCACCGTAATCGATCAGCGCGAGCGTCATGCTGTATCCCCGCGACCCGGTACAAGAAGTCCGTCACCCCAGCGGAACCTGGGGTCTCGTCGTAACGGGGATACCCCAGCTTTCGCTGGGGTGACGGGCTTTTGAGCTGACGGAGTCAACGCGCTCACAGCATCCCCTTGGTCGACGGAATCGCGTCGGCCTTGCGCGGATCGATCTCTATCGCGGTCCGCAGTGCGCGCGCGACACCCTTGAACGCCGCCTCAGCGATGTGGTGGTTGTTCGACCCGTACAGCGTCTCGACGTGCAGCGTGATGCCGGCGGCCTGCGCAAAGCTATGGAAGAAATGCTCGAACATCTCGGTATCCATCCCGCCGAGGCGCTTCTGCGAGAACAGGTCCTTCCACACCAGCCACGGACGCCCGGAGATATCCAGCGCCACCCGAGTCAGCGTCTCGTCCATCGGCGACAGCGCATCGCCATACCGCACGATCCCGCGTTTATCGCCGAGCGCCTGCGCGAACGCCTGGCCGATCGCGATGCCGGTATCCTCGACGGTGTGGTGCTCGTCGATATGCAGATCGCCCTTGGTCCGCACGCGCAGATCGATCAACGAATGACGCGATAATTGTTCGAGCATGTGATCGAAGAAACCGACCCCGGTCTCGACGTCGTATACGCCGGTCCCATCGAGGTTCACGGTGACGTCGATCGCCGTCTCGGCGGTGGAGCGGGTAATCGTGGCGGTGCGCATGCCACCTCCCATAACGTGCGCCACGACGCATGCAATCTTGACCGGCATCCGAATGGCGCTACCCAAGGGATATGACCGATGGACTGCCCGATAGCCTGATTCCGTACGACGAGATCGTACAAGAAGCCCTGCGTGCCGTGGTCGGCCGCGTGCTCGGCTCGGTCGCGGAGGCCGGCGGGCTTCCCGGCGAGCATCATTTCTACATCACCTTCAAGACGCAGGCCCCGGGAGTCGACATCCCCAAGCGGCTGATCGAGCGTTTCCCAGACGAGATGACGATCGTCATGCAGAACCGCTATTGGGACCTCATCGTCGACGACGAGCGCTTCTCGATCGGGCTTTCGTTCAACCAGGTCCCGTCGAAGCTGGTGATCCCGTATTCGGCGATCACCGCGTTCCAGGATCCGGCGGTAAGCTTCGAGCTCCGTTTCCAGGCGCAGGAGGGTGCGGAGGACGCGCTCGGCGATCACGACGAAGCGGAAAACGACGGCCCGACCGCGGTCCCGATCGAAGACGGTTCGAACGTCGTTGCGGTGGATTTCAAGCGGAAGAAGTAAGAAGCGAGGCGATCAGCGCACTGATCGCCGGTCGCAAAGCGACGCAAACTGTCGGCCGACGCGCGCAGCGCGGTCGACGACACGGGATTAACTCCCAGGGCGTACTTCTTTTCTTCTACGTCACCCCGGACCAGTTCCGGGGTCCACCCGTCCGCACGCTCCACGATCGGTGAGAGCGCGGAACGGTGGATGCCGGAACAAGCCCGGCATGACGGAGTAGACAGGCTATGACCCAAACCCGCACAGAAACCGACACGATCGGCCCGATTGAAGTACCCGCCGCCGCATACTGGGGCGCGCAAACCGAGCGCTCGATCGAGAACTTCCCCTTCGCCACCCGCGAACGCATGCCGATCGAGATCGTCCACGCCCTCGCCCTCGTCAAACAAGCCGCAGCCCGCGTAAACCGCTCGCACGGCCTAGACGAAACCATCGCC
The DNA here is from genome assembly GCF_036856015.1 of Sphingomonas sp. LR55. Classification (NCBI taxonomy): domain Bacteria; kingdom Pseudomonadati; phylum Pseudomonadota; class Alphaproteobacteria; order Sphingomonadales; family Sphingomonadaceae; genus Sphingomonas; species Sphingomonas sp. LR55. Next base: position 3,585,541 of record NZ_JASPFO010000001.1, read on the forward strand.
ACCGCCATCGACTCCGCCGCGCAGGAAGTCATCGACGGCAAGCTCGACGACCAATTCCCGCTCGTCATCTGGCAGACCGGCAGCGGCACGCAGTCGAACATGAACGCCAACGAGGTCATCGCCGGCCGCGCCAACGAAGTCCTCACCGGCACGCGGGGCGGCAAGTCGCCGGTCCACCCCAACGACCATGTCAACATGAGCCAGTCGTCCAACGACAGCTTCCCGACCGCGCTTCACATCGCCGCCGCGATCGCCACGACACACCGCTTGATTCCCGCGCTCGACAAGCTCCACGCCGCGCTCGACGCGAAGGCCAATGCCTGGGACGACATCGTCAAGATCGGTCGCACGCATCTCCAGGACGCGACGCCGCTTACACTCGGCCAGGAGTTCTCCGGCTATGCGAACCAGCTTTATCGCTGCCGGCACCGCATCGAGCCCGCGATCGGCCACGGCATGGTCATCCTCGCGCAGGGCGGCACCGCGGTCGGTACCGGCCTCAACGCCCCCGCCGGCTTCGGCGACGCGATCGCGCACGAGCTGGCGGCAATCACCGGCCTCCCGTTCGCCAGCGCGCGCAACAAGTTCGAGGCACTCGCGTCGAACGATCCGCTCGTGCATCTGTCGGGCACGCTCAACACGCTGGCGGTCGCGCTGACCAAGATCGCCAACGACATCCGCCTCTTGGGCTCGGGCCCGCGCTGCGGCTTCGGCGAGATTGACTTGCCTGCGAACGAGCCCGGCAGCTCGATCATGCCGGGCAAGGTAAATCCCACCCAGTGCGAGATGCTGACGATGGTCGCCGGCCAGGTGATGGGCAACCACGTCGCGGTCACCGTCGGCGGGATGCAGGGCCATCTCGAATTGAACGTGTTCAAGCCGCTGATCGGCGCCAACGTCCTGCGCTCGATCGACCTGCTCGCGACCGCGATGGAAGGATTCGCGGAGCGCTGCGTCGACGGCATCGAACCCAACCGCGGCCGCATCGCCGACCTGCTCGATCGCTCGCTGATGCTGGTAACGGCGCTTGCCCCGGAGATCGGCTACGACGCTGCCGCAAAGATCGCCAAATACGCCCACGCCGAAGGGCTAACGCTGAAGGAAGCAGGCCTCGCGCTAGGCCTAGTCGACGCCGAAACCTTCGACCGCGTCGTCAAACCCGAATCGATGCTCGGCCGCTGACCTTCCCCCACACCGTCATCCTGACGAAAGTCAGGACCCAGAGCCACGATCGGCCCGCTGAGTAATCCTGGGTCCTGACTTTCGTCAGGATGACGGACGGTGGTGGCGCGCGGGAACCCAATCCTCCGCCAAGCGCTAACCCGCCACACGGACAGGAGAAATTACGTGGGCGCAACGACCATAGGCGCGCTGATCGGCGCAGGCATCGACTCGCTCAGCGGCGACGACGGCAACGCGGACGGCGCGATCATCGGTGCGATCACCGCCAACGTACTCAAGGTCGTCGTGCCGCTAGCCGTGACCTACGCGATCGGCTGGGCAGTGCTGCGCGGTGCAGCGGAACTCAAGGACCAGGTTTTCGGGGAGTCAGAAGCATGATCGGACGTATTATCAGTGCATTGGTCGGCCGCGAAATGGGCCGTCGCGACGGTTCGGGCGGCGCCTCGGGCGCAGTAAAGGGTGTCGTGGCGATGGGCCTGATGCGCCGCATGGGCCCACTCGGCATGATCCTCGGCGGTGGTTACGCAGCCAAGAAGGCCTATGACCGCAACAAGGCACGCAAAGCCGGCTATTAATCCGCCTTCGTAATACCACGCGCGGGCCGCGCATGGGTTGACGCCCATATGCGGTCCGCGGCAAGGGCGCGCATGCCCCACACACTTCCGTCCGACCCGCATGGTTTCCGTCGTCGCGGAGTCCTGTTCGTCCTGTCCTCGCCGTCCGGTGCCGGCAAGTCGACCATCGCGCGCAGATTGCTCGCGGACGAGCACGAACTCGAGATGTCGGTCTCGGTCACGACCCGTTCGGTGCGACCCGGCGAAGTCGACGGCAAGGATTACCATTTTACCGACCTCGAGGGCTTTCGCGACATGGTCGCGAAGGACGAGTTCCTGGAGTGGGCGCACGTCTTCAACCATCGCTACGGCACGCCGCGCGCGCAGGTCGAGGAGATGCTCGCGGCCGGCAAGGATGTGCTGTTCGACATCGATTGGCAGGGCGCGCAACAGCTGTTCCAGATCGCCGGCGGCGACGTCGTCCGCGTCTTCATCTTCCCGCCCTCGATGGAAGAACTCCACCGCCGCCTCACCAGCCGCGGCACCGATCTCGGAAGAGGTGATCGAAGCCCGCATGTCGCGCGGCAAACGAGGTGAGCCACTGGGACGGCTATGACTATGTGCTGGTCAACGACGACGTCGACAGCTGCATCCGCGGCGTGAAGACGATCCTCGCGGCGGAGAGACTCAAGCGCTCGCGCCAGACCGGGCTGATCGGCTTCATTCGCAGGCTGACGCGCTAACCCATCCCAACCGTCATCCCAGCGAAAGCTGGGATCTCCCCGTTCCGGGTCGCGGCATTCGCCAACCGGGATACCCCAGCTTTCGCTGGGGCGACGGATGTGGGGGAGGGTAGGTAGGCTTCTAAAGCTAAAGCAGTCCCAGAAACTCTACTCCCAACCCAAACTCCTTGCGCTTCAACTCGCGCAACTGGGTCGCCTGCCAGTCCTCGCCCCACATTTCGACCGACCAGTCCTCATCGATCCCCGCCGCCGCCCAGGCCGCATCGGCATCGATCTCACCCTCGATCAGCGCCAGCCCGATCACCAGCGACCCGGTCAGCGTCACCACCGGCGACAACCCCGCCAGCCGAAAATCGTCATACGCCGCGACCGCCTCATGCAGCCGCGCGATCGTCGTCGCCGGTTGCGCGACGTGCATCACGCCGGTGGTGACCGCGAACGTCACGTCATACCGCCCCCGCGCCCACGCCAGCAGCGGATCCCAGGACGCCGCCTGCCGCTCGACCAACAACGGCGGCCCCTCCGCGCGGTAGCAGAGCAGGTCGCTCTCGCCATACGCCGCCAGCCGCGCGGCGAACTGCGCCGGATCGTTCGCGATCGGATCGGTCGCCGCATTGGCGAGCCCGGTCAGCGGCATCGTCCGCGGGTCGATCGTCTCACCGACCGCGCGCCATTCCGCCGCAACCGCCTCGGCCAGCGCATCGCTTGGCAACGCAAGCGGTCGCCGCCCGGGCGTCCGCACCGGCTTGCCGTCGAGCGTCACTACCCGATCCGCATCGATCGCGACGTCTTTCCAGAACCGCTTCATGCGCCCATTCCGTTCATTCAGGCGTACTCCGCCAGCGATGCGCCAAGCTACGCGGCACGATCGCGATCATCGCCATCGCCGACAACACGATCGCCGTCCCGAGGATCTTCGGCCCCAGATCATGCGCGCGCGATCAGGATCAGCCCGAGCAGCGCGCCCGCAACCCCCGCCATCCGGACGACGACCAACACGAACCAGCGCCGCTGCGCTACCTTGTCCGCGTCGGTCATCGCGGCGCCACCATGTGCAGCAGGTCGGGTACGGTCGTCGCAACGACGTCGGCACCGGCATCGGATAGCTCGTGCACGGGGTGATACCCCCATGCGACCCCGACCGCGCGTACGTGTGCCGCTCGGGCCATTGCCATGTCGAAGCTCGTATCGCCGATCATCGCGGTCGTCTCCGCGCTAGCGCCTGCCTCGGCGATCGCCGCGAACAGCATCGCCGGGTCGGGCTTCGACGGATGCCGGTCGGCGGTCTGCAACGTCACGAACCTCTCGGTGATCCCGTGCGTGGCTAGGATATGCGCGAGGCCGCGGTCGGATTTGCCCGTCGCCACACCCAGCAGCCAGCCGTCGTTCGCAAGTGTCTCGATCACCTCGGCGATCCCGTCGAACAAAGGCTCGTCGGCAAGCTCGCCGCTCGCCCGCATCGCATGGAACGCGTTCTTGTAGTCGGTCGCGAGCGACCGGTGCTGCGCATCGTCCGCCTGCGGCAGCAACACCTGCATAGCCTCAACGAGACTGAGCCCGACGATCCGACGTATCGCCGCGCGGGGCGGTGGGACCAGTCCGGCACCCTCGAACGCACGCTCGCAGGCGACACAGATATTCGCCTGGCTGTCGACGAGCGTCCCATCGCAATCGAACACGGCAAGACGGATCATGAGATTTTCCAACGCATCGCCGCCTCGTAGATCACGCGTGCACGCGAGGGAACGCCAAACCGGAACGCGCGCGTCTGCGAACGGTTCGTGTCGGATAGCTCTGGAGACACAACGATGGCGCACGCACAGACCGACACCCCGAACATCTGGGCCGCCGCCGCAGCGGGCCTGGTCGCAGGTCTCGCCGCCTCGTTCGTAATGGACCGCTTCCAGGCCGGCGTCGCCGCGCTGTTCTCGGCGGAGAGCGATGCCGAGCCTGCGACGGAGAAGGCGGCGGACAAGGTGTCGCAGGCGGTGGTTGGCCACGACATCCCCGACGATCGCAAGCCGCTTGCAGGGCAGGTCGTGCATTATGCACTCGGGGCAGGGCTGGGTATCGCCTACGCGGTGGCGGCGGAATATCGCCCTTCGGTAACCGCGGGCTACGGCACCGCGTTCGCTGCGGCGACGACGGCGCTGCTCGATGAGGCGGCGGTGCCGGCGGCGGGGCTTGGCGATGCGCCGTGGAACACTGCGCCGACCACGCATCTGTATAGCGCGGCGTCGCACATCGTGTTCGGGACGGTGACGGAGGGTGTGCGGCGGTTGCTGCTGGGGTGGCTGAAGTAGCGCGCGACTAGTTCCCCCCGCGAAGGCGGGGGCCCAGGAATCAAGCAGCGTTACGATCGTGGCCCCTGGACCCCAGCCTTCGCGGGGGAATGGAATGTGCGGAGAAGCCTACCGCTAACCAATCACTCCACCCCGGCGAAGGCCGGGGCCCAATTGGGGACGTCGGTAACGGAAATCATCGCTCCGTTACCTCAACCTTTCCAATTGGGCCCCGGCCTCCGCCGGGGTGGAGTGAAAGGTAAGGGTCGTCTCCGACGTCTCACCCTCTCCCCTCAGGGGAGAGGAAAGGGGCCCGCGGCCGCTTGGCCGTGGGAAGGGTGAGGGCACGCGTCAGCCGAAAGCCATCAATTACCGAGTCCCAGGCCCACTCCGAGGCCCAGGCTTCCCAGCTCCACCCGGACGCCCGCGCCCAGCCGGCTTGACCCCTTCAACCCGAGGCCCGCTCCGCGGCGCCCCGAACTTCGAGCCAGCCCCGGTCCGAGGCCCACCCGTCTTCGGCGCAGGCTTGCCCGTCGCCTTCTCCTCGACAATCCCACGCCCACGCCGCTCACCCTTACGGTCCTTCCGCACCGACTTCGCATGCGCCTTGGCCCGCGACTTCATCTGCTCGCGCGTCGGCGCAGTCTTCTCATCGAGCACCAGGTCGTCGCCCAGCTTCTCCTCGAAGCCCAATTGCTTGAGGCTCTCCGCGAAATGCGTCGGCAGTTCCGCGGTCACGTCGATCGACCCGCCATCCGGATGATCCACCTTGATCCGCCGCGCGTGCAGATGCATTTTCCGCGAGATCCCGCCGGTCAGGAACGCAGCAGCCCCGCCATACTTCCCATCACCGACGATCGGATGTCCGATCGCCGCCATGTGTACGCGCAACTGGTGAGTCCGCCCGGTAAACGGCTGCAACTCGACCCACGCCGCACGGTTGCCCGCGCGCTCGATCACCCGGTAGCGCGTCCGCGCCGGTGCGCCCTCGGCCTCGTCGACGTGCATCTTCTCGCCGCCGGTGCCCGGCTGCTTCGCGATCGGCAGCTCGATCATGCCGTCCTCGATCGACGGCACGTCGACCACCAGCGCCCAATAGACTTTCCGCGCGGTGCGCCCCGAAAACGCCTTCGCAAAGAACGCCGCCGCGCGTGACGTCCGCGCCACCAGCAGAGCGCCGGACGTATCCTTGTCGAGCCGGTGGACCAGCTTCGGCCGCCCCTCGTTATCGTACTGCAATCCGTCGAGCAGCCCGTCGACATGCTGCGTCGTCTTGGTGCCGCCCTGCGTCGCCAAGCCCGGCGGCTTGTTCAGCACGAATGCCTGGAAATCCTTGTGGATCACCATGGACTGCGCGAGTTCGGTTTCTTCGTCCGACAGGATCACGCGTTCGCGGACTCGCCTGGGCTTGTCGACGTCGGCGGCGGCCTTGTCGGCTTCGGGTGGCGGCACGCGGAGCATCTGGCCCGCGGCGATCCGGTCGCCGGGAGTCGCGCGCGCCATCGACGCGGAGCTGCCCGGTGCGCGCCCACATCGCCACCGTCGTGAAGCTCGTGTCGGGCAGATGCCGCTTGAACCACCGGTCGAGCCGAATGCCGTCATCGTCGAATCCGACGTTGAACTCGCGGAAACCCGTATCGCTATCGCTTTTGCCCGCAGTCATGCGACGGCCCTTACTGCGGAGAGACCCGCGAACAACGCGGCGACCGAACCGATCACCGACACCAAAACATACCCGAACGCGACGCCGATCGCGCCGCGTTCGATCATCGTGACGACGTCCAGCGAGAACGCCGAAAACGTCGTGAATCCCCCCAATACGCCCACGCCGAGCAACAGCCGCCACGTTTCCGAAGCGGTATTGCGGGCGAGTACGCCAACCAGCACGCCCATCAGCAACCCACCGATCAAATTCACGGCAAGCGTACCAAAGGGATAGTCAGGCCCCAGCAACGACAGCATCGCGCGGCCAGTCAGATAGCGCGCGCCGGATCCGACCGCACCACCGACCATGACATAGAGAAGGGGAAGCATTTTCGCGCCCTAGCGTGAATCGGGCAAAACGGAAAGGTGCGCCGCAGGGGAGGCCTGTGGCGCTCCATTGCGTTGGTTTTAGATCACCGCGCGAGCCCTGTCTCAGATTGTTTCCCCGCGAATGCGGGGACCCAGACTGGGCTCCCGCCTTCGCGGGAGAACAAGGAGGGGAAGGGGATGGGCCCCGGCCTCCGCCGGGGTGGTGCAGTTCAATGCACTTCAGAGCGACGGCGGAGGGAGCAAACTCACCGGCCAGCCTCACCGCCCAGCGTTGGACACCATATCAACATCGCTCCCGCCACCAGTCCGCGCCGTCACGTACACCACATACGCGTCGTTCCCACGAACCCCGCCCAGCACATGCTGTTTGCCATCGGTGCTATGCCCGGCCGAATACCCTGCCGTCCGCGCCTTCGTGAAATAATAATCGAGCATCTTCTGCATCGGCGCCGCACTCGCGAAACTTACCACGCGTAGCCGACAGCCATCCCGATCCGCCCCCGCAGCCTCGGTCAACCGCGCGCCCGGATATAGCGGCAGATCCGCCGGCAACCGGTTCGCCCATCCCGCCGAATACCCGATCTTCTGCGCACACGCCCCTGCATCCGGCGTCTTCTGCCGCTCCGCCAGCGCGGCCAGCGTGAGCGCGCCGTTCGCGGTCTTGCACTCGGGGCAGTCGTTCGATGGAGCCGGCGCGCGCTGTAAGGTCTTGGCATCGACCGGATCGGCGTTGAGCGGGCCCTCGGGCGGTACCGCGCCGCTATCCGGGCGGGGCGGCGGGCGCACCGCGTCGGTGTTCGACGACTGCGCCAGCCGCGGATCGACCATGATCTGGCTCCCAAGCGACTCGGCAACGGCGGGATCGCGCACCGCGCCGTTGGTCAGCTCGGCATCGAGGCTGTTGAGATCCTGTTGGTCGGTCGACGACCGGTTGCAGGCGGCCAGCGTCAGCGGGAGGAGAAGTGCGGAGCGCAGGGAAAAAGTCATCACCCGCATCCTATGCGCGAAAGACGGTGAAGAAAGCGTTTTCCACACACGCTCGGTCCTCCCCCGCCAGGGCGAGGTGGCTGGCGTTTGCCAGACGGAGGGGGAGGAAAGGGCAACGTATGTTCCGTGTCCTCCCCCTCCGTCACCTACGGCGACACCTCCCCCTGGCGGGGGAGGATCGTACGGATCCGCCCAAGTCTTGCCCGAACCCCCGCGACTCGCCATGTTCACCTCATGCTGAACATCGTCTCGATCCTCATCGGCCTCGTCACCCTGGTGCTCGGCCTCGTCGCGTTCATTCCGCTGCTCGGCTGGATGAACTGGCTGGTCATCCCGATCGGGATCGTCGGCGCCGCCGTCGGCGCGCTGTCGTCGAGCACCGGCGGGCGTAACCTCAACATCGTCCTGATCATCATCTTCGCGCTCCGCCTGAGCCTGGGCGGCGGTATCATCTGACGCAGATAGGGCCCGGTGTTTCCACCGGGCCCTATCGTCTCACGCCAACCGCGTCTTATCGGCAGCGCACGTTGCCGCGATCGATCGACGACCCGAGTACCGCGCCACCGCCTGCCCCGATCAGCGTACCGAGCAGCCGCGAACCACCGCCCGCGATCACGTTGCCGAGCGCACCACCGGCAAGCCCGCCGACGATCAGCCCGGTCGTCCCGTCGTTGCGACGGCAGTAATAGCGCCCGTTGCCGCCGCGATAGATGCGGTCGTTACGACCCAGGCGGCGCTCCTGATAATAGCGGCCATCGCGGTAATAGCGGTCGGCGAGATAGCCACGCTGGCCGGGCTCGTAGCGGTTGTAGTCATAGCCGCGATACTGCTGCCAGTTGCGCCCGTCATTGCGACGATCCTGGCGGATGTCGCGAATGTCGCCACGGCGGTCCTGGCGTGCGTCGCGCACCTCGTCGCGGTAATCGCGGCGCGCATCGCGGACGTCGCCACGTGAGTCGGCGTTGCGGAGATCGCGGCGATAGTCGCGCCGTGCGTCGCGCACCTGGTCGTTATATTCCTGGTTGGCGCCGCGAACCGTCGATTGCGCGCCGACGGGGATCGCGCCGAACGCGGTGGCGGCGAGGGCCGCCGAGAGAATGGCGATACGCATGTTTGGTCTCCTGACTGGATACGCAAACAACGGCCGGCCGAAGCGCGAGTTGCGTGAACCGCAAACTACGGCGCATTCAGCCGGCCGACAAACTTAGGTCATTGATATCAGGCGAGGTTATGCTCGAGCGTGATCTCGGCGTTGAGCACCTTCGATACCGGGCAGTTCGCCTTGGCGTCTGCGGCGATCGCCTCGAACTCTTCCTTCGAGATGCCGTCGACCTTGGCGTTTAGCGTCAGTGCCGACTTGGTAATCTTGAACCCGTCGCCGTCCTTGTCGAGCGTCACCTTCGCCGACGTCTCGAGCGTGCCAGCCTCATAGCCCTTACCGGCGAGCGCGAAGCTCAGCGCCATCGTGAAGCACGATGCATGCGCGGCCGCGATCAGCTCCTCGGGGTTGGTGCCGGGCTCGTTCTCGAACCGCGTGTTGAAGCCGTACGGGCTGTCGGACAGCACGCCCGACTGCGTCGAGACATGGCCCTTGCCGCTCTTGCCGAGGCCTTCATACTTTGCCGAACCGCTGCGTGTGGTCATCGTTTTGATCCTTCATCGGACAAGAAAAAAGGCGTCGCGGTTTCCCACGACGCCCTTCCACAACGCGCAACTACCGAAATAGCGGCATTGATTTAGCCGATGAGTGTTAGCGGCAACGACGGTTGTTGTTGCTCGTGCCCTTGTCGATCGCGCGACCGGCGAGACCGCCGAGGACGGCGCCGCCCAGCGTGCCGACCGTGCGGTCGCCACGGGTGTCGACCGTACGGCCGAGCAGTGCGCCGCCGACGCCGCCGATGATCGTGCCGGTCGTGCCGTTGCTCTTCTTGCAGTAGACGCGGCCGTCACGACCACGCCATTCGCGACGATCGCGCGCATCTGCGGCCGATACCGGCACGAGGACGGTCGGCAGGACCATTGCGCTGAGGCCCATGGCCAGAACGAACTTACGCATGATGTAACTCCCTAGTGAATTGATCTGCTGGTGTAACGAAGTGACTATAGCGCCAGTTGCATGAACCAAAAACAACACCGCGTTCATGCTGGCGTTCATCTTCGGGACCGGCATCGGGTCGTTGCTATCAACGGCCGACGGGCATCATTCCGCGGTCCCGCTTTACGCTGGATGGCAGGCCGGTTACGCCGCCGCGATGTTGCCCGTGCCCTTGCCCGTCGAGATCCTGCCCGTCGCAGCACCCTGGTTCGACCTCGCGGGCCTGGCGGTGTTCGCCGCCTCGGGTGCGCTCGCGGCGGCCAAGCGTGGCCAGACGTTCGTGACGCTCGTCTTCTTCGGGCTGATCACCGGCGTCGGCGGCGGTACCGTGCGCGACTTGCTGATCGGCGCGCCGGTGTTCTGGGTACATGACGCGCGCGCTGCCAGCGTGTGCCTCGGGGTTGCGCTGCTGATCTGGGTGACGCCCGAGCGGTGGTGGAAGGACGAGGCGCTCGGCTGGTTCGATGCGGTCGGGCTTGCTGCGTATGCGGTGTACGGCGCAGCGAAGGCTTTGGGGTATGGCGTGCCACCCGTACCTGCGGCGCTGATGGGGGTGATGACCGCGTGCGTCGGCGGTATCATCCGCGATGTGTTGGCGGGGGAGCCGTCGATCCTGATGCGGCCGGAGTTGTACGTGACCGCGGCGGCGCTGGCGGCAGCGAGTTATGTCGGGCTGGTGCTGCTGGGCGTGCCGCTCGGGTTGTCGGCGGTCATTGCGGCGAGCGCCGGCTTTACACTCAGAGCTGCCGCGATCCGCTTTCATCTAGCGCTTCCGGCATACGGCGGCCGGCGCTGACCTTAACCCCGTGGTCGCTTATAGTCTTTTCGTGCAATCCGGGCCCATTCGGCACGTGTATGGCATTCCGTCACCTTGGTTGAATTGCGCACCAAACATTCTCGCGGTTCATGAAGAGACGATGTCATCCGCGTGGAGAGGCCCACGTTTCGCGTAGAAAGTACCGAATGTGTAGTTCCACTCGGCGTTCTGGCAGTCGTCTGATATGTCTGCGCAAAAGCACTTGAGGATATCATCAGTGCGGGTATCACGATCGACTTAATCATCACATTCATCCCAGTCGTCTGATCATTCAACGCTACGTTGGGCTCGAAGTTCATCCGCTGTACAATCGTCCGATTACCCCCGTACAACCCCGACCTCCGCAAACCTACGCGGCTCCACCGGCGGCACCGCAGGCTCGTTCAGCTCGCACTGCCAATGCCCGACATCGATCCATTGCCCGTTCTTGTACCCGACCTCGCGGTACACCCCCGCGCGTCGAAACCCGACCGCCTCGTGCAGCTTGATCGACGAATCATTCGGCAACGCGATCGCCCCGATCGCCTGCGTAAACCCCTGAGCCCGCAGCGTATCGATCAGCGCCTCGTACAACAGCCGCCCAGCCCCCTGGCGCTGCGCCGCATCCGCGACATACACCGTGGTCTCACACGCGAACCGGTACGCCTCACGCTTGTGGAAGGCCGAGGCATAGGCGTACGCCAGCACCCCTCCTCGGAGCCGATCGTGGCGACCAGCCACGGATACAGCCCGTCCGACGCGGCCATCCGCGCGCGCATCTGCCGCGCATCGGGCGCCTCGGTCTCGAACGACACTGTCCCGACCAGCACGTGCGGCGCGTAAATCGCCGCGATCGACGCCGCGTCCTCGGGGACCGCCGCCCGAATGACGATCCCGCCCCCATTGCCCGAAGCGGGGATCGTCATCAGAATCCGATCCGCGCCAGCAGCATATCGAGCAGCTTGGCATCGCCGATCCCCGCGGCCGTCGGCCCCATCCCGCCACACTCGAGGCAGCGCGCCTGGATCGACCCCGAGGTCGCCAGCCGCTTCATGTCACCCACGGCGCGCGCAAGCATCTGGCGCCGGTCCGCCGCGACGTGCGCGAATGCATCGCCGCCACCCGCATCATCATCGCCATCATTGCCGAAATCCTGCGCGATCGTCGCGAGAAAGCCCGGCTTCTTCTCCAGATACTCGGCATGGACCTTCGCCGGATCGAGTTTGGCGCGCTTGGCCGCCTCGTCGATCGCGTCCTGCAACGTACCGAACCGGTCGACCAACCCGATCTGCTGCGCGGTGCCGCCATCCCAGACTCGCCCCTGGCCGATCTCGTCCACCCGCGCCGGCGTCATCTTCCGCGAGGCGGCCACGCGCGAGACGAACTGGCGATAGCCGTTCTCGATCCCCGCCTGCGCGATCGCGTCGAACATCGGCGTAGTGCCGCCGGTGATATCGGGCTGGCCCGACAATGGCGTGGTCTTCACGCCGTCGCTGGTCACGCCGATCTTGGCGAGCGCGTTCTCGAACGTCGGGATCACGCCGAAGATACCGATCGAGCCGGTGATCGTGCCGGGCTCGGCAAAGATCACGTCGGCCGGCGTCGACACCCAATATCCGCCGCTGGCCGCCAGCCCGCCCATCGATACGACCACGGGCAGCTTCTGGCGCTTGGCTTCGAGGATCGCGAGCCGGATCTGCTCCGACGCCATTACGGATCCACCCGGCGAGTCGACGCGCACCACCAGTGCCTTCAGCGTCTTCTTGGCGAGCCCGTCGAGCACCGCCTTCTCGATCGTCTTGCCCGCCGCCTTGCCGGGGCCGCTCTCGCCGTCGACGATCTCGCCGGCAATCGTCAGCACGCCGATCAGATCGCCCGCGGTGGGGAGGGGTTGGCCTTCACCCAGGCGTCGTATTTGATCGCATTGTAATTGCCCGCCGGCTTGTTGGCGTCGCTGCCCGCGATCTCCGCCACGCGCCGCCCGAAGCTGGTGCGATCGCCGAGCTTGTCGACGATGCCTGCGCGCAGGTTTGCCTCGGCGATGTTGCCGTTCGCCGCGAGGATCACCTTGTCGGGCGCGGTCATGAACTGCGCGATCTGCGCCTTGGGGCGTGCTTTCGCGACGGCCTCGCGCCACTGCGCGAACAACGTGCCGTACAGCGCAGTGCTGGCGGCGCGCGCGTCGTCGCTCTGGTCTGCCCGCGTGTAAGGCTCGACGAACGACTTGTAGCGGCCAACGCGGTAGACGTGTGCGTTGACGCCGAGCTTGTCGATCAGGCCCTTGTAATAGAGCTGGTTGCCGCCCGGCCCCATGAAGATCGTCCCACCCAGCGGGTTGACCCAGATCTCGCTCGCGTTCGCTGCGAGGCGATAGCCGCCATCGGTGTACGCGGTCGCGTAAGCGAGCACCGGTTTGCCGCTCGCCCGCACCCGCGCAAGCGCATCGCCGACTTCGCCGAGTGCCGCGGGATACGCGCCGCCGAAGCTGTCGAGATCGAGCACGACCACTTTCACGCGCGCATCGGTGCGCGCGGTGTCGATCGAGCGGACCACGTCGCGCAGGCGAAACTGCCGCGTCCGGCTCTGCCCCGAGAGTGCTGCGAACGCGGCCTGTTCCTCGGGCTGCTCGACGATCGAGCCGTTGAGGTCGAGCACCAGCGCGCCGTCCTTGATCGCCGTCGTGCTCTGCCGTGCATTGAGCGCCGCGAAGATCAGCCCGAAGAACAACAGCATCGCGATCAGGACGAGCGCATCCTTGATCGCGACGAGGAACTTCCACACGCCCCGCACGAGCCGCCATTTCTTCCGCGGCGGGCGGGCAGGGTCGTTATAGGAGGGGGCGTAGGACGGCACAGCGGTCTCGGTCATGGGAGGAGAGCTAGAGCAACGGGGCGCACAGGTAAATGCCCTGTATTACGCGTCCAACACAGGAAGCGTTCTAGCCCTCACATCGACCCCGACCGCCACGCAATCCCCCTCCGCTTGCGGGAGGGGTTAGGGGAGGGAGTCCCACGAGCACCCGCCCAAGAAACCCCTCCCCCACCCCCTCCCGCAAGCGGAAGGGGAGCAGAAGGGAAAGTTTGTCCAGCCTTGTTCTCCCGCGAATGCAAGCGCCCAGGCGCATCCCAATTCCACCACCCCGGCGAAGGCCGGGGCCCAGTTGGGGAACGTCGCTAATGGAGCGATGCGCGCCGTTACTGCAGCCTTGCCACCTGGGCCCCGGCCTCCGCCGGGGTGGTCCTTTGGGTAAACACGCGCAGGTGCCCGAAACCCACGCCCGCCCGAAAAATTTCACCTCCGGAACCTTTGACATGCCGCACCCCGAGGCACATATGCCGTCCGTTGGCACTCGATAACCTCGAGTGCCAGAAATCTGTCACAATCCAAAAGGACATGGACCCCATGAACTTTCGTCCGTTGCATGATCGCGTGCTGGTGAAGCGCCTCGAAGCCGAAGAGAAGACGGCTGGCGGCATCATCATCCCCGACACCGCCAAGGAAAAGCCGCAGGAAGGCGAAGTCGTCGCCATCGGCACCGGCACCCGCGCCGAGAACGGCACGATCACCCCGCTCGACGTCAAGACCGGCGACAAGATCCTGTTCGGCAAATGGTCGGGCACCGAGGTCAAGGTCGACGGCGAAGACCTCCTCATCATGAAGGAATCGGACATCCTTGGTATCGTTGGCTGACGCCAACGGGCTCGGCATCGTCAGGCATTACTGACGTGAACGGGCCAGGGAATGCTGGCGGCGAAAACCGCGCCAGCGTCTGCACTTTGTGAACTTCCACTTTTTGAAAGGGTAGCTGACATGGCTTCCAAGGACGTAAAATTCGGTCGTGACGCGCGTGAGCGCATCCTCCGCGGCGTCGACATCCTCGCCGACGCGGTCAAGGTGACCTTGGGCCCCAAGGGCCGCAACGTCGTCATCGACAAGAGCTTCGGCGCACCGCGCATCACCAAGGACGGCGTCACCGTCGCCAAGGAGATCGAGCTCAAGGACAAGTTCGAGAACATGGGTGCGCAGATGCTGCGCGAAGTGGCCTCGAAGACCAACGACATCGCCGGTGACGGCACGACCACCGCGACGGTTCTGGCGCAGGCCATCGTTCGCGAGGGCATGAAGTCGGTCGCCGCGGGCATGAACCCGATGGACCTGAAGCGCGGCATCGATCTCGCCGTCATCAAGGTCGTCGAGGACGTCAAGGCGCGTTCGAAGCCGGTTTCGGGTTCGAAGGAAGTGGCGCAGGTCGGCATCATCTCGGCAAACGGCGACCGTGAAGTCGGCGAGAAGATCGCCGAAGCCATGGAGAAGGTCGGCAAGGAAGGCGTGATCACCGTCGAGGAAGCGAAGGGTCTCGAATTCGAGCTCGACGTCGTCGAGGGCATGCAGTTCGACCGCGGCTACCTGTCGCCGTACTTCATCACCAACCCCGAGAAGATGACCGTCGAGCTTCAGGATCCCTACATCCTGATCCACGAGAAGAAGCTGTCGAACCTGCAGGCGATGCTCCCGATCCTGGAAGCCGTCGTCCAGTCGGGTCGTCCGCTCCTGATCATCGCAGAAGACATCGAGGGTGAGGCTCTGGCCACGCTCGTCGTCAACAAGCTGCGCGGCGGCCTGAAGGTCGCAGCGGTCAAGGCACCGGGCTTCGGCGATCGTCGCAAGGCGATGCTCGAGGACATCGCGATCCTGACCAAGGGCGAGATGATCTCGGAAGACCTCGGCATCAAGCTCGAGACCGTCACGCTCGGCATGCTCGGCACCGCCAAGCGCGTCACGATCGACAAGGACAACACCGTCATCGTCGACGGTGCCGGCGATCACGACACGATCAAGGGCCGCACCGAAGCGATCCGCCAGCAGATCGAGAACACGACCAGCGACTACGACAAGGAGAAGCTCCAGGAGCGTCTCGCCAAGCTTGCCGGCGGCGTTGCCGTGATCAAGGTCGGTGGCTCGTCGGAAGTCGAAGTCAAGGAGCGCAAGGACCGCGTCGACGACGCGCTGCACGCAACCCGCGCAGCTGTCGAAGAAGGCATCGTCCCCGGCGGCGGTACGGCTCTGCTGTACGCTACCAAGGCGCTTGATGGCCTCGAGGGTGCGAACGACGACCAGACGCGCGGTATCGACATCGTGCGGAAGTCGCTGACCGCTCTGGTTCGCCAGATCGCGCAGAACGCAGGTCATGACGGTGCGGTGGTTTCGGGCAAGCTGCTAGACGGCAACGACACGTCGATCGGCTTCAACGCCGCGACCGACACGTATGAGAACCTGGTGGAAGCCGGCGTGATCGATCCGACCAAGGTCGTCCGCACCGCGCTGCAGAACGCAGCATCGGTCGCAGGCCTGCTGATCACGACCGAAGCGGCCGTGAGCGAAATGGCCGAAGACAAGCCCGCCATGCCCATGGGCGGCGGCGGCATGGGCGGCATGGGCGGCATGGACTTCTGATTTTCGACCGGGGCAGGGCAACCTGCCCCGGACAGAAGATCAGAACGGCCGGCGGGCTGGGCGGCGAAGCCCCCAGGCCCGTCCGACGAAAAGGGCCGGCTTTGCCGGTCCTCCGTTCTGAACACACCGACCAAAGCAAAGGGCCGGGGAGCAATCCCCGGCCCTTTGTTTGTCCCCGCGAACGGTATACCGTCAGCCGATGACCGCCCTCCACCTCGATCCCGCCTACCGCCGAGTCGAAGTCGACGAGTTCCTCGCCATGGATTTCGGCGGCGCGAAGGCCGAGCTCGAAGATGGCCTGATCTACATGATGGCCGGCGGCAACGAAGCGCATGCCCGCATCGCCGCCAATCTCTTGATGTATATCGGCCCCAAGTTGCGCGGCACCGGCTGCCGCCCCTACGGCTCCGACTTCGCCACCCGCACCGGCGAGCGGTCCGTGCGATTTCCCGACCTCAGCATATATTGCAACAACCCGTCCGCCCCCGGCAACGACCGCAAGAAGCTTCTCGGCGACCCACAGGTCGTGTTCGAGGTACTCTCGCCATCGACCTCCTCCTACGACCAGAAGGTCAAGCTCGAGGAGTATCGCGAGCTGGAAGGCACCCACGAGATCATCCTCGTCGACCCGACCGACGAACGCATCCGCCTTGTCCGGCGCACGCCGAGCGGCGGATGGACCGACGACTGGCTGCGCGATCGTACCGATCTCCACATCCCATCGCTCGACCTGACCATCCCGCATGACGAGATCTTCGCCCGCGATTGAGGCGCTCGACGTCCCACGACTGCCGAATGCAGGCAAGAGATCGGCAAAGGCTGGCCCATCCAGCGCCGGCAGTTTCTGGCAGTTCCAACGCGTTGCGCCGTCGTGCAACCAGAACGCCATCCTGATGTAAGTGAAGGGTGCAACCGCGCCGCGTTCGCGCTACCATCACGGCATGACCGCAGGACGCATCGAGCAGTTGACCGAAGCCCAGCGCGCCTGCCTGCGATTGGTGTTGACCCACCATAACTCGAAGGAGATCGCCGCGATCTTCGGCGTATCGCCGTCGGCGATCGACAAGCGGATCGAGCGCGCCATCCAGATTCTCGGCGTCGGCACGCGGTTCGAAGCTGCGCGGCGCCTGCAGGAGCACGAGCAGGGCGTGACCGGCGACACCGTGCTGGTTCGTGAACCAACCGAGGCGGAAGAGCCTGTGCCCACATACGAACGGCTACCATCCGAACCATTCGACGTTCCCAATCCCCCTCCAGCACTCCAGACAGAGCTCAGATCGAGCCGTGGGGGCTTGTTCGCCGCTTCTTCGGAATCTCCGGGGAAAGCGGATCGACGGGAGTGGCCCGCAATCGATTTTCGGTTGGCGACAGGATAATCAGACTTCTCGCTCTCATGGGCCTGATCGCCGTCACCTCGATGGCGCTTGTGAACATGGCGATGACGATGACCAGCCTGTTGCGATCGAACCGAGACCGTGGCGCTCCCGTACACGGCACCGCAACGACGGTGCCAACGGGGAGAACGACGATGCTGAAACAACGACGCGACGCGACCGACAAGGTCACGATCGATTTTCTGAAGGCCGAGGCGGCCGTCGATCACGCGGCGATGCTCGCGGCATCGTGCGTATCGACGTTGTTGCAGCAGCGTGTCGCCGCCAACCTGCCTGTCGGCACCGGCGTCGCGGCGTTGCAGATGGTATCGCAAGCTTCGCTCGATATCATCAACGCCCGCCAGCGCTTCGTCGAGGCGCATCGTGCGCTGGTCGACGTGCGCGCCGAAATCGGCCTCGGGCAGTTCTACGGGTATGGCGACACCGCGGAATGTCCGCCGAACGAAGGTGCGTTGCGCGCCGAGACGCCGGTTCGCCTCGCGGCAGTGGCCTGAACGGCCGGTTTCGGTCCTGCTTTGGAGGTAAGAGTTGGATCGGGTCTGGTTGTTCTACGCGATACAGGTGGCCGCGTCCGGCTATGCCCTTCTGCGGGGCGGGGCGCCGGAGCGATTGACGGGGTTGGCGCTGCTGCTCGCAGCGGTATCGACCGGCCTCGTCCAGCGGGATATTCCGGTCCTGTTCGTAGGACTGGAGGGGGTGTGATGATCGTCGACCTCGTCCTGCTGGCGGTGATGATCGCGATCACGCTCAAGGCCGATCGGTTCTGGCCGGCCTGGGCAACCGCACTTCACGCGTTGGGGACGGGGGCTCATCTGGCTCGAGCGATTAGCCCTGACGTCATCCGGCTCGTCTACGCTGTCCTCTCCGCGGCCTGGAGCTATCCCATCGTCCTGCTTCTCGTGATCGGGACAGTCAGGCACTCGCGCAGGATCCGGGCACGTGGCTGGGATCTCGACTGGAGTCGCCAGGACCCGACCCTCCGCTGAAGCATATTCGGAAGACGTTTATGACTTACGCAATTGCTGTGGTGCCCATCACGGCCGCCAAGCGCGTGGCCTTTCTACCGGTCGGCGTGTCCATTGCCGATCCGGCGCCCGGTGGGGTCTCCTCGCCGGCACTGGTGGACGTGGCCAAGCGCCTGTATACCATGAGAAAGGTTCGCGACGACCTGCTCGGCGAAACGCTGTTTTCGGAACCCGCATGGGACATCCTGCTGGATCTGTTCATTTCGGATCACGAGCGTCGCCAACTCAGCGTCTCGGCCGTCTGTATCGGTGCGCGTGCGCCTTCAGCCACCGCGCTGCGCTATTTGGCAATGTTGCAGGATGCCAATCTGGTCGAACGGACGCGCGACGAGCGCGATGGGCGCCGATCGCATGTCCAGTTGACCGTGCTCGGACGGCGACGGATGGCGAACCTATTGGGGCAGCTGGTCGCAAAATAACGACTGGAGGCTCGACCAGGGCGCTGGCTGACACGTCGTGGCAATGGTCGCGGGGCGAAGGGCGCGCCATTTTTGGAGCGGGTAACGGGAATCGAACCCGTGTATTCAGCTTGGAAGGCTGCTGTACTACCATTGTACTATACCCGCCCGACGCCTGAGCGAGCGGTTGGACTAGCGTCGCGATGCGCTCGGCGCAAGCGTCCGTATAGGTGCTGCCGAACATGCTTCACGCCTTGATTACCATATTGCGCTAGGCCGACGGGATGGACCACGACCCAGCGATTACCGTTCCCGCCACCATCGATCCCCGGCCGAAATCGGCGGTCAGCCACGGCGCTGGGCTGTCGGGACTGTTGGGCGTACTCGTCTGGATCGCCGTCGCCCGCCATTACGGCATGGACGGGCCGTATTCGGCGCTGATCAACGTCGCAGCCTGCGGTCTACCGATGATCGCCTGGTCGCTACTGGTCGACAAGGTGCATTTGAGCCCAAGCACGGGAGTCGACTGGGCGGCTGGCAAGTCGTGGCGCGAGATGCTCGACACGAGTCTGACCAAGCTGGCCGGGCTATGGGCGACCTGGGCCGCGATCGCGGTGATCTATGGCGCCGGGCGCTTCTATTGGCAGGGTAATTTTGCGTTTGCGATGTGGTGCTTCACCAATGCAGCACCGATCCTGTTCGTCGTCTCGATCCCCTACGTCCTTTGGATCGACCGCTATCTGATCGAGCCGCGCGATGGCGCCTGGCATCTCGGTGCGTGGATGACGGGGCAGGCGGGTGTCGACCGCGAGGCGATCTATGGCCATCTCCGCGCCTGGGGGGTGAAGACGTTCTTCCTCGCCTTCATGCTTGCGATCGTGCCGCCGGGGTTCGGCGATTTCGTCCGCGGTGACGTCGCATCGGTGCTCCGCGATCCGGTCGCATTGGCGAGCTGGCTGGTGACGCTGATGTTCCTGATCGACGTGGCATTCGCGACGGTCGGCTATCTGCTGACCTTCCGCCCGCTCGATTCACACATCCGCAGCGCCAATCCGTTCGCGGCGGCGTGGATGCCTGCGCTGATGTGTTATCCGCCGTTCATCCTGATGACCCCCGGCGGTCCGCTCGATTATCATCCCGGCACGTCGGACTGGGCGTATTGGTTCCAGGGTCATCCGGTCCTGCTCGCGCTGATCGGTGCGGTGCTGGTCGGGCTGACCGCGATCTACGCCTGGGCGACGATGGCGTTCGGCTTCCGCTTCTCGAACCTCACCAACCGCGGCATCCTGACGCATGGGCCGTATGCAGTGTCGCGGCATCCTGCGTATCTGTCGAAGAACATATTCTGGTGGATTTCCACCATCCCCATCCTGACGCTCGGCAGCGTCGTCGACGCCACGCGGGCGACCCTGCTGTTGGCGGCGGTCAGCGGCGTCTATTACTGGCGCGCGAAAACGGAGGAGCGGCATCTGAAGCTCGACCCGGACTACCGCGCCTATTTCGACTGGATGACCCGCAACGGCCTCGTGCCGCGCTTGTTCGCGAAGCTGCGCGGCTGAATTCCCCTCCCGCAAGCGGGAGGGATTAGGAGGGGCCAACCTGCGCCGTGGACCGGATCGCTGGCGGCCAAGCCCTCCCCGACCCCTTCCGCAAGCGGTAGGGGAGGCGTTAGAAGCTGGCTTCGTCGTAGACCTTCGAGACGTCGCCGTTCCAGGCACCGTTATAGCGCTCCAACAGCACCTCGGCGGGCACCTTGCCGCTCCGCACGATCTCCCGCAGCGGATCGAGGAAACCCGTCTCGTTGTCGCCCGCGCGATTGAACCGCGCCCGCGCCGACAACCCGGCACCGGCGATGTCGAGCACCTCGCCGGCGATATCGCGCAGCTTGCCGCCACCCGCGATCGGCGCGTTCAACGCGAGCTTCGGCACGGCATCGCGCAACGCCTGGCGTTCGTCGATCGTCCAGTCCTTGACCAGATCCCACGCCGCATCGAGCGCACCCTGATCGTACAGCAATCCGACCCACAACGCCGGCAGCGCACAGATCCGGTTCCAGGGGCCCCCATCGGCCCCACGCATCTCGAGGAAGGTCTTCAACCGCACCTCGGGGAACGCGGTCGACAGATGATCGGTCCAGTCGTCGAGCATCGGCTTCTCGCCCGGCAGGACGCTGAGTTCGCCCTTCAGGAAGTCGCGGAACGACAGCCCGGCGGCGTCGATATATTTCCCTTCGCGGTAGACGAAGTACATCGGCACATCGAGCGCATACTCGGCGTAGCGCTCATACCCGAAGCCATCCTCGAACACGAACGGCAGCATGCCGGTGCGGTGCGGATCGGTGTCGGACCAGATATGGCTGCGATACGACAGCATGCCATTGGGCTTGCCTTCGGTGAACGGCGAGTTCGCGAACAGCGCGGTCGCGAGCGGCTGGAGCGCCAGCCCCACGCGGAATTTCTTCACCATGTCCGCCTCGGACGCATAATCCAGGTTCACCTGGATCGTGCAGGTCCGCAGCATCATGTCGAGGCCCATGCTGCCGACGCGCGGCATATGCCGCAGCATGATCGCATAGCGCCCCTTCGGCATCGTCGGCAATTCGGCACGCGTCTTGTCCGGCCACATGCCGAGCCCAAGGAAGCCGATCCCGAGCTTCTCGCCCGCGGCCTTCACCTGCTCCAGATGACGCCCGGTCTCCGCGCAGGTCTCGTGCAGCGAGTCGAGCGGCGCGCCGGACAGCTCGAACTGTCCCGCGGGCTCCAGGCTGATGCTGCCGTCGGGCCCCGACATGGCGATGGCGTTTCCACCCTCCATGACCGGCTTCCAGCCATATTGCTCCAGTTCGCCGAGCAGCGCGCGGATACCGCTCGGCTCGTCATACGACGGCGCATGGTGGTCGCCGTTCGCATAGACGAACTTCTCGTGCTCGGTGCCGATCCGCCACGCGTCCTTCGGCTTTTCGCCGCCCGCGAAGCTGGCGATCAACTGGTCGCGCGACTCAATCGTCGGGCTGGTCTTTTTCGGAGCGGGAATCGTCGTCATCGCCGCGCCTTACGCGCCGATGAACGAGGGTGCTAGAGGGGATTCGGACCAATCGGTAGCAATGTCTTCGCGGAGGTCGGGACGGCTACCAATCGCCCGCCGCCGCCATCCACAAGGCAACGGCCGCGCCGGCCGCGGTTTCCGCCCGGAGGATGCGCGGCCCCAGACCGATCCCGACGGCGTTGGGATGCGCGCGGATCGCCTCGCGTTCGTCGGCATCGAAGCCGCCTTCAGGGCCGATCAGGATTGCCGCCGGTCCCGGTCGCGCCCGCATTGCTTCCAATGCCGGCACGCCGCCGGTCTCGTCGGCAAAGAACAGCGCGCGGTCCTCGGGCCAATCCCGCAGCAACGCGGCAAGCTTCACCGGCTCGGCGACCTCGGGCAGGGCAGTGCGCCCGCATTGTTCGGCCGCCTCGATCATCTGCGTGCGCAGCCGCTCGGTATTGGGCTTGTCGACGATCGTGCGCCGCGTGACGACCGGCACCAACCGAGCGACGCCCAACTCGCACGCCTTCTCCGCCATCCAGTCGACCCGGCCCTTCTTGAGCGGCGCGGCGCACAGCCACAGATCGGGCACGTCCTCGCGCGGGCGAAGCAGTTCGGTGACGTCGAGGGTCAGGTCGCGCTTGCCGACGCTCGACGCGACGCCGAGCCATTCGCCGGTCCGGTCGTCGAACAGCTTGACCGGATCACCGATCTTCATCCGCATCACCCCCACGAGATAATGCGCCGCCGGCCCATCGACGTGAAGCGGACCAGCCGCGAGCGGCGTATCGACGAACAGGCGCGGCGTGGATTGCGGCGGCCAGGCTGGGGTTGCAGGCATGGGAAGGGCTCTAGCAAATCCTCCCCGGCACGGGGAGGGGAACCAGCGAAGCTGGTGGGGGGCTTCCGCACGCGTTACACTCGCGTCACATCTTGCCGTTCCGATGCCCGCGCGGCGGTCTTTCACCACTAGCGTAACGCTCGCGGTTATCCCCCTCCACCCTTCGCCGATGGCGAACGGTCCCCCTCCCCGTGCCGGGGAGGATGGCACTTCTCGCTCCCCTCCCTGAAAGGGAGGGGCTGGGGGTGGGTTGGCTCGGAATTGCCGGCACGTCCGCCAAGCAGCCGACCCACCCCCGACCCCTCCCTTCCAGGGAGGGGAGAAAATTAGCGCTTCCGGCATACGCAAAACTCAGTTCAGCGTTTCCGCCGCGCCCACATTTTTCGCGCGACCACGTACGCCAAGACCAGGACCACCACCCCGAGGATCAACACCCCCGCAACTGCCCCCGCGACCCGAAAGATTCCCCAGAACAGCGCCTCGACGAAGCGGCCGACCGCGACCGAAAGGCCGATCATGCTGGAGGGTCCGAACGCGTCACGCCCCACCGGTACCCGGCAAAGGCTTGCGCGCCAAACCCCGTCTTCCTACGCCCCCATCATGCAGACCACGCCGAGCCACGCGGAAATCGTCCCCGACAGCGAACACCGGGGGTTGGTTGGTCGCCTCCCGCCAACCCTCCGCGGCCTCGCGCTGCTCGCCCGCTTCGACCGCCCGATCGGCTGGTGGCTGCTGTTCTGGCCAGGCGCCTGGGGCGTCGCGCTCGCCGGCGGCGCGGTGCAGCGCTGGGACCTGATCCTCTGGCTCCTCCTCGGCAGCATCGCGATGCGCGGCGCAGGGTGCGTGTTTAACGACATCGTCGACCGCGACCTCGACGCACAGGTCTCCCGCACCCGCGCCCGACCGATTCCGAGCGGACTCGTCTCGATCAAGCTCGCCTGGGTCTGGCTGGTCGCGCTCTGCCTGATCGGCTTTGCGGTCCTCCTGCAACTCACCTTCTTCGCCGCGGTCGTCGCGCTCGCGAGCCTCGCCCCCGTCGCCGCCTACCCGTTCATGAAGCGCATCACCTGGTGGCCGCAGGCGTGGCTCGGCATCGTCTTTTCCTGGGCGTTGCTGGTCGGCTGGAGCGACATCGCCGGCGCGCTCGATACGCCGATGTGGCTGCTCTACGCCGGGTCGATCGCGTGGGTGGTCGGCTACGACACGATCTACGCACTGCAGGACCGGGAGGACGACGCGATGATCGGGATCCGCTCCTCCGCGCTCCGCATGGGCAGCCACGTGAAGGCCGGCGTCGGCATCTTCTACGTCGCCGCCGTCGCTTTATGGGCCGCAGCCTTCTGGCAAGTCCGCCCCGACCCGCTCGCGATCGCCGCGCTCATCCCCGTCGCACTCCACCTCGCCTGGCAGGTCGTCACGCTCAAACCCGACACGCACGAGGGCGCCGGCACCGCCGCACTCGCCCGCTTCCGCGCGAACCGTTTCGCCGGACTGCTGATGTTCCTCGCCTGCGTGGTTGTCGGCACGAGCCTGCATCCCTAACTCGCTGATATGCTGACCCCAGACCAAGCCCGCGACCGCGCCCATGACATTGTCCAGCGCGCGAGGGCGGCGGGCGCCGACGCCGCCGACGCGGTCTTTGCCGCCGATGCCGCGCTCGACGTGTCGATCCGCCTCGGCAAGCTGGAGGATATCGGCCGCTCCGAAAGCGAGGATCTCGGCCTCCGCGTGTTCGTCGGCCAGCGTTCCGCCAGCGTCTCCACCTCCGACCTGTCGACTGCCGCGATGGACGCGCTGGTCGAACGCGCGGTGGCGATGGCGCGTGAGGCCCTGAAGACCCTTGGGCCGGCCTCGCGCCTGCTGAGCGCCTCCTCCACGGCATCACCCCGATGCTCGGCCTCGACGACGGCGGCGAAGCCAGTCCCGAGCAACTCCGCGACGCCGCGCTCGAAGCCGAGGACGCTGCCCGCGCTGTCCCCGGCGTTTCGAACAGCGAAGGCGGCGGCGCCAGCGCCTCGCGCAGTGTCTGGGCATTGGCCACCAGCCACGGTTTCGCCGGCGCCTATGCCGCGACCGGCTACGGCGTGTCGGCCAGTGTGCTTGCCGGTGAAGGCGGCGGCATGCAGCGCGACTACGCGCACAGCAGCGCCCGCCTCCGCGCACATCTCGAAGCGCCAGACGCGATCGGCCGCCGCGCCGGCGAACAGGCCGTCGCCCGCCTCAATCCCGGTCGTCTCGTCAGCGGGCCTACCACGATCATCTATGATCGCCGCGTCGGTGGATCGCTGGTCGGCCACATGCTCGGCGCGATCTCGGGCCAGGCGATCACGCGGAAGACCAGCTTCCTGCTCGATTCGCTCGGCAGTCAGGTGTTCGCGCACGGCATCACCATCCGTGACGATCCGCACCGCCCGCACGGCCTGCGCTCGCGTCCGTTCGATGGCGAAGGCCTGCCCGTCTCGCCGAGCGACATCATCGAGGACGGCATGCTCGAACGCTGGCTGCTCGATTCCGCCTCGGCGCGCCAGCTCGGCCTCGAGCCGACCGGGCACGCCGCGCGCGGTGTCGGCGGCGGGCCCGGCGTATCGACCAGCAACGTGTTCATGGAGCCGGGCCATGTGCCGCTCGAAACGCTGATCGCCGACATCGAATCGGGCGTCTACGTCACCGAACTGATGGGTGGCGGCGCGAACGGCGTGACCGGCGACTACAGCCGCGGCGCGGCGGGCTTCCGGATCGAGAACGGCCAAGTCACGACGCCCGTCGCCGAGTTCACGATCGCCGGCAACGTCAAGGACATGTTCCTCGCGATGACGCCCGCCAACGACCTCGAATTCCGCTACGGCGTCAACGTGCCGACGCTGCGCGTGGAGGGCATGACGGTGGCGAGTGGCTGACCGGTTTCGCGGGCCCGAGCGCTCGCCGGCATGGCTGCGCGCTATGGCGGACGCGGTAGCGAGTATCGCCGCAGAGGCTGGCGCAATGGCGCTCGACCGCTTCGACACCGACTTCCAGCGCTGGGAGAAGACCCCCGGCAGCCCGGTCTGCGAACTCGACATCGCGATCGACCGGATGCTGAAGGCGCGGCTGTCGACCCTTCTCCCGGAAGCCGGCTGGCTCTCCGAGGAAACCGCCGACAACGCCGATCGCCTAGCCCATGACCTGCTCTGGGTAGTCGACCCGATCGACGGTACGCGAGACTATATCCGCGCGAGACCCGGCTGGTGCGTCTCGGTCGCGCTGGTCGATCGCGGCAAGCCGGTGATCGGCATCCTCGAAGCGCCGTCCCGCGACGAACGCTGGCACGCGGTCGCAGGGCAGGGGGCCACCCGCAACGGCATCCCGCTGAAGGCTGGCGACCGAACCGACTTCCCCGGTAGCCGAACCCCGGTGGACGCCCTCCCCAAAGCCGACCGAGACCTCGTCATGGTCCACAAACCCAACTCGATCGCGCTCCGCATCGCGATGGTCGCCGCCGACGAAGCCGACCTCGTCGCCACGCTCCGCTGGGGCAACGAATGGGACATCGCCGCGGCGGTGCTGGTTGCAAGCGAAGCGGGGGCGGTGGTGAGCGATGCGCTCGGCGCGCCGCTAGTCTTCAACAAGCCGCGTCCGCAGGCGTTCGGCGTGTTGACCAGCGTACCGGGCATTCATGCCGCCGCAGTGGCGCGGCTCGCCGACCGGGCACGCGCGGGTACCGACTAAATACCCTACGATCAGCGGTGAGCGGTCACCGATTTTTCAGGCTCGGTCAGATCGAGAACCTCCAATTCGGTGGGGCCCGCTCGCCTGCGGACCAGGCTGCCGGTCGGGACGAGATAAGTACCGCGCAAGGTGAACCGCTCGATCAGATATGTGCCGGGATCGCCTGCGTTGGCGGCATTTCCCGTGTAGCGGCGGTCGGATATCTGGCTCAACAGATCCCTCGCCCACGCCGTCGATCGCGATCCACGCAGGATCTCCGGCTCACTGGTCCTGCCGTCGGGCCTGATCCAGAACCCGATATCGACCCATTGGATGGGGCTATAGTCGGACGGCCGGGTGGGAATTGGATCGACGACATCGAACTTTGCGGTGTTGATCTTGGCCGCCATCTCTGCGGTCGGCTTGTAGGGAGGCGCCCAGATCAGCACGGGGCGCGTCGAGGCATCATGACCGATCGCGCGTACCAGCCGATCGACCTGCCCGTCATCGGCACGCTTCGCGGCCAGCCGTAACCTCACCACCTGCATCGCCGTGCGCAGCGTCGGATCCGACGCGTCGGGTCGCGCTTCGGCTTCGGTCATCAATCGCGCGGCGCCTGCGGTATCGCCGTGTGCGTTCGCGAGGCCGACGCGTCGCAGAACCGCCTGCAACGCCAATATCGTATTACCGTGTTGCAGCGCTTGCCGCTCGACCGCGTGGTACGAAAGCTCGGCCGATCTGGCGTTCCCCAGCTGGGCCCACATGTCGCCCGTCGCGAACGCCGCGGCGATCACCGCCGGATCGTCGGGCGGGAGGTTGTCGCGCAAGACCCGTACCTGTCGACCGACCGCCGTTCTGAAGGCATCCATGTCGCCGTCGTGTCGCGAAACCGTCGCATAGGCCTCATAGATCGCCGCGAGCGGTTTCGGTGCGGTCGCGGCGTTTCGCTTGTTGCGCGATGCCGCCGCGGCCAAGGTGTTGCGCGCCTTGACGTACGCCCCTTCGCGAAACTGTCGTTCGGCATACGCTATCGAAACCTGCGCATCGCGGAGCGGCGGACAGGTTTGCTGGACGCATTCCCGATAGGCATCGTCCAGTCGCTTCCCGGCAACGACGATTTCGGGAGCGATCTGTGTCGTCAGCAGAAGCAACAGCGCGATCATGGCCTGGTCTCCGAATACGTGCGCCCAGTCTAGGCAAATCGTCCGGGCTGCAAAGTCGAGATACGATCGAGTTTGAACCTAATGCTCGTTATGCCGGTACTCGATCTCCCGTCGATCAACGACCCGCCGGCGTTCCGAATACGCGCTTGCCCTTCGTCCTGCTGGTCAGGTGGAAGTGCAGGCACCGGTCGCAGCGATAGGCCCTCAGCGGTACGCGTCCGGTCTGCGCCACGACGAGCGCGTCGGCTTCGGAGACGAAGCGCGCCTTTCTGCGGCAGACGCTGAGACGGGTACGCTTCACCCGATCAGTCCTTGTACTTCATCTCCAGGAAGCGGCCGCGGGTGGAGAGGTTGTCGAGGTCGCTCTGTGCCAGGCGCGCGGTCATCTCGCCGATTTCCTGTTCGATCAGCTTCAGCCCGTCGACCAGTTCGGCGTCGGGCGAGCGACCGTTGCGCGGGGTGGTGCGCAACGACGTTGGCACCTTCTCGTAATCCTTGACGAAGGCGGGGAGTTGTTCGCCGATCAGCTTGCGCACGTCGACCGCTTCCTGCGTGTTCGCGTCGAGCGTGGCGAGCTGCGGGGTCAGCGTTTCGAGACGCAGGCCGATCCGGTCGACCAGCGTCATCGCGGGTGCGGGGAGGGCGGGGCGCTGCGCCTCCAGCCAGCGTTCGGTCTGGGCCGGCAGCGCGCGGATATCGACCGCCGCGAGCCGCTCCGGCGTCGGCGCGCGTTCCGCCGGCCAGACCGCGAACAGCACCGTCGCGGCGACCAGCAGCGCCATCACCAGCATCGCGCCGCCGATCCCGAGCGGCACGATCCAGCCGATCACCATCGCGGCGATCAGGATCGCGACGTCGGCGACCGCGATCCGGGTCAGCCGCTTGCCGATCGCCTGCGTCTGCCTCGCCCGCCCCCGCGTCGGCACGCGCCCGATCACCGTGCCGGTGCGGTCGTCGGAAATGCGCGACCAGGAGGCGCGGGCGCTGGCGATGGCGTCGTCGACTTCGCTCACGAGGGTTACATCGCCTCCAGCTTGAACGGGCTGGCGGAAGGTCCGCCCAACTGCCCCTGCGTCGCGCCTTCAGCCCGCGCGATATACCCGCGCGACTTGTCGACCTCGTTCGACAGCGCGCCGACCGTGACCTTCATTGAATCGAGTGCCTTCAGCTTGAACACGTCGATCGCGTCCATCGTGTCGTAGATATTCTGGAACGCGCGTTGCAGCGTCTCCAGCGGGATCGTCGCCGACGCGGCCTGTTCGTGGATCTGGGCGGTCTGCGATTTGAGCAGCTTGCCGGTCAGAATCGATGATGTTCGCGGTCGTCGTGTTGAGCGCGGTGATCTGTTCCAGCACCAGCTTCTGGTTGGTCAGCGCCTGCGCCACCGTCACCGCGGTGCGCAGCGCGGAGACGGTCGTGGTCGACGCGCGATCGACGCCCTTCACCAGCTCGACATTGTTCTTCTTGACCAGATCGAGCGCGAGATAACCCTGCACGGTCACCGCCATCTGGGTCAGCAGGTCCTGCGTGCGCTGGCGCGTATAGAACAGCGCGGTCTCGCGGATCGCCTTCGCCTTGGCGGGATCGGTGTGGTCGAGATCGTTGGCGACGTCCTCCAGCTTGGCGTCCATCGTCTTGGACAGATGGATCATCTGCTCGAGCCGGCCCATCGCCGCCCACAGGTTCGCGCGCTCGGTATCGATCGCGGCATTGTCCATCAGCAGCTCGTCCTTGCCCGAGCCGAGGCTCTTCAGGATCTGCGCGATGTGCGTCTGCGACGACTTATAGCCGTCGAAATAATTGCGCATCTTGCCACCGAACGGGATGATCCCGAACAGCTTCTGCGGCGCGGTGAGGTTGCCCTTCTTGCCGGGATCGAGATCCTCGACGACGCGGCGCAGCTCGGCCAGGTCCTTGCCGACGCCGGTCTCCTGATCCATCGCCTTTACCGGGCGATCGAGGAAGCGGTTCGACTGGCCGGCGGCGTCGCGGATTTCCTTCGCGCCCATCGCGGTGATCGCGTCGACGCGCTTGCCGAATTCGGGCGAGTTGACGTCCTGCGCGACGAGATCGGTGACGAAGCCCGACACGCGCTCTTCAAGCTGCGACTTCACGCCGGCGTCGACCGGCACAAGGCCAGACGCCTTCGCGGCGGCGACCGTGGGCACCGGATCGGGCGGGGTCAGCACCAGGCCAGGCTCTTCCGTCAGCGTGTTCGGGGTCGTCGCCATACAAGTGTCTCCGTTCGGTGGGGCATGGTGGCTGCAACCCGCCCCGCGTTCAAGTGGCGTATATAGATAATACACCGGGGCTTGCCAACAGCTCTCCTTGAAACCGGGCGGGCGCGTGGACAGCTTGTCGGCGACATCACAGGAGTTCCAGCATGCGCGCCATCGGCTATACCAAGTCGCTCCCGATCGACGATCCGCAGTCGCTCGTCGACCTCGATCTCCCCAAGCCCGAGGCTATTGGCCGCGACCTGCTGGTCGAGGTGAAGGCGGTGTCGGTCAACCCGGTCGACACCAAGATCCGCCAGCGTCGCGAAGATCCGGACGGCAAGCCGCAGGTGCTGGGCTGGGACGCATCGGGCGTCGTCGTCGCGATCGGCCCGGACGTGACCGGGTTCGCGGTCGGCGACGAGGTCTTCTACGCGGGTGCGATCGACCGGCCGGGTACCAATTCCGAATATCACCTCGTCGACGAGCGTATCGTCGGCCACAAGCCGACGTCGCTCGACTGGGCGCAGGCGGCGGCGCTGCCGCTGACCTCGGTCACCGCGTGGGAGACGCTGTTCGACCGGCTCGACGTGCGCAAACCCGTCCCCGGCGCGGCGAACGCGATCCTGATCATCGGCGGGGCAGGCGGGGTCGGCTCGATCACGATCCAGCTCGCGCGGCAGCTCACCGACCTGACGGTGATCGCCACCGCGTCGCGCGACGAGACGCGTGGCTGGGTCGAGGAGCTCGGCGCGCATCACGTGATCGACCACCGCAAGCCGCTCGCCGCGCAGGTCGAGGCGCTGGGGCTCGGCGCGCCGGGGTTCGTGTTCTCGACGACGCATACCGACGAACACATCGCCGAGATCGGCGAACTGCTGGCGCCGCAGGGGCGGCTGGCACTGATCGACGATCCGAAGACGCTCGACATCGTGCCGCTCAAGCAGAAGTCGATCTCGGTGCACTGGGAACTGATGTACACGCGCTCGCTGTTCCAGACCGCGGACATGGGCGAGCAGGGCAAGTTGCTCGACGAGGTCGCGCGGCTGGTGGATGGGGGGACGATCCGGACGACGCTCGCGGAGAATTTCGGGAAGATCGACGCGGCGAATTTGCGGCGGGCGCATGAGCGGATCGAGAGCCACACAGCCAAGGGGAAGATCGTGCTGGAGGGGTTCTAAGCCTTCGATGTTCCGAAAATTAATCCTTCAACTCAAGCGCCACCCCGGCGAAGGCCGGGGCCCAGTTGGGGGACGTTGCTAACGGATCGCGGCACGTCGTTATCGCCGCCTTTCCAACTGGGCCCCGGCCTCCGCCGGGGTGGGTAGAATAGAAGGTGGAGCGTTGCAGGCCGCCGCCACCTAACGATCCTCCCCCGCAAGGGGGAGGTGGCAGGCGTCAGCCTGACGGAGGGGGAGGCACGCGCCAACCTCTGCTCCGTGTCCTCCCCCTCCGTCCCCTTCGGCGACACCTCCCCCTGGCGGGGAGGATTGCAATATCCGCTCTGGCGCCCCGACAAACACGCGATACTCTGCACCATGCTCCGCCCGCTGATCCTCGCGCTCGCCCTCCTCCCCGCGGCCGCCGCGAATCGCCCCCCGCCAGCCGACCCGCTCACCGCCACGATCCATACCGAGGACGCCGACCGCTTCGCCGCGCTCTTCGCCAAGACCAAAGGCAAGCCCACCGCCGCGCAACTCAAGCGCGACTATCTCGACAAGGGCAGCTTCGGGATCGGCGTCTTCACCCCCGGCCGGATCGTGGACGCGGACACGCTCGCGCGTGCCATCGCCGCCAACCCCACCCGCTACGCGCAGGCGATCAAGACCTGCCTCCCCGCCGCCAACGCCGCCACCGCCGATCTCCGCGCGATCTATCTTGGCCTGCACGGCGCGCTCTCCGACGTGAAGCTTCCGCAAGTCTATATAGTCTTCGGCGCGAACACCTCCGGCGGCACCGCCAGGCCAGGCGCGCAGGTGCTCGGGCTCGAAGTGCTGTGCCGCCTGTCGCCGACGCCCGAGAAACTCCGCCAGACGCTCCGCCATTTCTTCGCACACGAGACGGTGCATTCCTTCCAGCAGGACGCCGGCATGACGCTCGCCCGCGACCCGCTGCTCACCGCGATCCTGGTCGAGGGCGCCGCCGACTTCATCGCGCAGCTGGTCACCGGCGAGGAGCCCGACGCCGCCCGCGCCGCCTGGGGCACCCCGCGCGAGGCCGAACTCTGGCGCCAGATGCACGCCGACATCGCACTCACCCGCAAGCTCACCGACCAGGACGACCCCGAGGAAGGCTCGCCCGAAGCCAAGGCGTACGCGCGCTGGATCGGCAACTACTCCACGCCGCCAGCCGGCTGGCCGCCCGAACTCGGCTATTGGATGGGGCTGCGGATCTGGCAGCGTTACTATGCCGCCGCGCCCGACAAACGCGCCGCGCTGAGGGCAATGCTGGCGGTCCGCGATCCCCGTGCTATTCTCGCTGCCGGAACATACAAGCGCCGTTGATCCCGCGCGCTCCGTCATCCTGACGAAAGTCAGGACCCAGAGCCGCGGAAGGCAGCTTTTGTTACCCTGGGTCCTGACTTTCGTCAGGATGACGGAAGGGGTGGAAAGCCCCCAAACGCCGCCCACTCTTCCCGCGGCGCAACAATTACGCTATGGCGCGCGCCAACCCCGTTCCTCGATCAAGAGAATACATTCATGAGCCTCCGCAACGTGGCGATCATTGCGCACGTCGATCACGGCAAGACGACGCTGGTCGACCAGCTCTTCCGCCAGTCCGGCACCTTCCGCGACAACCAGCGCGTCGAAGAGCGCGCAATGGATTCGAACGACCTCGAAAAAGAGCGTGGCATCACCATTCTCGCCAAGCCGACCTCGGTCGACTGGACCCCTCCCGGCGAGTCCGAGAGCATCCGCATCAACATCGTCGACACGCCCGGCCACGCCGATTTCGGCGGCGAGGTCGAGCGCATCCTGTCGATGGTCGACGGCGTCGTCCTGCTGGTCGATTCGTCGGAAGGCGCGATGCCGCAGACCAAGTTCGTCACCGGCAAGGCGCTGGCCCTCGGCCTGAAGCCGATCGTCGTCGTCAACAAGGTCGATCGCAACGACGCGCGCATCCAGGAAGTGCTCGACGAAGTGTTCGACCTGTTCGTGTCGCTCGACGCGAACGACGACCAGCTCGACTTCCCCGTGCTCTACGCATCGGGTCGCAATGGCTATGCGTCGACCGACATGGACGCGCGCGAAGGCACGCTGATCCCGATGTTCGAGACGATCGTGAAGCACGTGCCGCCGCCCGCCGTGGAAGTCGCCGGCGTGCCGTTCACCTTCCTCGTCACGCTGCTCGACCGCGATCCGTTCCTCGGCCGCGTCCTCACGGGTCGCGTCAATTCGGGTACCGTGAAGACCAACCAGGCGATCCACGCGCTCGATAACGATGGCAAGATCATCGAGACCGGTCGTGCGTCGAAGATCATGTCGTTCCGTGGTCTCGAGCGCGTTCCCGTCGACGAAGCGAAGGCCGGCGACATCATCTCGTTGGCAGGTCTCTCGGTCGCCACGGTTGCCGACACGATCGCCGACATCACGGTGACCGAGCCGCTGCACGCGCAGCCGATCGATCCCCCCACGCTGTCGATGCGTTTTGCCGTGAACGATTCGCCGATGGCGGGCCGCGAGGGCAGCAAGGTGACGAGCCGCATGATCCGCGAGCGCCTGTTCCGCGAAGCCGAGTCGAACGTCGCCGTGAAGGTGACCGAGGCGGCCGACAAGGACAGCTTCGAAGTCGCCGGCCGCGGCGAGCTTCAGCTGGGCGTGCTGATCGAGACGATGCGCCGTGAAGGTTTCGAGCTCGGCATTTCGCGTCCGCGCGTGCTGTTCGGTGAGGACGAGAACGGCAAGAAGACCGAGCCGTACGAGACCGTCATCATCGACGTCGACGAGGAGCATTCGGGTACCGTCGTCGAGAAGATGAACACGCGTAAGGCCGAGTTGACCGACATGCGTCCGTCGACCGGCGGCAAGACCCGCATCACCTTCTCGGCGCCGTCGCGCGGGATGATCGGCTATCATGGCGAATTCCTGTCCGACACGCGCGGCACGGGGATCATGAACCGGTTGTTCGAGAAGTACGGTCCGCACAAGGGCGCGATCGAGGGCCGCAAGAACGGCGTGTTGATCTCGAACGGTTCGGGCGAGGCGAACAACTATGCACTGGGTCCGCTCGAAGAGCGCGGCATCCTGTTCGTGGGCCACGGCGAGGCGCTCTATGAGGGCATGATCGTCGGCGAGAACGCCAAGCCGGACGACCTCGAGGTCAACCCGATGAAGACCAAGGCACTGACCAACTTCCGCGCGTCGGGCGGCAAGGACGACCAGGTCCGCCTGTCCCCGCCGAAGCGCGCGACGCTGGAGCAGGCGATCGCGTACATCGACGACGACGAGATGGTCGAAGTCACGCCGAAGTCGATCCGCCTGCGCAAGCGCTTCCTGGATGCGAACGAGCGCAAGCGGGCGAGCCGGGCTAAGCAGAGCGCCTGAGGCCAGCAAAGGCGGAGCCGGCTGAGCATCAGGCGCTCGGCCGGCCTCGCTCAAACGAGGTCCGACGACGCGGCTTTGCCGTGGCGCGCTGGCTAGGAATTGAAGAAGGGCCGGGGGAAACCTCCGGCCTTTTTTTTCGTTTGCTTGGCCCGATCCGATCACCCAGCCACACGCCGTCATTCCCGCGGAGGCGGGAACCCATACTGGCTAGCCTAGCGAGTAGAGTGCAGGCGTCAGAGGATATGGATCCCCGCTTGCGCGGGGATGACGGACGTTGGGGGAAAGGCAGTGCAACGAAGCAGCATTCGACGCGATTGCGATCATGCGCGCTACCGTCATCCTGACGAAAGTCAGGATCCAGAGTAACGGCTGGCCACCTTCGTGGCTCTGGATCCTGACTTT
Source organism: Sphingomonas sp. LR55 (assembly GCF_036856015.1). Lineage (NCBI taxonomy): Bacteria > Pseudomonadati > Pseudomonadota > Alphaproteobacteria > Sphingomonadales > Sphingomonadaceae > Sphingomonas > Sphingomonas sp. LR55. Next base: position 3,620,362 of record NZ_JASPFO010000001.1, read on the forward strand.
CGTCAGGATGACGGAGGAGACGATCCGCGGCATCACCCCGCACCACGACCCAAAACCGCCCCCTCAAGCAGCAGTAATCCGCCCACCTCGCGCCAACATCTCCCCACTCGTAACGATCACACGATCCCCAAGCTTAACCTGCTCGAAGATCAGCTTCGCAAACGCAGTCGGCACCCCAACGCACCCATGCGTAGCGTACTTACCATCCATCAACGCGCTGCCATGGATCGAAACCCCATCATTGGTCAGCCGCATCATGTACGGCATCGGCGCCCCGTACAGGTTCGACACGTGATGCGCGTCCTTCTGCGTGATCTTGAACACGCCGAGCGGAGTCGGCTTCTCGTCCGCGCCGTAGATCACCGCCGCCGTCCCGATCTCGTACCCGCTGCGAAAGATCGACAAGGTCTGCGCTACCAGGTCGATAGTGATGACGATCGGCCCCTCGGGCACGCCCTCCGTATCCCAGTAATACGCACCATGCCGCAAAGGCTCGGGAACGTTCAGCACCCGCTTCACGACATACGCGTCGACCGGTTCCTCGGCAGCGACCGCAACCGGCTTCGGCGCCGCTTTCGCAACCGGCGCAGCGACCTGAGCCACGCGCACTGGCGCCTCGACCGCCCGCACCTTCACCGGCGACCCGGACAGCGCCAGCCCACCGATCAGCACCGCACTCCCGCCGAGCACGGCAAAGGCGATCGCTCGCGTCGTCATCATCCTGTGCATCGCCGCACCCTATCCGATATTCGTGAACAATACCCAGCCGGGCCGAGACTCCTGTGTCCTCGACCGGGACTCCAGCTATACCGTGGGTTAACAAGCCGTTCCGAACCAGTTCAGACCGAATCGCCTAAATCCTGAAACACGGTCGGACACTTATGCGTTTGTCCCAAGCGGACCGGGCGTAACCAGTAACGGAGTTCGGAAGATGAACGGGTTTTTCAAGAAGGCAGGTTTGGGCGTCGCTTTGGCGGCTACGGCACTCACTGCCGCCGCGCCGGCCGATGCGCAGCGCTGGGGTGGGTATGGCCGTGGCTACGGCGGCGGCTGGGGCGGCTATCACCATCGTGGCGGCGGCAATGTCGCGGGCGCAGCAGTGCTGGGCGGTATCCTCGGCCTCGGCGTCGGTGCAGCGATCGCCAGCAGCAACCGGCCGCGCTATTATGATCGCGGCTATTACGACGCGCCCCCGCCGCCCCCGCGGGTCTATTACGAGGCACCGGTGGCGACCTATTATGCGCCGCGGTGCTGGAACGAATGGCGGGTCGATCCCTATTATGGCGACCGCGTTTCGGTGCGCGTCTGCAACTGATCCGCTCACAAGATCGACAGGCGGCGTCGGGAGCAATCCCGGCGCCGCTTTTCCGTCAGGTGCCTTTTTGTGGCGTGAAGCCAGTGCTTGCCGCTAGACGCGCGACCATGACCGATACGCCCAACACGCCCGAGACCGAAGCCGCCGCCACCCCGGCCGCAACCGGCGACACGCCCCCCGATCGCCTTTCGATCAACCAGCGCAGCCCGTTCTTCCAGCAGGACCTGCTCGAACGCGGCATCGGCATCCGCTTCAAGGACAAGGTCCGCCACGACGTCGAGGAATACTGCATCTCGGAAGGCTGGATCCGAGTCGCACTCGGCAAGAAGGTCGACCGCAACGGCAACCCGCTGACGTTGAAGCTGGTCGGTCCGGTGGAGGCCTGGTTCGAGCGGCCGGCAGCAGGCGCGGACACCGACGAGGGCTGAGCCTGAAGAGCGCGGAGCCTATTCTCTGAGCTGAGAGAATAATGTTTCCCCGCGAAGGCGGGGACCCAGACTGGGCTCCCGCCTTCGCGGGGAAACATAGAAGCGCGGACCGTCGCTGAGTTACTGGCGCGCTGGAATACGGCTGCCTCATCACAAATCTCGTCACCCCAGCGAAAGCTGGGGTATCCCGCTTGGCGGATGGTGCGACCCGAATGGGGAGATCCCAGCTTTCGCTGGGATGACGGCGATGGGCGAGGGACGTTACGCGGGGCGGGGGGCCTTAAGCCTCCACGCCCTCCAGCGCCTCGCTAGCCTCGAGCCACTTCGCCTCGCTAGCCTCGAGCTTCGCATGCACCTCGGCGCGACGCTTGCTCAGATCCCCCATCGACATGCGCGAGAACCGCGGCTCCGCGTTCGCCGGATCGACCATCGCGCGGTCCAGAGCATTCCGCTCCTTGGTAAACTTCGCGGTCTGCTCCTCGATCTCGCGCAGAGCTTTCCGCAGAGCGGCGTCATTACTCTTCGCCTCGGCCGCAGCCTTCTTGCCGGCCTTCTTGTCCGCCTTCGACGCCGCATCGCCCTTGCCGCCATCGCCCTTCAGGACGAACGCGATGTAATCGTCGAGGCTGCCGTCGAATTCCTTCGCCGTCCCGTCATCGACCAGCACCAGCCGGTCCGCGGTCAGCTCCAGCATGTGCCGATCATGGCTGACCAGCACTACGGCGCCGGTGTAGGCGTTGAGCGCCTGCACGAGGGCCTCGCGCGCATCGACGTCCAGATGGTTGGTAGGCTCATCGAGGATCAGCAGATGCGGCGCATCGCGCGTGATCAGCGCCAGCGCCAGACGCGCACGTTCGCCGCCCGACAACTTGCCGACCCGCGTCGTCGCCTTGTCGCCCGAAAATCCGAACCGTCCCAACTGGGCCCGTACGGCCGCCGGAGTCGCGCCCTTCATCAGATGCGACATATGCTCGATCGGCGAGTCGGTCGGATCGAGTTCCTCGACCTGATACTGCGTGAAATACCCGACCTTCATCTTGCCCGACGACGACATCTCGCCGTCCATCGGCGTCAGCTGCGCCGCCAGCAGGCGCGCGAGCGTGGTCTTGCCGTTGCCGTTGCGCCCGAGCAGCGCGACCCGGTCGTCGGGATCGAGCCGCATGTTGAGCCGCTTCAGGATAGGCACGTCGGCATAGCCCACCGTCGCCATGTCGAGCGTGATCAACGGCGGCCGCAGTTCGGTCGGATTGGGGAAGCCGAATGACAGCGTCGGATCGTTATAGCTCTCGGCGATCGGCTGCATCTTCGACAGCATCTTCTGCCGCGACTGAGCTTGCTTGGCCGTGGAAGCGCGGGCCGAATTCTTGGCGATATATTCCTGCAGCTTCTCGCGCTGCACCGCTTGGTTGGCACGCGCCGCCTCGATCTGCGCGAGGCGCTCGGCACGCTGCCGCTCGAACGCGTCGTAGCCGCCCGGATACAGCGTGATCTTGCCGCCCTGCAGATGCAGGATGTGATCGACCACGTTGTTGAGGAAATCGCGCTCGTGGCTGACCACCACGATCGTCGCCTTGTAGCCCTTGAGGAAGTCCTCCAGCCACATCACCGCTTCCAGATCGAGATGGTTCGAAGGCTCGTCGAGCAGCAGCAGGTCCGGCTGCGAGAACAGCAGAGCGGCGAGCGCCACGCGCATCTTCCAGCCACCCGAGAAGCTGTCGAGCGTCCGCGCCTGCATGTCCTCGTCGAAGCCGAGGCCGAGCAGGATCTGTGCGGCGCGTGCGGGCGCGGTGTAGGCGTCGATCGCGATCAGCCGCTCGTACACGTCGCCGAGCCGGTCGGGATCCTCGCTCGTCTCGCTCTCGATCATCAGCGCGGCGCGCTCCAGATCGGCTTCGAGCACGGTCTCGAACGGGGTCTTCACGCCGTGCGGCGCTTCCTGCGCGAGGTAGCCTATGCGGGCGCCCTTCGGCATGTCGGCCGAGCCATCGTCGGGCTCCAACTGCCCTGCGATCACGCGCACCATCGTCGACTTGCCCGCGCCGTTGCGCCCGATCAGCCCGACGCGCGAGCCCGGCGGCAACGCAGCGGTGGCGCCATCGAGGATAACGCGTCCGCCCAGGCGCACCGTGATATTGTTCAGGTTCAGCATGCGCGTGCCGTTAGCAGATGCAGCATGGTTTTGCGAGGGTCGGGGTTTGGGCGTTCCGGGAGCCGACGCCTCTGATCGAGCGGGGCTAGTTCTTCCGCGAAGGCGGGGGCCCAGGATCACAAACGCCACCGCCCGCGATCCTGGACCCCCGCCTCCGCGGGGGAACAAAAAGGGCAGCCCCACCACGACAACTATCCCGCATTACTATCACCCCGGCGAAGGCCGGGGCCCAGTAGGAAGGGTGGTCGTAGCGAAGTGCGGTTCGCAGTTAATATCGTCCCCCAACTGGGCCCCGGCCTTCGCCGGGGTGGTGCCCTTGAAGCTATCAGGTTTCGTCCGACACTACCGCGTCGTCGGCATTACCACTGCCGATCATCGCAGCCGCCCGCCCACCAACATGAATCCGCACCCCGGAAACCAACCGCGTAGGCAGAGTCGCCGCACCCGTCATCGTCGAGCCAGAACGCAACACCCCCGGTGCACCGTCACCCCGTGCGGCGCATCGGCCGGATCCGCACCCGAGTCCGCAACGTCGTCCCGGTTATCATAATGCACCGAAACACCAGCAACCTGCGCCGCAACCGCCGCCACGCCACCACCGCTCGCTAAACCAACACCCCGAACCCCAGGCTCCACCCCAGCATAAGCCTGCCGAAACGTCAGCGCCCGTTCCAGCGCCCCCTGCCAGCGATAGAACACATGCGCCCCAACCGTCGTGATCCGCGAAAGGCTCGATGCCCACCACGGCAGAATGCTCGTCGTATGAAACGACGTCGCCGCCCCGACCGGCGCATACACGCTCCCGCCAAGCGCCGCGCTCGCAACCGCACGTGCCCGATCCCACGCCTCCGGTTCGCGCGCCCGGTTCATCGAGCCATCGCAGGTAAAGCTGAACTGGCACCCCGTCCGCCGTTCCGCCCCCTGATACACGACCCCGCAAACACTGTTCGGAAAGGCCCGGTCGCGAACGCGGTTCAACACCACCTGCGCCACCGCCCGCTGCCCATCCTCCGACTGCGACCGCGCCTCGTAATATACCGCCGCAGTCAGGCAGTCCGCGGCGCGGCTCGCATCGTCGACCGAGTTCGAAGTCAGAAACGGTGGGGCAACGAAAGGCGCCGCAGCGGCAAACGGCGCATCTGGTGCGGCCATCGCGATCTTCGCCGAAATGTCGTCGGGCACATGCAACGCCATCCGGCTCAGCAAGGCGCGCGAGTTCCGCTCCGGCTGGACCCGGGCGATCGCCGCCGGCCGATCCGCCGGCACGCACGACGTCGCCATCACCAAAGCGGGCAGGCTGATCAGCGCGTGGCGGTAAAGGCCGTAACCCGACTTCTTCATTCACCCGCTCTAGGCCGCGGGGTTTAGGGACTGGTTAATGGGAGCGGGAAACGGGGAAAGCGCTCGCTAAGGGAGCGCACCCCCGTCATCCCGACGAAAGTCGGGACCTCGATCGGCAAGGACGGAGCCGGTTACCAGGAGATCCCAGCTTTCGCTGGGATGACGGGGACTATCTCAGTGAACGAAGCGCGCCACCACATCACGATACGACCGAGAAACCTTCACGCTCGCCCCCGAATTCAGCACCAGGAAGCATTCCCCGTTCGTATGCGGCTTGACCTGCTTCACCAGATCCAGGTTCACGATCGTCGACCGATGCACCCGCTGGAACCTGCGCGGATCGAGCCGCTTCTCCAGATCCTTCATAGTCTCGCGCAGGATCAGCGTATTATCGCCGGTATAGATGCACATATAATCGCCCGCGGCATCGATCCGCTCGATCGTATCGACATCGACGCGGAAGATCTGCCCACGATCCTTGATGTTGATAAGCTTCTCGAACCGGTTCGCCGACACGGCATCGCCGTCCGGCATATCCGCCGCCGCATCCGGCGCAACATCGGCGAGCACTTCGCGCAACCGATCGACTTCCTCGACGCCGCGCTTCTCGGACAGACGCTGCCGAACCCGCTCGATCGTATCGGCCAGCCGCGATTCCTCAACCGGCTTCATCAGATAATCGACCGCCTGCGCCTCGAACGCCCGCAAGGCGTGGTCCGAATAGGCGGTTACGAACACGAACAAAGGCGGCTCGACCTCCATCAGGCCCTGCACGACGGAGAACCCGTCGAACCCCGGCATCTGGATGTCGAGGAAGACCAGATCGGGCTTGTGCGTCTTGATCGCGCGAATCGCCTCACGGCCGTTCGAGCATTTTTCGATGATCTCGACGTCTTCATGGGCCTGGAGTCGGAGTTCCAGCCCCTGGATCGCCAGCGGCTCGTCGTCGACGAGAATGGTACGGATGGTCATGCGGCCTCTCTGTTCACGTCTTCAAGCTGATACGGAATCTCGATCTCGACCGAGAAGCCGCCAGCGGGCGTGGAGCGGGTTTCGAAACGGTGGTCGGGCCCATATGCCTGAGCCAACCTGTCTCTAATATTAGCGAGCCCCACGCCTGTGGATTGGCTTGAACCGATCCGGCCCTCGATCAAGCCCGGACCGGTATCGGATACGGCGATCTGCACGCGTTCCCCGGCGAGCCGCACTTCGACGCAGATTTCGGCGCCTTCCTCCTGCGGCGTGACGGCGTATTTGATCGCGTTTTCGACCAGCGGTTGCAGCAGTAGCGACGGCAGCCGGGCGCGTTCGGCGCGCGGATCGATGTCGAACTTCGGCCGCATCCGATCCTCGAAGCGCATCTTCTCGATCTCCAGATACAGCTTCAGCTGGTCCACCTCCTGCGCGACGGTGACGTGCGCGGTCGGCTCGTTCGCCAGCGTATAGCGCAGGAACGACGACAGCCGCGACAGCATCGCATTCGCCCGCTCGGTCTGCTTGAGCAGTACCAGCGTCGAGATCGAGTTCAGCGTGTTGAACAGGAAGTGTGGGTTCAGCTGATAGCGCAGCATCGCCAGCTGCGCCGACGACGCCTGGTTCTCGAGATGCTCCATCTGGTCGATCTGCTGCTCGACGATCAGGTAGAAGTTGATCCCGAAATACAGTGCCGACCACCCGAACAGCACCGTGAAGGTGACATACACCGACCCGAGCAGCCGCGTGAGGGTCACCCCCGGCGTCGCGGTCGCGATGAACGAGAAGGTGAACGCGTCGAGCACCGCATACAGGAACGTCGCCGCCGCCAGCGTCGCGATCGTCAGGAAGATGCCAACCAGCCGGTTCATCCGGCGGTACTGGCCGTACATCGTCGAGAGCAGCAGCGTGATGCAGTATCCGACGATCGCCTCGACGATCACCGGGATCACGCCGTCGAGCGACAGCCCGTTCGAGATCGACACCACCCCGCGCAGCAACAGATACCCGCTCCAGCCAACCGCCTGGAGGATCCAGAACGCGCGCGCCTTGTTCTCGAAGAACGGTCGCGCGGTGAAGGGCAGCCGCCGGGTTTGGCCGGGGGACGGGGCGGAGGAAATAGCCATTGGCCCGCGGTCTTACACGCGGCGCAACGGACACGCAAAACCCGTGAGCCGCGTATCTTTAGTGATGCTGTAACGAAAAGGGCCGCCGCTCCCCTAGAGGAACGGCGGCCCGGTTCGACCGATTACGTCAAGCGTAGCTTAGAAGGTAAAGCGTGCGCCGATACGGATCAGGTACAGCGAACCGTTGAATACCGGCGCGCGAGCCGTCGCCGGCTCAATGAACGACGAGTAGCGATACTGCGTGCACGTCTGGTTTGCGGCAGTGTTGACGACGCCCGGAGCGCCGGTCGCGGTTGCGACAGCAAGGCACTGAACCTGAACGACCGACGCGGTCGACGGGAAGGCGAGCTGACGCAGACCGCCCCACTTGCTGTTGAGCAGGTTCGGAAGGTTCTCGATATCGCCGAAGATCGTCACGCGCGATCCGCCGATGAAGGTCGGAACCTGCTGTTCGAGATGGAGATCGATACGCGTGAAGGCACGGCTGCGGGCGATGTTGCGGCCTGCGATCTTGCCGCGATAGTCCTTCAGCTCGGTTTTGTTGATCAGGTTATCGAGCGCAGTCTGCGTTCCCGGCGTGTCGTAGCTGACGAGCGGATCGTTTGCGCCGGTCGGCACGTACAGCAGGTAGCGACCGTTGTTCGACAGCGTGCCGAACACCGGGCTGCGGTTGCTGGTACCGCCACTCTGGTCGATCATCGTGAAGCTGTAGTTACGGCCTGCGCGCGTCTCGCCGAACAGCTGGATCGCGGTACGATAGTCGCCGAAGAACGCATGATCGAAGCCGATGTTGTACTTGAATGCCCACCGTGTTTCGTCGTTCGACCGGCCATACGCCGCGAAGTTCGGATCGACCATCGCCGCGTTGCCATAGTTGGACAGTGCGGTCGACGACGTGGCCGGCGTTGCATCCTTCACGTCCTGCCACGTGTAGCTGCCGCCGAGCGACAGACCCCAGTCGAACGTCTTGGAGGCACGGACATCCCACACATGACCGCGGCCGCGGTTGGTGTTCCCCAGCACGATATCCGTGTTCGGATCGGTAACACTGATGCCGCCGGCGTTGGTCCGTGCGGCATAGCGTGGGCGGCCATCGGGCAGGCGCCCGATCACCACCGAGCGGGCGTCGCTGAACTGAACCTGCTGGATGACCTTGGAATAGATATAGTCGGCGCCGAACTCGATGCCGAACAGGTCATAATCGGCGGAGAAGGTCGCCTTCAACGTCGACGGGATGTCGAAGCTCGGATCGATCGCATTGACCGGCGCGGTGCTGAGCGAGCCCGTGTTGGTCGACAGATAGTTTGCGAGTGCCGCCGGAATGGCGGCACCATTGACGTTGTTGAGCGCGGCATCGCCGACGGCGACCGGCTGGTTATAGGCCGACGCGCCGCTGGTAATCCGGTTGACGGTCACCGAGTTGGTGACCACGCCGGTGTTCGAGAAGCTGTTCGACAGGTACACGTCGGGTGCGCCGCCAGCGAAGATGCCGGCACCGCCGCGCAGCTTCAGGCGCGCGACCGGCGGCTTGAAGTCGAAGCTGATGCGCGGCTGGAACGCGCCCAGACCCTTGAAGTTCTTGGTGTTCGCAAAACCGACGCGGTTCTGGAAGTTGGCGTTGTACGGGATGCGGCTCTGCATGTCGTACAGGTCGTAGCGTGCGCCGTAGGTCAGGTTCAGCGTATCGCTGACGCGCCAGCTGTCCTGTGCGCCGAAGGTATATTGCTGATACCCGAAGTCTGCCGCTGCATCGTCCGTGTTGAGCGAGACGGCGTCCTGGTAGGTCACCTGGTTAGCGCGCCGCGCCTGGAAATCGGCAAGCGAGTCGAAATAATACGAGCCGGCGGAATTCTGAAGGAACAGGTTCTTGATCGTCACGCGCGAGAATTCGCCGAGCAGGCGAATGCTGTGGTCGCCGACCGTGACATTGGCCAACGCCGATCCGCCGAACGTTTCCGTGGCGAAGGTGTTCGACTGGCTGGAAGCGTCCGGCCCGAATGCGATGACCGGGGTGCCGGTGCTGCACGACTGAGCCTGGCCGCCGGTGCCGACCGAGGTCGGATCGAGGCAGACGCGGAACTGGGCGAAATCGTTGCCGCGCAGCGGATCGCGGGTGCGGGTGTACTTCTTATACGTGCCGCGGACTTCGGTCGAGAACGTGTCGGACCAATCGGAGTTCAGCTGTGCGATGCCGGCGCGGAGCAGTTCGCCCAGCTTGTAGCCGTTGGAGTCGAGCGAGAAGCCCGGCGACGCGGCCGACTGCGAGTTGCTGCCGCTGACGACGAACGAGTCGAACGCGTTCACGTAGGACAATGCGAGCTTCTGGCCATCGGTGATGTTCCAGTCGAGCTTGCCGACGATCTTCTCGTCCTTCTGCTGCGCGATCGAGAGGATCTCGCCCGCGTCATAGCCATAGACCGACTGAGCGATGGCGGCGACGTTGTCGACCTGGGCGGTCGTCAGGAAGTTACCCGTGCCGAACGGCACCTGCGACGGCGATGCGATCGTCAGCGGGCGGGCTTCGGTGTTGCGCTCGGCCGAGACCATGAAGAACAGCTTGTCCTTGATGATCGGGCCCGACAACGTCGCGCCATAGGTTTCCGACTTGAAGTTCGTGTCGGGGCGCGTGAACGAGCCGATCTTTTTGCCGTACAGGCCGTCGGTGTTCTGCGAGTAGAAGCCGGTGCCGTGGAAGTCGTTGGTGCCGGACGCAAGCGTCGCGTCGATTGCGCCGCCCTGGAAATTGCCCTGGCGGAAATCATACGGCGCGATCGAGACCGACACCTGCGCGATGGCGTCGAAGGGAATCGGACCGCGCGCGGTAGGGCTGGCATCGGGGTTCAGGCCAAAATTGTCGCTGACCGACACGCCGTTGATCGAGAAGCGGTTGAAGCGTGGGTTGCTACCGGCGAACGACACGGCGCGATTGTTCGACAGATCGAGCGTGGCGAACGGATCGCGACGCTGGATGTCGCGGATGTCGCGGTTGACCGAGGCGACCTTGCTGATGTCGCGTGCACTGAGCACGGTCTGCGGGCCATCCGACGACGTGCCGGCGCCGCGGATCGACGATGCGGTGACGACGATCTCGTCACTGGATGCGGTGCCCCCTGCGGCCAGTTCGATCGGCAAATCGAACGGCTGGCCGATGACGGTGAAGATGTCGGTGACGCTGGTGCTGCCCTGCGCCGACGCGATGTCGACGGTGAACGGGCCGCCGGCGCGCAGGCCGGTGACGATGAACGTCCCGCTCGCATCGGTCGTCGCGGTCGAGCGCGTGCCTGACGGGACGTTGGTGATGACCACCGTGGCGCCGTTGACGGGTACGCCGGCAGACTGGACCGAACCGCGGATCGTCGCCGTCGTGTCCTGCGCCATGGCGGCGGCAGGTGCGACGAGCGCAACGACTGCCACACCCAGGAAAAGGTTGTTCCGCATCAGTAATTACCCCTTTGAGAGCCCGCGGCTCCGAATTTCGCGACTTCATGTCGTGTTAATCCGGCCCTGCACTTCGAATATTTCGGATATGTGACATTGGCGAGTCGGGAAGTGTCATGGACACACTCGGTCATACCGCGTTGCAAAAAGCCACGCAGTGGAACCGTTTCGGCCGGGATGGAACCGCCGACCAGCCGTGTCGCGCGCCTTAGCTGGCGGCGACGATCTCCGCCCATTCGGCTTCTGTGATGACGCGGATGCCGAGGTCGGTGGCCTTTTTCAGCTTGGAGCCCGCACCCGGACCCGCGATCACGAGACCCGTCTTGCTCGATACCGACGCCGCGACTCGCGCGCCGAGCGCTTCCGCCTGTGCCTTGGCCTCGTCGCGGCTGAGCGTCTCCAGGCTGCCGGTGAAGACCAGGATCTGGCCGGTGACCGGTGACTCGCGCGTTTCGTGGACGACGTCTGCGGGCTTCACTTCGCGCAACAGGTCGAACACCACGTGGCGGTTATGCGGTTCGGCGCAGAATCCGACCAGCGCGCTTGCAACCTCCGGGCCGATGCCGGCGGTTTCGATCGCGCCGACCAGCAGCTTGTCGCGGCGGAGCACGAACTTCCGCTCGGGTTCGCCGATCACCGGCTCGATCTGGCTGCGCAGGAATACCGCGTGACGCAGCACCGCGCCGAGCGCCTTCGCCGACACATAGCGTCGTGCGAGGTCACGCGCGGTAATCTCGCCGACGTGACGGATGCCGAGCGAGAACAGGAACCGGTCGAGCGGGATCGTCCGCTTCGTCTCGATCGCGGCGATGACTTTGGCCGCCCACACGCGCCCGTCTTTCTTCCTCGCCGCTAGCTGTTCCTCGGTCAGGCGGAAGATGTCGGCGGGCGATTCGATCAGGCCGTCGCGGAAGAACGCCTCGATCAGCGTCTGGCCGAGCCCGCCGATGTCGAAGGCATGGCGCGAGGCGAAGTGGATAAGCCGCTCGACGCGCTGTGCGGGGCAGATCAGCCCGCCGGTGCAGCGATAGACGACCTCGCCCTCCTCGCGCTCGGCGGCCGACCCGCACTCGGGGCAAATGTGGGGGAAGACGTACGCCTCGCGCTCGGCATCGGGCGTCAAATTTTCGACGATCTGCGGGATGACGTCGCCGGCCCGCTGGACGAGCACGCGGTCGCCCGGCCGAACGCCCAGTCGCTCGATCTCGTCGGCATTGTGGAGGGTCGCGTTGGTTACGACGACGCCGCCGACCGTCACGGGAGAGAGGCGCGCAACGGGGGTCATCGCGCCGGTGCGGCCGACCTGGATGTCGATCCGCTCGAGCAATGTCTGCGCACGTTCGGCGGGAAATTTGTGCGCGATCGCCCAGCGGGGGCTTTGGCGACCTGCCCCAGCCGTGCCTGCCAGTCGAGCCGGTCGACCTTGTAGACCACGCCGTCGATGTCGAACGGCAGGTCGGCGCGCTCGGCTTCGATTTTCCGGTAGACGTCGAGCGCCGCCGCCGTTCCCTCGACCTGTGCGAACCCCTGGGCGATCGGGAAGCCCCAGCCGCGTAGCGTGTCGACGACCTCGGCCTGGGTATCACCCGGCACGACGCTGGCCTCGCCCCAGCCGTGCGCGAGGAACCGGAGCGTCCGGCTCGCGGTCACGCTCGCGTCCTTCTGGCGCAGCGATCCCGCAGCGGCGTTGCGCGGGTTGGCGAACTGCCGTGCGTCTTTGCCGCTCTCCTCCGCCTCGGCGAGCAGGCGCGCGTTGAGCGCGGCGAAATCGTCCTTCGCCATATACACCTCGCCGCGAACCTCGAAGATCGCGGGGGCTTCACCCTGTAAGGTTTGCGGAATGTCGTTGATGGTCCGCACGTTAGCCGTGACGTCCTCGCCGACCTGCCCGTCACCTCGCGTCAGCGCCTGAACCAGTCGCCCGTCTTCATACCGCAGCGAACACGACAGCCCGTCGATCTTCGGCTCCGCGGTGAGCGCCACCGGCCCGTCGTCCGCCAGCTTCAGGAACCGGCGCACGCGCGCGACGAACTCCTCGACCTCCTCGTCGGCGAACGCGTTGTCGAGGCTCATCATCGCCTTGGCATGCGCGACCTTCGCCAGATGCCCCGCGGGGGCGGCGCCAACAGTCCGGCTCGGCGAGTCGCTCCGCACCGCGCCCGGAAACGCCGCTTCGATCGCCGCATTGCGCCGCACCAGCGCGTCATACTCGGCGTCGCTGATCTCGGGCGCGTCGTCGGTATGATAGCGGGCGTTATGATACGCGATCTGCGCGGCGAGCGTCTCCAACTCGGCGGCGGCTTCGGTCTCGGTCGCGGGAAGGTCGGTCATCGTGCCGGGTTAGGGGAGGGGGCGTCTTTCGACAAGACCTGGATCAACATGGCGTGAACATTCGCGTGACTTAAACGCTGACATCGCAAGGTAATTTTTCCGGGAAGCGCAATCATGACAGACACCAGCCGCCGAGACCTGTTCAAGGGCGCCGCCGTCACCGGCCTCGCCGCTGCCGCCGCGCCTGCTTTCGCGCAAGGGCAGCGGGCGGGGCAGGCGCCACTCGCCGATCCGCAGACCCGCTTCGTTTCCACGCCCTTCCCCGAACAGCGCCAGAAATGGCCCGCGCTCCAGCGCGACATGCGCCCGGTCCCCGACTGCGGCGAGGCTAGCTATCGTGGCTCGGGGCGTCTGGCAGGGCGTAAAGCACTGGTCACCGGCGGCGACTCCGGGATCGGCCGCGCGGCGGTGATCGCGTTCTCGCGCGAAGGTGCCGATGTCGCGATCAACTACTACCCGACCGAGGAGCCCGATGCGCAGGATGTGGCCAAGCTACTCCGTGCCGAGGGGCGGAAGGTCGTCTTGATCCCCGGCGACCTGACCGATGCGAAATTCTGCACCGACCTGATCGCACGCGCCGCGCGTGAACTCGGCGGGCTCGATATCCTGGTCAACAACGCCGCCTACCAGCAGTCGAAAGCGTCGATCGCGGAGATCAGCTTCGAACAGTTCGATCGGACGATGAAGACCAACGTCTATGCGATGTTTCACCTCTGCAAGGCGGCGATCCCGCTGATGGAGCCGGGCGCGTCGATCATCAATACGGGGTCGGTCAATTCGGTCGATCCGGGCGAGGAACTGCTCGACTATGCAACCACCAAGGGCGCGATCCTGATCTTCACCAAGGGGCTCGCCAAGCAGCTCGGCAAGAAGGGCATCCGCGTCAACATGATCGCGCCGGGTCCGGTCTGGACGCCGCTCCAGGTCGCGGGTGGACAGCTGCCGGGCAAGATGGGCGAGTTCGGGCAGGACACGCCGCTGGGTCGCGCGGGTCAGCCGGCGGAGCTGGCGTCGCTGTTCGTGACGCTGGCGGAGACGGGGACGAGCTTTACGAGTGGCAGCGCGTTTGCGGCCACGGGTGGCAGCGGGGTTCTGTAACGGGAGCCAACGATCCTCCCCCGCAAGGGGGGGCACCGAAGGTGCCGGAGGGGGAGGACCGAAAACGCTGGTTGCTCGTGCCTCCCCCTTCCGTCTGGCAAGGGCCAGCCACCTCCCCTGGCGGGGGAGGATCGGAGACCGCAGAGCCTCACTCCACCCCGGCGAAGGCCGGGGCCCAAGTGGAAAGGCCGCAGTAACGGAGCGATGCGCATCGTTATCACCGTCCCCCAATTGGGCCCCGGCCTCCGCCGGGGTGGTGCTATTCATGAGGCGCGACGACTCACCCCGCACCCAACCGACGCAACCCTTCCGCATCCACGACCCTGATCCGCGCATATTCGACAGCAATCACCTCTTCGCGTTCCATCGCCTTCAGCGCTTTGTTGAGCGTCTGCCGCGACACGCCGATCATCGTGGCGATATCCTCCTGGCGAAGTTCGATGCTGCTCCCGCCCGCGGCGCGCGCGAGGCCCCCAGCGTCCTAGCCAGCCGCACCGGGATCGGCTGCGCCAGCGTATTCATCATGAACGCCAGCGACGCACGCTGGTGCGCACACGCCAGCAGCGCGATGTCCCACCACAGTTCGGGCGTGGCGCCCGCCAGCCGCCGGAACGCGTCGATCCCGATATGCAGCACGCGCGCCGGCCCGAACGCGACCGCATCATGCGGCCTCGGCCCCGCGTCGAGCGTCGATAGCTCACCGAACCACGTGCCCGGTCCCATCATCAGCACGACGAGTTCGGCGCCGACCGCGGGATAGCCGATCAGCCGGACCTGCCCGTCGAGCACCGCCCACAGCCCATCGGGCGGATCGTCGACGCCGTACAACCGCGTCCCCGCCGCGACAGATCGTACGCTCGCCTGCGCCAGCAACAGCGCGCGCCGCTCGGCCGGCACCGCACCGAACCAGGAGTCCGATTCGAGCTGCGCGTGATCGATCGACGACATCGCAGAAGTGTCGGCCGATCGCCGGGATTGTCAATCTGGTGACATTTCAGGGGCCTGCGCCATGCTATGCTAAGCCCATAAAAACAGGAGATGGATGATGGCGACCGCACTCAGGACCGAACCGACGATACGCGATCTCGTTTCGCCCGAGGAATGGGCGCTGCGCGTCGATCTTGCCGCCGCATACCGTCTGGTGGCGCATTATGGCTGGGACGATCTGATCTTCACGCATCTGTCCGCGCGCGTGCCGGGCCCCGAGCATCATTTCCTGATCAACCCCTATACGCACATGTTCGAGGAGATCACCGCGTCGTCGCTCGTCAAGATCGACGTGAACGGCGACAAGGTCATGGATACGCCCGCGCCGGTCAACCGTGCGGGGTTCGTGATCCATTCGGCGGTCCATGCCGCGCGCGACGATGCTGTCGCGGTGCTGCATCTGCATACGCCGCATGGCCAGGCGGTGTCGGCGATGGCGGAGGGGCTGCTCCCGCACACGCAGACCGCGATGATCGCCGGGCACGACGTGGCGTATCACGACTTCGAAGGTATCGCGACCGAGCTCGAGGAGCGCGAGCGGCTGGTCGAGGATCTCGGCACCAAGCACAGCATGATCCTGCGCAACCACGGTACGCTGACGGTCGGCGAGTCGATCCCGCAGGCTTTCCTCCGCATGTATTTCCTCGAGCGCGCTTGCGAGGCGCAGGTGCTGATGCTGAGTGCGGGCCGTGAGAATCTCAACACCCCGAACCAGGGCGTGGCGGAGAGGGTCGAGGGCCAGTCGAGCGGTCCGGGGATGCGGATGCTGGCGGACGGGCTGGCGTGGCCGGCGTTGCTGCGGAAACTCGATCGGATCGATCCGAGCTATCGCGATTGAGGTAAGGGGCGGGCTGCTTGGGGGCTGCCACCCCGGCGGAGGCCCGGGGCCCAGTAGGCAAGGTCGTTGTAACGGTTCGTAGCATTCGCCAAATACTGTTTCCCAGCTGGGCCCGGCCTCCGCCGGGGTGGAAGGAGAGATACGTGTGGTGAAAACGGCGTCCGTTGTTTTGTCGGCGCTGTGTCTCGCCACCCCCGCCATGGCGCAGCAAACCCATGTCTCGCCAAAGCCTACCCCGGCGATCGGCTATGACTGGAACGATGATTCGTCGGCCGACGATCGCGTCCAGCAGACGCTATGGCCGCGCTCGGACGCCAGCGCGGCGGGACTCGACGACATGATCCACACCGAGCAGACGCCCATCCGCGCCGCGATCCGCGAAGACGGCGGCTTCGGCAGCCGCGCGCTGCACGGCATCCGCAAGGTGGGTGGTGACTACATCGTCGTACCGGTGTTGAAGATTCATCTGGGGCATCCGCGGCAAGCGACGCCCTAATTCCAAACGTCGGTCGAGAGATTCGCCGTAAGATCTCGGCCAATGGGTCGCTCGAAGTGGATACGCAGCCGGCAGTCTAGGGCCCGAAACCTCAGGCCCGCTCGAGCAACCGCTCCGCCTGCGCGCGCGCCTCGTCGGTGATCTGCGCGCCGGACAGCATCCGGGCGATTTCCTCGCGCCGTTCGTCCTCGGATAAGGCGCGTACACCCGTTCGCGTGACCGTGCCGTCGCTACTTTTCGCGATCAGCAGGTGCTTGGCGCCGCGTGCTGCAACCTGCGGGCTGTGCGTCACCACCAGCAGCTGCGTGCTCTGCGCGAGCCGCGCCAAGCGTTCGCCGATCGCGCTGGCCACCGCACCACCGACGCCGCGGTCGATCTCGTCGAACACCATCGTCGACGCGCCGCCCTCTTCCGCCAGCGCCACCTTCAGCGCGAGGATGAAGCGCGACAATTCGCCACCCGATGCGATCTTGGTCAGCGCCGCGAACGGTGCGCCCGGATTGGTCGAGATCTCGAACTCGACCCGATCCTTGCCCGCCGCCGACCAGCCCTCTTCGCCAAGCGGCGCGACCACGGTCTGGAACCGCGCCGCGTCGAGCTTCAACGGTGCCAGTTCGCCCGCCACCGCCACGTCGAGCCGCTTGGCCGCCGCCAGCCGCCGCTTTGTCAGCGCGTCCGAGGCCGTGTCATACGCCTTGCGCGCGGACGCAACGCGCGCCTCCAGCACGGCAATGCCGCCTTCGCCCGCGTCGAGTCGCTCCAACCGCGCGCGCATCTCGTCCGCCAGCGCCGCCAGATCGTCCGGCTGCACACGGTGTTTGCGCGCCATCGCCCGCAATTCGAACAGCCGCGCCTCATCATCCTCCAGCGCGCGCGGATCATAGGCGAGTTCGGCGCGCGCATCGCGCAACTGCTCTTCGGCGACCGACGCTTCGATCACCGCGCGGTCGACCGCTGCCAGTGCCTCGCCCAGCGCGACATGATCCTCCGCAATCCGCTCGAGCACGCGCGCGGCCTGGCGCAGCTTCGCCAGCCCGCCGTCCTTGCCCTCGAGAAAATCGTCGATAGCCGCCAGATCGTCGGCGATCTTTTCCGCGCGCTGCATCGACCGTCGCGTATCCGCCAACGTCTCTTCCTCGCCAGCGACTGGCGCCAGCGTATCCAGTTCCGCGACGGTATGCTCCAGCCATTCGCGATCGCGCGCCGCGGTCTCGATATCCGCGCGCGAAGCCGCCAGCTCGGCTTCAGCCGCACGGAACCCGGCATAGGCCTTGCAAGTGGCGCCTGGCTCGGTCCGCCCGAAGATGTCGAGAAGCGCGCGATGTCCGCGGGCATTCAACAGCCCACGCTCGTCATGCTGGCCGTGAATCTCGACCAGATGCGGCGCCATCTCGCGCAGCAGACCCGCCGACGCCGGCTGGTCATTGACGAATCCGCGACTGCCGCCATCCGCCTTGACGATCCGCTTCACGATCAACGGCTCGCCGCGTTCGATCTCCAGCCCGTTTTCATCGAACAGCAGTGCGAGCGGCGATTCGGGGGCAGGGGCGTCGAACGTCGCGGTGACGACGGCCTGCGTCGCGCCGTGCCGCACGAGCCCGCTATCGCCGCGTCCGCCAAGCGCAAGCCCCAGCGCATCGAGCAGGATCGACTTGCCTGCGCCGGTCTCGCCGGTCAGCACGCCAAGTCCTTCGCCGAATCCCAGATCCAGCGCCTCGATCAGCACCACGTCGCGAATGGAAAGGTCGGTCAGCATCGTGCGCGTCTTAGACGATCAGCGCGCGAAAATGATCCCCTATTGTTCTCACGTCCGTGCGCTCATGGCGGTCCGGCGATCAGTTGCCGGGGCCGGTCCGCGTCGCGCTGCCCGGACCGACCGGTGCGGGGCTCGAAACGCTGCCTGCACCGGTACCACCGGTGTTGCCGTTCGCCTTGGGAAGCTCCAGCACGCCGGTACCCGGCGTCCCCGCGGTCCCGGTCGGAATGATCGCCTCGCCCGGCGCCAGCGGTGCGATCGGCTTGACCGGATGCTCCTGCATCAGCTTGTAGGCGTGATCGTACCAGTCGGTGCCGGGGTAGTTGCGGCCAAGCACTGCCGCAGCCTTCTCGGCCTCGATCGGCACGCCGAGCTGCAGATACGTCTCCGTCAGCCGCATCAGCGCCTCGGGCGTGTGCGTGGTCTGCTGGAACTTGTCGACCACCGTGCGGAACCGGCCGTTCGCGGCGAGCCACTGGCCGCGCGTCTCGTAGAACCGCCCGATTTCCATCTCCTTGCCGGCGAGATGGTCGTTGACCAGATCGATCTTGAGGCGTGCATCCGACGCATAGCGCGTGTTCGGGTAGCGGCGCATCAGTTCGCCGAGCGAGATCGAGCGCCTGGCGCGTGATCTTTTGGTCGCGCGTGACGTCGGTGATCTGCTCGTAATAGCCGAGCGCGATCAGGTAATAGGCGTAAGGCGCGTCGCGGTTGCCCGGATGGACCGCGAGGAAGCGCTGCGCCGAGCTGATCGAGGCGGTGTAATCCTTGGCGAGGTAATAGCTGAATGCCGACATGATCTGCGCACGGCGCGCCCAGATCGAATAAGGATGCTGGCGCTCGACCTCGTCGAACAGCTGCGCCGCTTCCTTGTAACGCCCCTGATCGAGCCGTGCTTTGGCGGTCGAATACAGCGTGCCGACGTCGCGCGCGACATAGGGCAGATCGCCCTTGGCGGCGCGGCCACCCGCACAACCGGCCATGGGGAGCGCAAGCGCGGCGAGGAGCGTGACCGCGAGGGCACGAGACTGGGTGATACGCATTGGCGTGATCCTTAGCGTAAGCGGATAGCCACGAACAATCCTTTTCGCCGGGCGAGTCTTGCCCCTTTCCTGGAGCCGGATCGCACGGCAATAGTCGTGCGTTGGTGCTCGCCATTCGAAGCGCCATTCACGTCGAGGATCATGTCATGCCGGCCACATTGTTGCACACCCACCGCGTCGAGAAGCCCTGGGGTCGCGACACGCTCTGGCCCGGTTTCGAGGATCCGGCCGCAGGTTCGCCGCCGATCGGCGAAGTCTGGTTCCAAGAGCCCGGCAACACCACGCCCGATCTGCTGATCAAGTATCTGTTTACCAGCGAAAAGCTGTCCGTTCAGGTCCATCCCAACGACGAACAGGCGCATGATCGCGGGCTGCCGCGTGGCAAGGACGAGTGCTGGACGATTCTCGCCGCCGAGCCGACCTCGACCATCGCGGTTGGTACGAAGCAGCCGATCTCGAAGGACGCGCTGCGCCAGTCGGCGATCGACGGCACGATCGAGGACAAGCTCGACTGGAAGCCGGTCAAGCCGGGCGACTTCATGTATTGCGCGTCGGACACGATCCACGCGATCGGCGGCGGGCTGACCGTGATCGAGGTCCAGCAGAATTCCGAGACCACATATCGTCTTTATGATTATGGCAGCGATCGCGAGTTGCATTTGAAGGACGGCATCGATGTCGCCGATCCGACCCCGTACGTCCCCGTGGCACCGCCGATCGAGGTCGAAACCGGCCGGACGATCATGGTCGAGGGGCCGAAGTTCGTGCTCGAGCGCTGGAAGGGCGGCGACCATGTCGTCAATTTGCCCGAGGGTACGACCGGCTGGGTGATCCCGATCACCGGCTCGGGCGATGTCGCGGGTGTGGCATTCAAGGCCGGCGAATGCGCGACGATGACGGGGAGCGAGACAGTCTCGACGAGCGCGGATGCCGACGTGCTATTCGCCTATCCTTTGGCGAAGCGGATTTAAGCGCCGCCTCTTGGTCTGCGGTATCCTCCGCTGCCTTGTTCTCCCGCGAAGGCGGGAGCCCAGTCTGGGTCCCCGCCTTCGCGGGGAAACAAGGCGATGAAGCGCACCACATCCAAGACTGCGACCACCCCGGCGAAGGCCGGGGCCCAATTGGAAAGGTGGAAATAAGGATGGACTGCGGTCAGTCAGTCCCGTCCTCCAATTGGTCCCCGGCCTCCGCCGGGGTGGAGCGTGTTACCGAAGGTGACGGAGAAGGTCGGCATATCGCCTCACCCCCGTTAACCCCCGTCGACCTAAACTCTCGGCGACATGCTCCGCATCCTTACCCTCTCGACGCTGTTTCCCGACGCCACGCGCCCGAATTTCGGCGTGTTCGTTGAGCGTCAGACTTTAGGGCTCGCCGCGCATCCCGACGTCAGCCTGAAAGCGGTCGCACCGATCGGCCTCCCCGGCATACTGAAACGCATCGGTCATTATGCCAGGCTGGCAACGCTGCCGGCGCGCGAACGATGGAAAGGCATCGACGTCCATCGTCCGCGCTTTGCGGTGCGCCCGCTGCTCAAGGGGCGCCGCCACCCCGCCGAACTCGTCCGCGCACTTGCTCCGGTGCTCGACGCGATCCGCGAGGATTTTGCGTTCGACGTGATCGACGCGTCGTTCTTCTTCCCGGACGGACCCGCTGCGGTGGCGCTTGGCAAGCGCTACGGCGTTCCCGTTTCGATCAAGGCGCGCGGTGCCGATATCCACCATTGGGGCACCGCGCCCGCCACTGCATCGCGCGTTCGCAGCGCCGGTAGGGACGCCGCCGGGATGCTCGCGGTCAGCGCAGCGATGAAGGCCGACATGGTCGCGATGGGCCTCCCCGCCGAGCGTATCCGTGTCCACCACACCGGTGTCGATCAGGACCGATTCCGTCCGCTCGACCGGACCGCCGGCAAGACCGCGCTCGGCATCGCGGGGCCGCTCGTCGTGTCGGTCGGCGCGTTGATCCCGCGCAAGGGGCACGACATCGTCATCGATGCGGTGTCGGCGCTCCCCGGAGTCACGTTGCTGATCGCGGGCGAGGGCCCCGAACGCGCCGCACTCGATGCCCGGATCGCGCGCTACGGCATTGCCGACCGCGTTCGACTGCTTGGCGCCGTTCCGCACGCCGAATTGCCCAAGCTGATTGCCGCCGCCGACGTCAGCGCGCTTGCCTCCAGTTCGGAAGGACTCGCCAACGCCTGGGTCGAGTCGCTCGCCTGCGGCACCCCGATCGTCATCACCGATGCCGGCGGCGCGCATGAGGTGGTAAAATCCGCCGATGCCGGTCGGGTCACGATCCGCGACGGGCTGGCGTTTGCCGCCGCGATCGACACGCTCCTCGCAGACCCGCCGGCGCCCGAAGCAACGCGCAAGGCCGCGGCGGCGTTCACCTGGGAGGCCAATACCGCCGCGCTCTACGATCACCTTGCGACGCTAGCCGCAGAACGCCGTTAAACGATCTTCTCCCGCAAAGGGAGAGGTGGCTGGCCCTCGCCAGACGGAGGGGAGGAAAGGGGAAACGGCCGTTCCGTGTCCGCCCCCTCCGTCACCTACGGCGACACCTCCCCCTGGTGGGGGAGGATTGTAATTCTGGATTACCCCTCGAGCGGGTACAGCGCCGCGACGATCCAGCGACCCTCACCGCGCAACACCGCCCAAGCCCGAGCAGCAGCACGGCTATCCATAGCCTCGATCCCGAACCCCCGCGCCTCGACCGCGCGCTTGAACGCGAGCGGGGGCTGACGCAGCGCGGAGCCGGTGCCGAGCAACAGGAACTCAGGCGGCGGATCGAGTGCGAGAAGCGCCGCGACGTCCGACTCTGCAAGCGCCTCGAACGTCGGCGGCTCCCAGCCATCCGCGCGCTCGGGACTGATCGACAACGCGGTATAATAGCCGTCGTCGACCTTGAACCCGGCCCGACCGATCGCCGAGATCATCGGCCCATCGGTCTTCTCGCGGTCCATCCTCATGACGCGATCAACGCTCGACCTTGGGACCAACCCGCTCGGCACCGTCCTGCACGCCGCCCTTGCGCGGCGCAGGATCGGCGCGCAGACCCAGCGTTATCAGCAGCGACGACGACACGTAGATCGACGAATACGTCCCGACGACGATACCCAGGATCATCGCCGCAGTGAACCCGCGCAGCACGTGGCCGCCCAGCACCAGCATCGCGACCAGCGCGAGCAGGATCGTCACCGACGTCATCACGGTACGCGGCAGCGTCTCGTTCACCGACAGGTCGATGATCTCGCGCATGTCCATCTTCCGATAGCGCCGCATGTTCTCGCGGATGCGGTCATCGATCACGATCTTGTCGTTGATCGAGTACGAGATGATCGTCAGCACCGCCGCGACGATGTTGAGGTCGAACTCGAACTGCGTCAGCGCAAAGAAGCCCAGCGTCATCAACAGATCGTGGACGATCGCGACGACGGTCGACACGCCGAACTGCCACTCGAACCGCACCACCGCGAACAGCGCGATACCGAGAATCGCGAGGCCGACCGCAAGCAGACCCTTGCTGATCAGTTCGTCCGAGACCTTGCCCGAGATCGTGTCGTACTTCGAGAAGGTCGCGCCGGGGAACTTCACCGCGAGGTCGTCCGACACCTTCTTGACGAGGCGGTTGGTCGCGCCTTCGTCGCCGGCGGGCACGGGCAGGCGGATCGACAGCGTCTTGGGATCGCTGAACGACTGGATCGAGGCTTCGCCGACGCCGAGCCGGTCGACTTCGGTACGGACCGCGTCGATCGACGGCGTGGTCGCAAACTTCTCTTCGATCAGGACGCCGCCGACGAAGTCGACGCCCATGTTGAGGCCCTTCGTGACGACGAGTCCGATCGCCAGCAACGACAGCAGCAGGGTCAGCCCGAACGCCCATTTGCGGAGCGAGACGAACTTCAGGTTCGTGTTGTCGGGAACGAGTTTCAGCAGGCGCATGGTTATCTCCCGCCTCAAATATTGATCGTGGTGGGGCGGTTCTTCCGCAGCCACAGCGCGACCATCATCCGCGTGAACGTGACGGCGGTGAACACCGACGTGCAGATCCCGATCAGCAGCACGACCGCGAAGCCCTTCACCGGACCCGAGCCGAGCAGCAGCATGATCACGCCGGTGATGGCGTGGGTCACGTTGGCCTCGAAGATCGTCCGCGATGCTTCCTTGTAGCCGAGTTCGACCGACTGGATCACGCTGCGCCCGCGTCTCCGCTCCTCGCGGATACGCTCGTTGATCAACACGTTGGCATCCACCGCGGTCCCGATCGTCAGCACGAAGCCGGCGATCCCCGGCAGCGTCAGCGTCGCGTTCAGCATCGCCATGACCGCGACGATCACCAGGATGTTGATGACCACCGCGAGGTTCGCATAGACGCCGAAGCGGCCATAGGTGACGAACATGAACACGATCACCGCGAGCGCCGCGATGATCGAGGCGAGCACGCCGGCGCGGATCGAGATCCTTGCCGAGATCGGGGCTGACGGTGCTCTCTGCGATCGTCTTCAGCGCGACCGGCAGCTTGCCCGAGCGCAGCGAAATCGCCAGCGAGTTCGCCGATTCGACGGTGAAATTGCCCGAGATCGACGCGCGACCACCAAGGATCGGCTCGTTGATATTGGGTGCGGAGATCACCGAATTGTCGAGGATGATCGCGAACGGCTTGCCGGTGTTCTCGGTCGTGACCTTGGCGAAGCGACGGCCGCCGACAGCATCGAACGTGATCGCCACCTGCGGCGCGTTGGTCTGCGGCTCAAACTCCTGGCGCGCATCGGCGAGCTGGTCGCCCGAGATGATCACCGAGCGCTTGACCGCGATGAACGGCACGCCGCGCGGATTGCCCGGATAGGGGAGAACCTGGCTGCCGATCGGCGCGATACCCTTGACCAGATCGGCCGGGTTCGCGGTTTCGTCGACCAGCTTGAATTCGAGCTTGGCGGTCTTGCCGAGCAGGTCCTTCAGCGCCTGTGGGTTCTTCAGCCCCGGCACCTGGACGACGATCCGGGTCGCGCCCTGGCGAACGATCGTCGGCTCCTTGGTGCCGAGTTCGTCGATGCGGCGGCGGACGACTTCGGTCGCGTCCTTCATCGCCGTATCGACCGCCTGGGTCAGGCCTGCCTCGGTCGGCTTGAGCACGAACCGGCTCGTGTCGACGACGGTGATGTCCCACTCGCGCTGGCCGCTCATCCCGGCGCCACCGCCGGTGATCGCCAGCAGGCGCTCGCGCGCCGCATCGACCTGGCTCGGATCACGCAGCAGGAAGCTCAGCTGGCCACCACGCGTAGAAATGTCGCCGATCTCGATCCGCGGCGTGCCGTTGCGCATCGTCCCCGCGACGCTGTCGCGCATCGCCTCGATCCGCGTCGCGGCGAGGTCGGCGGTATCCGCCTCGAGCAGCAGATAGCTGCCACCGGCGAGATCGAGCCCGAGGTTGATGTGCGGATGCGGGATCCGCCCCCATTGGCTCGTGGTGCTCTCGGGGAGGAAGCTCGGGATCGCCAGCAGGCACAATGCCGCCAGCAGCCCGATGATCGATCCGATTTTCCAGCGCGGGAAATCGAGCATCAGTCGTTCGCCGGCTTCGTGTTCGGGCTGGTGATGTCGGTCAGCGTCGCCTTGACGACGCGCACGCGGACATTCGGCGCGATCTCGACCTCGACGACATTATCCTCGACCTTGGTCACCTTGCCGAGAATCCCGCCCGAGGTCACGACGCTATCGTTCTTCTTCACCGCGGCGACCGACGCCTGCAGCGCCTTCATGCGCTTTTGCTGCGGGCGTATCATCAGGAAATAGAACACGACGAACACGAGGAAGAGCGGCGCGAGGCTCAGGAACGAGGCGATCCCGCCCCCGCCGTCGTGGCGCCGTCTGCGGCCTGGGCAAAAGCTGGTGAGATGAACATGAAGGTCCGTATCTGGCTGGGCCGTAGAAGGCGCAAGGATGGGTCGGGCCGGACGTCGCGCGTCGCGCCCGCATTGGTCCGCCCGCTATCATCGCTTGGAACCGCGCGCAACAGATCGCCACAGGATGAGACGTGGGCGCCGTGCGACCGGGCGCATCTGACACGGCTGCCGACATAGCTGCGGTGTTCGGGCTTGCATCAGGCGCGGACCCCGCGTAGTGCGCCCCCTCGGGTCGTTTTGCGGCCCGTTCGGTCGGAGCGTAGCGCAGCCTGGTAGCGCACCACACTGGGGGTGTGGGGGTCGCAGGTTCGAATCCTGTCGCTCCGACCATTTTCTTACATCGATGTTGTGGCGGACTCGTGCAGTTCTTGTGCGAGCGTATTCCGATACATTCGTCGTCATCCCCGCGGAGGCGGGGACCCATAAACTCGAACGTTGCGTGTCACCAGTAACGCCAGCCCTTATAGATCCCCGCCTGCGCGGGGGTGACTGAACTGGAATGGGGCCGACCCTGACGCCGGCCCGTCCGGCGACCTTACGCCGTCTCGCTCACCGTTGCCGCATGACCCACCGCGATCGCGCTCAAATTCACGATCCCGCGCGGTCACGCTCGGCACCATCATCTGCAACGGCTTCGCCAGCCCCAGCAGCATCGGCCCCAGCGGCGCCGATTCGGTCGATGCCGACAACAACGACACCGC
Organism: Sphingomonas sp. LR55; assembly: GCF_036856015.1. NCBI lineage: Bacteria > Pseudomonadati > Pseudomonadota > Alphaproteobacteria > Sphingomonadales > Sphingomonadaceae > Sphingomonas > Sphingomonas sp. LR55. The sequence goes on from NZ_JASPFO010000001.1 coordinate 3,646,281, forward strand.
GATGTTCGCCGCATCGATGTTCGGCATCACCAGCAGGTTCGCCGAGCCGGTCAACGGGCTATCGTCGACCAGCCGCCGCCGCAGTGCCTCCGACAGCGCGGCATCGCCGTGCATCTCGCCGTCGAACTCGAATTCCGGCGCCATCTCCTTCAGCAACGCATGCCCTGCACGCATCTTCTGCGCAGACGGCGACCGCGACGCACCGAAGCTCGAATGCGACAGCAACGCCGCCTTCGGCTCGATCGCGAACGCGCGTACCGCTTCGGCCGCGAGCATCGTCATCTCGGCGATCTGCTCGGCGGTCGGATCGACCGTCACGTGCGTATCGCAGAAGAACAGGCTGCCGGTCCGCAGGATCACCGCCGACATCGCGTACAGCCGCGACACGCCCGGCATCCGCGGGATCAGCGGCATGACATACGTCATCTGAGTCCACCAATCGCCAATCCCGCCACACAGCGCCGCATCGACGCGGCCCTCGCGCAGCAGCATCGCCGCGGCGACGCTGGGTCGCGTCCGCAGCGCGCGCTCGGCGCTGTCCGGCGGCGTGCCGCGGCGGCCTACCAGCGCGCTATAGCCCGCCAGCAGCGGCTCGAAGACTTCGCGATCAGTAGCCGGATCAAGCACCTCGACGTCCGTGCCGATCGTCATGCGCAGACCGCTCGATTCGATCTTCTCGGCGATCACCTCGCGCCGCCCGATCAGCACTGGTCGCCCGATGCCCTCGTCGATCACCGTCTGTACCGCGCGCAACGTCCGCGGGTCCTCGCCTTCGCCATACGCGATCGAGCGCCCGGCCTGCTTGGCGCGCGCGAAGATTGGCCGCATCAGCTGGCCCGAGCGATACACGAACACTTCGAGATCGAGCAGATACGCGTCGAAATCCTCGATCGGCCGCGTCGCCACGCCCGAATCCATCGCCGCCTTTGCCACCGCCGGCGCAACATGCAGGATCAGCCGCGGATCGAACGGCTTTGGGATGATGTAGGTCGGCCCGAACACCGGCGTCGCGCCGCCGTATGCGGTGACCACCACATCCGAAGCGGTCGCGCGAGCGAGGGCCGCGATCGCGTCGACCGCCGCCACCTTCATCGCCTCGTTGATCTCGGTCGCGCCGACGTCGAGCGCCCCGCGGAAGATGAACGGGAAGCAGAGCACGTTGTTGACCTGGTTCGGAAAATCCGAGCGGCCGGTCGCGATGATCGCATCGGGCCGGGTCGCATGCACCAGCGCCGGCTGGATCTCGGGCTCGGGGTTCGCCAGCGCCAGGATCAACGGATCGGGCGCGAGCAGGTGCAGCCATTCCTGCTTCAGCACGCGCGGCGCCGACAGGCCGAGGAAGATGTCCGCCCCCTCCAGCACGTCCGGCAGGGTCCGCGCATTCGTCTTGCGCGCATACCGCGCCATGTTCGGCGGCATCACGTCGCCGCGATCGGCATGCACCACGCCGGCGATATCGGTCAGCGTCACGTTCTCGGGGTTAAGCCCCATCGACACCAGCAAGTCGACCGTCGCGAGCGCCGCCGCGCCGGCGCCCGACGTCACCAGCTTCATCTGGTCGAGCCGCTTGCCGCGCAGTTCGAGCACGTTGCGGACCGCGGCGGCACACACGATCGCGGTGCCGTGCTGGTCGTCGTGGAACACCGGGATGTTCATGACCTCGCGCAGCTTCGTCTCGATCTCGAAGCATTCCGGCGCCTTGATGTCCTCGAGATTGATCCCGCCGAACGTCGGCTCGAGCACGCGGACCGCTTCGATGAACGCCTGCGGATCGAGCTGGTCGATCTCGATGTCGAAACAGTCGATCCCGGCGAATTTCTTGAAGAGCACCGCCTTGCCCTCCATCACCGGCTTCGACGCCAGCGCACCGATCGCGCCGAGCCCGAGCACCGCGGTGCCGTTGGTGATCACAGCGACGAGATTTCCGCGAGCCGTATAATCGCGCGCCTTGTCGGGATCGGCGGCGATTTCCTCGCACGCAGCAGCGACGCCCGGGGAGTACGCGAGCGCAAGATCGCGCTGCGTCGCCATCCGCTTGGTCGCCTCGACCGAGAGTTTGCCCGGCTTGGGATAGCGGTGATAATCGAGCGCGGCTTTGCGGAAATCGTCTTCCATGGTCTTCCTAACCTGTCGGCCGCGGCGGCGACCGGGTGGGCGCGGGCAAGGCCCGCGGCGAATGTTCAAGGGAGCGCATAGCCTTAGGGGCACCAATCCGCCAACCCCGCACGGACGTAGCGTCGGTTTGGGGTGGGCGGGACTTGATGCAATACTAATCCAGCAACGGTACCACCCCGGCGAAGGCCGGGGCCCAATTGGAACGTCGGATCTAACGAAGCGCCGCACTCCGTTATCACCGTCCCCCAATTGGGCCCCGGCCTCCGCCGGGGAGGTGCGATCCAGGATGCGACCTAACGATCCTCCCCCGGCAGGGGGAGGTGGCACCGAAGGTGACGGAGGGGAGGGCACGGAACACAGGTTGTCGCCGACCTCCCCCTCCGACCGGCAAGCGCCGGCCACCCCCCTGGCGGGGAAGGATCGAAGATCCTGACCTCCACAGAATCCCTGTCCTACAGCGAACCAATATGGTTCGCTGTACCCCCAAACAGGGCGGGACCCACATCATGACCATCGACCACCTAATCGACGCCGTCATCGACCGCGAAGGCGGCTACGCCAACCACCCCGCAGACCGAGGCGGCCCCACCAGATACGGCATCACGCAACAAGTAGCCCGCACCAACGGCTACCCCGGAGACATGCGCAATTTCCCCCGCGCACAGGCCGAAGACATCTACCGCCGCCTCTACTGGACCCGCCCAGCCTTCGACCAGGTCGCCCCCGAGCCCCCAAAATCGCCGAAGAACTCTTCGACACAGGCGTCAACATGGGCCCCGCAGTCGCCGCCACCTTCCTACAACGCGCGCTCAACGCGCTCAACCGAGAGGCCACCGACTACCCCGACATGATCCTGGACGGCCGCATCGGCCCCGCGACTCTCACCGCGCTCGACGCGTTCCTCGCCCACCGCAAACCCGGTGGCGAAACCGTGCTTCTGAAAGCGATCGAGGCGCTCCAGGGCGAACGCTACGTCGCGCTCGCCGAGACCCGTCCCGCCAACGAAGCCTTCCTCTACGGCTGGCTCGCGAACCGCACCTGAGACGCGTCGGCGAAACGCTCCCAGCGTCTGCACTTCCTATACTTTACTTTTGCCGGAGGCAGCCGATGACCCCGCAACCCCTTGATCCCGCACCAGATCCCTGGATCACCCGCGCTCGCCCGACGTTCCTCTACGTGATGTACACTTTGCTGCTCGGTGCAATCCCCGCAGGCCTGATCGCCGCCGTCCGCCCGCAGATGGCGCAAGCGATCGCGGCAGGGATGTCCGCCTACCTGAACGCAATCCCCGAACCGCTCTACGCGCTCTTCGGCACTGGCTATCTCGGTTACACGGTGGCCCGGGAATGGGGGAAGGGGCGCTGACCTCCCGCTTTCGTCAGGATGACGGGGAGGGCGCGTGATAAGTGGTCCTGCCGTAGCGGCCCCACCGTTGCACCCCCAAAACCAAACCCTACATCGCGGCTATGAGCAACGACCCCCACGCCATGCCGACATGGCACGGCACCACGATCCTCTCGGTCCGCCGCGGCGGCAAGGTCGTCGTGATCGGCGACGGCCAGGTCTCGATGGGCCAGACCGTCATGAAACCCAACGCGCGCAAGGTGCGCCGCCTCGGCGACGGCAGCGTCATCGGGGGGTTTGCCGGCGCCACCGCCGACGCCTTCACGCTGTTCGAACGTCTCGAACGCAAACTCGAAGCGCACCAGGGCCAGCTCCTCCGCGCCGCGGTCGAGCTCGCCAAGGACTGGCGCACCGACAAGTTCCTCCGCAACCTCGAAGCGATGATGATCGTCGCCGACAAGGACGTGACGCTGATCCTCACCGGCAACGGCGATGTCCTCGAACCCGAGAACGGCGTCGCCGCGATCGGCTCCGGCGGCAACTACGCGCTCGCCGCCGCCCGAGCGCTGGTAGAATACGAGACCGACGCGGAGGTGCTGTGCCGCAAGGCGATGCACATCGCGTCCGAACTCTGCGTCTACACCAACGACCGCCTCACGGTCGAAACGATGGACAGCACGACCTGATGCGAAAACGCGCCGCCTAAATCCCGTCACCCCAGCGCACGCTGGGGTCTCCCTGTTTCAGAGCGTGCCCTCGCGGCACGAGATCCCAGCTTTCGCTGGGATGACGAATTGGAAGCCATGAACGACCAGCTCACCCCGAAGGCAATCGTAGCCGCGCTCGACGCCCATATCATCGGCCAGGCCGCCGCGAAACGCGCGGTCGCCGTCGCGATGCGCAACCGCTGGCGCCGCCAGCAGCTCAGCGAAGACCTCCGCGACGAGGTCACGCCGAAGAACATCCTGATGATCGGGCCGACCGGCTGCGGCAAGACCGAGATCAGCCGCCGTCTGGCGAAACTCGCCGACGCGCCGTTCGTGAAGGTCGAGGCGACCAAGTTCACCGAGGTCGGCTATGTCGGCCGCGACGTCGAACAGATCGCCCGTGACCTCGTCGAGGAAGCCATCCGCCTCGAAAAGGAACGCCGCCGCGTTGCCGTCAAGGACAAGGCCGAGGAGGCCGCAATGTCCCGCCTGCTTGACGCGCTCACCGGCAAGAACGCGAGCGAGGCGACGCGCGAGAGCTTCAAGCAGCGCTTCCTCGACGGCCATCTCAACAATGCCGAGGTCGAGATCGAGATCGAGCAGGCCCCGGCCATGCCGTTCGACATCCCCGGCGGCGCGCCGCAGATGATCAATCTCGGCGAGATGATGAAGTCGTTCGGCGGTGGCCAGCAGTTGAAGCGGCGCAAGCTCACCGTCCACGCGGCCTGGGACAAGCTCGTCGAGGAAGAGGCCGACAAGCGTCTCGACCAGGACGAGGTCAGCCGCGCGGCGCTGGCCGATGCGGAAGCCAACGGCATCGTCTTCCTCGACGAGATCGACAAGATCGCGGTCTCCGACGGCCGCGGCGGCTCGATCAGCCGCGAAGGCGTCCAGCGCGACCTGTTGCCCTTAATCGAAGGCACCACGGTCGCGACCAAATACGGCCCGATGAAGACCGACCATATCCTCTTCATCGCGTCGGGCGCATTCCACGTCGCCAAGCCGAGCGACCTGCTTCCGGAATTGCAGGGCCGCCTGCCGATCCGCGTCGAACTGAAGGGCCTGACCGAGGCCGATTTCGTCGCGATCCTGTCGGACACGAAGGCGTCGCTGCCGTTGCAGTACAAGGCGCTGATCGCCACCGAAGGCGTCGGCATCGAATTCACCGAAGACGGCATCGCCGCGATCGCGCGCATCGCCGCCGAGGTGAACTCGGAGATCGAGAACATCGGCGCCAGGCGTTTGCAGACGGTGATGGAAAAGCTGCTCGAGGAGGTGAGCTACAACGCTGAAGACCGCGGCGGCTCGAACCTCGTCATCGACGGCGCGTACGTCGACAGCCAGCTGAAGGAAATCGCCCGCAACACGGATCTGAGCCGCTTCGTGCTCTAATTGCTTTCCTGCGAACGCAGGAATCCAGGGTAACATGGCGAAACGCTCGCAACCCTGGACTCCTGCGTTCGCAGGAGAACAAAATTGGAGAGGAGAAACCATGGACGTAACCGAAGCCATAGCCGCTCGCTGCTCCGTCCGAGGCTTCCTCGACACCCCCGTCGATCCCGCACTCCTCCACGACCTAGCGATAAAAGCGTCCCGAGCAGCAACCGGCGGTAACCTCCAGCCCTGGCATATCGCCATCGTCCAAGGCGACACGATGGTCCGCCTGAAAACAATCATGGCGGACAAGATCGCCACCGGCGTGACTGAAACCCCAGCCTACGACATCTACCCGCGAGACCTCGCCGCCCCCTACCGCGACCGCCGCTACGCCGTCGGTGAAGCGATGTACGCGCACCTCGGCATCCCTCGCGATGACAAGCCCGCGCGGCAAAAATGGTTCGCCCGAAACTTCGAGTTCTTCGGTGCACCCGCCGCGTATTTCTGCACGGTCGACAGGCGAATGGGCCCGCCGCAATGGTCGGACCTCGGCATGTACCTGCAGAATCTGATGCTGCTCGCGGTAGAAGCCGGCCTCGCCACCTGCCCGCAGGAATGCTGGGCGATGTATCCGGAGACGGTCGGGAGGTTCCTGGACATGCCCGAGGACCGCATGCTCTTCTGCGGGATGGCGATTGGCTATGAGGACAAGACTGCCCCGGCCAACGCGCTGCGCACCGAGCGCGCAGATGCAGCGGAATGGCTGACGACGATCAAGCCGTCATCGTGACGAAAGTCAGGTTCCAGAGCCACAAGAGACCGCCCTTAGTTACCCGGGATCCTGACGTTCGTCAGAATGACGGGACTAGAGAACCACCGTCACCGGCTTGGCGCCTTTGATCCCCGCGAGGATCATCGCTTCCCAGACCGCCGGATCACCCGCCGCGGCCATCGCCTTGTCGGGCTCCCGGAGAGTCTTCAGCACCGCCAGCGCATCGGGCAGGTAATCCGCCCACGCCGCATCGATCAGCCGTGACGCCGACTCTGCATCGCCGCCGGCGTTCGCGCTGATCCGCTGTCCCGCCAACACGCGTGCGACGCGTTCGGCAACCGGTGTCGTGGAAACGTCCATGAGCATTCTCCTCGCGGGCTGGTCTATACCAAACCCGCGAGGCGAACGAATGCTCCTTTAGCGTGCCGAGCTCGGCCCTGCACCGCGCGCAGGACCACGGCCGCCACCGCCGCCGCCAGCCGGACGACCACCGCCCTGACCGCCTGGACGACCACCGCCCTGGGGACGACCGCCGCCGCCTTGGCCGCCGCCGCCACCCTGGCCGCCACGGCTAGCACCCGCATAGTTACGACCGGTCGTACCGGTCGCCCGCGGCGAATGCGTCGCACGCGGCCGTGCCGGATCGCGCGGACGGTCGATCCGGACTTCGGGATCGGCACCCATCGTCTTGACGCGCGTCTGCTTGATCTGGTTCGACAGGTTCACGAAATCGTCCGGCAGCGACCGGATCTGGACCTTCTGGCGGGTGATCCGCTCGATGTCGCGCAGGTACGCCTTCTCGTCATCGGCGCAGAACGCGACGGCGATGCCGCTCGCGCCCGCACGCGCGGTACGGCCGATGCGGTGGACATACTGCTCGGCGACGTTCGGCAGCTCGAAGTTGATGACGTGGCTGACGCCCGAGACGTCGATGCCGCGTGCGGCGATGTCGGTCGCGATCAGGACCTTGACCTTGCCCTGCTTGAACTCGCCGAGTGCCCGCTCGCGCTGGCCCTGGCTCTTGTTGCCGTGGATCGCGTTCGACGCGATGCCGTTGCCCGCGAGCAGCTTCACGACGCGATCGGCGCCATGCTTGGTGCGCGTGAACACGAGCGCCCGGTCGATCGCCGGATCGGCCAGCGTGATCGTCAGCAGCGCCTGCTTTTCCGACTGGTTGCAGAACGTGACATACTGATCAACGCGCTCGGCCGTCGTCGCAGCCGGCTTCACCGAGACCGTCTTCGGGTCGAGCAGGAACTGGCTGGCCAGCTCACGGATCGCGACCGGCATCGTCGCCGAGAAGAACAGCGTCTGGCGCTTCTTCGGCAGCATGCGGACGATTTTCTTGAGCGCGTGGATGAAGCCGAGGTCCATCATCTGGTCGGCTTCGTCGAGCACGAGGATCTCGATCATCGACAGGTTCACGAAGCCCTGCTCGATCAGGTCGATCAGACGGCCCGGCGTGGCGACGAGGATGTCGACGCCGCGGCTCATGTCCTGGCGGTTCTTGTTGATGCTGGTGCCGCCGAACACGGTCGTCACCGACATCTTGCTGAACTGGCCATAGGCGCGCGCGCTGTCTGCAATCTGGCTCGCCAGCTCACGGGTAGGTGCAAGCACCAGCATGCGGCAATGCGTCGGCAGGACGCGCTTCTGGTTTTCGGTCAGGCGCTGGATCGACGGCAGCACGAACGCCGCGGTCTTGCCGGTGCCGGTCTGCGCGATGCCGAGCAGATCGCCGCCTTCGAGCAGGATCGGGATCGACTGTGCCTGGATCGGCGTCGGCTCGGTATAGCCCTTGGCTTCGAGCGCACGGACGAGCGGCTCGGCAAGGCCGAGGTTTGCAAATGACATGTAGAGTCTCTCAAATAGATGCCGGGCTCGCGAATCCACACGAGGACGCGCGAGGGGCGGTGGTGTTTTGACACCCCGCGTGAAAAGGGAAGCCCGTTGGAAACGACCGAGGCGGAGCTAAGACCCTAAGGTCCAATCACGCTGCATTACGCCTCGATGGCCGCCATTTGGCGAACCACAGTCGAAAAGTCAACCTTCGGCCCCTTTTCGCACCCCTGGCGACGTCAGGTCCGGATCTGGCCCAGATGCAGATAGCGCTCGTTGAACTCCGCGGCGTCGCGCAGGCGGGGCCAGTCGGTCACGCTTACCTGCCGCTTCTTGCGCGCGATCAGCCCGTCGTTCTCGAGCGATTTCAGGACACGGTTCACGTGCACGGGGGTCAGCCCAAGCGCATCGCCGAGCTGTTCCTGAGTCATCGGCAACTCGTAGGCCATGGCATCCCCGAGCGTCGATTTCTTGAACCGCACGGAAAATTCACAGAGCAGATGCGCCAACTGGCTGCGCGCGTTGCGCCGACCAACGTTGAGCAGCCACTCGCGGTGGATCGATGCCTCGACCAGCGCATCGATCCACAAGGCCTGACCCGCGGTCGGGCACGCCTCGATAAATTGACGCAGCGCCACGATCGGCACTTCGGCCAACGTCAGTCTGGTCAGCGCCTGGATGTCGTGATCGGATTCATCGAGGAACAGGTTCTGGAGGTCGACGAACTCGCCGGGCATCAGGATCGACACGATCTCGCGCTCGCCATTAGGCGTCAGCTTTTGACGATAAGCGAGACCAGCAAGGATGAAGGCGCACCGGGTCGGACGTTGGCCTTCGCGCAGCATGTAGGTCGACGCATCGATCGTCCGCACCTTGAACGGCAGCGCAGCGATCTGAGCACGGTCATCCGCACGCAGCGCCATCCGCGACTCGAACTTCCGTGTAACCTGTTCAGTCACGGTGGACATATCCACGTGCACTCTCCGCATCAGGGCAGGAGCACTCGTTTCTCGCTGTCACCCTCACTGGGATAGCGCGTTGGCGGATGTCGCACCTTATCCCAGGATTGAGCGGACTGACAAAACCCATGTTATATTATTGCGGGGTGTTCCGACGTCCTTAGGGCACGGCGCCCGGTCGACGCCGGCGTCAGGCATGTAATGAACCGGAGGCACCCGCATGAGGGCTTCCCGGTTCGTCTATCGTGACCGCGACGGCGAGCAGCACATGCCCCTGGTCGTTGCGGACCGCGACACGAAAATGTGCGCCGTGGCGCGCGATCGCGGGATGATCGCTAAGATAATCGCCCGCGAAAATGACCGCCTGGACACGCGCGACCTCGTCGTCGGCCAAATCGGTGCCGTCGTCGTCATTGACGTGTTTATGGTTGTCGATGTCGAAGAAGTATCTGGGCATGCTCGACTTCCTCAACCGTTACGCAAGCCCAATTCCTAGCAGGCCGGCGCTCCCTGCGCTCTTACCAAAATCAGTTTCGATGCGCGCAGCAAGCTCGACTTGACCAGCGTCGCGGGCGTAGGATGCGTGCAAACAATAGAGGATCCGCCCCATGAAACTGGCCAGCCTGAAGCATCCCGACGCTACTCGGGGACGAGACGGCAAGCTTGTGGTCGTCTCCAACGACCTCGCTTGGTACGCTGATGCGAGCCATATCGCGCCGACGCTGCAGGCCGCGCTCGACGACTGGGACCGGCTTTCGATCGACCTCAAGAACCTGTCGACCGATCTCGAGCACGAGATGATCCCGATGCGCCGCTTCCACGAGCATGAGGCCGAGTCGCCGTTGCCGCGTGCGTATCAATGGGCGGATGGCTCGGCCTACGTGAATCATGTTGCGCTCGTGCGACAGGCGCGTGCGGCGGAGATGCCCGACAGCTTCTGGCACGATCCGCTGATGTACCAGGGCGGCTCGGACGGGTTCCTGGGGCCGCGCGATCCGATACCGCTCGCCGACGAATCCTGGGGCTGCGACATGGAGGGCGAGGTCGTCGTCGTCACCGGCGACGTGCCGATGGGCGCGAGTCGCGACGAGGCGCTGGCGGCGATCCTGCTGATTGGGCTCACCAACGACGTGTCCTTGCGCAACCTGATCCCCGGCGAACTCGGCAAGGGCTTCGGCTTCTTCCAGTCGAAGCCGGCCAGCGCGTTTTCACCGGTCTTCGTCACCCCCGACTCGCTTGGCGACTGGTGGAAGGACGGCAAGCTGCACCGCAAGCTGATGGTCGACCTCAACGGCCAGCCGCTCGGTCGCGCCGAGGCGGGCGAGGACATGACGTTCGATTTCGGCACGCTCGTCGCCCACGCCGCCAAGACCCGGAAGCTCGGCGCGGGGACGATCGTCGGCTCCGGCACCGTCTCGAACCGCGGCCCCGATGGTGGCCCCGGCAAGTCGGTTGCCGAGGGCGGTGTCGGCTATTCCTGTCTCGCCGAAGTGCGGACGATCGAGACGATCCAGGGCGGCAAGCCCGTCACGCCGTTCCTCAAGCAGGGCGACGTCGTCCGGATCTGGGCCGAGGACGACAAGCGCCATCCGATCTTCGGCGTGATCGAACAGACCGTCGGCGGCTGAATTCTGCGGAGGGGGAGAAAATCCGCGCGGCACATCGTGAATGCGCAACTCCCCTCGCAATCTGCGTTGAAATTTAATAACAAGCCTCGGTAAGAGTGTTCCGCGGTCACAGCGGCCTCATGGAGATGGAATGACGATGGCAAGCGAGCATCCGCGCGCCAATTTGCAGCCCCTTACGCTGCATATCCCCGAGCCGAAGTTCCGCCCCGGCGACGCGGTGGACTTTGCCGAAGTCGACGTGCCGCCCGCCGGCGAGGCACGCCGGCCCGACACCGCGGACAAGGCGTCCGACTTCATCGATCTCGCCTATACGCTGGTTCGCGTGCTCGACGACGACGGCAATGCGGTCGGCCCCTGGGACCCCAAGCTTTCGCCCGACGTGATGCGCCGGATGTTGCGCAGCATGGCGCTGCTCCGCGCGTTCGACGAACGGATGTTCCGCGCGCAGCGTCAGGGCAAGACCAGCTTCTACATGAAGGCGCTCGGCGAGGAGGCGGTCGCGGTTGCGGCGGCGTACGCGCTCGATTACGAGGACATGTGCTTCCCCTCGTACCGCCAGCAGGGGCTGTTGATCGCGCGGGGCTGGAGCCTCGTCGACATGATGAACCAGATCTATTCGAACACGGCCGACAGGCTCGGCGGCAAGCAGCTGCCGATCATGTATTCGGTCAAGGAAGCCGGGTTTTTCTCGATCTCGGGCAACCTCACGACGCAGTACCCGCAGGCGGTCGGCTGGGCGATGGCATCCGCGGCCAAAGGCGACACGCGGATCGCTGCGACCTGGTGCGGCGAAGGCTCGACTGCGGAGGGCGACTTCCACTCCGCCTGCACCTTTGCCGCGGTGTATCGCGCGCCAGTGATCTTCAACGTTGTCAACAACCAGTGGGCGATCTCCAGCTTCTCCGGTTTCGCCGGTGCCGAGGCGACGACGTTTGCAGCACGCGCGGTCGGCTACGGCATTGCGGGGCTTCGGGTCGACGGCAACGACGCGCTGGCGGTCTATGCAGCGACCGAATGGGCCGCCGAACGCGCGCGCACCAATCAGGGCCCGACGCTGATCGAGCACTTCACCTACCGCGCGGAAGGCCATTCGACCTCCGACGATCCCGGCCAGTACCGGAGCGAAGGCGAGCCCAACGCCTGGCCGCTCGGCGACCCGATCAAGCGCCTCAAGGACCATCTCATCGCGATCGGCGAATGGGACGAGGAGCGCCACGCGGCACAGGACAAGGAACTCGCCGAGCAGGTCAAGGCCGCGCAGAAGGAAGCCGAGAAGAACGGCATCCTCGGCCACGGCCTCCACCAGCCGCTCGAGTCGCTGTTCGACGGCGTGTTCGAGGAGATGCCGTGGCATCTGAAGGAGCAGCGCCAGCAAATGCTCGACGAGGAATCCGCGAGCGGCCGCCCTTGGGATATCAAGGCATGAGCGCCCAGCCCAACCAGGCCCCACCAAACTCCGTCATCCCAGCGAAAGCTGGGATATCCCGGTTATCGAGCGTGCCCTCGCGGCATGAGACCCCAGCTTTCGCTGGGGTGACGAAGGTGTTTGTATGAGCGACGTGACTGAAGCACGTGGGTCGGGCGCAACCGAAGCAGCGGAAGCGGCTGCGGCCTCGTCGAGCCACGCAGGTACCGAACCCACCACCCGCATGAACATGATCCAGGCGATCAACTCCGCCATGGACATCATGATGGAGCGCGACCCCGACGTGATCGTCATGGGCGAGGACGTCGGCTATTTCGGCGGCGTTTTTCGCGCGACCGCAGGGCTGCAAGCCAAGCACGGCAAGACGCGCGTGTTCGACACCCCGATCACCGAATGCGGCATCATCGGCGTCGCGGTCGGCATGGGCGCCTACGGCCTGCGCCCCGTCCCCGAGATCCAGTTCGCGGACTACATCTACCCCGCGCTCGACCAGCTCGTGTCCGAAGCTGCACGCCTGCGCTATCGTTCCGCCGGCGAGTTCACTTCGCCGATCACGGTCCGCTCGCCGTTCGGCGGCGGCATCTTCGGCGGCCAGACGCACAGCCAGTCGCCGGAGGGGCTCTTCACCCACATGTCGGGGATCAAGACGGTGATCCCGTCGACCCCCTACGACGCCAAGGGCCTGCTGATCGCCGCGATCGAGGACAATGATCCGACGCTCTTCTTCGAACCCAAGCGCATCTATAACGGCCCGTTCGACGGCTATTGGGATCGCCCGTCGCAGAACTGGTCGAAGCACCCGGCCGGCGAAGTCCCGACCGGCTATTACAAGATCGAGCTCGGCAAGGCGAAGATCGTCCGCGCAGGCGAGGCGCTCACGATCCTCGCCTACGGCACGATGGTCCACGTCTGCGCGGCCGTTGTTGCCGAAGCCGGGATCGACGCCGAGATCGTCGACCTGCGTACGCTCGTGCCGCTCGACATCGAGACGATCGAGGCATCGGTGAAGAAGACCGGCCGCTGCATGATCGTCCACGAGGCGACTCGTACCAGCGGCTTCGGCGCGGAGCTGTCGGCGATCGTCCAGGAACGCTGTTTCTACCATCTCGAGGCGCCGATCGAGCGCGTGACCGGGTTCGACACGCCGTACCCGCACAGCCTCGAATGGGCCTATTTCCCGGGGCCGGTCCGCATCGGCGAAGCCCTGAAAAAGATCATGAAGGACGCATAATGGCCCGCTTCACCTTCAAGCTGCCGGACATCGGCGAAGGCATCTCCGAGGCCGAGATCGTCGCATGGCACGTCGCCATCGGCGACCGCGTCGAGGAGGATCTCGCCGATCGCCGACATGATGACCGACAAGGCCACCGTCGAAATGGAGTCGCCGGTGACCGGCGTCGTCGTCGAACTGGCGGGCGAAGTCGGCGACCAGGTGTCGATCGGCGCCGCGCTGGTCGTGATCGAGACGGACGCGGTGGACGCCGCGGACGAAGTCGTCGCCGCGCCGCTGACGTCGGCCCAGGCCGAGACCGCGGAGCAATACGAAGCCGAGAACCCCGGCGTCGAACTCCTCCCCGAAACGGGGAGGGGGACCGCCGGCGAAGCCGGGGGTGGAGGGGCGTGCCGCAAACGACCCCGCCGGTGGCGGATACTGCATCGGTGGGCATGTACCCGCAGACCGCTCCGCCCGTGGAAGCCCCCTCCACCATCCTGCGGATGGTCCCCCTCCCCGTGCCGGGGAGGATAAGGCGCACGCGCTCGCATCCCCAGCGGTACGCGCCCGCGCGCGACCTCGGGATCGACCTCGCCTCGGTAAAGACCGACTCCGACCGAGTCCGCCACGCCGACCTCGACTCCTACCTCCGCTACGGCTCGGGCGAAGGCTACCACCCCCGCATGCGTCGCGCGCCCGCGAGGACCAGCCCATCAAGGTCATCGGCATGCGTCGCCGCATCGCCGAGAACATGGCCGCCTCGAAGCGCGCGATCCCGCACTTCACCTATGTCGACGAGATCGACGTCACCGCTTTGGAAGCGATGCGCGCCGATCTCAACGCCAACCGCGGCGGCCGCCCCAAGCTGACGATGCTCCCGCTGATGATCGTCGCGATCTGCAAGACGATCCCCGACTTCCCGATGCTCAACGCGCGCTACGACGACGAGGCGGGCGTGGTCACGCGCCACGGCGCCATCCACCTAGGCATGGCCGCGCAGACCGACGCCGGGCTCACCGTCCCCGTGATCCGCGACGCACAGGACCGCAACGTCTGGCAGCTCGCCACCGAGATCACGCGCCTCGCCGAAGCCGCGCGCCGGCAAGCTCGCCCCCAGCGAAATGGGCGGCGGCACGATCACGGTAACTTCGCTCGGCCCGCTCGGCGGCATCGCCACCACCCCGGTCATCAACCGTCCCGAAGTCGCGATCATCGGCCCCAACAAGATCGTCGAGCGTCCGGTCTTCCGTTCTGACGGAAGAGGGGGTGACGAGGTGGTTCGCGCCAAGCTGATGAACCTGTCGATCAGCTGCGACCACCGCGTCGTCGACGGCTGGGATGCGGCAAGCTTCGTCCAGGGCCTCAAGAAATACCTCGAAACCCCGGTCCTCCTCTTCGCCGACTGAGAGAATACGAAGACCTTAAAACCCCCTCTCCCGAAGGGGAGAGGTGAGGGGCCCGCCCGGCCCTTGCCGGGTGGGAAGGGTGAGCGCACGACTAAGAGCGCTCCAAACTTCACCCCGGCGGAGGCCGGAGCCCAATTGAAGAGGTGGAAATAACGGAGCGCGATGCTTCGTCATGTTCATCCCTCATTTAGGCCCCTTTGCCCTAACCACACGCCGTCACCCCAGCGACAGCTGGGGTATCCCGGTTGCTAGGTGCGTCGCTCGAACCGGGAGATCCCAGCTTTCGCTGGGATGACGGGGCCGCACATCGCAGTAGTGGCGATGGGAAGTCAGACGATCTCGAACAACCCCGCCGCACCCATTCCGCCAGCGGTACACATCGACACCACGACATAGCGCACCCCCGCTTGCGCCCCTCGATCAGCGCATGCCCGACCAGCCGCGACCCCGTCATCCCGAACGGATGCCCCACCGCGATCGCACCACCGTTGACGTTGTACTTTTCCGGATCGATCCCGAGGAAATCGCGGCAATAGAGGCATTGCGACGCGAACGCTTCGTTCAGCTCCCACAGGCCGATGTCGCCGACCGACAGTCCGGCGCGGTCGAGCAGTTTCGGGATCGCGAAGATCGGCCCGATCCCCATTTCCGCCGGGCTGCACCCCGCCGCCTGGAACCCGCGATAGATGCCGAGGATGTCCTTGCCCTCAGCCTCCGCGGTCCTGCGGTCCATCAGCAGCTGCGCCGACGCGCCGTCGGACAGCTGGCTTGCATTGCCCGCGGTGACACTCGACCCCGGTCCGGAAAACTCACCGCCCGGCCACACCGTCTTCAGCCCACGCAGCCCTTCCAGCGTCGTGCCGGCGCGGATGCCCTCGTCCTGCGACAGCGTGACGCTCTCGATCCCGGCATGCGCGCCCTGCTTATCGTAGAGCGCCTTTTCGACAGTAATCGGCACGATCTCCTCGGCAAACGCCCCGTTCGCCAACCCGGCGGCGGCACGCTGCTGGCTCATCGCCGCATAGGCATCCTGCGCCTCGCGGCTGATGCCGTATTTCACCGCAACGATCTCAGCGGTCTCGATCATCGGGATATACGCCGCCGGCTCCTTCGCGATCACGCTGGCGTTGACGAACCGCGGCGCGTCCTTGGTCACGGTATAGCTGATCGACTCCATCCCGCCGGCCAGCGCGACATCCGCCTCGTCGCACATGATCGTCCGCGCCGCGAGTGCCACGGCGGTCAGCCCCGACCCACATTTCCTGTCGAGCGTAAACGCCGGCACCGATTCCGGCAGCCCGCCCGCAAAGATCGCCATCCGTCCGGCGTTACCGCCCTGCGTCCCCCATTGGTTGCCGACGCCCCAGAACACTTCGTCGATCCGCGCCGGGTCGATCCCGGCACGCTCGACCACCGCGTTTATCACATGGCCCGCCAGCACCGGCGCCTCGGTCGCATTGAACGCGCCGCGATACGCCTTGCCGATAGCGGTACGGGCGGTCGAGACGATGGCGGCTTCACGCATGCTGGAACCTTTCGAGGATCGGGTATGCGCCCGATCTACCGCGTCGTTCCCGCAACGCAAAGCCCGAAGGTCTCACTTCATCAAGACAAGCTCTTCGGCCATCGTCGGATGCAACGCGACGGTCGCATCGAAATCGGCCTTGGTCAGCCCGGCCTTCACCGCGACCGCGGCGGATTGCAGAATTTCGGGGCAGTCGGGGCCGATCATGTGGATGCCGACCACCCGGTCGGTCTCGCCGTCGCAGATCATCTTGTACAGCGAGCGCTCGTTGCGGCCTGCCAGCACGTTCTTCATCGGCCGGAAGTCGGACGTGTAGACCTTCACCGAGCCAAGCGCCTGCTTGGCCTGCGACTCGGTCATGCCGACGCCGGCCATCGGCGGATGGCTGAACACAGCGGCGGGGACATTGGCGTAATCGACACGCGTCGGCTTGCCGCCGAAGAAGGTGTCGGCGAACGCCTGTCCTTCGCGGATCGCGACCGGGGTCAGCTGGATCCGGTTGGTGACGTCCCCGACCGCGAAGATCGAGTCGCAGCTCGACCGGTTGTCCTCGTCGACGATCACCGCGCCTGCGGCGTCCATCTCAACGCCTGCCGTGTCGAGCCCGAGGCCCTTGGTGTTGGGCAAGCGGCCGGTCGCGAACACCACTAGGTCGACGGTGATCGGCTCATGCCCGCTCATGCGGACCGTCAGACACCCGTTCTCGTCCTTCTCGATGCTCTCGAACGCGGCATTGAAGCGGAAGTCGATGCCTTTGCTCATCGAGATCTGGAGTAGGCGGTCGCGGATCGACTCGTCATAGCCGCGCAGGATCACGTCGGTGCGGTTGACCAGCGTGACGTGCGATCCGAACTGGTGGAAGATCCCGGCGAACTCGTTGGCGATATAGCCGGCGCCCGCGATCAGTACGCGCTTCGGCACGTCGTCGAGATGGAACACCTCGTTCGAGGTTATGCCGTGCTCGGCACCAGGGAACTCCGGCACCAGCGGATGCGCACCGACCGCGATCAGGATCTTCGCGGCGGTCTTCGTGGTGCCGTCGGCCAAGGTAACCTGGTTCGGGCCGGAGACGACCGCGCGCTGGTGGATGATGTCGACATGGTTGTTCTGGAGCGTGGTCGTGTACGCGCCGTTGATCCGGTCGACCTCCTCCATCACGTTGTCACGCAATGTCGGCCAGCTGAACGCACAGTCGTCGGGCACCTGCCAGCCGAACCGCTTGGCGTCCTTCAGATCCTCGGCGAAATGCGCGCCGTAGATCAGCAGCTTCTTCGGCACGCAGCCACGGATAACGCAGGTGCCGCCGACCCGATACTCTTCCGCGACCGCGACGCGTGCACCGTGCGCGGCGGCGACGCGCGAGGCTCGTGTACCGCCAGAGCCTGCGCCGATGACGAAGAGGTCGTAGTCGAATTGGGTATCGGTCGCGGATGTGGTGTCGGTCACGGGCAGTCCTCGTAGGTCGCATGCCGCGGGGCGGCTTTGCATGCCATCTGGGGCAGCGGGCACGAGGCGGCAACCCCGGCGCGGCGATCACACTGATCGGCTCAGCCTATCGCTGCCCCGCCTTGCGCATCGGCATCGCATCGATCGTCGCCTCCAGCGCGGCGGCAGGAAAGGGCTTCGCACTGCGGAGTTTTTCGCCGCCGTCCTTGCCGATCAGGAGCGCGGTGAAGGCGGCGGGGAGGTGGTATTTGCGGCGGAGGCCGGCGGCAGTGTTGGTGGCGCCGCGGACCGTGTCGCCGACGACTTCGACGATGGTGAGGTCGCGCGCGTCGGCGTTGCTCTTCCAGTTGGCGAGGATGCGGCGTTGCTCGGCAAGTGCCGTGTCTTCGGCGGAGGGCGCCGCAACGATCAACACGCGCCGCTCCCACCTCATCTGAGCGATAGTCGGGGAAGCGGCGAGCGCTACGGCGAGGATGATGGGCATGAAACGGGAACGCTCCCGCTTCACCAAAGCTCCCGTCATCCTGGGCTCGACCCAGGATCCAGAGCCGCAGACGTTGTCGCTCTTGGCTCTGGATCTGGGATCAAGTCCGGGATGACGACGGGGCTTTACCCGAACGCGCGCTTGATCAGATCGTCGGTCGAAGGATCGAACGTCTGTCCGCCCTTCTCTGCCGCCTTCGCCATTTCCTTGCCCAGCTCCACCCCGAACTGGTCGAACGAGTTGATCCCCAGCAGCACTCCATTCACGAACACGCGGTGCTCGTAGAACGCGATCAGCGCGCCGAGCGTGTGCGCATCGAGGTCGTCGAGCAGCAGCGTCGACGACGGCCGGTCGCCCGAGTAGCTCCGCGCCGGATCCTCGACCTGCTTGCCCGCCATCAGCGCCGCACCCTGCGCAAACGCATTCAGCAACAGCGCACGGTGATGCTCCTCGGGCAGCGTGTCGCCCGGCTCGATCACCGCGATGAACTCGACCGGCACGAGATGCGTACCCTGGTGAAGCAACTGGAACACCGCATGCTGCGCCTCGGTGCCAACCCCACCCCAGGTGATCGCCGCCGAAGGCCGCCCAAGCGGCTGCCCGTCGACCGTCACAGACTTGCCGTTCGACTCCATCTCGAGCTGCTGGAGATAGCTCGGCAACAACCGCAGCCGCTCGTCATACGCGAACGGCGCGCGCGTCTCGGCATGGCGGATCTGCGTGTAATACAGGTCGGCGAACGCCGCGAGCGCCGGCGCGTTCTCGTGCAGCGCCGACAGCCGGAAATGCCGGTCCATCTCGGCCGCCCCCTCGAGCAGTTCCTCGAACCGATCCCAACCCAGCGCGATCGCTGCCGGGAACCCGATCGTCGACCACAGCGAATACCGGCCACCGACGCTCTCCGCGAACGGCAGGATGCGAGTCTCGTCGACACCCCATTCCATCGCCTTTTCGGGCGACGCGGTCAGCGCGATCACGCGGCCATAGGGGTCCTCGACATTATGCTCGGTCATCCACTGCAGCACGCTTTCGGCGTTCATCAGCGTCTCGGTCGTGGTGAACGTCTTCGACGCGACCACCAGCAACGTCGCCGCCGGATCGAACTTCGCGAACACGTCCTCCAGCGCGACGCCGTCGACATTCGCGACGATCGCCACATCATACCGCTTGTCGTCACGCCCCAGCGCATCGACCAGCAACTGCGGTCCCAGCGCCGACCCACCAATTCCGACGTGCAGGATATGCCGCACCGGCCCCAGTGCTTCCGCCTCGATCGCGTCGATCAGCGTCCGCATCCGCGCGTGGCTCGCCTGGGCGATCGCGACGCTTTCGGGCTTGCCCTCGCCGCGCTCGGCAGTGTGCTCGACCGCGCGGCCCTCGGTGACGTTGACGACCTCGCCCGAGAACAGCGCCTGGCGCTTGCCCGCCAGGTCCTGCGCCTTCGCCATCTCCTCGAACGCGGTGACCATGTCCGTCGTCAGGTGAGTCTTCGACCAGTCGAAGTGAATCCCCGCGACGTCGAGGCTCAGCTTCGAGAGGCGCTCCGAGTCCGCCGCGAACAGGTCGGTCAGCTTGGTGGCGGGCAGGGCTTCGATCTTGGACCAGTCGGCGGTCATGCTGCTTCTCCGAATAGACGTGCGCGCCGGTCATGCTGCAAGCGCGAGACCGCGACAACGCTCTTTCGGTGACACGTATCCCGCACACGCTTGACGATAGGCGCAGGTTGAGCAAACCCGCGCGGATGGCAAATGACGTGAAGACCAAACCCAAGCGCTCTGAGACGCCCCGTTCTGAAATGGGCGAAACGTTCCGCTTCCTGCTCAAGCTAGCTGTGGTCGTGCTGATCCTGCGCAGCTTCATCTTCGCGCCGTTCAGCATCCCGTCCGAGTCGATGCTGCCCCGGCTGCTGATCGGCGACTATCTCTTCGTCTCGAAGTGGAACTACGGCTATTCGCGCTGGTCGCTCCCGGCCGGCATACCGCTCATCCCCGGCCGCATCTTCGGCAGCACGCCGACCCGCGGCGACGTCGTCGTCTTCCGCGCGCCCGAAGTGCTCGACCACGATGTCATCAAGCGCGTCATCGGCCTGCCCGGCGAGACGATCCAGATGCGGCAAGGCACTGTCTACCTCAACGGCAAGGCGATCCCGAAGCTCCGCATCGCCGACTTCACGATCCCGCTCACCGCCAATTTCAACGCCGAGAAATGCGGCGCACCGTTCGTCGATGTCGTCGCCAACGTCCAGATCTGCCGCTACCCCCGCTTCCGCGAAACGCTTCCCGGCGGCCGCAGCTATGAAGTGCTCGACCAGGCCGAACTCCCCGACCGCGACGACACCGGGCTCTACACCATCCCGACCGGCCACATCTTCGTGATGGGCGACAACCGCGACGACAGCGGCGACAGCCGGTTCCCCGCGCCGCAGGGCATGGGCTACGTCCCGCTCGAAAACGTCGAGGGCAAGGCGGTCGTCAACTTCTTCTCGACCGACGGCGATGCCGAATGGCTGAAGCCGTGGACCTGGGTCAGTGCCGCGCGCTGGAGCCG
The DNA here is from genome assembly GCF_036856015.1 of Sphingomonas sp. LR55. Classification (NCBI taxonomy): domain Bacteria; kingdom Pseudomonadati; phylum Pseudomonadota; class Alphaproteobacteria; order Sphingomonadales; family Sphingomonadaceae; genus Sphingomonas; species Sphingomonas sp. LR55. The sequence goes on from NZ_JASPFO010000001.1 coordinate 3,667,069, forward strand.
TATCGGGGAAGGCTTTGAGCGACCTCGCCGGCTGGCTGAAGACGCTCTTCGGCCGCGCACCGACCAACCTCGCCCCCTATGAGCGCGCGCTGACGCATGGCAGCCAGGCCGCCGCGAACTACGAACGACTCGAGTTCCTCGGCGATCGCGTCCTCGGCCTGATCATCGCCGAGTGGCTATACGAACTGTTCGTGACCGACCCCGAGGGCTCGCTGTCGAAGCGCCTAAACGCACTCGTCACCGGCCCGGTCTGCGCCGACGTGGCGCGAGAACTCGGCGTCCGCGCGCATCTAAAACTCGGCAAGCAGGCGCGCGACGACGGCGCCAGCGACAGCGACAACGTGCTCGGCGACGTGATGGAAGCGCTGATCGGCGCCTGGTACCAGGAAGCCGGCCTCGATGCCGCCCGCGCCTTCATCCGCGGCGCATGGGGAGACCGCGTCCAGGCCGGCGCAAAGGCCCCGCAACACCCCAAGTCCGCCCTCCAGGAATGGGCCGCCGCCCACAACCGCAAGCCCCCGAATACACCATCGTCGAACGCACCGGCCCCGGCCACGCCCCCAAATTCACGATGCTCGTCTCGGTAGGCAAGCTAGCCGAAGCAACCGCGACGGGCTCCAGCAAACAGGAAGCGGAAACCGCCGCGGCGAAGGCATTGCTCGAGAAGCTCGGCTAAGAAGGTTGGTTCACGCGGAGACGCGGAGCCGCGGAGGCGGTGCGTTTGGAACTCCGGACTTGCCCCGAACGCCTCCGAGATAATCGGCGGCGCATGATCGCAGACGGCGCGAGCCCCATCCACACCATCTCCGCGCCTCCGCGCTCCGCGTGAACCATTTCTCCTTCTCGGACTGCGCCCGACGCGCCGGCGAGTGAGGCCGCAATTCGGCGGGAATGACGCGAGGGCGTTTTGTCTGTATGACCGCCCCCGAATATCCCGATGCCGAAAAGAGCCTAAGTGACCGAACCTACCACGCCTGAAATCTCCACCGCCAAGCATTGCGGCCTAGTCGCCATCGTCGGCGCACCGAACGCGGGCAAGTCGACGCTCGTCAACGCGCTCGTCGGCCAGAAGGTCGCGATCGTCAGCCCCAAGGCGCAGACGACGCGAGCCAAGCTGATGGGCGTCGCGATCGAGGGAGACACGCAGATCCTGCTCGTCGACACCCCCGGCATCTTCGAGCCCAAGCGCCGCTTCGACCGCGCGATGGTCGCCGCCGCCTGGGGTGGCGCGGAAGGGTCGGACATCATCGCGCTCGTGGTCGATGCGAAGGGCGGGATCGGCGGCAAGGTCACGACGATCGTCGAGTCGCTGGTCGGCCGCACCGAGCCGATCTGGCTGGTCCTCAACAAGGTCGATCTCGCCGACAAGACCAAGCTGCTGATCCACGCCGAGAAACTCAACGCGCTCCTCCCCTTCGCGGAGACGTTCTTCATCAGCGCGGGCACCGGCGACGGCCTTGCGCACTTCAAGACCGAGCTCGCCAAGGCGATGCCCGAAGGCCCGTGGCATTATCCCGAGGACCAGGTGTCCGACTCGACCGAGCGCGCACTGGCGTCCGAAGTCACGCGCGAACAGCTCTATCTCCAGCTCCACGCCGAGCTGCCCTATGCGAGTACGATCGAGACCGAGCAATATATCGAACGCCAGGACGGCTCGTTGGAAATCCACCAGCAGATCCTCGTCGAACGCCCGACGCAGCGCGCGATCGTCCTCGGCAAGGGCGGCGTCCGGATCAAGGAAATCGGCGCCCGCTCGCGCATCGAACTCGCCTCGATCACCGGCAAGCCCGTCCACCTGTACCTGCACGTGAAGGTAAAGCCGGGCTGGGACGAAGACCGCGAAGTCTATCGCGACATGGGCCTCGACTGGGTCGACTGACCTCACCCAAGAAGACTGTTCCCCCGCGAAGGTGGGGGCCCAGACTGGACTTCCGCCTTCGTGGGAGAACAAATCTTCCGTCGCTCACGAGGCGCGCAGAAGTCGCCAACCCACCACCACCCCGGCGAAGGCCGGGGCCCAATTGGGGGACGCCCATAACGGCAGGCAGTGCGTAGTTACTGCGACCTCTCCAATTGGACCCCGGCCTTCGCCGGGGGCGATGTGGCGTAGCGTCCGCTTAGGGAACAAGCTTAGGACAGAACCTCCTCAACCCAAGCCGGCACCAGCACCCCCGCCGCCCCGATCCGCGTCTGCTCGAAGAACACGCTCCCCATCGAAGGATCGAGGTTCAGCTCCAGCGTCCGCGCCCCATGATACGCCGCGGTCTGCACGAACCCCGCCGCCGGATACACCGCGCCTGACGTGCCGACCGACACGAACAGATCGGCCTTCGCCAGCGCGGCCTCGATCCGCTCCATCTGGTACGGCATCTCGCCGAAGAACACGATGTCCGGCCGCAACGCGGCTGAGCCGCACGTCGCGCACGTCGCCCCTCTGGCAAGCTGTCAGTCCAAGGTTCACGCGCGCCGCAGACGGCACACAAGGCCGACAACAACTCCCCGTGCATATGCAGCATCCGCGTCGCCCCAGCGCGCTCGTGCAGGTCGTCGACATTCTGCGTGACGATCAGCAGCTCCCCCTGCCAAGCCGCATCCAGCCGCGCCAACGCATGGTGTGCCGCGTTGGGCTGGACCGTCGATAGAGCTGCGCGCCGCAGATCGTAGAACCGGTGCACCAGTTCCGGATCCGCCGCGAGCGCCTCGGGCGTGCACACGTCTTCGACCCGGTGCCCCTCCCACAAGCCGCCCGGCCCGCGGAACGTCGCGATCCCGCTCTCCGCCGAGATGCCCGCGCCCGTCAGGACGACGATGTTTCTGATATCCTGCATCGGCACATTCTAGGCGGAGCAGCGCCGCGCGGAAAGCCGAAGTCGCCCTGCCGCCGCCGAAATGGCCCAACACTCACTCGTCGACGCTGCCCGTAGCATGCGACCGATTGCCCCTTCCGGCGTTGAGGTACATCGACCATATCATCATGGCCGTCTGCGAACCGATCGCCGGTGCCGTCTCGGCGCTACGCTTTGATATTGTGAAGGATTTACTGCGATGTTGACGAAAAAGCTGATGCTGCTGAGCGGTGTGGTCGCGGTCCTCGCCGGCTGTGGTCAGACGACTTCGACCGACTCGAACACCACGACTGCGAACATCGCCATGGGCAACACCAGCGCAACGGCGAGCGCGACCCCGGCTGTCAACCGCGTCCGCGGCGTGATCACCGCAATCGGCGCCGACGCGCTGACCGTCCAGACCTATGACGGCAAGTCGGCCACCGTTCCGCTCGACGCCAACACCAAGTTCGCCTGGGTGGTGAAGTCCGACCTGTCGACGCTCAAGGACGGCGACTTCATCGGTACCGCGACGACCGGTCCCGACGACGCCCTGCGCGCGGTCGAACTGGTGATCTTCCCCGAGGCGATGCGCGGCACCGGCGAGGGTCATTATCCTTGGGACGTCCCCGGCGCGGTCGCGGCGGCTGGCGGCGGCACGAGCGGGTCGAGCGCAATGACCAACGGCACCGTCGACGGGCAAAGCGCGATGACCAACGGTACGGTCGACGGCCAGAGCGCGATGACGAACGGCACGGTCGCGCAGCAGAGCGGCATGACCAACGGCACCGTAACCGGTGGCGCGGGCAAGCCCGGCGAGACCAAGCTGAGCATCTCGTACAAGGGCGGCAAGGCCCAGGTCGTCGTTCCCGTCGGTACGCCGATCGTCCGGTTCGAGCCGGCCGAGCGCACCGTCCTTGCCAAGGGCCAGAAGCTGTTCGCGATCGTCTCGACCGACTCCAAGGGCGCCAAGTCGGTCGCCGTCGGCAAGAACGGCCTGACGCCACCGATGTAATTGCACTAACATATTGAGATAACTAGGAAATGTCGGGGTGGCGCTGAGGCCATCCCGGCCTTTTCCGTTTGGTAACATCGGATGCGCGAGTGCACGTTGGTGTGACCTTGTCGTAACCTTTGGCCGTTTAGGGTCCGATCACCGGTACGACCCCGTCTTCATAAATCGCACGATCGCCGCTAAGACGCCTGCAAACCTGTATCCGTAAAGGCGCTGCATGACCGTCATCACCGAAGCCGACCTGATCGAAAGCGTCGCCGACGCGCTCCAGTTCATCAGCTACTACCACCCGATGGATTACATCCGCGCGCTCGGCGTCGCGTACGAGGCCGAGAAATCGCCCGCAGCCAAGGATGCGATCGCGCAGATCCTCACCAACAGCCGGATGTGTGCCGAGGGCCACCGCCCGATCTGCCAGGATACCGGGATCGTCACGATCTTCGTCAAATGGGGCCAGGATTGCCGTCTCGAGTCGACCCGCTCGCTCCAGGAAGTGATCGACGAAGGCGTGCGGAAAGCCTATCTCAACCCCGAGAACAAGCTGCGCGCGTCGATCCTCGCCGACCCAGCCTTCACCCGCCGCAACACGAAGGACAACACGCCGAGCGTGATGCATGTCGAGATGGTGCCCGGCAACACCGTCTCGATCGACGTCGCGGCGAAGGGCGGCGGCAGCGAGAACAAGTCGAAGTTCAAGATGATGAACCCATCCGACTCGATCGTTGACTGGGTGCTCGAGATGATCCCGCAGATGGGCGCCGGCTGGTGCCCGCCCGGCATGCTCGGGATCGGCATCGGCGGCACCGCGGAAAAGTCGATGATCCTCGCCAAGCGGTCGCTGATGGGCTCGATTGACATGGCGCAACTGAAGGCGCGGGGCCCCAAGAACGACATCGAGGCGCTGCGGATCGAGATTTACGACAAGGTCAACGCGCTTGGCATCGGCGCGCAGGGGCTGGGCGGGCTTTCGACTATTCTCGACGTGAAGATCTTCGACTGGCCGACGCACGCCGCGTCGAAGCCGGTGGCGATGATCCCGAACTGCGCCGCCACCCGCCACGCGCATTTCGTGCTCGACGGCTCGGGCCCGGTGTATCTGGAGGCGCCCAAGCTGGAGGAATGGCCCGACGTCAACTGGACGCCCGACAAGGCCGCGATCCGTGTCGATCTCGACACGCTGACGCCCGACGTCGTGCAGACCTGGAAGCACGGCGACCGCCTGCTGCTCAACGGCAAGATGCTGACCGGGCGCGATGCGGCGCACAAGCGGATCAAGGACATGCTCGAAGCGGGCGAGCCGCTGCCGGTCGATTTCAAGGGTCGCGTGATCTATTATGTCGGGCCGGTCGATCCGGTCGGCGAGGAAGTCGTCGGACCTGCGGGCCCCACCACGGCGACGCGCATGGACAAGTTCACGCGGATGATGCTCGATCAGGGCCTGCTGGCGATGGTCGGCAAGGCAGAGCGCGGCGGCGATGCCACCAAGGCGATCGCCGAGGCCAAGTCTGCGTATCTGATGGCCGTCGGCGGCGCGGCGTATCTGGTCGCGCGCGATCAAGGGATCGAAGGTCGTCGGCTTCGCGGATCTCGGGATGGAAGCGATCTACGAGTTCGAGGTCAGCGACTTCCCGGTGACGGTCGCGGTCGATTCCGCAGGCGAGAACGTCCACCAGCTCGCACCTTTGGTCTGGCGTGAGAAGATCGCTCGCGAAGGCTTGCTGACGCCGGCATGACGATGCGCGCAGACAGAAGGGGGCGGGGGCCCGTCCGGTGGGTCGTGGCCTTCCTCCTTCTGATTGCCGTAGCGGTCGTCTACGCGCCGCAGTTGCTAGCGTTTCCGTATGAGCAGCGGATCGGCACCGTCACCGTCTATGCCGAGCGTCCGATCGATCCGTGGATCAGCAGCGAACTGGCTCGCGCGGAAGGGTTGCTGCGCGCCAGTCCGATCTACACCGGCTCGCTCGATCGGTCGCTGTTCCTGACGGACGGTGGCTGGCGCTGGCGCCTTCTGGCGATCCAGTCGCCGGGTGCCTTTGCATTCCGCCGGCCCTTCAGTTCGGCGATCGTCTTCAACCGCAGCGACATCGCCGCGGATCGCGTGACGAACGGTCGTGCGATCGGCGGTATCCGGACGCTGTCCGGGGTGATCGCGCACGAGACGACGCACATCATGATCGCCAACCATCTTGGCGAAGTACGTAGCGCGATGCTCCCGACCTGGCAGCAGGAGGGGTATGCGGATCATGTTGCGCGCGAGAGCAGCCTGACGGACGCGGAGGCCGCGCGCCTTCGCAACACCGATCCGGCCGCGACGGCACTGGTATATTACGATGCCCGGCGACGGGTCGCGGCAGCGTTAGGCGCCAAGCGCGGATCGGTCGACGCGTTCTTCGTGGGCGATTGAACGAAGCCGAGGTCGGAACGCACCCCGGCTAGTCCTGTTGGTAATACGACCTTATCGGAGCTCCGTATCATGCCCAAGACCGCAATCGCCCTCGTGGCAGCCTTCACCCTCGCGACCACGGCCTCGGCCCAGACCACCGCGCCACAATCGACGTCGACTCAGGGTGGCCTGGGCAGCCTCGGGGGACTCGGCGGTCTGCTAGGGGGCGCGTTGCCGAACGTCGGATCGATCGGCGCGGGCAATGCTGCCGGCCTGCTCGGTTATTGCCTGAAGAACAATCTGCTCGGGCAAGGCAGTGCACTTGGCGCCTTAACCGGCGGGCGGAATGCAGCGTCACGAGCGGGCATCGCAAAGACCCCGGCCACCGGCGCGCAGTCGATCCTTCAGCGTCTGACCGGGCGACAGGGTGTGCAGACTTCGCCGGGCTATGCCGCGGGACAGGAAGGCGAAGTGCAGGCGCCGAACGGCCAGGCGTTTTCGCTCGACGATCTCGGCGGGCAGGTGAAGACGCGGATGTGCAGCATCGTCCTCAATCGGGCGAAGTCGTTCCTGTAGGGCGGCGGTCTTGGGCAGTCGGTGCCTCTAGGGGGCAAAGCGCCACCTGTGTACCTGAACCAGCATGTTCCCCCGCGAAGGCGGGGATCCAGACTGGGCTCTCGCCTTCGCGGGAGAACAAGGACGTGCACTGCCCCTTCGATCTGTCACAGACGGCGGCGTGCCAAACGTCCCGGAATCTCTGGATAGTTTCGGCACACAATGCCGCAAAACTTAACCGATCAAGTACGTAGCGCGGTGGAGTCTGGAACTGGCCTCACATTAGGCAGCGCGGCCCGGGCAACGGGTTTGCCCCCAAGCGCAGCACGCCAACACGCCCCGTAGTTCCCACAAACGAAAAGAGGCTGCCGGATCGTCTCACGACGAACCAACAGCCTCCTGACATGGTCAGCGGCCGGAGAGCTCCAGCCCGGAGGACCATGCGTACCGCTTATCCTGTGACACACGCGTTGACTGGGAGAGGATACTCCCCACGCATGTCGGCGGCGTTAGCGGTGCGTCCCCCGAACGAACCGAACCGAACTCACTGCTGAACCATGAGACATCGGATCACCTCCTTTCGCTTGTTGAAACAACGCGGCCAAGCCTGACCGCAACGCCAATGTGTGCCGACCGCGCCTGCGATACAAGCCTTGTTTTACGGAAGTTTTCGGTCAATCCTGTCCGACTGCCGGTTCGTCGAAGTCAGCCGCGGCAATCCTCGGTGACGCGCTCGATCTCGGCCCAGGCGGGTACCACTAGCGGCGGCAGGCCGCCCTGCTGGACGACGAACCGCCCGCGACTGAACCCCATCGCCTCCAACAAGGAATCGTTCGGAGTCAGCGCAGCGGCGACATAGGGCGGCGTGCCCCCGGTCGGCTGGACAGACACGGCGCGCGTCACGCTTGATGTGCGGATCGTCAGCGGCGTCGGCGTACTGCCCGCGCGACAGATATACTTGGCGCGCCGTAGTGTCGCACCGCACCGTCAGCGACGCGTCGGCATTGGCAGGCCCGAACAACGCGATCGAACCGCGCGCATCGCGGCGATACACCCACGTCCCCGGCGAATACGGCCAGTCGCGCCAGTCGGCAGCAATCGGTGTCGGACGCGGCGCCGGGGCAGGGGCCGGGGCCACTGTGCGCGGCGGGGGCGGCGCTTCCGCACGCGGCGGCGGCACGCAGCCCGCGATCGACGCGAGCGTCGCCAGACCGGCAAGCCGCGCCAGGACGAGAGGGCGGGCAAGCGATCGCAAGCCGACGAGGTGAGGGGACGGAGTGCGCATCGCATCGCTATGCGGCACGCCCGGCGGTCGCTCAAGTACGACGAAGCTCGCTAGCCGGGAACCGCCGCACGGTGATACCGGTTCAACGACGGAAGAAATCAGGAGAACGTCCATGTCCGATACCGCCGCCCAGACGCCGACCCAGCTGCTCGTCCAGTCGAACATCTCCGGCACGATGAAGGTCGAGAGCCGCGACGGCGACAATGTCGGCTCGGTCCACGCGTTCATGGTCCACAAGGGCACCGGCCGTGTCACCCACGCCGTGCTCAGCCTCGGCGGCTTCCTTGGCATGGGCAAGAGCTTCTACCCGCTGCCGTTTGCGCTGCTCCAGTTCGACGCGGTCCGCGACCTGTACGTCGTCACGATCGACAAGCGCGTCCTCGAAGGCGGACCAAGCTGGGCGAACAACGCGCCGGTCTTCGACCAGGCGTATGCCGACCGTGTCGCGAGCTATTACGGGTCTAGCAGCGAAGACCTCGTCGTCGGCTAAGCTCCATTTCGACCGGTGCGGGTAAGTTGCCCGCACCGGTTACGTCCGCGTTCACCGTGACCGCGAACCTCCCATCCGCATCTTCTGGCTCTTGCCGTAGCGCGTCTTCCGCGTGCCGGGTTTGCCTTCGTTGCTTCGTCCCATGACCGGCGCTTTCTGCTGGTCGACCGGCAGGCCCAGTTCCTCGTTCTCCAGCTGGCGGATCTCGTCGCGAAGGCGTCCGGCAGTCTCGAACTCGAGATCGCTCGCAGCCTTGCGCATCTGCTTCTCGAGGTCCTCGATGTACGCGCGGAGGTTATGCCCGACCATGTGCGGGCGGTCATCGTCGATCGGGATCGTCACCTGATCCTGGCTCGCGACATGCGCGATGATGTCGCCGATGTTGCGGCGGATCGTCGTCGGGGTGATGCCGTGTTCGGTGTTGTACGCGACCTGCTTCTCGCGGCGGCGCGACGTCTCGTTCATCGCGCGCTCCATCGATCCGGTTACGCGATCGGCGTACAGGATCACGCGACCGTCGACGTTGCGCGCCGCGCGGCCGATCGTCTGGATCAGTGAGGTCTCGGAGCGCAGGAAGCCCTCCTTGTCCGCATCGAGGATCGCGACCAGCCCGCATTCGGGAATGTCGAGCCCCTCGCGCAGCAGGTTGATGCCGATCAGGACGTCGTAGACGCCCAGACGGAGATCTCTGATAAGTTCGATGCGTTCCAGCGTCTCGACGTCGCTGTGCATGTAGCGGACTTTTATGCCCGCTTCGTGCATGTACTCGGTCAAATCCTCCGCCATCCGCTTGGTCAGCGTGGTGACCAGGGTGCGGTAGCCGAGCGCGGTCGTTTTGCCGACTTCGACGATCAGGTCTTGGACCTGTTCCTCGACCGGCTTGATCTCGACGGGCGGATCGATCAGCCCGGTCGGGCGGATGACCTGTTCGGCGAACACGCCGCCGGTCTGTTGCATCTCCCAACTGCCCGGCGTCGCCGAGACATAGGTCGTCGGCGGGCGCATCGCGTCCCATTCGTTGAAGCGCAGCGGCCGGTTGTCGATCGCCGAGGGCAGGCGGAAGCCGTATTCGGCGAGCGTCAGTTTGCGACGGTGATCGCCGCGCGACATGCCGTTGATCTGGCCGATCGTGACGTGGCTCTCGTCGACGAACAGCAGCGCGTTGTCCGGGAGATATTCGAACAAAGTGGGCGGCGGCTCGCCCGGCATGCGGCCGGTGAGGAAGCGCGAGTAATTCTCGATCCCCGCGCAGGACCCGGTCGCGGCGATCATCTCAAGATCGAAATTCGTCCGCTGCTCAAGCCGCTGCGCCTCCAGCAGCTTGCCCTCCAGCACCAACTCCTTCAGCCGCTCGGCGAGTTCGTGCTTGATCGCCTCGCCCGCCTGCTTGAGCGTCGGGCCGGGCGTCACGTAATGCGAGTTCGCGTACACTCGCACCGAGTTCAGCGATGCGACCTTCTTGCCGGTCAGCGGATCGAACTCGATGATCTCCTCGATATCGTCGCCGAAGAACGAGATGCGCCATGCGCTGTCCTCGTAATGCGACGGGAAGATCTCCAGCGTGTCGCCCTTCACGCGGAAATTGCCACGCTGGAACGCCGCGTCGTTGCGCTTGTACTGGAGCGCGACGAGCTTGCGCACGATCTCGCGCTGGTCGACCGTCGTGCCCTTCTTCAGGTCGAAGATCATCGCCGAATAGGTCTCGACCGAGCCGATGCCATACAGGCAGGAGACCGACGCGACGATGATGACGTCGTCGCGTTCGAGCAGCGCGCGCGTCGCCGAATGCCGCATCCGGTCGATCGACTCGTTGGTCGACGATTCCTTCTCGATGTACGTGTCCGACCGCGCGACATACGCCTCGGGCTGGTAATAATCGTAATAGCTGACGAAATATTCGACCGCGTTGTCGGGGAAGAACGACTTCATCTCGCCGTAGAGCTGCGCGGCCAGGATCTTGTTCGGCGCGAGGATCAGCGCGGGGCGCTGGACGCGGTTGATGACGCTGGCCATCGTGAAGGTCTTGCCCGAGCCGGTGACGCCGAGCAGCACCTGGTCCTTCTCGCCGTCGCCGATCGCGGAGACGAGTTCGGCGATCGCGGTGGGCTGGTCGCCCGCGGGTTCGTATTCGCTGACGAGCTTGAACCGCTTGCCGCCCTCGACCTTGTCGGGGCGCGCGGTCGGGCGGTGGGGGACGAAGCTTTCGCCGGTTTCGGGCTCGGCGAGACTGGTGCGGATCTGAATGGCCATCGAGGGGGAATATGGGGAACATGGCCTGAGTCGGCAACGGTCAGTAATCACCGCGATACCCATCTCCGTTCTCCTGCGAACGCAGGAGTCCAGGGTTACAGGGGACGCCGTTCGTAACCCTGGGCTCCTGCGTTCGCAGGAGAACCGCAGTAGGAAGGGCCGGTTTGGGCCAAGCCAAGATTAGCTGTTGTTGACCCATTCCCCCGACGCCAATAATGCGACCGTTTCGCAAGCAATCGATCCGCCAGCGCGAGTCCGCGCGGCCGAAGGAATAGACGCATGACCGCCCCGACCGTCGAAGCAACCCGCGCGCCCGCGCTGATCCCCGAGACCCCCGCGTTCCTCAACGCCAAGGTGCTGTGGGTGCGTCACTGGAACGAGCATCTGTTCAGCTTCGCGATCGAGCGGCCATCGACCTTCCGCTTCCGCTCGGGCGAGTTCGTGATGATCGGTCTTCCCCAAGAGGGCGGCAAGCCGATCATGCGCGCCTATTCGATCGCCAGTCCGCATTATTCGGAGGAGCTGGAGTTCCTGTCGATCAAGGTCGAGGACGGCCCCCTGACCTCGAAGCTCCAGTTGATCCAGCCTGGCGACGAAGTGTATCTCGGCAAGAAGCCGACGGGTACGCTGGTGCTCGACGCGCTGTTGCCGGGGAAGCGGTTGTTCATGTTCTCGACCGGCACCGGCCTCGCGCCGTTCCTCAGCCTGATGCGCGATCCTGACGTGTATGCGGCGTACGAGCAGGTGATCGTCGTGCACAGCGTGCGGCGCGTGAGCGATCTCGCCTATCATGACGAGATGGTCGGGCTGCTGGCGGAGGATCCGCTGATCGCCGACGAGGCGCAGACGCAGTTCCACTACATCCCGACCGTGACGCGCGAGCCGTTCCGCACCACGCGGCGGATCGGTGCGCTGATCGAGGATGCGTCGCTGTTCGGCCACCCGGTCCGCGGCGAGCAGAAGCTCAACCCCGAAACCGACCGGGCGATGCTGTGCGGGTCGACCGAGATGATCAAGGAATTCGCGGTGATGCTCGAGGCGCAGGGCTTCGAGGAGGGGCGAATTCGAAGCCGGGTACGTTCGTGATCGAGCGCGCGTTCGTCGGGTAATTCGAGGCCGCAACGCTGGCTGTTCCCCCGCGAAGGCGGGGGCCCAGGCCCGCATGCTCCCGGAGTTCGCCGCTACTGATTCCCTGGACCCCCGCCTTCGCGGGGGAGCAGCAAGGTTGATTGCGTCGCCTGCGTAATCCGCCGATATCCCTCCTCAATCATAAGAGGAGAGACCCATGATCGGTTACGCGACGCTCGGCACCAACGACCTCGATAGGGCGCTGACATTTTATGACGCGCTGCTGGCGACCGCCGGCGGCAAGCGGCTCATGCAGATGCCCGACGAGCGGAAGCTGACCTTCTACGGCGCGGGTGCGGACAAGCCGATGCTGGTGATCGGCAAGCCCTATGACGGCGCCGCTGCGACCGCGGGCAACGGCACGATGGTCGCGCTGGCGGCGGACTCGCGCGAGCAGGTCGATCAGGTCTACGCCAAGGCGATCGAACTGGGCGGCGCGGACGAGGGTGGTCCGGGGTCGCGCGGGCCCGAGCAGATGGGGTTTTACGGCGCGTATTTCCGTGATCCGGACGGTAACAAGCTCTGCGTTTTCAAGATGGGGTGAGGGACGGGCACGACGTCCCAGTCTTGTCCTAATCCCTTGCCTATTAACACCTCCCCGGCGGAGGCCGGGGCCCAGTTGGAAAGGTGGCAGTAACAGCGGGCCGTGCCCCGTTAGCAACGTCCCCCAACTGGACCCCGGCCTCCGCCGGGGAGGTATTGGGCGAGCGATCCCGACTACCGCAAAGCGCGAACGTCTGGCGTATCGAGGCACCGCAGCAACGCCGCTCTCGCCATTGGCGTGGTCGCCGCCGGCTTCCCATAAGCCCCAACCTCGACCGGCCGGCCGATGGCGACAGGCGCAAACCCGGTCTGTCCGGTACAGCGCATCGCTGCCGCCAGCAGTTTCGGCGGCGTATCATACCCCTCGAACGACAGCCGGAACGTCCCCCAGTGGATCGGGATCGCGTGCGCCGCGCCCAGTCGGCGATAGACCTCGACCGCATCGACCGGCCCGATATGGCTGCCTGATTCCATCTGCCCATCGACGAACCGGAACGCACCGATCGGGATCAGCGCCAGCCGGATCGGGCCGAGCGCCGCCGCTTCGACCGGCCACTTCCCGTCGCCCATCCCGGTATCGCCCGCAAAGAACACGTTCCCGCCCGGCAGCGTCACGACGAAGCTCGACCACAGCGCGCGGTTGCGATCGGTGAACCAGCGGCTGCCCCAGTGATGATTGCGCGTCACGGTGACCGCGACGCCCGGCTTGATCGCCACCCGCTGGCCCCAATCGAGCGCGGTCGCCTGCGCGCCGGTCTGGCCGATCACGCTGTCATTGCCCAAACTCGTGACGATCCGCGGCCGATCGCGCTGCCAGAGCCGCTTCAGCGTCGCCTTGTCGAGATGGTCATAATGATTATGGCTGACCAGCACGACGTCGATCTTCGGCAACGCATCGAACGCGATGCCCGGCTCGGCGACACGATTCGGCCCCGTGCCCAGCGGCCCGGCCTTCTCCGCCCAGACCGGATCGGTGAGGATGTTGAGCCCCTGCGTCTGGATCAGCACGCTCGCATGGCCGACCCACGTCACGACCATCCGCTCGCCCTCGACGCGGGCGGGCGGCGCGATGCGGTTCACTGCGACCGATTTCGGCCAGGCAGGCCGCCCATCGCTGCCGGTGAAATAGCGCCAGAAGAAGCTCGCGCGACCACCGCCGGCGGGCTGGATCTGCTGCGTGTCGGCGTCGTTGTCGGGGTTGGCGAAGTGCGCACCATCGAAATGGCCGGTCGCTGGTCCGCGGTAGTAGATGCGGTCGAGGAAGCGTGGGACGATCGTCACCGCCAGCGCGACGACCACGACCGCCAGCAGCACGACGCCTCCGACGATCTTCAACACGAGACGCACGCCATTCCCCTATCCGTTGCTGGTCCGTAACGCATCGTGTCGAGCATCGTTCAGACCGCTTGGCGCAGGCCCACAACCCCGATAGCCTCGCGCCAAAGGGGATCTCGCAAAATGCGTAAGTTTATCATTGGGCTATTGCTCGCGACCGCGCTTCCGGTCGTGGCCGAGGCGAAGACCGTCGCGGTCGAGGAACAGTCGATCGATCAGCTCCAGGCGGCTATGACGTCCAGCAAGGCGAGCAGCGTCGACCTCGTCCGCGCCTATCTCGCGCGGATTGCCGCGATGGACCGCAAGGGCCCGACTCTCCGCGCCGTTATCGCGCTCAACCCAGACGCGCTGGCGCAGGCCAAGGCGCTCGATGCCGAACGCAAGGCCGGGCGCATCCGGGGGCCGCTCCACGGCGTGCCGGTGCTGATCAAGGACAATGTCGAGACCGCCGACGCCATGCCGACGACGGCCGGCAGCCTCGCGCTGAAGGATAACCTGACCCGCCGCGACGCGCCCGTGGTCGCGCAGCTTCGCGCGGCGGGGGCGGTGATCCTCGGCAAGACCAACCTCAGCGAATGGGCGAACATCCGCTCGACGCGCTCGATGAGCGGCTGGAGCGCGGTCGGCGGGCTGGTGCGCAATCCCTACGCGCTCGACCGGACCGCGTGCGGATCGTCGAGCGGCTCCGGTGCGGCGATCGCGGCGAGCTTCGCGGCTGCGGCGATCGGTACCGAGACTGACGGCTCGGTGGTGTGTCCGTCGTCACTCAACGGGCTGGTCGGGTTGAAACCATCGCTCGGCCTCGTCAGCCGCACGCACGTCGTGCCGATCAGCCACAGCCAGGATACGCCCGGCCCGATGGCGCGCAGCGTCCGCGACGTGGCGACGATGTTTTCGGCGATGATTGGGGTTGATCGTGCGGATGCGGCGACCGCGGGGGCAGGGGCGTATAGGCGCGATTATACCGTGGCGCTGTCGACCAGCGCGCTGTCGGGCCTGCGCGTCGGTGTGATCCGGCCGGAGATGACCGCGGACCTTGCGGCGAAATACCAGGCGGCGCTTGATGTGCTCAAGGCCGCGGGGGCGGTGCTGGTCGAGGTGAAGCAGCCCAAGCTGGACGGGCTCGGCGAGGCTGAACTGCTGGTGCTCCAGACCGAGTTGAAGGCCGATCTCGACACCTATCTCGCGACCACCCCCGCGGCGGTTCGGACGCGCACGCTCGATCAGGTCATCGCGTTCAACACCGCCAACGCGGCCACGGAAATGCCGTTCTTCGCGCAGGAGACGTTCGAGGCTGCGGCGAAGACCAAGGGGTTGGGCGACCCCGCGTACAAGGCGGCGCGCGCGAAATCGTTGCGGCTGGCGGGTGCGGAGGGGATCGATGCGATGCTCAAGGCGGCAGGGGCGACGGTATTGGTCGAGCCGACCTATGGCGCGGCCTGGCTCAGCGACCCGGTGTACGGCGATCAATATGGCGGGCCCAGTTCGAGCGGGCTGCCAGCCGTTGCGGGCTATCCGAACCTGACCGTCCCGATGGGGTTGGTCCGTGGTCTGCCGGTCGGCTTGTCGTTCATCGCGACGAAGTATGGCGACGCGGCGGTGCTGGGCGCGGGGTATGCGTACGAGCAGAGGGCGAAGGCGCGGGTCGCACCGCGGTATCTTCCATCGGCAGACGTCGGTCGCGGCCTCGACGCCGCCCGCTGACCGGGTGGTTGTCCTGCTGGGTAAAACAGGACGACCTCCCACACCTGCCGTCATCCTGACGAAAGTCAGGACCCAGAGCAAAGAGCGTGGCGCCAATGGCTCTGGATCCTGACTTTCGTCAGGATGACGGGTGGGGGACTGTGCGTGTCGGAGGGGACGGGGGAAAAGGGGTCAGCCCACCCGCTTCGCGAAATTCCACTGCCAGAGCATCAGCAACGGCACGACCACCGTCTCCATACCCAGCCCGAGCACATGTCCTTGCGAGGGCACCCCTACCGCCAGCAGCGAGATCCCGCGCGATACGCCGCCGACGAAGATCAGGCCGCCGAGCAGCCGGAATCGCGGCCCCTTGCGCTCGATATCGGGGATGCAGCTTAGAAACCCCAATCCGGTCGCGAAGAAGATCCCCGAGACATACCGGAAATGGCTGTCCAGATCGCGTGGCACCTCGGCGAGATGCCCGAACGGCGCGGGACCGTGCAGCACGCCCTGGCCGCCGACGATCAGTGGCAACAGGCACGCGACTGCCACGACCGCCTGCAGGATGCGCTTCTCGATCACGACAGGTCTTTCAGCAGTTCGGGCCGAATCCGGAACGCGCGCAGCGAGATCCGCACCTCGACGATGAACGAGACGAGTGCTGCGATCAGCAGGATCATCGCCAGGATGAAGCACAAGGCCACCGCCGTGCCGAAATGCAGCTTCGCCAGTTCGGCGATGAACAGCAGCGCGATCAGCACGCAGGTCATGATCGCGCTCGACACCGCAAGGAACAGCGCGGCGTTGATGATCGTCATCCGGCGGTCGAGCAGGCGCAGTTCCCAGACGTAGCGATGATGGTCGGGTCCGGCGATGCTGCCGTGCAGCAGTTCCAGTTTGCGCGCCCGGTCGATCACCCGCGACAGGCGTCCGGCCAGAACGTTGAGCAACTGACCGATGCCGGCGAGCATGAACACCGGCGCGAGCGAGAGCTGGATCGTCTGGGCGATCGTCGAAATGGCGGGGATCGTCGGCATGACCGTCACCATGATGGGGAATGGCCGAATGCAAAAGGGGCGATTGCAAAAGAGCATGCAATCGTAACCTTCTGCGCGGTATCTAGCGGGCAATGTCCAAGCCGATGCTCCTGGCCGACTTCGTCCGGCTGCCCCCCACGATCCGCGCCGACGTGGTCGAGGGGCTTGCCGCGGCGATCGACAGCGTCGCGGAGCGAGGCGCGGAGAGCCACCGCTTCCTGCGCTTCGGTTGGTACGCCGCCGCGCTTGCGGCCTATGGCGGGCAGGCCAAGACCCTGGTCGTCGAGCAGGACGATGCGCCGGTGCTGACGCTGCCGTTCGTGCCGTTGGGGCCGGGCCTGCTCCGGATCGCGGCGATCCCGGGTTGCTACTGGCCGTTCCGCAGCTTCGGCCTTGCGCTCGAAGCCGGTGAACCTGCGCTAAAGGCCGCGCTGTCGACCCTGGCGCGCAACGTCAACGGCATCAGGATCGGCCCGGTCTACGACACCGACCCCGCCGCCGCCGCGTTGATCGCCACCGCCCGCGCGCAAGGCTGGACGACGGTCGATCGCGCGATCGGCGATAGCTGGTCGCTCGACCTGCCACGTGCGCGCGAAGGCGAGCCCTGGCCGCGCACCTCGACGCTGCGCAAGAACCGCTTCCACGAAAAACACCTCGCCGAGCATGGCGCACCCGACTGGCGCTTCCTCTCGGGCGCGGACTGGCCCGCCGCGTTCGCCGATCTCGGCGCGGTCGAGCAGACGAGCTGGATCGCGCACGCTACCGATCGCACCGGCATGAAGTTCACCGCCGACGGTCACCTCGCCTTTTGGCAGGCTGCGGTCGCCGACCCGGTGCTTGCGGGCATGTTCCGCGCCGCGCTGCTAACGGTCGACGGTGCGCCTGCCGCCTTCTCGTTCGATATCGATACCGGCGAACTGCTGTACGCGGTCGCCAACAGCTACGACCCGCGTTTCGCCAAGCACTCGCCGGGCAAACTGCTCTACTGGCGCAACCTGGTCGCGGCCCAGGCGCGAGGGATCCGCCGGGTCGATTGGGGCGCAGGCGATAGTGGCTACAAGCAGGTCATCGGCGCGACGGTCGACGCACCGATCCGTGACTGGCTGCTGTTCCGCCCTGGACTGCCGGCGCTGGCGGGACGCCTGCTCGGCTGGTTATGGCGCAGGAGCGGCCAGAGCCGCGGGTGACGAACAGTGTCTCCGAGCCGCTCACGCCACGCTCGCCGAGAACCCGTCCGCCGCACCCCGCAGCACCCCCAGCTGATCGTCGACCTCGCCGAACGCGTGGCCGAGCTGGTCGATCTCGGAGGCCACCGCCTCGGTATCCTCGCGGATCGTGGCGATGGTGTGCGACATCGAATC
Organism: Sphingomonas sp. LR55; assembly: GCF_036856015.1. Taxonomy (NCBI): domain Bacteria; kingdom Pseudomonadati; phylum Pseudomonadota; class Alphaproteobacteria; order Sphingomonadales; family Sphingomonadaceae; genus Sphingomonas; species Sphingomonas sp. LR55. The sequence continues at coordinate 3,684,959 of NZ_JASPFO010000001.1, forward strand.
CGCCGCCAGCGCGGTTTCGTCGACTGCGGCGGTGATCGCACTGACGGTCTGCGCCTGAGATTCCATCGCGTGACGGATCCGTGCGGCACTGCGCTGGACCTCGGCGACGGTCGACTTGATCTCGGCGTTGGTCGCGACCGTCGCCGCGGTCGCCGACTGGATCGCGGCGATCTTCGCGGCGATGTCGTCGGTCGCCCGCGCGGTCTGGTTGGCGAGCGATTTCACCTCCTGCGCGACCACCGCGAAGCCGCGCCCGGCGTCGCCGCGCGCGCCGCCTCGATCGTCGCGTTCAGCGCCAGCAGATTGGTCTGCCCGGCGATGGTGCGGATCAGCCCGAGGATCGATTCGATCGACTTGGCATGTTCGCTCAGCGCCTCCGATACGCCGACTGCCTCGCCGGTCTGGGCGGAGGCGCGGTCGGCGATCTTGCCTGCCGCCTCGACCTCACCGCGCGCATCCTCGATCGCGCGGATCAGCCCGGCGGTGGTGTATGCCGCCTCGCGCATTGCCACCGCGGACTGTTCCGCCGCCGCCGCGACCTCGCTTGCGCGGCCGAGCATGCCGCGGGTCGAGGCCGACGCCCCCGCCGCCTGCACGCGAATCCGTGCGCCCAGCGCCGCGGTATCCTCGATCGACGCGGCAATGCTGCTGCGAAAGTCGGTCGCGCGCGTCTGGCGTTCGACCCGTGCCGCCTCCGCATCGCTCGCGCCGAGATGCGACGCCATGATATCCGCCTCGATCAGCGCGAGCCGCTGGACCACGTCGCTCAGCGTCCGCATCGCCGACAGGTCGCCGCCGAGCCGATCGGCGAGCAGGTTGAGCGTCACGCTGTGCGCAAACGCCAGCGATGACAGCAGCGCGGGCAGGGGGACGCCCGAGCGATGCGAATTCTCTGCATGGCTGATCGCCATCGCCTTCCACGCATCGTCGTTGGGGGCCCCGTATTTCAGGCCGACATACTCGGTGCTCAGGGCGATCCGCTGATCGAGCAGTTCGGGGGTGAAATGCCGCTGGAGGTGCCGCGCCGACTCAAGCGAGAGATAGTGCCGCCAGAACGTCTCGGCGATCCGGCGGCGATCATCGGGTTCGAGCAACGCGCTGAGCGTCGCGCAGGCGGGTTCGATCAGCCCGTCCCAGTCATAATCATGCACGCGCTCGCGCAGCGGCCGTTGATCGCCGCCCCAGTTGCGTACCGGGTTCCGGGTCTTGGTCTCGCCGGCCGCAAGGGCCATCCTCTCCTGGTGTTCGATCATCGCCCCCTCCTGAGGGTCCTTTATGCAGCGACCTTCGCGACGAAATCCCCGGCGCTGTTCTTGAGATTGCCAAGCCGCGAGTCGAGCACGTCGAAGCCGCGGCCGACGCCGTCGATCTCGGTCGCGACCGTCTCGGTATCCTCACGGATCGCGGCGATCGTGGTCGACATCGAATCCGCCGCCAGCGCGGTCTCGTCGACCGCGGCGGTGATCGCGGTCACCGTCTGCGCCTGTGCCTCCATCGCATAGCGGATCCGGTCGGCGCTTTCCTGCACCTCGGCCACGGTCGACTTGATCGACGCGTTGGTCTGGACCGTCGAGCGCGTCGCCGACTGGATCGCGGCGATCTTTGCGGCGATGTCGTCGGTTGCGCGTGCGGTCTGGTTGGCGAGACTCTTCACTTCCTGCGCCACGACCGCGAATCCGCGGCCCGCATCGCCGGCGCGTGCGGCCTCGATCGTCGCGTTCAGTGCGAGCAGGTTGGTCTGCCCGGCGATGTCGCGGATCAGCCCGAGGATCGACTCGATCGACTTCGCGTGATCGCTGAGAGTTTCGGACATGCCGACCGCCTGGCCGGCTTGCACCGAAGCCCGGTTGGCGATCTCGGCCGCAGCCTCGACCTCGGTCCGCGCATCCTCGATCGCCCGGATCAGTCCAGCGGCGGTTTGCGCGGCTTCGCGCATCGCGACCGCGGATTGCTCGGCGGCGGCGGCGACTTCGCTTGCCTTGCCCAGCACCGCGCGGGTCGACGCCGAACTGCGCATCGCCTGTTCGCGGAGCATATGGCCTTCGTCGGTCGCGGTCTCGACCATTGCCGCGATGCCGTCGCGGAACTCGGCCGCCAGCGTATCGCGTGCGTTCTGCGCGGAGTGCGTCCGGTATGCGTTGTAGATCGCGACGGTGATCTCGCCTTCGAGCGCCGACAGCCGCATCAGCGTGTCGATATAGACCGGCAGCTTGGCGTCCGACCGGTCGACCCGGCGCATCAAGACTTCGAGCGCGGCACGGTCGCTCGCGCTGATCATCGACAGCAGCGCCATCGGCGACACATCGGCGACATAGGCAGCGGCGACCGAGCGTTCGACCGACTCGACCCAGGCGCGACCGCTCGTCTCGAGGAAGCGATTGCGCAGGAAGGTGCAGCCGACCTCGATCATCCGCTCGGTTTCGTGCGCCGCCCAGATCCGCTCGTCGGAGAAACAGCGCAGCCATTGCTCCCAATACGCCTTCGAGACGTGCGTGATTTCGGGAGCGAGCGCGGCCCAGACTTCGCGACTCGCGCCAGCCAGCGATCCGTCGAAGTCGAACGCCCGCAGCCGGGCTGCCAGGTCGACGGAGGCGGCGATCGCGCCGGGTACCGGCAGGTCGGTGGTGGTCAAGATGCTGGGCTCCGGATCGGGAATACCGGTCCAGCGCTACACGGCATATCTTAAGAGCGGGTTAGGGATGGGGGCCGTGTCGCCCGTGTTGCGGATTATTTCGAAACCGCAATGAAGTGGATCGGCGCTCCCATGTCGCGTGGAGGGTCAGCGGTGTCATGGGTTATCGGACCGGCCCCAATGGGTTGCATCGCAGCACGCGGTGGCTAATAGGTCGCCCAATCTCTATACTCTGGACCAAGCTGTTCTTGGTTCGTCATCTTCTGGTTCGAGGACTCCGCCCTTGGCATCGCGCAACCCGGCACGCCCGCTTTCTCCCCATCTGCAGGTCTATAAATGGGGCCCGCACATGCTGGTCTCGATCCTGCACCGCGTGACCGGCAGCGGGATGGCGACCGTCGGCAGCCTGCTGCTCGTCTGGTGGCTCGCCGCGATCGCCGCGGGCGATCAGGCCTATGCGACCTTCGTCGACGTGTTCACCACCGACACCGGCCGGCTCAACATCCTCGGCTATATCGTCGCGGTCGGGCTGACGCTGTCGCTGTTCCAGCACATGATGACCGGCATCCGCCACTTCGTGCTCGATACCGGCGCGGGCTACGAACTGAAGCGCAACAAGATGGGCGCGATCGCGACGATGGTCGCGTCTGTCGCGCTGACGGTCGTGTTCTGGCTCTTCATGGGGATCAAGTAATGGGTTCGGGTACGGCAATCGGTCGCGTCCGCGGCCTCGGCAGCGCGAAACACGGCGCGCATCACTGGTGGCAGCAGCGCCTGACGGCAGGCGCGAACCTGTTCCTCATGCTGTGGCTGATGATCTCGGTCGCACGGATGCCCGGCTATGATTACGCCGCGGTCCATCTGTGGCTGCAGTCGGCGTGGGTCGCGGTGCCGATGGCGCTGCTGATCCTGTCGGTCTTCTATCACTTCCGTCTCGGTCTTCAGGTCGTGATCGAGGATTACATGCACGACGAAAGCCGTGTCGTGACGATGATCCTCCTCAACCTGTTCACCTTCACGCTGGGCGGCATCGCCCTGTTCGCGATCCTGAAGGTCGCCTTCTCCGAGCTCCCGCGTAATGTCAGCTGCCTACAAGATCATCGATCATACCTATGATGCGGTCGTCGTCGGTGCCGGCGGTTCCGGCCTGCGCGCGACGATGGGCATCGCCGAGAGCGGCCTGAAGACCGCGTGCATCACCAAGGTCTTCCCGACCCGTTCGCACACCGTCGCCGCACAGGGCGGCATCGCCGCCAGCCTTGGCAACAACTCGCCGGATCACTGGACCTGGCACATGTTCGACACCGTCAAGGGTTCCGACTGGCTCGGCGACCAGGACGCGATCGAGTATCTCTGCCGCGAAGCTCCGCAGGCGGTCTACGAGCTCGAACATGCCGGCATGCCGTTCAGCCGTAACGAGAACGGCACGATCTATCAGCGTCCGTTCGGCGGCCACATGCAGAACATGGGCGAGGGGCCTCCGGTCCAGCGCACCGCCGCCGCCGCCGATCGCACCGGCCACGCGATGCTCCACGCGCTGTATCAGCAGAGCCTGAAGTACAACACGGACTTCTTCGTCGAGTATTTCGCGCTCGACCTGATCATGGAAAATGGCGTCTGCCGCGGCGTCATCGCGCTGTGCATGGAAGACGGCTCGATCCATCGCTTCCGCAGCCACCAGACCGTGCTCGCCACCGGTGGCTATGGCCGCGTCTATTTCTCGGCGACCTCGGCGCACACCTGCACCGGCGACGGCAACGCGATGGTGCTCCGCGCCGGCCTGCCGCTGCAGGACATGGAGTTCGTCCAGTTCCACCCGACCGGCATCTACGGCGCGGGCGTGCTCATCACCGAGGGCGCACGCGGTGAGGGCGGTTACCTGACCAACTCCGAGGGCGAGCGCTTCATGGAGCGCTATGCTCCGTCGGCAAAGGACCTCGCCTCGCGCGACGTCGTCAGCCGCTCGATGGCGCTCGAAATGCGCGAAGGCCGCGGCGTCGGCAAGAACGGCGACCACATCTTCCTGCATCTCGATCACATCGATCCCAAGGTGCTCGCCGAGCGCCTGCCGGGCATCACCGAGACGGGGAAAGTCTTCGCCGGCGTCGATCTCACGCGTCAGCCGCTGCCGGTCACGCCGACCGTGCACTACAACATGGGCGGCATCCCGACCAACTTCCACGGCGAGGTCGTCAACCTGGTCGACGGCAACCCCGACGCGGTCGTCCCCGGCCTGTTCGCGGTCGGCGAAGCGGCGTGCGTCTCGGTCCACGGCGCCAACCGCCTCGGCTCGAACAGCCTGATCGATCTCGTGGTGTTCGGCCGCGCGACCGGCCTGCGGATCAAGGACACGCTGAAGCCCGGTACGGCGCACGCGCCGCTGCCCAAGGGTTCGGAAGACTTGGCGCTCACGCGTCTCGACCATTTCCGCAATGCGTCGGGCGGTTCGCCGACCGCGCAGATCCGTCTCGACATGCAGCAGACCATGCAGAAGCATTGCGCCGTGTTCCGCGACACCGAGCTGCTCAACCAGGGCGTCGAGAAGATGGCCGGGATCTACAGCCGGATGACCGACGTCGCGGTGAAGGATCGTAGCATGATCTGGAACACCGATCTGGTCGAGACGATGGAGCTCGACAATCTGATCGGCCAGGCGGTCGTGACGATGAACTCGGCGGCCAACCGCACCGAGTCGCGCGGCGCGCACATGCACGAGGATTTCCCCGAGCGTGATGACGCGAACTGGATGAAGCACACCATCACCACCTTCAACGGCTGGGGCGGCAAGGGCGGCGAGACCAAGATCGATTTCCGCCCGGTCCACGATTACACGCTCACCGACGACATCGACTACATCAAGCCCAAGAAGCGGGTATACTGATGACCTGGGCCATCATCGCGATCGGGTTCCTGGTGCCCGTCGCGGTGGGGCTCCTGACGCGCTTCCAACCGATGATCGCCGGCTTCCTGTGGCCGGTGGTCGTTGCGCTACTGACCGCGATCTACGTCTTCGGTATCGAGAGCCGCGGCGTGGGCGAAGAACCCCAAAAGATAGCGATCACGTTCTACGCGCTCTTCTCGCTAGTAGGCGGCGTCCCCGGCGGCCTCGTAGGCTGGATTCTTCAGCACAAGCGCGCCGCTAAGCAGGCAAACTAAGCGTTGTTCTAAGTCCCGTTCTCCTGCGAACGCAGGAGCCCAGGATCACGAACACCGCGCTCCGTACCCTAGACTCCTGCGTTCGCAGGAGAACGGTCGGCTGCGACAAATATGCTACCGCTCAAGCCGCCCTGCCGCGATCTTGTACACCAGATTACGATCCCGCCGCCCGACCGCCACGACGATCACCGTCACCAAGCCGTCGTCGACCCGGTACACAAGTCGATACCCCGCGGCCCGCAGCTTGATCTTGTAGCACCCGGTCATCCCGCTCAGTCGCGCGCTCGCGATGTGCGGCTCGCCCAACCGCTCGGTCAGCTTCGCCTTGAACTGTTCGCGAACATTGGCGCCAAGTTTCTCCCACTCCCGCAGCGCACTCGGCAGGAACGCTAGACTATAGGTCGCCAAGCGACACCGCGACCGGCACCTCGTCGGCACGCGCGCGCACCAGTTCCGCCAGTTCGACGTCTTCCAAACGGTCCATCAATTCCTCCCACGCCGCTGCCGGCACGAGATACGCGGCGGGCGTATTCCGATTAAGCACCGCCACTGGGAATCCGCCCGCAGCCTCGATGACCCCAGACGGATTCTTCTTCAGGTCGCTGATGCTCACCGTCGCGCCGGCATGGATGGTCTCGATCATGACCGCTTCATAGCACGTCGAACAGGTCTTACCAAATCACCGTGCTGATATGCGGCAACCCATCCGGAACCCACCGCCCCCGCAAAAGTTTGCCGCGGCATGACCGATACATCCCCCGCCTCCAACGCCCGCAACTACCCGCTGCTGGCCGCCCCCCACATCCACCTCCACGGCCCCGTCGACGACGCGATGTACGACAATTTCAAGTCGCAGCTCGTCGCCGCCCCCACCGAAGGTCCGCTGGTCGTCTCGATCACCACGCTCGGCGGCGACCCGGAAGTCGCGCGCGATGGGCGACAACATCCGCCTGCTCCGCGAATATACCGGCCGCGAGACGCTCTTCCTCGGCAAGGTCGCGGTCTATTCCGCCGGCGCGACCTTCATGTCCGCCTTCCCGGTCGATAGCCGTTTTCTGACCCGCAACAGCCGTATCATGATCCACGAGCGCCAGATGCAGAGCACGATCGAACTCAACGGCCCGCTCAACACGCTGTCCTACACGCTCAAGGCGAAGCTCCACGAGATCGAGGACTCGATCAACATCCAGGAGGAAGGCTTCCGCGCGATCGTCGAGGGCTCGAAGGTGTCGCTCGAGGAGCTGAAGAAGAAGGCCCCCTCCAACTGGTACATCGAAGCCGAGGAAGCGCGCGACCTAGGGCTCGTCCTCGATATCATCTGACCCGGCACGCGCAGGCAACGCGACAGCGGGTGTGACGCATGTTGCACCCGCGAAGCTAAGGATTTGCGGGGAGGGCCCCTGTCATGTATCGGCTCTGACAACTTATAATCACACCACGGACGGACCGCTCGCAATGGCCGAATTCTCGCTCCCGAAAAACAGCGTCGTCAAGAAGGGCGTCAAGCACGCCTCGACCAGCCAGGGTTCGGGGGACAGCAAGCGTCTGAAATCGTTCAAGGTGTATCGCTACGATCCCGACAGCGGCGAGAACCCGCGCTACGATAATTTCGAGCTCGATCTCGACGACACCGGCCCGATGGTGCTCGACGCGCTCATCAAGATGAAGAGCGAGCAGGATTCCTCGCTCACCTTCCGCCGCTCGTGCCGCGAGGGCATTTGCGGCTCGTGCTCGATGAACATCAACGGCAAGAACGGCCTCGCCTGCACCACCGCGATCGAGGACTGCAAGGGCGAGGTCCAGATCACGCCGCTGCCGCACATGGACGTGATCAAGGACCTGGTCCCCGACTTCACGCATTTCTACGCGCAATATTCGTCGATCAAGCCGTGGCTGCAGACCGTTACCCCGCCGCCCTCGGGCAAGGAGCGCCTCCAGTCGCCCGAAGACCGCTCGAAGCTCGACGGCCTCTACGAGTGCATCCTGTGCGCCTGCTGCTCGACGTCGTGCCCGAGCTATTGGTGGAACGCCGACAAGTTCTTGGGGCCGGCGATCCTGTTGCAGGCCTATCGCTGGCTCGCCGACAGCCGCGACGAGATGACCGGCGAGCGGCTCGACGAGCTCGAGGATCCGTTCCGCCTGTATCGCTGCCACACCATCATGAACTGCGCCAACGCGTGCCCCAAGGGCCTCAACCCCGCCAAGGCGATCGCCGAGATCAAGAAGATGGAAGCCGAACGGATCGTCTGATCCCTTCGATACTGGCCTTCGACTTCGCTCAGTCCCTACTCAGGACGAACGGGGGTATAAATTTCCGTTCGTCCTGAGTAGCTGCTGAGCTTGTCGAAGCGGCGTATCGAAGGACAGGTTGTTGACCACCCCCATTTCGTCGAAGCCGAAGACCCCGCCAACCCTGGCTGGCGCAGCTGGTCGCTCTCCGACCCGACCCGCTTCAACACGCTGCTCGGCCCCATGCTCTACCGCGTCGACGGCCACACCGTCCGCGTCCGCATCACCCCCGAGCATCGCCACTCCAACCTCCAGAACAACGTCCACGGCGGCGCGCTCCTCGCGTTCATCGACGTCGCGCTGTTCGCAGCGGCAAGAGGCTTCGGCCTGATCACCGCCGGCACCGCGGTCACGCTCGATCTCAACACGCAATTCATCGGCGGTGGCCGCGTCGGCGAGCCGATCGAGGCGCAGGTCGAGGTGCTCAAGGAAACCGGCCGCCTCTTGTTCCTGCGGGGGCTCGTGGTGCAAGGGGACGACGAAGCCAAGATCGCCGCCTTCTCAGCCACGATCCGCAAGCCGTCGCCTAAGCCGCCGAAGGGCTGACCCCGGCCGCTATCACCACCCCGGCGAAGGCCGGGGCCCAATTGGGAAACGATCAGTGTTGAAGCGCCCCGCTCCGTTATCGAAACCTCTCATATTGGGCCCCGGCCTCCGCCGGGGTGGTAAAGAGGTGGGGAAGTGACCGTCCTCAAGGCCTACGAAGCACTCGTAGCCTCGGGCGAACTCCGCCCCGACCCCGAACAGGCCGCCGCCGCAGCCCGCCTCAACACCCTCGCCACCGAACTCACCACCCCCAAATCCACAGGCTTTTTCGCCCGCTTCTCCAAGAAAGCAGACCCCCGCGGCGTCTACCTCTGGGGCGGAGTCGGTCGCGGCAAGTCGATGCTGATGGACCTGTTCTTCGCCAACGCCCCCGTCGAGAAGAAACGCCGCGTCCACTTCGGCGAGTTCATGCTCGAGGTCCACGCGCGCATCGCCGCCGAGCGCCGCAAGGAAGTCGGCGACCCGATCGTCCCCGTCGCCACCGCGATCGCCGACGAGACCCGCCTCCTCGCGTTCGACGAGATGATGGTCACCAACAGCCCCGATGCGATGATCCTGTCGCGGCTGGTGACGTCGCTGCTCGATTCCGGCGTGACGATCGTCACTACGTCCAACCGCCCGCCCGCCGATCTCTACAAGAACGGTCTCAACCGCGAGCATTTCCTGCCCTTCATCGCGACCATCGAGCAGCGCCTCGACGTGCTCCCGCTCAACGGCCCGGTCGACTATCGCCGCGACCGGCTCGGCAGCCAGGACACTTGGCTCGTCCCCAACGGCCCCGAGGCGACCGCGCAGCTCTCCGCCGCATTCTTCCGCCTCACCGACTTCTCGACCGACGACAGCGAGCACGTCCCGGCCGAGGACCTGATCGTCCAGGGCCGCACGCTGCGGGTGCCGAAGTCGCTCAAGGGCGTCGCGGTGTTCAGCTTCAAGAAGCTGTGCGGAGAAGCCCGCGGCGTGGCCGACTACCTCGCCATCGCGCGGAAGTTCCACACCGTCATCCTGGTCGGCATTCCCAAGCTCGGCCCCGAAAACCGCAACGAGGCCGCGCGCTTAGTCGCGCTGATCGACGCGCTGTACGAGCACAAGGTCAAGCTCCTCGCCGCCGCCGATGCGCAACCCGGCGACCTCTACGAAAGCGGCGACGGGCGCTTCGAGTTCGACCGCACGATCAGCCGTTTGGAAGAGATGCGGTCCGAGGACTATCTCGCCGAGGGCCACCTCTAACTGTCCAAAACACCACCCCGGCGAAGGCCGGGGCCCAATTGGAAAGGTCGCAGTAACAGTGCGCGGTGCTCCGTTAGCAACGTTCCCCAATTGGGCCCCGGCCTCCGCCGGGGTGGTTTGGTCCGGATGGCTGCACCTTATTGCACATGCGAACCACTCGCAATAACAACCCGCTTTTGTCCTTTTAGCGGTTGCCGTAGCGGGATAATGCGCGTAACCGGCGTCACCAATCACCCCGCACATCAGACGGAGACGGATTGGAATGGCTCGCAAGAAGATCGCGCTGATCGGCGCCGGTAACATCGGCGGTACGCTCGCGCACCTCGCAGCACTCAAGGGCCTTGGCGATATCGTCCTGTTCGACGTCGCTGAGGGCATCCCCCAGGGCAAGGCGCTCGACCTGTCGCAGTGCGGCCCGGTCGAAGGCTTCGACTCGCAGATCACCGGCTCGAACGATTACGCCGACATCGCCGGCGCGGACGTCATCATCGTCACCGCCGGTGTCGCACGCAAGCCCGGCATGAGCCGCGACGACCTGCTCGGCATCAACCTGAAGGTCATGAAGGCCGTCGGCGAAGGCATCAAGGCCAACGCCCCGAACGCATTCGTGATCTGCATCACCAACCCGCTCGACGCGATGGTTTGGGCACTCCGCGAGTTCTCGGGCCTGCCGCACCACATGGTCGTCGGCATGGCCGGCGTGCTCGATTCGGCACGCTTCAGCCACTTCCTCGCCGACGAGTTCAAGGTCTCGGTCAAGGACGTCACCAGCTTCGTGCTCGGCGGCCACGGCGACACGATGGTCCCGGTCATTAGCTACTCGACCGTGTCGGGCATCCCGGTTCCCGACCTCATCGCGATGGGCATGTCGAGCCAGGAAAAGATCGATGCGATCGTCAAGCGCACGCGCGGCGGCGGCGGCGAGATCGTCGCCCTGCTGAAGACGGGTTCGGCATACTACGCGCCGGCGACCAGCGGCATCGCGATGGCCGAGGCGTATCTGTACGATCAGAAGCGCGTGCTGCCGGCCGCGGCGTATGTCTCGGGCGAATACGGCCTTACCGATCTGTACGTCGGCGTGCCGGTGGTGATCGGTGCGGGCGGCGTCGAGAAGATCGTCGAGATCAAGCTGGACGACGAAGCGAAGCAGAACCTCACCGTGTCGGTCGATGCGGTCAAGGAACTGATCGTGGCCTGCAAGGGCATCGATGGTTCGCTGAACTGATTTGAGGTGAGGTAAGGATCGTACCACCCCGGCGAAGGCCGGGGCCCAATTGGGAAGGCCCCGCTGATGGAAGAACAAGCGTTCGTCTACATCATGGCAAGTGGGTTTAATGGCACGATCTACCTCGGCTCGACGCTGAACCTGGCGAAGCGCGTGTGGGAACACCGCAACGCCGTCGTTGCCGGGTTCACGAAGAAATACGACTGCAAGCTGCTCGTCTGGTATGAGTTAGCCGGTAGTTGGGAAGCCGCCCGGCAGCGCGAGCTGCACATGAAGGAGTGGAAGCGAGACTGGAAGCTGCGTGAGATCAACGGTTTCAATCCCTCTTGGGACGACCTTTACGATCGCATCGCACTGCCATGACCGCTTTCCCAATTGGGCCCCGGCCTTCGCCGGGGTGGTAAGGAACGAGACAAGATGAGCATCCTCGTCGACAAGAACACCAAGGTCATCACGCAAGGCATGACCGGCGAAACCGGCAGCTTTCATACCAAGATGGCGCTGGAATACGGCACGCAGATGGTCGGCGGCGTCACCCCCGGCAAGGGCGGCACGACCCACCTCGACCTCCCCGTCTACAACACCGTCGCCGAAGCCAAGGCGATGACCGGCGCGACCGCGTCGGTCATCTACGTGCCGCCGCCCTTCGCCGCCGATTCGATCCTCGAGGCGATCGACGCCGAGATCGAGCTGATCGTCGCGATCACCGAGGGCATTCCCGTCCTCGACATGGTCAAGGTCAAGCGCGCGCTGTCGGGCTCCAAGTCGCGGCTCATCGGCCCGAACTGCCCCGGCGTGCTGACCCCCGGCGAGTGCAAGATCGGCATCATGCCCGGCTCGATCTTCAAGAAGGGCTCGGTCGGCGTTGTCAGCCGTTCAGGCACGCTCACCTATGAGGCCGTGTTCCAGACGTCGAACGCAGGCCTTGGTCAGACGACCGCGGTCGGCATCGGTGGCGATCCGGTCAACGGCACGAACTTCATCGACGTGCTCGAGCTGTTCCTTGCCGACGACGAGACCCAGTCGATCATCATGATCGGCGAAATCGGCGGCGACGCCGAGGAGCAGGCGGCGCAGTTCCTCCGCGACGAAGCCAAGCGCGGTCGGTCGAAGCCGATGGCAGGCTTCATCGCCGGCCGTACGGCGCCTCCGGGCCGTCGCATGGGCCATGCCGGCGCGATCGTGTCGGGCGGCAAGGGCGACGCAGAGAGCAAGATCGCGGCGATGGAAGCTGCCGGGATCAAGGTCTCGGAAAGCCCCAGCCTGCTCGGCGAGACGCTGCTGAGCGTGTTGAAGGGCTAAGTTAGAGTAAGATTGTTCCCCCGCGAAGGCGGGGGCCCAGTCTGGGTCCCCGCCTTCGCGGGGACACAAAGAGGACGGTTGTGATGGGCTACGAAGGCCAGGATTTCAGCGATATCGCAGCCGGCGTCAGCCCGGCGTTCGTGGAGACGCTCTACGCCAAGTTCAACGCGGACCCGGCCTCGGTCGAATCCGGTTGGCGCGCGTTCTTCGAGGGTCTCGAAGGCTCCGCGCAGGGCCCGAGCTGGGAGAGCGCCCGCTGGCCGCTCACCACCACGGACGACCTGACCGCAGCGCTCGATCCGACCCAGATGGAGCCCGCGCCCAAGCCCGCCCGAGATGGCAAGGGGGCGGCAAGCCCGCTCCCGCCGCAGCGGCACCCGCTCCCGTCTCGAAGGAAGAGATCGCCAAGGCCGCCGCCGACGCGATCCGCGCGCAGCTGCTCGTCCGCACCTACCGTGTCCGCGGTCATCTCGCCGCCAACCTCGATCCGCTCGGCCTCTCGAAGCGCGAGATGCCCGAGGATTTGAAGACCGAATATCACGGCTTCTCCGACGCCGACATCGACCGGAAGGTCTATCTCGGCGGCACGATGGGCTTCGAATGGGTCTCGATCCGCGAGCTCGTCGACACGTTGCGCAAGAATTACTGCGGCAATGTCGGCCTCGAATACATGCATATCTCCGACGTCGAGGAGCGCCGCTTCCTCCAGGAGCGCATGGAGGGCCAGGACAAGGCAATCGAATTCTCCACCGACGGCAAGAAGGCGATCCTCACCAAGGTGATCCAGGCCGAGCAGTGGGAGAAATTCCTCGGCAAGAAGTATGTCGGTACGAAGCGCTTCGGGCTCGACGGCGGCGAATCAATGATCCCCGCGCTTGAAAGCGTCATCAAATATGGCGGCCAGATGGGCGTGCGCGAGCTCGTCATCGGCATGGCGCATCGTGGTCGTCTCAACGTGCTGGCGAACGTGATGGCCAAGCCGTTGCGCGTGATCTTCCACGAATTCGCCGGCGGTTCGGCCAACCCCGACGACATCGGCGGTTCGGGCGACGTGAAATATCACCTCGGCACCAGCACCGATCGCGAGTTCGACGGCCACAAGGTTCACATGAGCCTGGTCGCCAACCCGTCGCATCTTGAGGCGGCCGACCCCGTCGTGCTCGGCAAGACGCGCGCGATCCAGACGCTCAACAACGATCTCAAGGATCACGTCGCCAGCCTGCCCGTGCTGATCCACGGCGACGCCGCGTTCGCAGGGCAGGGCATCGTCTGGGAGTGCCTCGGCTTCTCCGGTATCCGCGGCTACAACACCGGCGGCTGCGTTCACTTCATCATCAACAACCAGGTCGGCTTCACGACCTCGCCGCAGTTCGCGCGCTCGTCGCCTTACCCATCGGACGTCGCCAAGGGCGTCCAGGCGCCGGTCTTCCACGTCAACGGCGACGATCCCGAGGCGGTCACCTTCGCGACCAAGATGGCGATGGAATTCCGCCAGAAGTTCCACCGCGACATCGTCATCGACATGTGGTGCTATCGCCGCTTCGGCCACAACGAGGGCGACGAGCCGTCCTTCACGCAGCCGCTGATGTACGACATCATCCGCAAGCACCCCGGCGTCTCGTCGGTGTACGGCGATCGCCTGATCAGGGAAGGCGTGATCGACCAGCCCTGGATCGACGAGAACGTGAAGCAGTTCACGCTCCGTCTCGAAGGCGAGTTCGAAGCCGGGTCGTCGTATAAGCCGAACAAGGCCGACTGGTTCGGCGGTCGCTGGACCGGCCTCAGCGCGCCCACCGATGGCGCGTCGGCACGGCGCAACGTCGAAACCGGTCTCAGCACGAAGCTGTTCGATCTCGCTTGGCCGCACGCTGACGACGATCCCCGACAGCGTGAAGATCCACAAGACGCTCAACCGCGTGATCGATGCCAAGCGCGAGATGTTCAAGTCGGGCAAGGGCTTCGACTGGGCGACCGGCGAGGCACTCGCGTTCGGCGGCCTGCTCTCGGAAGGCTACGGCGTCCGTCTGTCCGGCCAGGATTCGGGTCGCGGCACCTTCTCGCAGCGCCATGCGGTGTGGGTCGACCAGACCGACGAGCACAAGTACGTGCCGTTGCAGGAAATCGAACACGGCCGCTTCGAGGTACTCGACAGCCCGCTGTCCGAGTACGGCGTGCTTGGCTTCGAATACGGCTACGCGCTCGCCGACCCGAAGACCTTGGTCCTCTGGGAGGCGCAGTTCGGCGATTTCGTCAACGGCGCGCAGATCATGATCGATCAGTTTATCACGTCCGGCGAGTCGAAGTGGCTCCGCGCCAACGGCCTCGTGATGCTGCTCCCGCACGGCTATGAAGGGCAGGGGCCAGAGCACAGCTCGGCACGTCCCGAGCGCTTCCTCCAGTCGTGCGCCGACGACAACATCCAGGTTGCGAACTGCACCAGCCCGGCGAACTATTTCCACCTGCTCCGCCGGCAGATGCATCGCAACTTCCGCAAGCCGCTGATCGTGATGACGCCGAAGTCGTTGCTGCGGCACAAGCTCGCAGTTTCGAATGCCGAGGATTTCCAGGGCGACAGCCACTTCCGCCGCCTGTTGTCGGATACCAATCCGGCCGCCGACGTCGATACGAAGCGTCTGGTCCTGTGCACCGGCAAGGTCGCGTACGACCTGATCGAGGCACGCGACGCGGCGGGCGACACCGACACGCAGATCGTCCGCGTCGAACAGCTCTATCCCTTCCCCGGCAACCCGATTGCCGAGCGCGTCGCACGGATGCCGAACCTGGAAGAGATCGTCTGGGCGCAGGAAGAGCCGAAGAACAACGGCTATTGGTTCTTCGTCGAGCCGCTGATCGAGGAGGCGCTGGCAACGGTCGATTCCCGCGTGAAGCGCGCGCTACGCCGGGCGCAACGCCTCGGCATCGCCCGCGACCGGCCTGATGAAGCGTCACCAGGCCGAACAGGGCGCGCTCGTCGCCGACGCGCTCGGCCATTCCGTCCGCGACGAAATCCGCCGCACCCGCGCAAACTGATTGAACCCGAACCTTGTTTTCCTGCGAAAGCAGGAACCCAGGGTCCGGCAGAGTAACCCTAGGCCCCTGCGTCCGCAGGAGCACAAAAGGTAGAAGCAAACATGGCAACCGAAGTCACCGTCCCCGTCCTGGGTGAATCGATCACCGAAGCCACCCTCGGCGAGTGGCTGAAGCAGCCCGGCGACCCCGTCGCGGTCGACGAGCCGATCGCCAGCCTCGAGACCGACAAGGTCTCGGTCGAGGTCCCGTCGCCGGTCGCCGGCGTCATGGGCCAGCACGCGGTCGCCGTCGGCGACACCGTGCAGGTCGGCGCGATGCTCGCCACGATCGACTCCGGTGACGGCGCCGCCGCTGCTCCGGCCAAGGCTCCCGAGCCTGCCGCGACCGCAACGCCATCCGCGCCCGCCAAGGACGAGTCCGGCGCAGGGTACGGCGACCAGCCCGGCGCCGGCACCAGCGATTCGCCCGCCGCGCTCTCCCCGTCGGTCCGCCGCGCGGTGCTCGAGCACGGCGTCGACCCCGGCACCGTCAAGGGTACCGGCCGCGACGGTCGCATCACCAAGGAAGACGTGACCGCCGCCGCGTCGAGCAAGCCCGCGCCTGCTCCCGCCGCAGCGCCCGCTCCGGCAGCAGCGCCCGCTGCCGCATCGGGTCGCGGCGAAGAGCGCGTCCGCATGACGCGCCTCCGCCAGACGATCGCCAAGCGTCTCAAGGAAGCGCAGAACACCGCCGCGATGTTGACGACGTTCAACGACGTCGACATGACCGCGGTGATCGAGGCGCGCGCCAAGTACAAGGACCTGTTCGAGAAGAAGCACGGCGTCCGCCTCGGCTTCATGGGCTTCTTCGTGAAGGCCGCCACCATGGCACTGCGCGACATCCCGTCGGTCAACGCGTCGATCGACGGCGACGACATCGTCTATCACGATTACGCGGACATCTCGGTCGCAGTCTCGTCGCCGGGCGGCCTCGTCGTCCCCGTCATCCGCGACGCCGACCAGATGTCGGTCGCGACGATCGAGAAGACGATCGGCGACTTCGGCAAGCGCGCCAAGGAAGGCGCGCTCAAGATGGACGAGATGAAGGGCGGTACCTTCACGATCTCGAACGGCGGCGTGTTCGGCTCGCTGATGTCGACCCCGATCATCAACCCGCCGCAGTCCGCCGTGCTCGGCCTCCACCGCATCGAGGAGCGCCCGGTCGTCGTCAACGGCCAGATCGTCATCCGCCCGATGATGTACCTCGCGCTCAGCTACGACCACCGCCTGATCGACGGCCGCGAAGCCGTGACGTTCCTGGTGGCACTGAAGAATGCGATCGAGGATCCGACGCGCATCTTGATCGACCTCTGACCCACCAAGCCGCCTCGTTCTCCTGCGAAAGCAGGAGCCCAGGGTTTCAGGCGCGGTGCCATGTAACCCTGGATTCCTGCGTTCGCAGGAAAATATGAGACCCGGCTACGTCTACCTGATGGCGAGCAGCCGCAACGGAACGCTCTACCTCGGCGTCACCAGCGACCTGCTCGCCAGAGCCTACCAACACCGCAACCGCCTGATCGACGGCTTCTCCAAGGAGCATGGCTGCGTCCTCCTTGTGTGGTTCGAAGCGAGTGACGACATACAATCTGCGCGGCAACGCGAGTTGCAGATGAAGAAATGGAAGCGGGCCTGGAAGATCGACCTGATCGAACAGACCAACCCGCACTGGAAGGATTTGTACGAGACGCTCTTCTGACCCGTTCTCCTGCGAACGCAGGAGTCCAGGGCCACGAACGGCGCCTCCCGTAACCCTGGGCTCCTGCGTTCGCAGGAGAACGACGGAGATGAAGAATGGCTGACTACGACTATGACGTCCTCGTGATCGGTGCGGGCCCCGGCGGTTACGTCGCGGCGATCCGTGCAGCGCAGCTCGGCCTGCGCACCGCCTGCGCCGAAAGCCGCGAGACACTCGGCGGCACCTGCCTCAACGTCGGCTGCATCCCGTCCAAGGCGCTGCTCCACGCCTCCGAGATCTACGAGGAGGCCAAGGGCGGCCACATGACGAAGTTCGGCATCGACTTCCAGGGCGTCACGCTGAACCTCGACCAGATGCACGCGGAGAAGGCCAAGGCCGTCAAGGAACTGACCGGCGGCGTCGAATTCCTGTTCAAGAAGAACAAGGTCACCTGGCTCAAGGGCAAGGCCGCGTTCCAGGACGCGCACACCGTCGACGTGGCGGGGCAGAAGGTCACCGCCAAGAACATCGTCATCGCCACCGGTTCGTCGGTCATGCCGCTCCCCGGCGTCACGGTCGACCAGAAGACCGTCGTCGACAGCACCGGCGCGCTCGAGATCCCCAAGGTCCCCGAGCACATGGTCGTCATCGGCGGCGGCGTGATCGGCCTCGAACTGGGGTCGGTCTGGCGTCGTCTCGGCGCGAAGGTCACGGTCGTCGAGTTCGTCGACCAGATCCTCCCTGGCTTCGACGGTGAAGTCCGCCGCGAGACCGCCAAGCTTTTCAAGAAGCAGGGCATGGAGCTGAAGCTCTCGACCAAGGTCACCGGCGTGACCGTCGCCGACGGCGTCGCGACCGTCACCGTCGAGCCCGCCGCGGGTGGCGCGTCCGAGACGCTGACCGCCGACGCGGTGCTCGTCTCGATCGGGCGGAAAGCGAACGTCGACGGCCTCAATCTCGAAGCCATCGGCCTCGAACTCAACAAGCGCGGCCAGATCGAGACCGACCACTCGTTCCGCACCAAGGTCGACGGCGTCTGGGCGATCGGCGACTGCATCCCCGGCCTGATGCTCGCGCACAAGGCCGAGGACGAAGGCGTCGCGGTCGCGGAAAACATCGCCGGCCAGACCGGCATCGTCAACGAGGACGTCATCCCGAGCGTCGTCTACACGATGCCCGAGATCGCCGGCGTCGGCCTGACCGAGGAAGCGGCGCGCGACAAGACGGAGATCAAGGTCGGCAAGTTCCCGTTCGCCGCCAACAGCCGCGCCAAGACCAACCGCGACACCGATGGCTTCGTGAAGATCATCGCCGACGCCAAGACCGACCGCGTCCTCGGCGTCTGGATCGTCTCGAGCCTCGCCGGCACGCTGATCGCCGAAGCCGCCATCGCGATGGAATTCGGCGCGACCAGCGAGGACATCGCCTATACGTGTCATGCGCATCCGACGCATGCCGAGGCGATCAAGGAGGCTGCGATGGCGGTGCAGGGCAAGCCCATTCATATCTAGCAAGTGCTAGATATGATCTAAAGGGCTTGCCCGGCCGGCGGCGCTCCAGCGCCGTCCGACGACAGGGGCTTTGCCCCTGTCCGGCCAAGCCAGGCCTAAACTGAATTTAGAAAGGGCGTCGGTGGTAATCCACCGACGCCCTTTCTGCGTCTACAGAGCACAGGGGAAAGGTCGGCACCGGATTGAACCGCAGTTTGCCCGAAACCCCGTACGTTCCTCAAAACCCATCCGACACGCACCCCCAATCCGTCATTCCGGCGAACGCCGGGACCCACGGTTACGGCGGACCCGGCGATACGTGCTGCCATGACCCTGTTCGCGACCATGGGTCCCGGCGTCCGCCGGGATGACGGGGGAGACTGATGAATGGTGAAGCCCCATTAAAGGGACGCGAACTCCGGTGAATAATGACGGGCCTGGCCTATCACGACGCCCAGTGTCCCCCGTTGCGCGCCCCCATCCGTCATCCCGGCGAACGCCGGGACCCACGGTTGCGGCGGACCCGGCGATACCGTGCTGCCATGACCTGGTCCGCGACCATGGGTCCCGGCGTTCGCCGGGATGACGGGGAGGAAAGCGCGGCGAAAGCGGAGGGCGTATGCCTGACGAGGCGCGTCGCGCTAACGACCTCTCGCTCAAGCCATACCGCGCGCCCCGAACACCCCAACCCCCGAACGCAAACGTCCGCCGCTCTACCCAACCCAAACGAATCCTTAGCAAAGCCAGCCTATTAGCCGCCTAACGAACGAACAAGCAGGTGTCCGTGGCGCTCGATCTCACTACCCTTTACGTGGTTGCCGCGCTTGGCATGCTGGTGGCGGGGTTCGTTCACCTCGTGCCGGTGGCGACGGGGCGGTTCGGCACATGGGCGCTGCTATGGGGCGCAGGCCATCTCGTCGTCGGGTTCGGCACGATGATGGCGGTCCTGAACGACAGTATCGGCATCGCCTGGGCGCCGAATACTGGCAATCCCGCCGCGGTGATCGGGTATGCGCTGATCGCCGGCGCCGTGCTCCGGTTCGCTCGGCCCGAGGCTCGCCTGACGCCGCTTTTGGGAATTGCCGCCATTTTGGCCGTACCATTGGTGTTCAGTGACGATCCCACACATTTTCACCTTCGCGTCGCCTATCTCAGCGTCGTTCGCGCGAGCTTCGATGTCGTCGTCGTCATTGCTGCACTCCGCCTTGCCCGGCGTGAATCACTCCAGACCGGCTGGATCGTGGCGACGTTGTTCGCGATCACCGTGCCGCTCTTCCTCGGCCGCGCCTGGCTCGCCTATCACGACCGGATCGGCACGCAACTGACCGGCCTGCACGACGGTCTTGGCGCCTGGCTCGCCGCAGGCCAGATCGCCTTTATCATATTCCGCACCTTCTCGCTGCTGATCCTCCAGGCGGAACGCGGCCAGACCGCCCTGCGCGACCAGATGGAGCGCGATCAGCTTACCGGTGCACTCAATCGCGCGGGCCTCGACCGCGTCAGCCGGACATTTGACCCGCAGACGCCGCTCGCAGTCATGATGTTGGATATCGATCGGTTCAAAGCATTGAACGATACGCTGGGCCATGCCGCAGGCGACGCGGCGTTGTGCACGTTGGCGGACATTGCGAGGGCGGCGCTCGGTCGGAACGGTCATCTGGTTCGATGGGGTGGCGACGAGTTCGTCTGCCTGCTGCCCGATACCGCTGTCGATCAGGCCATCACACTGGGCGATGCCATCGCCGCGGAGTTTGCCTTGGCCATGCAACGCGACGCACCGGCGGCGGGTGCGATCGGTGTCAGCATCGGCACCGTCGACGGCGTCTGGGCTGGCCAGATTGCCGATCTGATCTCACGCGCCGACGCGGCAATGTATCGTGCCAAACGCGCGCATCCTCGCACATCGATCAGGTACGAGAAGGCCGCCTGACAATACTGCGGCTTGACTAAGCCGCAGTCTGATCGGGACGACGCCGGCAATATTGGGCCGCAATATTGGGCCGCAGGATGGGCTCTGGTCAGCCGGAAGTGCGCGTTTCCTTGTCCGGCTTGGTGCCTGCCCGGCTTGCGAACCCGGCAAATAGCCGTTCGAGTCCACCAGCGACGCTGTCGAGGACCTTTGCCATCTCGGGCGACATCGCAGGTGCGTCGCTGCGGGGCGGTTCTGGCGTATCTCCCGCGAACGGACCGGATCCCGTATTTGGTTCGGCTACTGCAGGCTCCGGGTCCGGCGAACCTTGCTTGACGGTATCAGCATGGCCCGATCCCTGCCCGGGAGAAGACTTGTCAGCATGGGGTGCAACGACGTCGTCGGTCGCACCAGTTGCGTGTGCGGCGGGAGCGGGGCCGGGGGCGACGATCCAGCCCGGGACGGCGATCCGCCTCCGCACGCCTGGTCCGACCCTGGCGAAGCAGGCCGCTCTCCCGTCGATCGCGTACCCTTGCTGGCGATCGCCGCGGCCGCCGCCATGAGCCCAGCGGCGAGGACCTGACGCCCGGCGCCCTTTGCCAGCACGCCCAGAACGATGTCCCGTCCTACCGGGCTAGCCATGCTTTCGATCAGCGTATTTCCCGTCTTTCGAAGGTCCTTCGGGATCTTCACGCCGCCGATCCGCTTGGGAATTCTGGCTGTCTTCGTCTTTGCCATATCAGTCTCTCGCGCTGTGTCTGATATAGATAAGACACCGGACCTAGAGTGCAACACATGCGCCCAGCGGATCGGCTCCGTCGAGGCTCCCGCGATTGTGATCGCAGAACGTCCACTCGCAGATCTCGATCGAGCGTTACGATCCGAACACGCTGAACGGGACGCCGACGAACAGGCCAAGCGTGAAATCGTCGTCGCGGCCGCCGGTGCCGTCGCGACGGTTCAGATAGACACCGCGTACGCCGCCGCGCAGCTTGCCGGTGCCGTCGCCGACGAAATACACGGGCACGTCCAGCGAAAAGGCCTTGGACTTCAGGTCGACGCTGACCTGCGGCGCGATCGCCAGCGTGGCGAACTGTCCGACCGCCGCGCCAAAGCCATGCCGCGCTTCGACTGCGACGATCGCCTTGTCCTTCCGCACCGGGGCGCCGTCCGCGTTCGTCATGCACTGCGTCTGTGGTGTCGTGATCGGTTGGCAGAGCGTCACCGGATCGTTTTCGGCATAGCGGCAGCCATAGGTGAAGGACCCGGTCAGCGCCGATTGGCCCAGTCCGAGTAGGACACCGCCGAACGCGGTGGCCTTGAAACCCAGCCTCGACTGGTCGCGGGTCGTGAATGCGGCGCGATCGAGATAGGTAAAATCGATCTGGCTCGCCGCCACTCGCACACCATAAAAATCGACGTTTCCGGGCAACGCGGCCTTGATCATCGAGCGCAGCCCTTGCGGATAATAGCGTAAGACGAACATCGATACGCCGGTCGGAAAGCTATAGGGATCGCACAGCTGGGCCACGTCGTCCTTGTCGCCATTCGCGTTCAGGCAACTCTCCCGCGCGCTCGACCTCTGGCTTTTCCGTACCATTCAAGTCCGCCTCGGTTGAATAATGGATATAGGATAGGGCGATCTCGGTGCCGCCCGAAAACCCGTCCAAACCTAATATCTTCGCTTCATGGCTCGAATCGAGATCGCTCGCGGCGGTGATCGTCAGATGATCGGCTGCCAGCCGCTTCCCGGTCTGCACACCGCTGATGTCGAGCGTCCAGGACAGGCTCGCGATCTTGTCCTCGCTCGATGCGATGAATTGCAGATCGGGCGTCGGGCTGGATTTCAGGAAACGGTCATTGGGCCCGTTTGCGGAGCCGGATTCGACCGCTTCCACAGCCAGAAGCCTGTTGTCCGCGATATGATCGACGATCATGTTTCCAATTGTCGATCGCTTGCCCTGCGCATTGGCTCCCGTGACGACGGGCGCATCGGCCCCCGGCACGACCTTACCCACGGCCCCAGACGTTACCGACGATGCATCGGCCGTCATGCCGCTGGCGATCAGGCGCAGGTCCCGCGCCGCCGCCTCGGCAGCCCCGGCGGCTCGCGTCGCCGCCTGCGCCGCGCGCTCAACTGCGGCGAGTGCGCGGTGGTAATCTGCCATCGTCGGCGCCGTAACAGGCCCGCCCGATATAGCGCCGGCCTCAGCGGGTAACGTCGCGGGTGTGGGAGGCGAAGACTGTGCCCAGGCATCGCCATGTCCCGCCAGGCCAATGGCGAAAGCGAGAGCATTGATCGCACGCATCCGGACCGGCAGCATCAGCGCACGTCGATCAGGAAAGCATCATAGGCCTTCCCGAGTGGGGGCGGGATCGTCGATGCATCGCGGGTATAGATCGCCGCGCCGTTGCGCAGGATTTCGACCTTCATGGTGGCACCGGGATCACCGATCATCACCCATTCGAGCAATTTCTTGCGGTCAGGTACGGCCTTAAAGATACCTTTACCGCCGCTCGTCGCGACGGGTTGCCCGTCGAAGGCAAAGCCATAATCGGCGATGCCGTTCAGATGCGACACTACGATCTCGAGGACTATGCGCAGATCAGCCATGAAAATACTGCCCCTGTAGGGCCGAACGGGCGAGGACCGCGTCGAGTGTGCGGTGGGTCGAGGGTCGGCCGGTAAAATACACGCGGCACGCTACGAACTGGACGCCCTGTGGAGCGTTGACCTGTGAATACCCTATCCACCGCCAATCACAGCGGCGAGATAGGTCCGTTTCGGGGATTTGGCATCGAACGCGTAACGGGCGTGGTGCGCTGGCGGAATCCCGTTGCCGTTCCTATCTCCCGCACTGGCATCCGGCCAAGAACAGAAGTAGAACTCACCTTATGCTGACCAAGATTTCCGTACGCGGCGCGCGCGAGCACAACCTCAAGGACGTCGACATCGACATCCCCCGCGAC
This sequence comes from Sphingomonas sp. LR55, assembly GCF_036856015.1. NCBI lineage: Bacteria > Pseudomonadati > Pseudomonadota > Alphaproteobacteria > Sphingomonadales > Sphingomonadaceae > Sphingomonas > Sphingomonas sp. LR55. The sequence goes on from NZ_JASPFO010000001.1 coordinate 3,708,448, forward strand.
ACGCTGACGGTGATCACCGGGCTGTCCGGCTCGGGCAAGTCGTCACTCGCGTTCGACACGATCTACGCCGAGGGCCAGCGCCGTTACGTCGAGAGCCTTTCCGCCTATGCCCGCCAGTTTCTCGAACTGATGCAGAAGCCCGACGTCGACCACATCGAAGGCCTGTCGCCCGCGATCTCGATCGAGCAGAAGACGACGTCGCGCAACCCGCGCTCGACCGTCGCCACCGTCACCGAGATCTACGACTATATGCGCCTGCTCTGGGCGCGAGTCGGCATCCCGTACTCGCCCGCCACCGGCGAGCCCATCGCCGCGCAGACCGTCAGCCAGATGGTCGACCGCGTCATGGCGCTCCCCGAGGGCACGCGCCTGTACCTGCTCGCCCCCGTCGTCCGCGGCCGGAAAGGCGAGTACCGCAAGGAACTCGCCGAGTGGCAGAAGGCGGGCTTCGCGCGCGTCCGGATCGACGGCGAGATCCACGACATCGACGAAGCTCCCGCGCTCGACAAGAAGTATAAGCACGACATCGAAGTCGTCGTCGACCGCCTCGTCGTGGGCGGCGAAATCGCCACGCGCCTCGCGGAGTCGTTCGAAACCGCACTGAAACTCGCCGACGGCCTCGCCTATGTCGATCCCGCCGACCCGGTCGAGCCGCACACCCCGAAATCGGAAATTCTCGGCAACAACGCCCCAGACGGCCGCATCGTCTTCAGCGAGAAATTCGCCTGCCCGGTCAGCGGCTTCACCATCTCCGAGATCGAGCCACGCCTGTTCTCGTTCAACGCCCCGCAAGGCGCATGCCCGGCCTGCGACGGCCTCGGCGAGAAACTGCTGTTCGACGAAGATCTCGTCGTCCCCAACCACATGCTCAGCATCAAGAAGGGCGCGGTCGTCCCCTGGGCGAAATCCAATCCGCCGTCGCCCTATTACATGCAGGTCCTCGGCAGCCTCGCGCGCGAGTTCAAGTTCGACATCGAGACCCCCTGGTCCGATCTCCCGCCCGAGGTCCAGAGCACCATCCTGCACGGCTCGAAGGGCAAGCCCGTCACGCTCACCTTCATCGACGGCAAGAAGAAATACGACGTCAGCAAGCCGTTCGAAGGCGTCATCGGCAACCTCAACCGCCGCATGCTCCAGACCGACTCCGCCTGGATGCGCGAGGAGCTGAGCAAGTACCAGTCCGCCGCCCCCTGCGAAGTCTGCGGCGGCGCGCGCCTGAAACCTGAGGCGCTCGCGGTCAAGATCGCGATGAAGGACATCTCCTACGCCACGCATCTCTCGGTGGTCGACGCGCTCCAGTTCTTCACCGACATGCCGGAGCACCTCGGCGACCAGCAGAACGCGATCGCCGAACGCATCCTCAAGGAGATCGTCGAACGGCTCGGCTTCCTCAACAATGTCGGCCTTGATTACCTCAACCTAGACCGCACCTCCGGCACGCTCAGCGGCGGCGAAAGCCAGCGCATCCGCCTCGCGTCGCAGATCGGCAGCGGCCTGTCCGGCGTGCTCTACGTCCTCGACGAGCCCTCGATCGGCCTGCACCAGCGCGACAACGACATGCTCCTCAAGACGCTCCGCCGTCTGCGCGATCTCGGCAACACCGTGCTCGTCGTCGAGCATGACGAAGACGCGATCCGCACCGCCGACTACATCATCGACATGGGCCCCGGCGCCGGCGTCCGCGGCGGCCAGGTCGTCGCGCAGGGCACGCTGAAGCAGATCCTCAAGTCGAAGGGCAGCATCACCGCCGACTACCTCAACGGCACGCGCGAAGTCCCCGTCCCCGCCACGCGGCGCAAGGGCAACGGCAAGAAGCTCACCGTCCACAACGCGGTCGCCAACAACCTGCGCGGGGTCACCGCCAGCCTGCCGCTCGGCACCTTCACCTGCATCACCGGCGTTTCCGGCTCGGGCAAGTCGAGCTTCACGATCGACACGCTCTACGCCGCCGCCGCCCGCGAGCTGAACGGCGCGCGCATCGTCCAGGGCAAGCACGACAAGATCACCGGCCTCCAGTATCTCGACAAGGTCATCGACATCGATCAGTCGCCGATCGGCCGCACCCCGCGCAGCAACCCCGCCACCTACACCGGCAGCTTCACGCAGATCCGCGACTGGTTCGCCGGCCTGCCGGAATCGCAGGCGCGCGGCTACAAGCCCGGCCGCTTCAGCTTCAACGTCAAGGGCGGCCGCTGCGAGGCGTGCCAGGGCGACGGCGTGCTCAAGATCGAGATGCACTTCCTCCCCGACGTCTACGTCACCTGCGACGTCTGCCACGGCGCGCGCTACAATCGCGAGACGCTCGAGGTGAAGTTCAAGGGCCATTCGATCGCCGACGTGCTCGACATGACGGTCGAGGACGCCGCCGAGTTCTTCAAGGCGGTCCCCCCGATCCGCGACAAGATGGCGATGCTGGTCGAGGTCGGCCTCGGCTACGTCAAGGTCGGCCAGCAGGCGACGACGCTCTCGGGCGGCGAAGCGCAACGCGTCAAGCTCGCCAAGGAACTCTCGCGCCGCGCCACCGGCAACACGTTGTATATCCTCGACGAGCCCACCACCGGCCTCCATTTCGAGGACGTGCGGAAATTGTTGGAAGTCCTCCACGCGCTGGTCGAGCAAGGCAACACGGTCGTCGTGATCGAACACAATCTCGACGTCATCAAAACCGCCGACTGGGTGCTGGATCTAGGCCCCGAAGGCGGCGTCAAGGGCGGCGAGATCGTCGCCGAAGGCACGCCGGAGAAGGTCGCGAAGGCCAACGGCAGCTTCACGGGGAAGTATCTGGCGCCGTTGCTGGAGAAGCGGGTGGTGGCGGTGCCGGAGCAGCTTGCCGGTTGAGTTGGGCTAGGTGACAGGCTAATGGATAAAAATCCGAATTCTTAATTCATGGGTGCCAAGCAGCTAAAATGCTAAAATCCCTAAAAATAGTTGGTTTTAAATCAATTCGTTCGGCAGAACTTAAATTTTGTCGCTCGAATATTTTCATCGGCCCAAATGGCTCTGGAAAATCGAATATCTTGGAAGCACTCGGCGTCCTCTCGTCAGCGCTGTCAAGGGGATTTGATCCGGGAGTTCTTGCAGACCGAGGTGTTCGGCTCTCCTTGCCAAGGCTTTTTAAATCGGCTTTTAAGGGAAAGGCCCTCTCCCCTCATCTTCGACTAGAAGCTCAATTTGAGAACGGGCATTATGAGTGTTCAATTCGAGCTGGCTTATCTAGTAAGCATTTAGAGTTTCATTCCGAAATGCTGTCGGATGGCAACGTTAAGGTATTTGGCAGGGGGCCGAACGGTGTTACTATCAGTAAGCGTTTTGTTGACTTGGAGAGCGGAGACTTCGGGCGATTAAGTTCGGTGCGTAGTGTCTGGGACACCGTTTCTCCATTTGCAAAAATATCTGAAGGCTTAAGAGCTGAACTCGAGGAATTCTCCCGGTTCGCAATATTTGCGCCGCAGACTGCGGTCATGCGCGGACTCGCGACGGAAAGTAGGATCGTGCATCCACTGGGCCTCGCAGGTTCAGGCCTGGCTGGCGCTTTTAGAGATGTGTTGCGAAAAAGGGCAATAGAGTCGTCGGAAATCAAAAAGCAGTACGATGCAATTCTTGGTCTTATCAAGAGTCCGGGCTGGGTGAGCAAAATTATCGTAGGTGGATTTGATCCATCAATTGTTCCGTCTGAAGTTACGAGTGATGGTTTGCTATTGTATTTTCAAGATCGATTTATGACTGAAAAGAGGCGCCATTTAAGCGCCTACGATGCAAGTGAAGGCACTTTATATCTCACATTCATTGCAACGCTTTTGTTGCACAAAGAGGCTCCTCGCATTTTTGCGCTAGATAATGTCGATGGAACTCTCAACCCTGACCTCGTTCGGCAACTAACGGAAGCCGTCGTTAACGTAAGTTCCTCGGGAACTGGGGTGGGAAATCTGACTCATCAAAGCTTCATGACTTCTCACCATCCGTCATCAATCGATAGTTTCGACATATTTAACGATATGCATCGAGTTTATACTGCCAAAAGGAATGAAGACCGTAACGGCTCGACAGAATTCATTCCCATCGTTCCCCCGGCGGGAATGACGAAGGAGGAGTGGATCGAAGAAAGTCGAGGACATTCCCTCTCAAGGCTTTGGCTGGATGATAAGATCCCTGGCGCATTGATCCCGCGATGTGCGCTATGAGGATCGGAGTTGTTTGCGAGGGATTGCACGACTTTCTCGCCTTGAAGGCAATTTTCGGCAGTTTGGCCCGAAAAAAGGAGTTGTCATAACAGCTTTTGACTCGGTTCAACCGAGGGTCGACGCAACATCTTCGGTTCAAGTTAGTGGTGGGGGGTGGCATCGTGTCAAAGTTTGGCTTGAAGACAACCGTGGCGCCGATCTTCGAAAGATACTGGCGTCAAACCTGTTTTCTGCCTCAACTCCTTATGACATATTATTGATACACATGGATGGTGACGTAATTTGGCTTGCGAAGGAATTTAGCTCAAATACCAGGGCCAGTTGTTTCGGTAATCCTGGGCTAATAGTTGCAACGATGGAAAAATTTATCGAGGCCACACTTCAGCCGCCGGATGAAATGGATGACTATATAATATATGCCGTACCAGTTTTGCATACGGAGTGCTGGTTAGTAGCAGCGTCCTCAGAGCGTCCGTTCCGGCGGAATATCGAAAACCTCAAAATTAAAAAGGTCGGACAGCGCTTTCTGCAAAGGAAATTTGGTTCGGAGATAAATGCAGCAGCTAACAAGGCAGCTAACCTGTTGGGTGAAAACCTCGATACCCTTCGGACCAAATATCAAAGTCTTGATCATTTTGCAGTCAGGGTTGAGTCAGCATTTTTGTAAACCCTTGGGTTTGCTTTGCGAGCGCGATGGCCTGTGAAAACTCCAATATCAACATCGAATGACTACAGGGCCGACAGTCTCGTCGTTGTCGTCAGCCTCAAAGAAGGGATTGATCCACGCCCTGTACCTCTAGCAGCCTTGGATTAGTTCTCAGTACGCCTGGGTTTAGCAGCAGTTTTGCCTGCTGCCTGATCCTGTCGTGCATCCGCGGTCAATCGAGCATCGCGCGGCACCCCGCGGCGTAACGGCGATCGCATCGGCAACGGACTTACCTCGTCTGCAGTGACGCGGCGGAACCCTGTCACCCGCCCGCCCGTTCCCGGTGCACAGCACAAGGATACGCGCATGACCAAGCCCCGCCACCCACACACGCCCCCAAGCCCAAGACGTTCGGCATCAACGCGCTGTCGATCGGGGCCGCGGCGATCGGTCTCGGGGGTGCGTTGCTGGCGGTGTTCCTGCGCTCGAAGGCCAACCCCGCCGAGCATGCCGCGCCCGATCTCGCGCTCGACAAGCCCCGCCCGGGTGCGACCGATCGCGCGCCGGACGCCTTCCGCCCCGATCCCACCGCGGTCCCCACCAAGGCCGAGCGCGAGTCGCTCCGCCCCGCCACCGGCCCGGCCCCGTCGTTCGCCGCGGATCGCGGTTCGACGCTCGGCTGAGACGCCTTCCTGATCCTCCCCCCGCTAGGGGGCGGTGGCTGGCGCTTGCCAGGCGGAGGGGGAGGGGGCGACTACCCCTGTTGCGTGTCCTCCCCCTCCGTCACCTGTGGTGCCACCTCCCCCTGGCGGGGGAGGATCGGAAAGCCCGACGGTTGAAACTTTTCCTGAAACCACCGCCCGCGCTCCGTCACCCCGGACTGGTTCCGGGGTCCACGGTTCCCCGGACTCGATAGCGGCGGCCGTGCGGAACGGTGGATACCGGAACAAGTCCGGTATGACGCGGGGAGGGGGGCGCCACGCCAGTCGGTCACGCCCCCGTTGCCACGCCCACGTTGCCGACGCCACGCCCTCATCCCCCTTCCGTCATCCTGACGAAAGTCAGGACCCAGAGCTAAAAGCGCCATACCCCGTAACCCTGGGTCCTGACTTTCGTCAGGATGACGAGGGTGGGACGTCAGGACGAGGCCCCCGAAACCGCTGTCCTACACACCCCGATCCGGCATACCTGATCGGTCCTCTCGCAACGAGGATCGATCATGGCGAACGCACCCACCCCGGCCGACCCGCCCCCATGCTACATCGCAACGCGCGCCACGCCCGCCCCCGGCCACGCTACGAACCCCCGATCCCCGACCATCTCCCCGACGCGGTCCGCCACGTCATGGCCTGGCAAGCGCATGTCGACGCCGGCCGGATCGGCACCCGCATCCCCGTATCGCCCGAGATCGCCGCCAACCGCGACCGCTGGACCGCGCTCGCCCGGAGCATGCGCAAGTGACCGCCGCTCTCCAGCAACACGGCATCGACCAGGGCACCGAGCAAGCCGGCGAACCCGAAACCCCCTCGCAAACCGCCCCCGATCACCCCGCACCCCTGCAAGCCGACCCCGCTCCGCAAACCGCCAACGCCCCGCGCGCGTACATCCCAGCCACCCCGACCCGCTACACCCAGCGCAGCGACGGCTGGACCCCGGATCGCCAGCGCGGCTTCCTCGAACGCATCGCCGAGGGCGCCACCGTCGACGAGGCGAGCGCCAGCGTCGGCCTCTCGCCCGGTGCCGCCTACACGCTGCGTCGCCGCGCGGCAGGCGCAGCGTTCGCGCTAGGCTGGGACGCCGCCAAGCTGGTCGCGCGGCCGATCGTCGCCGAGACGCTGTTCCTCCGCGCGATCGCCGGCCAGACCGAGCGCGTCACCAGGCCCGACGGCGACGTGATCGAGCGCCACCGCTACGACAACCGCCTCGCCATGTCCTTGCTCAACCGCCTCGATCGCCACGCCGACGCCACCGAGACCGCCAACGCCGCCACCCGCATGGTCGCCGCCGAATTCGACGCATTCCTCGACATCATCGCGCGCGACGCCGGCCCCGCGCGCCGGCCTGTTCCTCGGCGAACGTCTCGACGCCGACGCCATACAGGCGGGGGCGGGGCCAGGAACGGGATCAGCCCCGAGCGCAGCCGAAGCGGCGATGGCGCCGATCCTCGCGCTGGCCCGCGCGGACCGCTGGTTGCGCAGCGCCGCCGGCGTCGCTGCCGGAATCGACGTCACCGATCTCGATCCCGCCGCGCGCCGGCTGGACCGCCGCGCAATGGTCGCGCGCCGAAGCCGCCGGACTGCTGCAACTGGCGCCGGAACCCGCGCCCGAACCGGCACCCGATCCGGTGCTCGATCCGGACCTGAGGCCCGCTGTCGAAAGCGCGCCAGCGTCTGCACTTCCTGTACTTCACTTTGACCAGGATGGTCGCGACGGTGATCATCCGGTCTGGTTCGACTCGATTTCGCAGGGCTGGCGGACCTGTTTTCCGCCGCCGGATCCGTATTTCAACGCCGAAGAGGGCCTGTTCGGCGAAGACGCGTACAGCCGCGAGTGTTCGGACGAGGAGGCGATCATCCTCGACGCGCCCCGCGACCGCGAGATCGCCGAGCGGACCATCACCGAGGGCGTCGACCGCGATACGTGGTTCGTCGCCTATGCGATCGACGGCGGTCTCGTCGACGAAGCGGGCGCCGAGGCGGCCGGCGCCACCGATGCGGATCGCATCACCACGTTGGCGGCGAGTTTCGATCCTCTCGGCTGCGACGAACCGGTCGCACCGGCGCCCGGCGCGCGCGGGTCTCGATCCCGTCCAGCCGCAGCGCCCGGACGTTCCGTCGCCCCCGGTCGCGGCGCCTGCACCCAAATCCCCGATCGGGCGTTCTCCCGCCGTCAGACTCTTATACGACAGGGACCCCCATGAGCATCTTCAGCAAGATCAAGTCCGCCATCTTCGGTGAGAAGGGCCCGCTCGGCAGCGGCCATTTCGGCACGCCCAAGGCCGACGCACCCGCACCAGCGCCTGCGCCGCAGACCACTGTAGCCCAGCCCGCCCCGACGCCAACGCCCGCCGCACCGACTCCGCAGGCTGCCCCCGCCGCGCCCGCCCAGGCGGTTGACGTCGAGGCCGTCCTCTCGGGCATCGCCTCGAAGAAGGGTTCGGACCTCAACTGGCGCACCTCGATCGTCGACCTGATGAAGCTGCTCGATCTCGATTCGAGCCTCGACAACCGCAAGGAGCTCGCCACCGAGCTCGGCTATACCGGTGCGAAGGACGGCAGCGCGGAGATGAACATGTGGCTGATCAAGGCCGTGATGCGCGAGCTGGAAAAGAACGGCGGCACCGTGCCCGCCAATCTCAAGGACTGAAGCCATTTCGGCGCCGGCAACCAAACCCCGGCGCCGATCATTACGCCTTCAGTATCAACCTCCTGAAAGGACACGACATGCGCGTTGCGATGCTGGGCCTGCTGGCCGCCTCCACCCTTGTTGCCGGCTGCGTCGGCGATGGAGGCAGCCGCTACGGCGTCGACCCGCGCTATCGCTCCTACGACTATAACCGCGTCGACCCCGCCTACGGCGGCTACGATGCCGGTCGCTATTACCGTGACGATGCGCGCTATCGCGAGCGCCGCCTGTCGCGCAACGACCGCGTCTATCGTGGCAATGATGGTCGCTACTATTGCCGCCGTAACGACGGCACCACCGGCCTGATCGTCGGCGGAGTCGCGGGCGGCGTGCTCGGCAACGTCATCGCCCCCGGTGGTTCGGGTCTGCTCGGGACCGTCCTCGGTGCCGCCGGCGGCGCGCTCGCGGGCCGCGCGGTCGACCGCTCCAGCAACAACACGCGCTGCCGTTAAATTGCTCGACCGGCGCCGAAATATCGGCGCCGGTCCTGCTGAATTCCTGCCACCGACGGTGTTGCGCGCGAAAATATTTATGTGCGGTAATCGACGTAGTTCTTGACCCATTTTACCGGCAAGATTTGCAATTCCGGCGATCTTGGCCCATATAGCGCTCAGCTACAGTCGCATATCGACGGTTCTTGGCGCTTTGCGGCACCTTTCTCCTTCTTTCCCTGCTCCGCGGCACGGGTCGCCCGAACGTCGGGTTACTCTCTACTAAGAAGGAGCCACTTCATGGCTATCACCGGAACCGTCAAGTTTTTCAACGCCGACAAGGGCTATGGCTTCATCGCGCCGGATGGCGGCGGCAACGATGCATTCGTGCACATCACAGCGGTTGAGCGCGCCGGTATGCCGACGCTGAACCAGAACCAGCGGGTCACCTACGAGCTCGAGCCCGACAAGCGTGGCAAGCAGTCGGCTGTGAACCTCCAGCCAGCCGATTGATCTCGCTGGCGGGTTACGGTCCGCCAACCTGATCTCGGTTGCGATGCGGCGGCCATCATGGTCGCCGCATCACCCTTTGAAATTTCCCGCAGGAGCGCACCAGCATGGCCGATAATCCAGAATTTTACCGGGCCCGCGCTGATGAAGAGCGTCGCAACGGCGATGCCGCCCTCCTCGACAACGTCCGCGATCGCTGCCGCCGCGCCGAAAAGGCCTGGGACGACATGGCCTCGCGCGCCGAACGCACCCAAATCCTCCGCGCCGCGCGAAGCTGCCCCTCCCGGTGGCGAGCGCATGATGATCGGCACGCCATCGATGGTCCCCGCTGAGTAAGCGCGTACGGATCTCGGTTGAGCTAGATTGAACCCGGGTGCAGCGATGCGCTCGGGTTTTGCTTTGATAGCACAGAAGTAAAAAGCTGAAGGCAGAATGGGTTCGCGCAGAGGCGCAGAGAGCGCGGAGGTTCCCAGCCGAACCGGAGGTTCCCCAAAACTCTGGTAACGCCAGCTCCATCACCCCGAGCGAACCTCCTCAGCGTCCTCTGCGCCTCTGCGCGAACCAATCTTCTGTCAGACTGAGCGGCACTGCGGTGACCACCGGAAGCTGAACAAGCATTCTCTCGATCTCAACATAGGGGAGAGTCCGCCGCGAAGTTCGGTAGCAAGGTTGAGGGGCGTTTAGAACGCTCTGATCAGGTGAAGATCGACGCCGCCGCTATTTCAGCGGCTTACCGGAGTCTTTCCACCGGTCGAGGATTTGCGATTCAGGTGGCAGCATGTCAGCGGCAACGGCGGCAGTCGTCTTGGCGTAGGCGTGCTTGGCGTCCGCAACCACCACTGGTGCAGACGGTGCGGAGACCGTAACCGCCGCCGCCGTTGCCGCGGCAATCATCTGCGGCGTCGGCGTCGAGGGAGTGATTGGCTGCACCATCATGTGCGGTCCCGGGAGCGGTTCGCCACCGGCATAGCGTTGGGTGAACGCCGCCGAAGTGCCCCAATACCCCTTCCAGCGATGGAAGAAATGCGCGCCGACCACGTCGGTCATCACCATGCTGCGGTTCCATGCCGGCGTCACCGCATAGGTATGGTAATGCGTTGCGAGCCCGACCGGCGCGTAGACATAGCCCGCGAGAGCCATGCCCGCAGCGCGCGCCGCGCGTAGCCACGCCGCCCGCGCCGGGATACGCGCCATCGCCCCGTCGCAGGCGAAGCTGAACTGGCAGCCGGCATGCTCGGAGCCTTGGTACACCACGCCGCATACCGTCCCTGGAAAGGCAGGATGGCGCGCGGTTGAGGATGACCTGCGCCACCGCCTGCTGCCCTGAATCGGGTTCGGAGGCGGCTTCGTAGTAGATTGCGGCGGTCAGGCACTGGATCGCGCGGTCGCGGTCGATCGCCGACGCGCCCACCATCGAGAAGGGCCGCGCCGGGACCACGCCGGCATCGAGCGCCGCCCCGGCTGGAATCGGCAAGGCGGGCAGGTCGATCGTGCCGGTGACACCGCTCGCAGGTGCCGCGATTTCCTGATCGGGGAGGGGGCCGAGACCGATACGGGCGTCGCCGTGGCGACCATAGCCCGGTCCCGCGCGGCATTCCGGGCAGAGATTCCGCGCAGCGCGGCGTGGGCAGACATGCCGGCGCCGATCACCAGCACCGTGGCGACCATCGCCAACCAGATGCGATGCATCGCCCGAACCGTCTGCACCCGAACGCGCACCCTGCCACCTCGAAATCTGTCCACGGGGGAATGCCCCGACGAGCATGAAGATTCCGTGTAACCGATATCGCGCGCAGGATCGCCCGCCGATTCCGTCCGTCCCACCGCGGGACGATCGTCCCAATCGGCAGCGGAATGCTACACGAGGCGGTGCGTTCAGGCGAAGATCGTCAGCGCAAGGTTGCGGTATCGAGTTTCAAGGCAGCCTCGGGGATCACCTCGACGTTCGGATAGGCCTTGCGCAAGGGCTCGATGAACTGTTTGGCATCGCCGACGACGACGATACTGGCCGCTTTCGGGTCTAGCAACGCGACCGCAGCGGCCTGCACCAATGCCGGATCGACCGCGCCGACCGCACCGGTATAGCGTTGCAGTTCGTCCAGCGGCACGCCGTTCTGGACATAGGCGCCGAGGATACCGGCAACGCCTGACGTCGTCTCGATCCCGCGTCCGAAATTGCCGACGAGCACCGCCTTGCGCGTGTCGAGTTCAGTGGCAGGGACGGGGGCTGACCCCATCCGCGTCATCTCCGCGGCGATCAGCGTCACCACTTCGGCGGCGGTCGGGTTCTTGGTCTGCGTCCGCGCCGCGACCGTGCCCTGCGTCTTCCCCGCATCGAGCCCGCTGCCCGCGCCATAGGCCAGCCCGCGCTTGATCCGGATTTCCTGGTTCAACCGCGACGAGAAGCCGCCGCCCAGCACCGTGTTGCCGACCGCCAGAGGATAATAGCGCGGATCGTTCCGCGCGATTGCCGGCCGCGCCACCACGACGCCCGCCTGACCCGCTTCGGGCATGTCGACGACGATCACCCGAGGCTTAGGGTAGGTGACCTGGGGCGCCGCGGCTGCCACGGTGTTGCCCGATGTCCACCCGCCGAACTGTGCCTCAGCAAGCGTCTTCGCCTGCGCCGCGGTGACGTCGCCGACCATGATCAGCGTCGCCTGACCCGGCTGGAAACTCCGCGCATACGCCGCGGTAATGTCGTTTCGCGTAATCGCCTTGAGCGACAATGGCGTGCCTCCGTTCGGTGCGCCATAAGGCGACGCGCCGAGGACGGCCCGATCCGCAACGAGCCCTGCGACCTGCGCCGGATCCTTCAACGCCAGCGTTACCGCGTCGATCTGCTGCGTCCGCGCACGCTCGATCTCCTCGGACGCAAACGCCGGGTTGATCGCGACATCTGCGAGGATTGCCATCGCCGGTGCGAGCTGGTCCGACTTCACGGTCACGTCGACCGCTGCGCCATCGCTTCCCGCCGAACTGCCGATCGCTCCGCCAAGCCCCTCGACCGCCCGCGCGATCTGCGTTGCCGAGCGTGTCTTCGTGCCCTTGGTGAGCAACTCCGCCGACAGACTGCTCACACCTGCGCGGTTCGCCGGATCGGTCGCCGCGCCGCCCGCGGTCACCAGATAGGCGGTGACGATCGGCAGGTCGTGCCGCTCGACCGTCACCAGCCGCATGCCGTTCCTAAGCCGCGTCTCCACCGGCTGCGGGATCGTCGGGGAAACCGACGCGCTCGGTGCGGGCGGCCGGACGCGCTGGCCTTCGGACGCAGGCGTCACGATCTCGATATTCGCAGGCGCCTTCAGGTCGGCAACCTGCACGGTCGGCGCTATCGCGATCGTATCGGTAACGCCGGCCGGGGGCTTGGCGGCAAGCGGCATGTACCGGATCGTCGCCGACTGGTTCTCGCCCAGATACTTCCGCGCCACGCGCTGGATATCCGCCGCCGTTACCCGCGCAATCGCTGCAAGTTGCTTGTCCGCTGCTTGCGGATCACCGTCGACCAGCACGGCGGAGGCCAGCGTGCTCGCTTTCCCCTCGGCGGTCTCGCGTGACTGGATCGACTGAGTCAGGATCTCGTCCTTCGCCTCGGCCAGTTCGGCGGCGGTCACCGGCGCATCGCGGAACCGGGCTATCTCGCGCTTCAACGCGGTCTCGCCCGCCTCGACCGTCTTGCCGCCCGCAAGGATGGCGTAGACGACCATGTTGCCAGTCGCCTGCTTGGTATCGAGGAACGCCTCGGCCGACTGCGCGAGCTGGTCACGGTACACGACGCTCTCGTACAGCCGCGAACTCTCGCCCGTCGCCAGCACCGCCTTCAGGACCATCAGCGCGGGAATGTCGGCGTCGCGATCCGGGGGCAGGTGATAGCTGACCAGCACCGCGGGCAACGGCGTGTTCGGCTCGTACACCGTCCGCGTGACGGCCTTGGTCCGCGCGGGCTCCGCTACCGTCACGCGCGGGATCGCCGCGGTCGGCTTCTTGATGCCCGCGAAATACTGGTCGACCCAGCCGTTAAGCTGCGCCGGATCGAAATTGCCGGACACGACGAGGATCGCATTGTCGGGTCGATAATAGGTCGCATGGAACGCGCGGACGTCGTCGATCCCGGCGGCTTCCAAATTCTCCAGGCTGCCGATCCCAGGCCTCGCATAGGGATGAACCTGATAGGCGAGCTCGGGATAATAAATCGAGAACAGCTTGCCGTAAGGCTGGGCGAGCGTCCGCTGGCGCAGTTCCTCCTTCACCACGTCGCGCTCCGAGCCGAAGCTTTTGGGCTCGACGACGAGGCTCGCCATCCGGTCGGCTTCTGCGAACAGCAGCCGCTGGAGGTGGTTGGCCGGAATGACCTCGTAGTAATTTGTATAGTCGTCGTTGGTCGAGGCGTTGTTGTAGCCGCCGACGTCCTCGGTCAGCCGGTCCATCTGTTCCGACACGAGGTTGCGCGTCGACTTGAACATGAGGTGTTCGAACATGTGCGCAAAGCCGGACTTGCCCTTGGGATCGTCCTTCGAGCCGACATCGTACCAGACCTGCACCGACACGTTCGGCGTGCCCGTGTCACGGATCGCATAGACGCGCAGGCCGTTCGGCAGGGTGCGCTCGGTATAGGCGATCGGCTTGACCAACACCTGGGTCGGGGCAGGTGCGGTCTGCGCCACCACCGCTACGGGAAGACATGCTGCGGTCAACAGCAACGCGGAGCGGAGGAGGCGCATCGGAATCCTTACTTGTTGCGGTTCGCGAACAGCACAGCGCCTGCGATCGCCGCCGAGCCAATGCCGACGCCCAGTCCGATCTTCGCGAGCGGCCAGCTCTTCGCCTTCTCGGCGGCGTTGTGCGCGGCGGCTTCGGCCTGCAGCTTCGCCTCCTTCGCGGCGGCGAGGATCTCGTTCGGGGTGTCGCTGTCGATCTTGATGGTCACTTGGGCTCTCCTTCACTCTTCCGGGCATACACGCCACGGAAATCATTCGCGAACTGCGTCAGCGTGCCCGAGGCGATCGCCGCCCGCAGATCCGCCATCAGCGTTTCGTAGAACCAGATGTTATGCTCCGTCATCAGCATTGCGCCAAGCATTTCGCCCGACCGTACCAGATGATGCAGATACGCCCGCCCCAGGTCGCGCAGACCGGGCAGGGACAGGCCGGATCGAGCGGCCCCATGTCCTCGGCGAACTTCGCATTGCGGATGTTGATCGGCCCGGTCCTCGTGAACGCCTGGCCGGTCCGCCCGGACCGCGTGGGCATCACGCAATCGAACATGTCGATCCCGCGCTCGACCGCGCCGACGATGTCGTCGGGCTTGCCGACGCCCATCAGATAGCGCGGCTTTTCGGCAGGCAACTGGTCCGGCGCGAAGTCGAGACATCCGAACATCGCCTCTTGGCCTTCCCCGACCGCCAGCCCGCCGACCGCGTAGCCGTCGAAGCCGATATCGATCAGCGCATCCGCCGATGACTTGCGGAAGCCCTCGTTCAGCGCTCCCTGCTGGATGCCGAAGATCGCATTGTTCTCGGCATGATCTTCACCCGCGTCGAACGCCGCGCGCGACCGCTTCGCCCAACGCATCGATCGCTCCATCGCCGCGGCCTGCACTTCTCGCGTCGACGTCGTCGGCACCAGTTCGTCGAACGCCATGACGATGTTCGAGCCGAGCAACCGCTGGATCTCGATCGACCGCTCGGGGCTTAGGAGATGCCGCGTGCCGTCGAGGTGCGACTTGAACGATACGCCTTCCTCGGAGCGCTTCGTCAGGTCGGCAAGGCTCATCACCTGATACCCGCCGGAATCGGTCAGGATCGGCTTTGACCAGCCAGAAAACGCGTGCAGACCACCCAGCCGCGCAACCCGCTCGGCACCCGGCCGCAACATCAAATGATAGGTGTTGCCGAGGATGATGTCCGCACCCGCACCGACGACGTCGGCGGGTTTCATCCCCTTGACGGTGGCCGCGGTGCCGACCGGCATGAACGCCGGCGTGCGAATATCGCCGCGCTGCATCGCGATGACGCCGGTGCGCGCCTTGCCGTCGGTGGCGGAGATGGTGAAGTCGAAGCGGGGACGGGTCATGGTATCAGCGTTTCTTGCGGATGCCGTAGCGATCGCCGACCGGCGCGCCGCGGATGGTGATGAGTTCGGCGCGTGTCAGTACACCATCCTTGTCGCGGTCGAACCGCGCGAAGAATTGCGCGAACCGCGCCTGGAGCTCGGGCAGCGTGATCCTGTTGTCGCCGTCGCGATCGACTTCGAACGGGCTCGGTAACGCGTTGCGATCGCCTAGCCAGGCTTGTGCCCAATCCGCGTAGGCGATGTACCCAATAGAGCCTGTCGAAGCGCCCTCGGCAGTGGCGTAGCTGCGCGCGACGCACGCGGTCAGCTCGGCCTGCGTCACGCGGCCATCGCCATTCGCATCACATGCGGCGATGAACAGCGCGGCAGGCTCGGCGAATATCGTCGCGGGCGGTTGCGGCGTACCCGCGGGCGGCGGTGCAGCAACGATAGCCTGGAGCAAGACAAGAGCAAGCAGCATGCCGCCCGTCATGGCAGCAGAAGCGAGGCGTCGCCATAGCTGTAGAAGCGATACTTCCCGGCGATCGCATGCGCATACGCCGCCTGCATCCGCTCGCGCCCCATCAGCGCCGACACGAGCATGAACAACGTCGAGCGCGGGAGGTGGAAATTGGTCATCAAGCCGTCGATCCCGCGGAACCGGTATCCCGGCGTGATGAAGATCGCGGTGTCGCCGTCGAACGGACGGATCACGTCGTCCTCGCCGGTCGCGCTCTCGATCAACCGCAACGACGTCGTCCCGACCGCGATCACGCGACCCTTGTTCGCGCGGACCGCGTTGAGCCGATCGGCGGTGGCGGCATCGATCCGGCCCCACTCGGCGTGCATCCGATGCTCGGTCGTGTGGGTCGCCTTCACGGGAAGGAACGTCCCCGCGCCGACATGCAGCGTCAGCGTCGCATGCTCGATCCCCGCCGCCTTGAGCGCCGCCATCAACTTCGGCGTGAAGTGCAACGCAGCCGTCGGCGCTGCGACCGCCCCCGGCTCGGATGCGAACATCGTCTGGTAATCGTCCGCATCGCGTTCGTCTGTAGCACGCTTGCCGGCGATGTACGGGGGCAGGGGCATGTGGCCCGCGCGCTCCAGGAGCAGTTCGACCGGTTCGTCGCCCGCGAACACCAGCGCGTAGCTCCCATCGTCCTCGCGATCGACCGCCGCCGCGCTGACGCCGTTGCCGAAGTCGATCACGTCGCCGTCGCGCAGGCGCCGCGCATTGCGGATGAACGCGCGCCATCGCCGCGGCCCCTCGCGCTTGTGCAAGGTCGCGCCGATCTTCGCGTCGCCGCGCCGCCCGTCCAACTGCGCCGGGATCACGCGCGTATCGTTGAACACGAGCAGATCGCCGCGCCGCAACAGCGACGGCAGGTCGGACACGCCTGCATCCGTGGTGCGATCACCTTCGAGCACCAGCATCCGCGCAGCATCGCGCGGCGCCGCGGGGCGTAGCGCGATGTTGTCGGTCGGCAGGTCGAAGTCGAAAAGGTCGACGTTCAACGGAGTCTCACTTCTTGGCGGGGGCCTTCTTGGCCGC
Source organism: Sphingomonas sp. LR55 (assembly GCF_036856015.1). Classification (NCBI taxonomy): domain Bacteria; kingdom Pseudomonadati; phylum Pseudomonadota; class Alphaproteobacteria; order Sphingomonadales; family Sphingomonadaceae; genus Sphingomonas; species Sphingomonas sp. LR55. The sequence goes on from NZ_JASPFO010000001.1 coordinate 3,725,223, forward strand.
AGGCTTGGCAGTGGGCGCCTTGCGAGCAGCTGGCGCGAGCTTGGGCGCTGCCGCGTTCGGACCAGACGCCGTTCCCGGCAACGTCACCGGCGCACCCAGCGCAGGGGCAGGTGGGCCGGCGACATACGCCGGAGGATTGTCCGCCGCGATATACGCATGGACGATCCGCGACGGGTTCGCCGGCGGCTCGCCGCGCTGGATAGCGTCGACATACTGCATCCCGTCGATCACGCGACCGAACACGGTGTACTTCTTGTCGAGGCTGAGGCGCGGCTGGAAGACGATGAAGAACTGGCTGTTCGCACTGTCCTCCTTGTCCGACCGTGCCGCCGACACTGCGCCGCGGACATGCGGCAGGTAGTTGAACTCGGCCTTGAGATCGGGGAGCGTCGAGCCACCGGTGCCGTCGCCCTTGGGATCGCCGCCCTGCGCCATGAAGCCGTCGATCACGCGGTGAAACGCGAGGCCGTCATAGAAATGCTGGCGGGTGAGCGTCTTGATCCGCTCGACCATCAGCGGCGCGACGTCGGGCCGCAGCCAGATCGTCACGCGGCCACCCGTCGACAGATCGAGCAGCAGCAGATTCTGCGTATCCGTGGTCAGCGGCGGGGTCGCGCGAACGGCAGGCGCCACGACTTCCTTCTTCTGCGCCGCGACCGGCACCGTGACCAGGCACCCGAGCAACGCGAACATTCCGACGAAAAAGCGCATCAAATTCCCACTCGCAAGAGGCCCGGCGCAACCGGGCTGCCGCCACCTAGAGCAAATCCCCGCTTGCGCCAATCTGAACGTGACCGCGTCTCTGACGCCGAAGAGTCAGGTTCGAAGGTGACGGGTCAGGTTTGAGGGCGACGGGTCAGGCGGTGACGATCTCGGGCAGGATCGCGTCGAGCAGCAACGCACCCCCGTCGGTGACGCGCAGTCGACCGGGGGTGTGCACGATCAAGCCAAGAGCCTCGAGCCGTGCCACTGCGGCGATATCCACCGGCACGATGCCATCGTTGAGCGCGGTGATGCGGTCGAGATCGACGCCTTCCGCGAGCCGCAATCCCATCAGCAGCGCCTCGGTAGCGCGCGTCGATGGCGTCAGCGGATCCTCGACTTCCATGCCGTGGCCGTTCCGCTCGATCGCGGCCAGCCAGTTCTCCGGCTTCTTGCGCCGCACCGTCGCCAGCCCGCCGCGTCGGCCATGCGCACCCGGCCCGATCCCGGCATAATCCTGATAGCGCCAGTAAGCGAGGTTATGCCGGCTCTCCGCTCCCGGTCGCGCATGGTTCGACGTCTCGTACGCGGGCAAGCCTGCCGCTGCGGTATCGGCACGCGTTGCCTCGAACAGATCCGCCGCCGAGTCGCCGTCCGGGATCACGATCCGTCCCGCGAGCGCCTCGGTGGCGAATCGCGTGCCGGCTTCGATCGTCAACTGGTACAGCGAGAGATGCTCCGTCCCCAGACTAAGCGCGTGCGCGAGTTCCGCGCGCCAATCGTCGAGCCGCTGGCCGGGGAGCGCATAGATCAGGTCGAAACTCACGCGGGGAAAGACGCTCTGCGCGGTGGCGAGCGCGGCCTGTCCCTCGTTCACGTCATGCGCGCGGCCGAGGAATTTCAACGCTTGGTCATCGAGTGATTGTAGCCCGAGAGACACTCGGTTCACGCCAGCGTGCGCCAGGTCCGCAAATCGCGCTGCCTCGACCGAAGATGGGTTTGCCTCCAGGGTGATCTCGATCCCGTCGGCGAATCCCCAAGCCTTCTCTGCTGCATTCAGCACGGCAGCCACGGTCGAGGGCGGCATCAGCGAGGGCGTGCCACCGCCGAAGAAGATCGACTGCAACTTGCGCCCCGGCAACACCCGCGCTTCATGCGCGAGGTCGGTGAGCAGCGCATCCCGCCACGCCGCCTGGTCCACCTCTTCGCGAACATGGCTGTTGAAGTCGCAATACGGGCATTTCGACACGCAGAACGGCCAGTGGACGTAGAGCGCGAGGTCGCCCGGGGAATCAGAGCGGGGGCTTGGTGTTTCGAAGACGGGCATTATCTCGCGCATATGGTCGCACGGAGCGGTCGAAGGAAGCGCAATGACGGCACGGATGGGTTTGGCGATCGTCGGGGCGTTGTTGCTGGCAGGCTGTGCGCAGGGGCCCGAGCGAGTCGTCGAGCCGCGCGAATCGATGGCGCCGGCATCGCGCGGGGCGAGCCTGCTCAAGACCGCGATGATGGACGGCCACAACGCTGCCCGCGCCGCCGTCGGCGTGGCGCCGCTGACCTGGAGCGACACGCTGGCGACCACCGCGCGCGCCTATGCCGAGGAGATGGCGCGCACGCGGAAATTCGCGCACGCCCCGCAACCGCAGGGCATGACGCGCGAGGGCGAGAATTTGTGGACCGGCACGCGCTACGCCTATGCGTACACCGAGATGATGGGACACTGGGTCGCCGAGAAGCGTGATTTCATCAACATGCCTACGCCCGGATTCAGCCGCACCGGCAAATTCGAGGACGTCGCGCACTATACGCAGATCGTGTGGCGTGGCTCGACCCAGGTCGGCTGCGCGATGGCGAGCAACAAGACCGACGACTATCTGGTGTGCCGTTACTCCCCGCCCGGCAACGTGTTCGGCGAGCGCGCTTATTGATCTGAAGCAAGCTGGTAGTTCTGGAGCGGTGGTATTTTATTAAGTGGTTTCGGCTAACCTGCTTTAATGAAACCACTACCCCAACCCGATGTTCCCCGTATCGGTTGCGTCGGATGTCGTGATGGCGCTGGCCTGTCGTTCGCCTTCTCGATGGCGTTCCAACCGATCGTCGATGTCGAGACGGAGACGGTCTTCGCCTACGAGGCGCTGGTGCGCGGGCCCGAGGGGCAGTCGGCGGCGAGCGTCCTGGGCCAGGTCGACGGGCAGAACCTGTACGCGTTCGACCAGCAATGCCGGGTGCGCGCTATCGAGGCCTCGGTGAAGGCCGGGCTGCTCGACACGCCTGCACGGCTGTCGATCAACTTCCTGCCGAACGCGGTCTATTCGCCGGCGGCGTGTATCCAGTTGACGCTCAAGACCGCGGGCGCGGTCGGGATGCCGACCGATCGGCTGATCTTCGAGTTCACCGAGAACGAGGAGATGCTCGATCCCGCGCACGTTGCGAACATCATCGCGACGTATCAGAAGATGGGGTTCGGCACCGCGCTCGACGATTTCGGTGCGGGGCATGCGGGGCTGAACCTGCTCGCGCGGTTCCAGCCGGACATCATCAAGCTCGACATGGAGCTGATCCGCGACATCGACACGAGCCTGCCGCGGCGGATGATCGTCGAGGGGATGCTGCGGATGTGCGCGGGGTTGGGGATTGCGGTGATTGCCGAGGGGGTCGAGACGCTTGGCGAGTTCGAGGCACTGCGGGCATTGGGCGTGCGGTACATCCAAGGGTATCTGCTGGCGAAACCGGCGTTCGAGGCTTTGCCTACCGTGACGTGGCCGGTGAAGCAGGCGATCGCAGTCTGAACTACACCTGCTCCGTCATCCTGACGAAAGTCAGGATCCAGAGCCATCAAGGGCACCGCCCGTTGTCCTGGATCCTGACTTTCGTCAGATTGACGAGAATCTGGCGGCAGGTTCCCCGCCGCCAGATTTTCAGAACACCGCGGCTTCGAGCAGTTTGAACGCTTCGTTGCGGTGGCTGATGGCGTTCTTCGTTTCGTGTGGCAGCTCGGCATAAGTCTGGTCGTAGCCGAGCGGCACGAACACCGGGTCGTAGCCGAACCCGACATTGCCGCGTGGCGGCCAGGTCAGCGTCCCTTCGGCACGGCCTTCGAACCATTCGACGTGACCATCGGGCCACGCGAGCGCGAGCACGCTGACGAAATGCGCGCCGCGCGTCGCGTCCGGGCCCTTTGCGGCGACCGCGTCCTCGACCTTCTGCATCGCCATCATCCAGTCGCGACCGGTCGGCGTTTCCGCCCAGTCGGCCGTGTAGACGCCCGGATCGCCGCCCAGCGCATCGACGCACAGCCCGCTATCGTCCGCGAGCGCTGGATAGCCCGACAGGTCGGCGGCCGAGCGCGCCTTCAGTTCGGCATTCGCGAAGAAGGTCGTGCCCGTCTCGATCGGCTCGGGCAGATCGAGCTCGGCGGCGGAGACGACTTCGAGCCCCCGTCCTTCCAAAAGCGCGGCGATCTCGCGAACCTTGCCCTTGTTGTGGCTGGCGATCACCAGCTTGCCGGGTGCAAGCTTGCGGATCGCCTGCGGTTCCTTGCCCTCGCCGCTCACTTGGCGACGGCTTTCGCCTGGGCTGCGAAGATGTCGGTGCAGCCGATGCGTGCGAGACGGAGCAGGCGGAGCAGCGCCTCTTCGTCGTACGTCGCGCCCTCGGCGGTCGCCTGCGCCTCGGCGATGTTGCCGTTCTCAAGCAGCACGAAGTTCGCGTCCGCATCCGCGCCCGAATCCTCGATATAGTCGAGGTCGAGCACCGGATTGCCCTGGTAGATGCCGCAGCTGATCGCCGCGACCTTCTGCGTCAGCGGGTCGGCGGTCAGCTTGCCGCTCGCGAGCAGACCGTCGATCGCGAGCCGCAGCGCGACCCAGCCGCCCGAGATCGACGCGGTGCGCGTGCCGCCGTCGGCCTGGATCACGTCGCAGTCGATCACGATCTGGCGCTCGCCGAGCAACTTGAGGTCGACGACGGCGCGAAGCGAACGGCCGATCAGTCGCTGGATTTCCTGCGTGCGCCCCGACTGCTTGCCCTTGGCGGCCTCGCGGTTGTTGCGCGTGTTGGTAGCGCGCGGGAGCATGCCGTATTCGGCGGTCACCCAGCCTTCGCCCTTGCCGCGCATGAACGGCGGCACTTTCTCCTCGACGCTGGCGGTGACGAGCACCTTGGTGTCGCCGAAGCCGATCAGGACGGAGCCCTCGGCATGCTTGGTGAAGCGCGGCTCGATCGTGATCGCACGCATCTGGTCTGGGGCGCGGCCGGATGGGCGCATAGTCTTATCCTAACGGGAGTGAGTGGTTGCCCGCTGCCTAGCCTTTCGTTTCCGTGCTCGCCAGCCTTCCCCGTCATCCTGACGAAAGTCAGGATCCAGAGTAACCGAGTTCCGTCCTCCGTGGCTCTGGATCCTGACTTTCGTCAGGATGACGGAGTGGTCGGGGTGCGCATTCCCCCTTTGTACGACGCCGGATCCGCCCTAGATCAAAGCGATGGCCACGCCCCCCGTCACCGAACTGACCGATCGCGCGCGCGACATTTTTCGTGCCGTCGTCGACAGCTACCTGGCGAGCGGCTCGCCGGTCGGGTCGAAGACGATCGCGCAACTGACCGGCCTCAGCCTCTCCCCCGCCTCGATTCGCGGCGTGATGGGCGAACTCGAAGGTCTCGGTCTGCTCGCCAGCCCGCATATTAGCGCCGGCCGGATGCCGACCGACCGCGGCTTGCGACTGTTCGTCGACGGCATGATGCAGGCGATGGAGCCGTCGTTCGAGGAGCGCCAGACGATCGAGGCCCGCGCCGGCGTCGGTGGTCCGGTGGAGGAGGCGCTCGCCGCGACCACGCTCGCGCTCTCGGGGCTGTCGGCGTGCGCGGGGCTGGTGATGGTGCCCAAGCGCGAACTGAAGCTCCGCCAGATCGCCTTCGTCGCGCTGTCGCCGGAACAGGCGCTGGCGGTGCTGGTAAGTGAGGATGGCTCGGTCGAGAACCGCGTGATCGCGCTGCCGAAGGGCATGTCGCCGTCCGCGCTGATCGAGGCGGGCAATTACATGTCGGCAACGCTCGGGGGCCTGACGCTGGCGGATGCGCGGACCCGGATCGAGCGCGAGCTGGCGGACGGGCAGGCGGCGCTCGACGGTGCGGCGCGGACGCTGGTCGAGCGCGGCATCGCGGTGTGGAGCGAGGATGCGGATCGCCGCCCAGTGCTGATCGTGCGCGGGCAGGGGCGGCTGATCGACGCCGCTGCCGCCGCCGATCTCGACCGGGTCCGCGACCTGCTCGACGATCTCGAGGGAAAGCAGGAAGTCGCATCGCTTCTGGACAGTGCGCGGGCCGGTGATTCGACGCGGATTTTCATCGGCGCGGAGACCAAATTGTTCGCGTTGTCGGGGTCTTCGGTGATCGCTCGACCGTTCCGCGGATTGGACGGCCGGGTGGTTGGCGTGGTCGGCGTCATAGGCCCGACGCGGTTGAACTATGCGCGCGTCGTGCCCATGGTGGATTTCACGGCTGCAACGCTCGCCCGGTTGATGGGTTGAGCCGGCCTCAAACATAGGGAACATCATGTCCGATACCGATCAGAACGCTCCTGCCGACCTGCGCGAAGAGACCGCCGAAGATGCGCCGGAAGTGGCTGCGAACGACCGCGTCGCCGAGCTTGAGAACCAGCTGGCGGAAGCCAAGCAGAACGTCCTCTACGCACAGGCGGAGATCCAGAACGTCCGCCGCCGCGCCGAGAAGGAAGCACAGGATGCCCGCGCCTATGCCGCCACCGCGTTCGCGCGCGACGTGCTGTCGGTTGCGGACAACCTCTCGCGAGGGCTGTCGGCGATTCCCGCCGACCTGCGTGCGGACGACAAGATGAAGGGGCTCGTCACCGGGCTCGAAGCGACCGGTCGCGAGCTGGAGAGCGTGTTCCAGCGCCACGGGATCACCAAGATCGCCGCGGAGGGCCAGATGCTCGATCCGAACAAGCACCAGGCGATGCTCGAGGTCCCGAGCGACCAGCCGGCCGGGACGATCGTCCAGGAAATGCAGGCGGGCTACATGATCAAGGACCGCCTGCTGCGTCCGGCGATGGTCGGCGTCGCCAAGGCTGGGTAATCCTCCCCGGAACGGGGAGGGGACCGCCACGCGCTTGCGTGGTGGTGGAGGGGCTCACCTCCCGCGTACCATCTGCGGCCGGGGGCTTACGTCGAGCGTTACGAACGCGGCACGCCCCTCCACCAGCTGCGCTGGTCCCCCTCCCCTTGCAGGGGAGGATTTGAAAGTCAGTCCATGAACCAGAACCTCACGACCGATCGCCAGACCTTCGTCACGCATCTCGAATGCTCGATCACCGGCGAGCGGTATGAGGCGGATCAGCTTCATGGGCTGTCGCGTGCGGGGCGGCCGTTGCTAGTGCGCTACGACCTCGATGCTGTGCGCTCCGCGATCTCGCGTGACGCGATCGAGGCGCGGCCGACCGATCTGTGGCGGTGGCGCGAGCTGCTCCCCGTCCGCCACACATCCAACATCGTCAGCCTCGGCGAGATCGAGACGCCACTCGTGCCGCTGACCAAGTCCGGCGGCCCCAACGTGCTCGTGAAGGACGAAGGCCGCCTCCCGACCGGTTCGTTCAAGGCACGCGGCCTCGTCATGGCGGTCGCGATGGCGAAGGAGCTTGGCGTCACCAAGATCGCGATGCCGACCAACGGCAATGCGGGCGCGGCGCTGGCGGCCTACGCCACGCGGTGCGGGATCGAGACGATCGTGTTCTGCCCGGACGACACCCCCGAGATCAACGTGCGCGAGATCGCGATGCAGGGCGCGCGCGTCTGGCGGGTCAACGGGCTGATCGACGATTGCGGCGCGATCGTCGGCAAGGGCGCTGCCGAGGGCCGCTGGTTCGATTTCTCGACGTTGAAGGAGCCATACAGAATCGAGGGCAAGAAGACGATGGGGCTGGAACTCGCCGCGCAGTTCGGGTGGAAACTTCCGCAAGCGATCTTCTACCCGACCGGCGGCGGCACCGGGCTGATCGGGATGTGGAAGGCGTTCGACGAACTCGAAAAGCTCGGCTGGATCGGCTCGGAGCGGCCGAAGATGTTCGCGGTGCAGGCGAGCGGGTGTGCGCCGATCGTCCGCGCGTTCGAGGCAGGCGAGGAGCATGCCGAGCGTTGGGAAGATGCTAGCACGGTCGCGGCCGGCATTCGCGTGCCGAAGGCGGTCGGCGACTTCCTGATCCTCCGCGCAGTGCGGGAGTCGGGCGGGCAGGCGCTGGCGGTCGGCGATCCGGCGATCCTGAAGGCGGTCGACGCCGCGGCGAAGCAGGACGGCCTGCTGCTATGCCCCGAGGGCGGCGCGACGCTGGCGGCGTATCATCAGGCACTGAATACCGGGCTGGTCGACGAGGACGACAAGGTCGTACTTTTCAACTGTGCGACCGGTTTGAAATATCCGATGCCGGAAGCACCGCAAGCGCTTGATAGAACACGACCTATCGATTTCGACGCGCTGTAATCGGCGGATTTCTGCCGATTGGATGGATCGCGATCTACCAGATCGGTGGTTGAAATTGATCCATGTTGGCTGCAACGGGGCGCCCTTCTTTACAAAAGGGGTCTTCAATGCAGAAAATCGTCCAGGTCGTTTGTGTCGTGCTCATCGCCGCGGCGGTGATGTTCGGCGGGCGTTGGTACATGTACGTCGCGCAGGGCTCTAGCCCGTATGACGAGGTCGGCATCGCGCTGAACGGCTATGCACCGGGGCCCATGCGGGCTTGGGGCTGTCACAAGATGCAGGCGCGGTTCCCGGGCCAGTTGCCGCCTTACGGCTGTGCCGGGCCGGATGGGCGCAGCTGGCTGTAACGCCAGACTCGTCATCGCATAATCCGTCATCCTGACGAAAGTCAGGATCCAGAGCCCCGATCGTTCCGCTGAGTTACCCTGGATCCTGACTTTCGTCAGGATGACGAGGTGTGTTGGCGGGACGAGCGGGCGTAAACGGCAACACTGTCTCGTATTGCTCAAGCGGCGGTGCGCCCGCCACCTTCGCGCCCGCACGCAGCAGGAAGGCATGCCGCACGATCTCGCCCTGCTGCTCGATCCCGTAGCGGTGCAGCGCCACGCCGGGCCGGAACGCATAGTCGTACCGACACCAGGGATGCCGCGCCAAGGGTAGGAACACGCCGCGCTGGTGTTGCCAGATGTGCGTCATCTCGTGGATAAACAGCCCCTGCAATGTCAGGTTCGCGTGCGCGAAGTCGTCGCACCACAGATCGCCCTTGGGGTGAAAGTGGATGCACCCGCGTGGCGCCATCACCGTATCGCGCGGCTGGAAGAACGCCCATTTGCTGCGCGCTAAACTTACCGAAGAGTAATCGATCGCACCCCCGAACACCGATGCCGCGAGCGCCGTCTCCCCCTCGGTCAGCGTGCGCTTCACTTCCCGACCGGAGTCCCCGCCGCGACCACGGTCGCGTTGTTTATGATCTCGCGTCCCATCGGCAAACGCGAACGTCAGCGTCACGCGATCGGCGGGCTTGATCCCCGAATTCATGTCGAACAGCATCACGTGCCGCCCGCCCGGCGCGAACGCCACATCCGTGTTCGCCGGAATCTCCACGCGGGTCAGCGGCGTCATCGTCGACATGCCGCCCTTGTCCATCGTCTCGTGCATCTCCGACTTGATCGCGACGTCGGTCGTGGCCGAGATCAGCGTCGCAGGTGTGGGCCCCCCATGCACCGTGAAATACGCCGCCGCGGGCCGCCCGGTGACCGCGCCGAGCCGCACCCAGGCGCCGTCGACCGACAACTCCTTAGGCTGCGAGCAGGACGCCAGTGCCATCGCGGCAACACCCAGTCCGAAAACGATACGCATAGGTTACTTTTCTCCGGGCGCTGCCTCTTGCGCATCCTATGACCCATACAATCTTGCGGCAAGCGCGAGGCCACCTATATCGCGCCCATCATCAGAAAGGTTCCACTGCCGTAACGGGGTGGAACCGGTTTCGTATTTTCGTTTCAAGTGAGGGGCTAATCAGAACTCATGGCTAAAGTAATCGGTATCGATCTCGGCACGACCAACAGCTGCGTTTCCGTCATGGAAGGCGGCAAGCCCAAGGTCATCGAGAATTCCGAGGGCGCGCGCACCACGCCGTCGATCGTCGCGTTCGCCAAGGATGGCGAGCGACTGGTCGGCCAGCCGGCCAAGCGCCAGGCAGTGACGAACGGCGACAATACCATCTTCGCGGTGAAGCGCCTGATCGGCCGTCGCTTCGACGATCCGATCACCAAGAAGGACACCGAACTGGTCCCGTACAAGATCTCGCGCGGCCCGAACGGCGACGCATGGGTCTCGGCGGGCGGCAAGGATTACTCGCCGTCGCAGATCTCGGCGTTCACGCTGCAGAAGATGAAGGAAACCGCCGAGTCGTATCTCGGCGAGACGGTCACGCAGGCGGTCATCACCGTGCCGGCCTACTTCAACGACGCCCAGCGCCAGGCGACCAAGGACGCCGGCCAGATCGCTGGCCTCGAAGTGCTGCGCATCATCAACGAGCCGACCGCGGCGGCGCTGGCCTACGGCCTCGACAAGCAGGACGGCAAGACGATCGCGGTCTACGATCTCGGCGGCGGCACGTTCGACATCTCGGTGCTCGAGATCGGTGACGGCGTGTTCGAGGTGAAGGCCACCAATGGCGACACGTTCCTCGGCGGTGAGGATTTCGACAACAAGATCGTCCAGTACCTTGCCGACGAGTTCAAGAAGGCCGAGGGCATCGACCTCGCCAAGGACAAGCTGGCGTTGCAGCGTCTGAAGGAAGCCGCCGAGAAGGCGAAGATCGAGCTCAGCTCGGCACAGTCGACCGAGGTCAACCTGCCCTTCATCACCGCGGACCAGAACGGCCCGAAGCATCTGGTGAAGTCGATCACCCGCGCCGACCTGGAGCGGATGGTCGAGGACCTGGTCAAGCGCACGCTCGAGCCTTGCCGCAAGGCGCTCGCAGATGGCGGCCTGAAGCCCGAGGACATCTCGGAAGTCGTGCTGGTCGGCGGCATGACGCGCATGCCGCGCGTCCGTGAAGTCGTGAAGCAGTTCTTCGGCAAGGAGCCGCACACCGGCGTCAACCCGGACGAGGTCGTCGCGATGGGCGCCGCGATCCAGGCCGGCGTGCTGCAGGGCGACGTCAAGGACGTGCTGTTGCTCGACGTGACGCCGCTGTCGCTGGGCATCGAGACGCTGGGTGGCGTGTTCACCCGGATGATCGATCGCAACACGACGATCCCGACCAAGAAGTCGCAGACCTACTCGACCGCCGACGACAACCAGGGCGCGGTGACGATCCGCGTGTTCCAGGGCGAGCGCGAGATGGCGGCCGACAACAAGATGCTCGGCAATTTCGATCTCGTCGGCATCCCCCGCACCTCGCGGCGTGCCGCAGATCGAGGTCACGTTCGACATCGATGCCAACGGTCTCGTCAGCGTTTCGGCCAAGGACAAGGGCACCGGCAAGGAGCAGCAGATCCGCATCCAGGCGTCGGGTGGTCTTTCGGACAACGATATCGACCAGATGGTCCGCGATGCCGAGACCTTCGCCGAAGAGGATAAGAAGCGTCGTGCGGGAGCCGAGGCGAAGAACAATGCCGAGTCGCTGGTTCACACCACCGAGCGTCAGCTTGCCGATAATGGCGACAAGGTCGACGAGTCGCTGAAGACCGAGATCCAGGCTGCGATCGACGCGACCAAGGCTGCGGTCGAGAGCGGCGATGCGGACGCGATGACCGAGAAGAGCACCGCGCTCGCCCAGGTCGCGATGAAGCTCGGCCAGGCGATCTACGAGAAGCAGGCCCAGGCGGACGCATCGCCGTCGGCTGACGGTGACGCGGCGAAGAAGGACGACGACGTCGTCGACGCCGAGTTCTCGGAAGTCGACGACAACCCGAAGGCGTAAACCATGACCGCCCTCCGTCACCCCGGCGAGGGTCCCATCGAAGTATTATTTCGATGGGTGCCCGGAAGCTGGGGTCTCCTTCCGCAGGGGTTCGCTCCTGTGGAACGAGATGCCAGCTTTCGCTGGCATGACGGGCGGGGCCGGAGGGGCGAAGTATGAGTACCCAGACAGATTATTACGAACTGCTCGAATGCGAGCGGACCGCGGATGCGGGGACGATCAAGTCGTCCTACCGCAAGCTCGCGATGAAGTATCACCCGGATAAGAACGCGGGCTGCAAGGATTCCGAAGCGCAGTTCAAGGCGGTCAGCGAAGCCTACGAGTGCCTCAAGGACCCGCAGAAGCGCGCGGCCTATGATCGCTTCGGCCATGCCGCGTTCCAGAATGGCGGCGGCGGCGGTCATGGCGGCGGCGCGCAGGATTTCGGCGGCTTCAGCGATATCTTCGAAAGCGTCTTCGGCGAATTCATGGGCGGCGCACAGCGCGGCGGCGGTCGCTCGGCGGCACGACGCGGCGCAGACCTCCGCTACGACATGGAAGTCAGCCTGGAGGAAGCCTTCCACGGCAAGACGACCGAGATCACGATCGACGTCTCCGCGCTCTGCGACACCTGCGACGGCTCGGGCGCGAAGGCCGGGACGCGCGCGAAGACCTGCCAGCATTGCGGCGGTCACGGGAAAGTCCGGGCGCAACAGGGTTTCTTCGTGGTCGAGCGCGCCTGCCCGGTCTGCAACGGCGCTGGCGAAGTCATCGCCGATCCGTGCCCGGACTGCCGCGGCGAAGGCCGTGTCGAGAAGACCAAAACGCTCTCGATCAACGTCCCCCCGGCGTCGACGAGGGCACGCGCATCCGCATGTCGGGCGAGGGCGAGGCGGGTGCCCGCGGCGCGCCGTCCGGCGATCTCTACATCTTCCTCCACGTGACCAAGCACAATCTGTTCGAACGCGAAGGCACGACCTTGTTCGCGCGCGCCGATCAGCTTCACGGTCGCGTCGCTCGGCGGGGCGCTGTCGATCCCCGGCCTCGACGGCCGCACGCACGAAGTGAAGATCCCGGCCGGCATCCAGTCGGGCAAGCAGCTCCGCCAGCGCGGCGCCGGCATGCCCGTCCTGCAAGGCCGCGGCCACGGCGATCTCGTCGTCCAGATCGACGTCGAAACCCCCACGCGTCTCAGCAATCGCCAGAAGGAATTGCTCGAGATGTTCCGCGAGACGGAAACGGGTGACGAATGCCCGGCGAGCCAGGGCTTCTTCGCCAAGCTTAAGGGCGTGTTCGCGGGCGAATGATACGACAACGGGCCGGCCTTATGCCGGCCCGTACGTTACCGAGCCGCATGCCTAGCGCCTTTACCCCGCACTGTCGTCATCCCAGCGAAAGCTGGGATCTCCCTGCTTGTGTCGCACTGCGTACCAACAGGAATACCCCAGCTTTCGCTGGGGCGACGGGGCGTTGGGAGTTATCCCGGGTCGAGCAATATTATGGCTGACTGTCACCAGCATGAGGCGACAATCTTCGATTCTCGATTGTCCCTGAGGCTCATGCCGGGTGACACGCGTAAGTTCGAGCTTGCCTGATCCGCGGCATCCGCCAGAATGAAAAGCGAACATCGAGGAATGACATGCGCGGACAGGTTTTAGGCGTCGATCCCCGTACGGGCGAAGGGCTCGTTGCGGGGCAGGACGGGCAACGCTACAGGTTTGCGCCGGAGGATTGGGCGCATCGCGGCGAACCGGCGATCGGCATCGAAGTCGATTTCGAAGCCGCCAACGATCGTGCGCTCAGCGTCTTCCCGATGCCGACCGCGCCTGGCCCGCGTCGCGCGGTGCCGCCAGCCGCTGTCGTCCCGGCAAACGACCGCAACAAATATGTCGCTGCGGTGATGGCGTTCGTGATCGGTACTCTAGGCATCCACCGCTTCTACCTTGGCAGGACGGGCTCGGGGATCATCATGCTGGTACTGACCATCACCGTGGTCGGCCTCGTGATCAGCGCACCCTGGGCGCTGATCGACATGATCCGGTATCTGATGATGTCCGACGAGGAATTCGCCGCGCGGTATCCGCGCACGCGGTAGCCGCCGTCGATCTGGTGAATCAGACGCCGTCTGATCCTCACCCGCAAGGGGGAGGTGGCCAGCTCTTGCCGGACGGAGGGGAGGTAAGCGATAACCTCGGCTCCGTGTCCTCTCCCTCCGTCACCTTCGGCGACACCTCCCCCGTGCGGGGGAGGATCGATAGAGCCGCCGTCACTTGGTGACGATGACGACGCCGCGTGCGCTCCACTCGGACCGGGTCTCGCAGATCGTCTCGGGTAGCGTCTTGTCCGCCTTGCGACCGAGAATGGTGCGCAGCATGCAGACGCGGCTGGTGTCGTCCTTGAAGACGCTCGCGGGCATGGTGACGGAAATCGGCTTGTCGCCGGCTGCGAATGCGGGAACGGAGGCGCCACCGAGCACGACGATGCTCGCTACCAGAAGAGCGGCAGGGCGGAACGAGAGGGACTGGAACATGGAATGCCTTTCACAGAGAATGACGCCGAACTGCGCCATGTCTGTGTCACTGCATTATGATGCCAAACACCTGAGCGTCTGGGATCGCGTTATTTAATGGGTATAGTCAGATTTCTGACAAGGCTAGCGAGCCAAAATGCAGGGTAGGCCACCAGATATTGGCGGATCTCGCGCTGCTCCTCCGGCCTAGCCGCGCCCCCTCGGAAGGGGGCGGGCGGGCCGATGGATCAGAGGGCGGTGATGACCACCCCAACCACCAGCGCCTGAGCCGCGATCGCCAGCATGGTGCTGGTCACGGTTTCGAACATGCGCATGGGTAGGTCTCCGATGCCGGAAACATATCCGGCAAGAGCGATATGGCTATAGTTGCGCGTTGTCGCAATTTTGTAACACATAATCGCAATTGCGTTGCGTGCATGTTGGCGCAGTCTCGGAGTCGCCCACCGTCCAGCTCATTCGTCATCCTGACGAACGTCAGGATCCAGAGCCAAGCAGGACAACGTTGCATTACTCTGGATCCTGACTTTCGTCAGGATGACGGCCTAGGGTCAGGCCGGTGTTCCTCAGGCCGCGCCGAACACTCGCGCGAAGATTGTGTCGACGTGCTTCAGATGATAGCCGAGGTCGAACTTGTCCTCGAGTTCGGCATCCGACAGCGTCACTTCGGGATCCGCCTTCAGCAACTCGAGCAGCGACAGCGCGCCATCCGAGTCCCACACCTTCATCGCGTTGCGCTGCACGAGGCGATACGCGTCCTCGCGGCTTACGCCTGCCTGCGTCAACGCCAGCAGCACACGCTGCGAATGGACGAGGCCGCCCATCTTGTTGAGATTCTTCAACATCCGCTCGGGATAGACGACCAGTTTGTCCATCACCCCGGTCAGCCGTGCGAGCGCGAAGTCGAGCGTGATCGTCGCGTCCGGCCCGATGTACCGCTCGACCGACGAGTGCGAGATGTCGCGCTCATGCCACAGCGCAACGTTCTCCATCGCGGGCGTGACGTAGCCGCGGACCATGCGGGCGAGCCCGGTGAGGTTCTCGGTCAGCACCGGGTTGCGCTTGTGCGGCATTGCCGACGAGCCCTTCTGGCCGGGCGAGAAGAACTCCTCCGCCTCAAGCACTTCGGTGCGCTGCAGATGGCGCACTTCGGTCGCGAGCCGCTCGATCGAGCTGGCGATCACGCCCAGCGTCGCGAAGAACATCGCGTGGCGATCACGCGGGATGACCTGCGTCGAGACCGGCTCGACCGACAGGCCGAGCTTGCCTGCAACATACTCTTCCACGAACGGATCGATGTTCGCGAACGTGCCGACCGCGCCCGAGATCGCGCAGGTCGCGACGTCCTCGCGCGCCGCCACCAACCGCGCGCGGTTGCGCGCGAACTCGGCATGCGCCTGCGCCAGCTTCAGCCCGAACGTCACCGGCTCGGCGTGGATGCCGTGGCTGCGACCGATCGTCGGCGTCATCTTGTGTTCGCGCGCGCGGCGTTCGAGCACCACCAGCAGCGCGTCGAGATCGGCGATCAGGATGTCGCTCGCCTTGGCCAGCTGTACCGCGAGGCAGGTGTCGAGCACGTCCGACGAGGTCATGCCCTGGTGCATGAAGCGCGCTTCGGGGCCGACATGCTCGGCGACGTTGGTCAGGAAGGCGATAACGTCGTGCTTGGTCTCGCGCTCGATCTCGTCGATCCGGTCGACCTCGAATGCGCCCTTCGCCCAGATCGCGGCGGCGGCTTCCTTGGGTACGACGCCCAGCTCGGCGAGTGCGTCGGTGGCGTGCGCCTCGATCTCGAACCAGATCTTGAAGCGCGCTTCGGGCGTCCAGATCGCGACCATGTCGGGGCGGGAATAGCGGGGGACCATGGGTTTCCTCGGGGCTGGTGAATGGCACGGTTCGTCGCGTGCTCCCCTCGGGAGACGCCTGCGGAGCGCCTAGCAGGCCATCGTCGGGGGTACAAACGGCAATGCGTTCGGCCTATATCCGTTGCCGGCGAGCGTCATTCTGCAGCATCCGGTCAGTATCGATAAGGATGTGGCGGTGATGATCTAGTAAAGATTTCGAAGTATGGATGGAGAATAGCAATGCTTAAATATGCTCTGCTCGCAGCGACGATGACGATTGCTGCACCGGCTCTCGCGCAAACCACCGCGACATCGCCGCAGACTGCGCCCACCGCCATGCCAGGCTCCGCCGATCCTTCAATGTCGCCCGCCCAGACCGCGCCGAGCCAAGCCTCCGCACCTGCACAAACCGCTGAGGCGACGCAGCCTGCGAGCGGCACTCAGGTCGCGCAGGTCGTCGACACGGAATTCCCGACCTACGACACGAATAAAGACGGCAAGCTCAGCACGGTTGAGTTCGCCGCATGGATGATCGCGCTGAAGACCAAGACCGATCCGACCACCAAAGCGACCGCGCCCGAAACCAAGAAATGGGTCGCTGCCGCGTTCGCACAGGCCGATACCGACAAGAACAAGTCGCTGTCGAAGCCGGAACTGACCAGCTTCCTGTCGCAGGGCTGATCGTCCGCTTGCGGATCTACGCCAATAGCCGCCGGGTTCGCCCGGCGGCGTTTCGCTGATTGGGCTCAGTTCGCGCGGGTCCGCGTGATCGCCAGGAGCCGCACGCGGACCTGATCCAAGGCGCGCGACATCAGACGCTGCATCTGGATATCGTAGACATCGACGGCATCGATCGTGCGCCGATGCGCCATCGACCAGCGGGAATGGGCTGATTGGACAAAAATCCCCACGCACGCCGACTGATATGGCCCTTGTTTGGCCTTGGACGAGGATGGCAGAGCGGATTGGATGTCGTAATTCAGTACGACATAGGACCGCTGGCCCGGAGATAACGCGACAGTCAGCCAGCCTTGCGCGCTGCATGTTCCTTGTCGGCGAGCGTCATCGTCACAATCTGGCCCTGCGCTTCGACGGCCGCTTCAAGAAGCCGGTCGGATGTCTCGACTGCAGCATCGGGTGTCAGCGATACCGCAACGCCGTCCGGCCCATCGACCAGGACCTGGCCGTGTTCCGCGGTCACGGTCGAGGGTTCGTCGTGTAACTTGTTGTCCACATGAAATTCCTTCGGTCGGACAACGAAGGCGCGGGGGAAACGTCCCGCCTTTCCCGAAACTATCTAGTTGCGTCAGATTAATCCTTGGGCGCGCAGGCTGACATGGCCGCCGGTGCCCATCACGATATGATCGTGCACGGTGATGCTGAGCCGCTTGCCCGCCTCGGCGATGGTGCGCGTGATCTCGATGTCGGCGCGGCTGGGGGAGGGGTCTCCGCTCGGATGGTTGTGGACGAGGATGATCGACGCCGAGCCCAGATCGATCGCGCGGCGGATCACCTCGCGGACATAGACCGCGGCCTGATCGATCGAGCCCTTGCTCATCACCTCGTCGCGAATCAGCATGTTCTTCGTGTTCAGATGCAGCACGCGGAAGCGCTCGATCGCGTGGTGCGCCATGTCGGCGCGTAGATAATCGAGCAGCGCCTGCCAGTTGGCGAGTACCGGGCGATCGCTGACGTGCGACTGGAGCAGGCGGATCGCAGCGGCGTGCGCAATCTTGATCGCGGCGGTCGAGATTTCCCCCATGCCCTTAACCCGGCCGAGCGCCTCGGCATCCGCGGTCAGCACGCCGCCGATCCCGCCGAACTCGCGCATCAGCGCCTTGGCGAGCGCCTTGGTGTCGCCGCGCGGAATCGCGATCGCGAGGAGATATTCGATGAGTTCGTGGTCGAGCAATGCGTCGCTACCGCCTTCGAACAGGCGTTTGCGGAGGCGGCCCCGATGGCCCTTCAGATCGTCGATCTCGTCGTCCGGTTCGGCCATATCGTGAAGCTAGCACATCCGCGCGCAATTGCATGACGCCCCCGCACCCGCCTATGCAGGGGCCTGAGCGTGGCGGAGTGAGTAAGTGAGCGAGACGAGCGAGACGGGGGCCGACCCCGGGGCCGACCCTCGCCGTCCCGCGACGGCCCGCCGCGTTGCGCTGGTGATCGCGCTGATTGTGCTCGCTGGGCTGGTGGTGCTCTGGCTGGTGCGGAAACCGATCGCCGAAGGGTTCATCGACCGTGAACTCGCCAAGGCCGGCGTGCCCGCGCGCTATGACATCGCCGACCTCGCGCTGGGTGGCCAGCGATTGACCAATGTCGTGATCGGCGATCTGGCACATCCCGATCTTGTCGCCGACTGGGTCGAGACGCGGACCGGCGTTGGGTTGTCTGGGCCGTATCTGGAGGGCGTGCGCGCGGGGAAGGTGCGGCTGCGCGGTCGGCTGATCGACGGTAAGGTCTCGCTCGGTGCGATCGACAAGTTGCTGCCGGCCTCGTCGGGGAAGCCGTTGTCGCTGCCCGCGCTCGACGTGTCGGTGGCCGACGGGCGGATGCGGCTGGAGACTCCGCAAGGTGTCGTCGGCTTGAAGCTGGCAGGCTCTGGCAAACTTGACGACGGGTTCCGCGGCACGCTGGCGGCGATCAGCGAGCGGCTGGAGGTCGGCGGGTGTGCGATCGATCGGCTGGCGGCGACGGTGAAGCTGCGGATCGATGCGGCAAAGCCGACGATCACGGGGCCGGTGCGCGTGTCGCGGCTTGCGTGCGGGACGACGCAGGCGGACCGGATCGTGGCCGATCTTGACGTCGGACTCTCCGCCGCGCTCGATCGCTGGCAGGGCAAGTCGACTCTCAAGACGGGCGCGGCACGGACGCCGGGTGCGACTTTGGCCGGTGCCGGAGGCACGATCGACTTCGCCGGAACCGCGGCGGCGACCGGCGGCAAGGCGAACATCGCCGCCGATAAGGTTCGCACCACCGAAGGCGGCGCGCGCCGAATTGCGCTCGCCGGCACCTACCGGATCGGCAAGAAGATCGCGTTCGACGGACGTGTTCAGGCGAGCGGCGCCACGGTGGCGCAGAAGCGACTCGCGGGACTGGCTGGGATCGGCGGTGCGGCCGCTGGGACCCCCGTAGCACCGTTGGCAACGGCGATCACGCAGGCGGTCCAGAAGGCCGGCCGCGGATTTGCTGCGGACACCGACCTGCACGTGCAGATCGATGGTGGACGCGGCAAGGCAGTGCTGTCCCGTCTCGCACTTGCGTCTGCCAGCGGTGCGCGCGTGGCGCTCAGCGGCGGGAGCGGGGTCGCGTTCGGCTGGCCGAATGACGGCGTACGGCTCGACACAGTTCTCGCGATGCGCGGCGGCGGCCTGCCCGAGGCGCGTATCTCGCTCGCGCAGGCGAAACCCGGCTCGGCGATCCGTGGCGTCGCCACCATCGCGCCTTATGCGGCGGGTGGCGCAAGTCTGGCGCTCACCCCCGTCACTTTCAGCGCGACGCCGGGCGGGGCGACCTCGATCGCGACGCGAGTCACGCTCGGGGGACCGATCGGTGCGGGAGGACCTGGCAACCGAGTCGATGGCCTGTCGATGCCGGTGTCTGCGTTGTGGAACGGTCGCGGGCGGCTGATCGTCAACACCGGTTGCGCACCGCTGGCGGTGCAGCGCCTCGCGATATCCGGGCTGGTGCTCGACCCGTCCAGACTCACCCTGTGTCCGGTCGATGGGGCGCTAGTGCAGGTCAACGGCGCGCGGATCGGCGGTGGCGCAAAGATCGCGGCGGCGAAGCTGGGTGGACGACTCGGCACCACGCCGATCACGCTGGCGACCGCCGGGGCGACCGTGCGGCTGGCCGATCGCGGCTTCCGGATCAAGGGCGTACAGACCAGCATCGGCGTGCCCGAACGTGTCACGCGACTCGATTTCGGCACCGTTACCGGTCGCATGACGGGGCAGGGCTTGGCTGGCGCCTTCGCCGACGGCTCGGGGCAGATCGCCAATGTCCCGCTGCTGCTCGGCGAGGCGGCGGGCGAGTGGACGCTGGCTGGCGGCGCGCTCAACCTCACCGGCGCGATGGGGGTAACCGATGCCGCGCCTACTCCGCGGTTCAAGCCGCTCACCGCGCGCACCGTGACGCTTCAACTGGTCAACGGCACGATCATCGCGGCGGGCACGTTGTTCGAACCGACCACCAACACCAAGGTCGCCGACGTCACGCTGACTCATGCACTCGGCGTCGGCGTAGGCAAAGCCGACCTGAACGTGCCTGCGATCGCCTTCGCCAAGGACAAGTTGCAACCCGACGCGCTCACCCCGCTGACCTTCGGCGTGATCGCCGACGTCAACGGATCGGTCAGCGGCGAGGGGCATATCGCCTGGAACCCCGACGGCGTCACGAGTACCGGCGTGTTCCGCACCGCCGGCACCGATCTCGCCGCTGCGTTCGGCCCGGTCACGGGAATCGCCACCGAGATTCGCTTCACCGACCTGCTCAATCTCCAGAGCGCGCCGGGTCAGGTGGCGACGATCCGCACGCTCAACCCCGGCATCCCGGTCACCGACGGCACGATCCGCTACCAGACGCTGCCCGGCGCGCGCGTACAGGTCGAGGGTGGGTCGTGGCCGTTCGCGGGTGGATCGCTGACTCTCGACCCGACCCTGCTCGATTTCTCCGCGCCGAAGGAACGGCGGATGACGTTCCACGTCGCCAACATGGCCGCCGACCAGTTCCTCCAGCAGTTCGATTTCAAAAATCTCGACGCGACCGGGATCTTCGACGGCGTGCTGCCGATGATCTTCGACGAGACCGGCGGCCGGATCGAGGGTGGCGACCTGCGCGTCCGGCCGGGCGGCGGCACGCTCGCCTATGTCGGCGATCTCAGTCAGAAGGATCTCGGCATCTGGGCGAACATCGCGTTCCAGGCGCTGAAGTCGCTGCGCTACCAGTCGTTGCGGGTCGGCATGAACGGGCCGCTCGCGGGCGAGATGGTCACCGACGTGCGCTTTGCCGGGATCAGCCAGGGCGAGGGCGCGAAGTCGAACTTCATCGTCCGGCGGCTCCAGAAACTCCCGTTCGTGTTCAATATCCGGATCAAGGCGCCGTTCCGCGGGCTGCTCGATTCGGCGCAGAGCTTCTACGACCCGAAGCGGCTGATCCAGCGCAACCTGCCGGCCTTGCTCCAGCAGCAGGCCGCGCCGCCTCCTCCGAAACCCCCGACCATTCAGCCTCCCGCAAGCAGGATCGTGCCATGACCGAAACAGGATTGAAGAAGCTGGAGCAAAGGCCGATCTTGCGCATGATGACGAGGACGATCGCGATTATCGGACTGTTGGCCGCCCTGCCGGGCTGCATCAACGTGTCGGCGCCCGACAAGCCGATCGAGATCAACCTCAACATCAACGTCACGCAGGAAGTGGTCTATCGTCTCGATGGCGAGGCGAAATCGTTGATCCAGCAGAATCCAGGGATATTCTAAGATGAAGACCAAGGTCCTTATGATGGTTGCCGCAGCGGCGGCTCTCGGTGGCCTGTCTGTCGCGGCAACCGCGCAGCGCGATCCGGCCTATGCCGCGGCGCGCGCCGGTGGCGAGGTCGGCGAGCAGCCGGACGGGTATCTCGGCCTCGTCGGTGCGGCGAGCGGCGATCTGCGCGCGCTGGTCAACAACATCAATATCCAGCGCAAGTCGGCGTATACCCAGAAAGCGCAGGCGAGTGGTGCGACGGTCGAGCAGCTTGCGTTCACCAGCGGGTGCAACCTGATCGCCGCGACGAACCCTGGCGAGAAGTACAAGACGCCCAACGGCGTATGGAAGACGCGCACTGCCGGCGCCCCGGAACGCGATTCGCGCTGCGTTTGAGATAGTCCGTCATGCCGGGCTCGTTCCGGCATCCACCGTTCCGCGGATTCGATAGTCGTGAGAGCGCGGAACCGTGGACCCCGGAACAAGCCCGGGGTGACGAAGACGGGAGCGTCCTCCGCCTTTCACCGTCACCCCAGCGAAAGCTGGGGTCTCGTGCGCCAAGGGGGTGCTCCATTACGGGGATACCCCAGCTTTCGCTGGGGTGACGGGATTGGGTGGGGATATGAATAGCAGGCGTCCCCTCGCAGCGCGGGGTCCCGACTTTCGCCGGGATGACGAAGAACGTGGCCGTATCGAGGTTCAGCTCTATAATCCTCCTCCGCTAGGGGGAGGTGGCTGGCCCTTGCCAGACGGAGGGGGAGGCAGGCGAAACCTCTGCTCCGTGTCCTCCCCCTCCGTCACCTGCGGTGCCACCTCCCCCTGGCGGGGAGGATTGAACACCCCCATTAAATGACGCGCCTGTCACACCGGTTGACTTGCACCCCCCTTTTCTAAACGGACCGCGCCTTGGCGGGATCGCTCGTCGCTGCTTGCTTCCTCCCCGATGCGAAATCAGGTGGAGGAACGTGCGTGGCGGAGATCGAACCCGGACAGGACCCCCAGGGTGTTGAAGATCCGCGACTTTCCGCGCTCGATGAGCGATTGCGAGAGGCGCAGCATCGGGAAACGCTCGCAAAGGGGCAGAAGGGGGCGGATGCCGAGCGGGGTTACTCGCAAGGCAATCGCGTCATTTCCGCTCTGATCGGGAGTCTCGTCGGCAGTGCGCTGATCGGCTGGTTGATAGACCATTGGTTCGGCACTGGCCCTTGGGGGCTGATCGTGCTGCTGTTCCTCGGGATAGCGGTCGCGTTCAGGCAGATCATTCGAATTTCAGGCGAACGCCCGGAGTAACCGGGCGTTTGTCGTATCAAGACGGCAGGGATTCCACGTGGCGGCAGAACAGGGCGGCAAGATCGATCCGATGCACCAGTTCCTGATCGAGCCGGCGTTCGGCTCGCACTGGATCGTTGGTGGCTATGACCTGTCGTTCACCAATTCCGCATTGTGGATGGTGGTGACGCTGGTCGCACTTTGGGCGTTCATGATCGGTGGCATGAAGCGCGAGCTCGTGCCCGGTCGTTGGCAGATGGCGGTCGAGGGCTTTACCGGCTTCATCTCGGGCATGCTCGAGCAGAATGTCGGCCCCGGCGGCAAGCGCTTCGTGCCCTATGTCTTCTCGCTGTTCATGTTCATCCTGTTCGCGAACATCATCGGGCTCCTGCCATTCGGCATCGTGCCCGGCGTGCATCCGTTCACCGTGACCAGCCACATGACCGTCACCGGCGTGCTGGCGCTGATCAGCTTTGCGATCGTGCTGCTCGTCGGCTTCGGCAAGCACGGCTTCCACTTCTTCTCGCTGTTCGTGCCGAGCGGCACGCCCGCACTGATGATCCCGCTGATCTTCGTGGTCGAGCTGATGTCGTTCCTGGTGCGTCCGTTCTCGCTCGGTCTGCGACTGTTCGTGGCGATGACCGCGGGGCATATCCTGCTCAAGGTGCTGGCCGCGTTCGTGATCAACGGACTGAACCTCGGCGGGATGTATATCGGTCTGGTGAGCGCGCCGAGCATGCTGCTGATGATCGGCATTACGCTGCTCGAGCTGCTGGTCGCCGCGATCCAGGCATACGTGTTCGCGTTGCTGACGTCGGTCTATCTGAACGACGCCGTCAACCTTCACTAAGTTTTCTATTTACCAACTGATTTTCAAAGGGAATTTATCATGGACGTCAACGCAGCAAAGATGATCGGTGCCGGCCTCGCAGCGATCGGCATGGGCCTCGCGGCACTCGGCGTGGGCAACGTGTTCGCACAGTTCCTCGCCGGTGCTCTGCGCAACCCGGGCGCAGCCGACAGCCAGCAGGGCCGTCTGTTCATCGGTTTCGCAGCAGCCGAGCTTCTCGGTCTGCTCGCCTTCGTCACCATGATCATCCTGGTGTTCGTCGCCTAACCACTCGCTGATTTGGCCGGGCAACCGCGCCCGGCCGGATTAACGCAGGACAGACCAATGCCTCAGATTGCCCAGATAGCCGCTACCTACGCCTCGCAGATCTTCTGGCTGCTCCTCACCTTCGGCATCCTGTATTTCGGGATCGGCAAGGGAATGGTGCCAAAGATCGTGTCCAACGTGGACTCGCGCGAAGGCCGAGATCGCGGGCGATCTGGCGGCGGCGGTCGCTGCCCGTGCGCAGGCCGATACGGTCCAGGCGAACTGGCAGGCCGAAATGGACGCGGCCCGCGTCGCGGCGCAGGCCGAGACCGCGGCAGCAGCCAAGCGCGCGGCGACCGCGTTCGAGCAGCAGGTCCATGCGGCCGACGCCGAACTCGCCGAGCGCCTGGGTCATCACGATCTGGCGGTCGCGAACGCGAAGGCCGAGGCGCTCTCGAACTTGCAGGGTGTCGCCGCCGAAGCAGCACAGCAATTGGCCGCCAAGGTCGCCGGCCTCCAGGTCAGCCTGGATGCGGCGACCGACGCGGTACGCAGGACGACGGCGCATGGCTAATCCAGATTCGGCCGCAAAGGTCATCCACGAAGAGGGCATGGCGCCCGAAGGTGCGATCGACAACCAGGGAATCCAGGGTCACACGACCGCGCCCGGCGGCGTCGAGCATGTCGCCGATCCGACCGCGCTCGGCCTGACCTCGACCGGCTGGGTCGCGGTGGCGATGATCGTCGTGATCCTGCTGATGATCTGGAAGAAGGTTCCGGGCATGATCGGCAAGATGCTCGACACGCGCATCGCCGGCATCCGCACGCAGCTCGACGAAGCCAAGGCGCTCCGTGCCGAAGCCGAAGCGATCCGCACCGAGTATGAGGCGAAGGCCAAGACCGCGCACGTCGAGGCCGAAGCCATGAAGGCCCACGCGCACCACGAAGCCGCGGCGATCATCGCCAAGGCGAAGGCCGGCGCCGAAGACCTGATGACGCGCCGCGCGAAGATGGCCGAGGACAAGATCGCCGCCGCCGAACGCGCCGCGATCGCCGAAGTCCGCGCGGGCGGCAGATGCGGCGGCGAAGGCTGCCGGTATCCTAATCGCCGAGCATCACGACGCCGCCGCCGACCGCATGATGGTCGACCGCTCCATCTCGGGTATCGCCCGCCTGAACTAATCCGGGGCAGTGCTTTAGGCGCTGCCGTTCCCTCGCGAAGGCGGCGGGCCAGGATCTCACAGTAGAGCGCCTGCAACCCTGGACCCCGCCTCCGCGGGGGAACGGTAGTTCGCTTGGCGCTTTTTTCGTTTCTCACAGACGGCCGTCTCTTCCCGGGTTTCCGGCGGCCGAGTCTCCAATCTGAGCCCGTTGGAGAACACTCATGTCCTGGCTCATCCTCGCGGTCGCCGTCGTCACCGAAATCTGCTGGGCACTCAGCCTCAAATGGGCCGCCACCATCGCCACCTGGCAGGCTTCCAGCGTCCCGATCGTCCTCAGCTTCGTCAACATGGGCCTGCTCGCGCTTGCGATGCGCGGCCTACCCGCCGGCACCGCCTATGCGATCTGGACTGGCGCGGGCGCGATCGGCGTCATCATTGGCGGCGTCATCCTGTTCGGCGACAAGGTCAGCGGCATCCAGGCCTGCTTCATGGCGCTGACGGTGGTCGGCATCGTCGGCACCAAGGTCTTCGCACAAGCCTGACACACCGCTGGGGCGCCCAGGAGGGGCTTCTTGCGGCCGTCTGCCCGTCATCTGTTTGGCCGACTACAGCGGCACGCAAGGCGGCCTTGCGGCATCCCACACGACTCGACAAGGTGCGCCCGCCGAACGACGGCGGGGCGGCGGTCGGATAATGCTGCCTGCAAGACTCGGCGCTGGGCCTGCCTAAGATTCGTCGGGGGCGGCCGTTCGAGAGCGATCAACGTCCTGGTCTTCCCATCAGCGCATGCCGACTCATCCACCTGAACAGTTGCGATTTGAAACTAGGGTTTGCTGTCTGCCACTATGTGGCGGTTTGGAGACACAATGTTCAAAAATCGGTTTCCGTATGCGGAAATTGCTAGACGCGAACCGCGCAAGGCCTCTACCTAACGTCCAAACCATAAGTTCGAAAACATTCGAACACTCAGGAGAGAATGCCGATGCGTATGATCGCATATCTGTTGTCCGCCGCAGCAACCACGGCGATCGTCGCCCCGGCATTCGCGCAGGACGTCCCGACCTCGCAGCCCGAAGCGCAGGCGACCGCGACGACGACGTCGGGCACGGCGGCTGGGTCGGTCGATGCGGGGCAAACCCCGGTCGCCGCGGCGCCACTCTATTCGGGTAACGCCAGCGACATCGTCATCACCGCCACCCGTCGTTCCGAGCGGCTGTCGAACGTGCCGATCGCGGTTTCCGCGGTCGGTTCGGCAGCGCTGGAGAATACCGGCGCAAATGACATTCGTCAGGCCACCCAGCTTGTCCCCTCTCTGCTGATTTCCTCGACTGGCAGCGAGGCCAACGCGTCCGCCCGCGTTCGCGGTATCGGCACCGTCGGCGACAACCCGGGCCTTGAGAGCTCGGTCGCGGTATTCATCGACGGCGTCTATCGCAGCCGCACCGGCTCGGGTCTCAACGACCTCGGCGAAGTCGATCGTATCGAGGTTCTGCGCGGTCCGCAGGGTACGTTGTCGGGCCGCAACGCCACGGCAGGTTCGATCAACATTCTGACGAAGCTACCGTCGTACAAATTCGGTGGCTACGCCGAGGCGACCTACGGCAACTACAACAACGTTCGTATAGCCGGCGGACTGACCGGCCCAATCATCGCAGACAAGCTCGCGTTCCGCCTCGATGGCGTATTCGGCAAGCGCGACGGCTATTATTACGACGTCGTCAACAAGACCGATTACAATGATCGCAATCGCTATTTCGTCCGCGGGCAGCTGCTGTTCGAGCCCTCGTCCGACGTCACCGTCCGCCTGATCGGCGACTACACG
This sequence comes from Sphingomonas sp. LR55, assembly GCF_036856015.1. Lineage (NCBI taxonomy): Bacteria > Pseudomonadati > Pseudomonadota > Alphaproteobacteria > Sphingomonadales > Sphingomonadaceae > Sphingomonas > Sphingomonas sp. LR55. The sequence goes on from NZ_JASPFO010000001.1 coordinate 3,752,008, forward strand.
CACCGCGACGAAAAGTGCTGCGGCGCGGTTTACATCAACACGCAGGAAAAGATCGATCCGACCCCGGGCGTCCCCGGCGATTTCGCGATCAATCCCGCGGGCAACCGCATCGTCCAGGTCATGCAGAGCATGGGTGCGGTTTTCCCGAGCGCGGGCGATCCGTATAACCGCCGCATCGCCAACTCGCCCGGCCGCGCCTATTCGAACGTCACGACCGATTACGGCGGCTCGGGCCAGATCGACATCAACCTCGGTGGTGCCTCGCTCACCTCGATCACGGCATACCGCGAATACAAATCGGGTGGCGCGGGCGATATCGACTACGGCAATCTCGACATTGCCTATCGCCCCGATGACGGCAACAGCTTCCGCCAGTTCCACACCTTCAGCCAGGAAGTCCGCCTGAACGGCTCGCTGTTCAACGACAAGCTCGACTGGCTGGTCGGTGGCTATTACTCGAAGGAAGACCTTGTCGTTGCCGACAATCTGAAGTTCGGCACGCAATATGGCGCGTTCGCCGCTTGCCGCATCGTCGCGACGATCAATCCTGCTGCGGCACTGCGTAACCCGGCCAACCCGGGTTGCCTCAGCGCAGCTGGTCGCGCGGTGTTGTCAGGCCAGGTGCCCGGCACGACGCCAGCCTTCGGTGCGCTGACCAACACGGTGCTAGCCGGTATCGATCGCCTCAGTACCGTCAACAATGTCGGCGACGTCCGTTCGACCTATTATCAGGACAGCGAGAACTACGCGTTCTTCACGCATAATATCTTCAAGCTAACCGACAAGCTGTCGATCACCGGTGGCCTGCGCTACACGCATGAGGCGAAGGATTTCCACGGCGACTTCAACAACAACAATGCAGTCTGCCCGGTTCAGCAAGCCAATCTCAGCCCGCTGCTCGCCAGTGCGGCGGTCCCGGCGGCGGTCAAGACGCTCGTCGGCGGCATCGTCACGCTTACCTGCACAGGCAACTCGACGACTGCGCTCAATGGCCTCGATCTCAATAATGGCTTCAAGGAAGGTGAGTTCACCGGCACCGGCGTGATCTCGTACAAGCCGCGGACCGACACGTTGCTGTATGCGTCCTACTCGCGCGGCTACAAGGCGGGCGGCTATAATCTCGATCGTTCGGATCTGACGGCCAACGTATTCTCGTCGCCGACCAACGCCAGCGCCGCCAATCTGCGGTTCGATCCCGAGACCGTGAACGCGTACGAGGTCGGCCTGAAGTTCACGTCGAAGGATTTCACCTTCAACGTCGCGGGCTTCCGTCAGGAGTTCAAGAACTTCCAGCTGAACACCTTCAACGGCACCAACTTCATCGTCCAGAACATCAGCACCTGCGATACGAGCCTGAACGGTGCGGATCAGGATGCGAGCTCGACGACCGGTGCTTGCACGGGGAAGACGAATTACGGCGTGATCTCGCAAGGTTTCGAGCTTGAAGCCGGGCTGTTCCCGGCGCCGAACTACTCGGTGAACCTCGGCTACACCTACACGAACACGCGCTTCCGCAACAATCTGGTTGGTACCGAAAGCGGCCAGCCGCTCGACGCCGCACTGTTCCTGCTCTCGGGCAGCAACCTGTCCAATGCGCCGAAGCACACCGTGACCGCGTCGACCGCATGGACACCGGATATCGGCCATACCGGGCTGACCGCGTTGTTCTACGTCGATGGCCGTATGACCAGCGACTACAACACGGGGTCGGACCTGTTCCCGGAAAAGGCACAGGACGGCTTTTTCCTGATGAACGCCCGCGTCGGCATCCGTGGGCCGCAGCAGAAGTGGGCACTCGAGGTCTGGGCGCAGAACCTGCTCGACACCAACTACCAGCAGGTTGCGTTCAACGCACCGTTCCAGGGGGCGGGCAGCCAGGCGCAGACCCAGGCGTTCGGCACCACCGCAAACCAGATCTTCACCTCGTATCTGGCCGAACCCCGCACCTACGGCCTGACGCTCCGCTCGCGCTTCTGATCGCAAGCTTTGGGTAAGAAAAGCCGGTCCGCACTGAGGTGCGGGCCGGCTTTCTCATGTCTGTTTCCTCCCTTACAGGGGAGGAACGGAAATGCCCTACGCTGCCAGGTCGATCTCTTCCCCCGCCGCCGCCGCTAGCAACCGGCGCTCCAAGGTCTTCAACCGAGCAGGCTGGGTGATCCGGTCCCCCGTCAGGTCGGTGATATAGAACGTATCGACCGCGCGCTCGCCATAGGTCGCGACATGTGCGGAGTGGATCGTCACCTTCGACTGGAACAGCGCATTGGCGAGCTGGTTGAGCAGCGCCGGCCGATCCCGTGCATTGACCTCGACCACCGTGAACCGGTTCGACGCCTTGTTGTCGACCAGCGCGTTGGGGACGATGTCGAACGCCTCCGCGCGTCCGGGGCAGGGGTTTCGCCACCAGCCGGTCGGCAAGCTTGCCGCGGTTGGCGAGCGCGTCCTCGATCGCGGTCTTCAGCCGCGACAACTGGCCGGTTTCGTCGAACGGCCGCCCGAACGGATCCTGCACCAGGAAATTATCGACCGCCATCCCGTCACGCGTGGTGTGGATTCTCGCGTCGATGATGTTGCCGCCAGCAACGTGGATCGCCCCGGCGATGCGGTAGAAGAGGCCGGGATGATCGGCGGCGTAGATCGTCACCAGCGTCGCACCGCGCCCTGGATAGACGTGCGCGTCGATCGCGAGTTGCGCTTCGCCGGTGTTGGCGAGGAAACGCGCATTGTGCGCGAGCACGTCCTCGGGTTCGGCGATCCAGTACGCTTCGGGGAGACGGTGGACGAGCGTTGCAAACGTCGCTTCGTCCCAGCCGAGCGCATCGCGCAGATGCTCCTGCTTGGCCGCGATTCGCTCGGCACGCCCCTTTTGCTTGTGGCCGAGGCGAAGGACCTCTTCCGCCGCTTCGTACAGATCGCCGAGCAACTGGCGCTTCCAGCCGTTCCACACGCCCGGCCCGACGGCGCGGATGTCGACAATCGTTAGCGTGAGCAGCAGGCGGAGGCGCTCGGGGCTCTGCACCACGTCGCAGAAATCGAGGATCGTCTTGAAGTCGCTGAGGTCGCGCTTGAACGCGGTCGCCGACATCAGCAGGTGCCAACGGACCAGCCAGGCGACGGTCTCCGTCTCGGCGGGCGTGAGCCCGAACCGTGGACAGAGACGCTGCGCCACCTCCGCGCCCAAGATCGAGTGATCGCCGCCACGTCCCTTGGCGATGTCGTGGAGCAGGACCGCGACATACAAGGCGCGCCGCGACACGATCTGTTCGAAAATCGCGCTGGCGAGCGGATGCTCTTCTTTGAGCGCACCGCTCTCGATCCGCGCGAGCAGGCCGATCGCGCGGATGGTGTGCTCGTCGACGGTGTAGTGATGGTACATGTCGAACTGCATCTGCGCGACCACGCGCGCAAAATCGGGCACGAACCGGCCGAACACGCCCGCCTCGTTCATCCAGCGCAGCACCAGTTCGGGATCGCGGGGCGAGGTTAGCACCTCGAGGAACAGCGCGTTCGCGGTTGGGCTGGTGCGCACGTCGTCGACCAGCTTCGCGTCCCGCGCCGCGGCGCGCATCGCCAGCGGATGGATCTCGACGCCGTGCTTGTCGGCGAGCTGGAAGATCTCGATCAGGCGTTCCGGATCGGCCTGGAAGAAGTCGTCGCTCGGCAGCGCCAATCGACCGCGATCGAGCACAAAGCCGTTGAGCTTGCGCGGTGAGCGGCGGATCGTCGGCAGGCCGAAACGCCGTCCGCGGGCAGCGAACTTTTCGTCGAGATGCGCGAGGAACACGCCGCTGAGCGTGCCGACGGTCTTCGCCTGCAGGAAGTAAAACTGCATGAACCGCTCTACCTTCGATTTGCCCGGCCGGTCGGAGAACCGCATCCGGTCGGCGATCTCGCGTTGCAGGTCGAACGTCAGCCGGTCCTCGGCGCGGCCAGTGATGCTATGCAAGTGGCATCGGACCGCCTGAAAGAAATTGTCGGCGCGGTGGAACAGGCGGTATTCGGCCTTGGTGAACAGCCCGACCTCGACCAGTTCCGCGGCGCGTTGGACGTCGTAGATGTATTTGCCGATCCAAAACAAAGCGTGAAGATCGCGAAGGCCGCCCTTGCCCTCTTTGACATTGGGTTCAACGACATAGCGGGTGTCGCCCATCTTGCGGTGGCGCGCGTCGCGCTCGGCGAGCTTGTCGGCGATGAAGGTGCGCGCGGTGTCGGCCTGGACTTCGGTCTTGAACCGGTGCGACGCCTGTTCGTACAGCTCGGTGTCGCCGCAGACGTAGCGCGCCTCGAGCAAGGCGGTGCGGACGGTGACGTCGGCCTTCGCCTGGCGGACCATCTCGTCGAGCGAGCGGCTCGACTGGCCAAGCTTCAGCCCAAGATCCCATAGCGCGTACAGCATCGACTCGATCACGCGCTCAGCCCAGGGCGTCTGCTTGCCGGGGGTAAGGAAGCCGATATCGACGTCCGAATGCGGCGCCATTTCGGCGCGGCCATAGCCACCGACCGCGATCAGCGTCAGGCGCTCGCCGATCGTCGGGTTGGGCAGGGGGTAGAGTCGCTGCGTCGTGAAATCGAACAGGATGCGGAGCAGCGCGTCTATCAGATAAGCCTGCGCGCTCGACGCTTCCAACCCGCGCGACGGATGTTCGACGAGGCGGCGTTCGACCTCGACCCGGCCTTTCTCGAGTGCGGCCTTCAGCAGCGTCGTCGCGTCGCGGCGGAGCGCAGTTGCGTCGACGCCCTCCAGCGCAGCGATGGTTTCGGCGACGGCGCGGCGATCGATGATCGTGCGACGGTTGGGGAGGTGATCAAAGCGGCCGGACATGACGCCCAGATAGGGGCGCAACGCCGATGCGTCATCAGGATTGCGCAAAACGTCTGTGAAACGTAACCGGACGCGCGAGTGGAGGACGAAAATGAGCGAACCATTGCGCGTGGCCCTTGCGGGTCTGGGAACCGTTGGCGGCGGTGTGATCCGATTGCTGGATGCCAACCGCGAGTTGATTGCGCGGCGCGCCGGGCGCGAGATCGAGATCGTGGCGGTGTCCGCACGTGATCGCGGCAAGGATCGCGGCGTCGATCTGTCGCGGTTTGCCTGGGTCGACGACACGACTGCGCTGGCGAAGCAGCCGGGGGCGGATGTCGTGGTCGAGCTGATCGGTGGATCGGACGGACCTGCGCTGACGCTCGCACGTAGCACGCTCGGGGCGGGGCGGAGTTTCGTCACCGCGAACAAGGCGATGATCGCGCATCACGGGCTCGAACTCGCGCAGGCTGCGGAGACGGCCGGGGTCGCGCTGAAGTTCGAGGCGGCGGTTGCGGGGGGCATCCCGGTTATCAAGGGGCTTCGCGAAGGCGCCGCGGCGAATGAGATCGCGCGTTTATGGGATCCTCAACGGGACGTGCAATTTCATCTTGTCGAAGATGGAATCGGAAGGTCGCGACTTTGCCGAGGTGCTTGCCGAGGCGCAGGCGCTGGGGTTCGCAGAGTCCGATCCGAGCTTCGACATCGACGGCGTCGACGCTGCGCACAAGCTGTCGATCCTGGCTGCGGTCGCGTTCGGGACGCAGCCGGCGTTCGACGACGTCGCGATCAGCGGCATCCGGCATTTGTTAGGCGCGGATATCGCCGAGGCGGCGGCGCTCGGGTATCGCGTGCGACTGCTGGGCCTCGCGGAAGCAGGCGCGGACGGGCTGTTCCAGCGCGTCCATCCGCATCTGGTACCGATCGATCATCCGCTGGCGCACGTTACCGGATCGCTTAATGCTGTCGTGGCGGAAGGCAATTTCGTCGGCCGGTTGCTGTTTCAGGGCGCTGGTGCGGGTGACGGTCCGACCGCGAGCGCAGTGGTCGCCGACTTGATCGACATCGCGCGGGGAGTTCGGCCCGCCGTTCGCGATGCCGGTGGTGTCGCTTACCGCGGCACCGAAAGCGGATAGTGGCGAGCGGCGGGGGCGAGCGTATTTGCGGTTCACCGTCGCGGACCGGGTCGGGGTGCTGGCGGAGATCGCGGCGGCGATGCGCGATGCGGGGGTCTCGATCGAGAGCCTGATCCAGCGCGGGGCGATTGCCGATGGCAGCGTGCTGGTGGCGATCGTTACGCATGAAAGCCCGGAGCGGTCGATCGCGCAGGCGCTAGAGAAGCTGCGGGGGTCGCAGAGTTTGGTGGGGCAGCCGATGTGGATGCATATTCTGGATTGAGGGGGCGGTAATGACTGCCACTCCCGTCTAAAGCGACCACCCCGGCGAAGGCCGGGGCCCAATTAGGAAACGGTTGTAACGGCGGACTGAGCGCCGTCACTGCAACCTTTCCAATTGGGCCCCGGCCTTCGCCGGGGTGGTGGATAGCAAGCAACCTCCTCCTTGTTCTCCCGCGAAGGCGGTCGTGCCGACGTGATGCGCTGCGCTACCTTAATTTACCGGGTCATCGAGCACGATCGGCACCCGGTTCGACTTGTCCGGCTTCTTCCGAAACTTCCGCCCGACGTCGCGCACCAGCGCCATGGCGTCCTTGCCCTCGTTATTCTCGCAACAGCTATGTGGATCGATCAGCGCGCCGATGCCGCGGATCAGCACGACCGGGACCGTGAACAGGTCGACGCCCGTGCATCCGCCCGGCGGACACACCGGCCCACTATTGTCGAGCGCCGCGCGGATCGCCGGTCGGTTGGCGTGGGCGATCCTGTGGTGGGCGTTCGCCGGGCAGTGGCAGGCGCTGTTCGGATGCGCCCTTGCCGCCGCAGACGATCACCTCGGTCGGACTCGAACCGGGGCAGGCGGGCGGATTTAGGATCGACCAGCTCTGCGGCGGCGGCGCCACGATCGGTCTCGCCGGGGGTGCCGATGCGGCGACTTGCAGCAGTACCGACAGCAGGATCATTGTGCGCCCCCGTTACGTCGCTTCACCTAGTTCACGGTGCCGACGGGGCCGTCGAGATCGATCGGCACCCGGCCGCTCTTGTCGGGCTTTTTCGCCAGCGCGCTCTTGATCAATCCTACCGCAGCCTTCGCGATCGGGGCGATCGGTGGACCAAAGCCGACCTGGCATCCTCCCTGTCGGGCGGCGCACGGTGTCTCCGACAACTCCAGCGCGCGGACGGCGGTGAGGTTGGGGTTGGAGGCAACCGCGTGGTCGGGCGGGCCGCGATCATCGCGCATCGGCAGGCGAGGGGTCGTCGTCGCGGATTTGCCGCAGACGACCACTTCATTGCCGTCCTGCGTCTGCGTGGCGCACGGATCGACGAGGATCGAGAAACGCTCGGGCACGGGCGGCGCAACCGGGGCCGCGGCCACCTGAAGCAGGGCAGATAGAAGTACGGCGATCATACTGGATTCCTATGGCGCGGCGCGGGCCTTACGGCGCGGGCTTGCGGAACGATGTGCCGCCTTCGCCGCCGACCGTCATGGTGACGCCTGCCATCCCGCCGCCGACCTGGAAGGGGCTGAGATCGGCGAGCGGCGAGGTGCGGTGGAGCAGGCGAGTGCGTTCGTCCCTGAGGCTTTCATGCTTGGGATCACCGGCGTCATGGACGACGAACGGCACGCGAAACCGATCGGCGGTTCGCATGCCGCAAACCGTGATGTCTGTCGCATCGACACTGGTCGGGCAGGAGCGCTCGGCGGCCATACGCGCCTTCGCGGTCGCCATCAGCGGGTCTTCGATCAGTATCGATAGCAGCATGACCAGCATCGGCATCTCCCGGACTGACACGCAGACTGGCCGCGATCGTCCGAAGGAGCAAGCGTCATTGCTCGATCTTGGCGACTCCGAGTCGGGGAATGTCGATTGCCGGGCAGCGGTCCATCACAACTTGCAGCCCTGCAGCTTCGGCGCGCGCTGCCGCTTCTTCGTTGATGACGCCGAGTTGCATCCACACGGCCTTTGCACCCGCCGCAATCGCCTGATCGACCGCTTCGCCGGCCGCGGCCGAGTTACGGAAGATGTCGACGATGTCGATCGGGTCGCCCAGCTGCGACAGGTCGCGGAAGACGAATTCGCCGTGGACATGCTCGCCGGTGATCTGCGGATTGACTGGGATTACGCGGTAGCCGTGCGCCTGAAGCTTGGCCATGACGCCGTAGGACGGGCGATCGGGGCGGTCGGAGGCGCCGATCATCGCGATCGTCCTAGCACCTTCGAGCAAGGCCTTGATATCGGCATCGGCGATCAACGGCATCGATGCCTCCTATGAGGGAAACCTGGTCCGCTCGTACCGTGGCAGAAGGCCACTCGGTACGACCGGTAATAAGACAACGTAGATCAGGCCCGCGAGTTTCACAGTTTTCCGAGCCATGCGACGACCTGAGCCGCAATCGGCATGAACACCGTATCGTCGGGATTCGAAGCCGGCGGCGTGCCCGCGTCAGACGCCGTGCGGATCGAGATCGTCAGCGGCACGCGGCCGAGGAACGGGATGCCCAGTTCGCGCGCCGCCGCCTCGGCGCCGCCATTGCCGAACGGGTCCGACGCTTCGCCGCAATGCGGGCAGATATAGCCGGCCATGTTCTCGACTAGACCGATGATCGGGATGCCAGCCTTCTCGAACAGGTCGATCGCGCGGCGTGCGTCGATCAGCGCGAGATCCTGCGGGGTCGAGACGATCACTGCCCCCGCCGGCCGGTATTTCTGGACCATCGTCAGCTGGACGTCGCCGGTGCCGGGCGGGAGATCAAGCACCAGCGTATCGGTCACGCCCCAGTCGGCCTCGACCAGCTGGCCGAGTGCGCCCGCCGCCATCTGCCCGCGCCACGCGATCGCCTTGCCCGGCTCGACGAGCTGGCCCATCGACAGCAACGGTACGCCGTACGGGGTCGGGACCGGGTCGAGGACCTTGTCCTTTGCGGTTGGGCGCGTGCCCTCGACGTTCATCAGCCGCGGCTGCGATGGCCCGTAGATATCGGCATCGACCAGCCCGACGCGACGACCCGCGCGACATCGCGATCGCGAGGTTGGCGGCGAGCGTCGATTTGCCGACGCCGCCCTTGCCGCTGGCGACCGCGATCAGCCGGCGCGTCGAGCGTTCCGCGGTCACCGCGATCCGCACTTCGGACACACCGGGTTGCGTCGCCGCCATCCGCACGGTCGCCTCCAGCGCATCGCGCGCCTGCGGGTCGAGCCCGGTCGCATCGATGATGATGCCGGCTCGCGCGCCTTCCATCCGGACGGTTGCCCGCTTGCCTGCCACTGCGGCAACCGCCGCCTTTACGCCTTCGATGTCGATCATGCGGGCCAGATAGGGCCGCTAAGGCCGCTTGGCACTGTTTTTCCGCCGCCGCACACCTATAAAGGTTGGTATGACGATCTTCTCGCGCTGGTTCCGGCGCCCCGATATCCTCGCCACCGAAACACCGAAAGGCCCCTGGGGCGGCTCGGGCGACGACGGTAATAGCGGCCCTCGCAATCCCTGGGCGCAACCTCCGGGTGGCCGCAAGCCTGCTGCCAAACCGACCGCGCTCGACGAGTTTCTGCGCAAAGCACGCGGATCGGGCGGCGGCGGTAGCGGCGGCAATGGCGGCTTCGGCGGCTTGCCGTCGGGCGCCAACGCCCGCGCGCTCTGGGCGATCGGCGTCGCGATCATCGCGGTCGTCTGGATCCTGTTCACCTCGGTCCACCAGATCGGCCCGCAGCAACGCGGCGTCGTCACCTATTTCGGCAAATATGCCGGCACGCTCGATCCGGGCATCCGATTGACGATGCCTGCGCCGATCGCCGATGTGACGGTGGTCGACGTGCAGAAAATCCGCACTGACAACTTCCCCGTCGGCGACGGCGACAACCTGACACTGACCGGCGACCAGAACATCATCGATCTGGCGTATTCGGTCCGCTGGGACATCGCGGACCCGCGCGATTACGTGTTCCAGCTTGCCGAGCCTAACGACACGGTCCGTGCCGCTGCCGAGAGCGCGATGCGCGCGGTAGTCGCGACGACGACGCTCGATCAGGCGATCGGCACCGGCCGTACCACGATCGAGCAGCGCGTCGCCGAACTGACTCAGCAGATCCTCAACGACTATAAGTCGGGCGTCCGCATCCAGGGCGTCGCGATCAAGCAGGCCGCAGCACCTGCGCGGATCGTCGAGGACTTCAACGCGGTCACCGCCGCGCAGCAGGAGGCGATCGCCAACCTCAACCAGTCGCGCTCGTATGCGCAACAGGTCGTGGCGCGCGCGCAGGGCGAAGCCGCGTCGTTCGACAAGGTGTATGAGCAGTACAAGCTCGCGCCCGAAGTGACGCGTCGCCGCATGTATTACGAGACGATGGAGGCGGTGCTCGCCAAGAGCGACAAGACGATCGTCGAGACGCCGGGCGGGGTGGTGCCGTATCTGCCGCTGTCGAACGCCAAGCGCTTGCCGAACCCGGAGGCTGTCCAGTCGACGCCAGCGCCTGCCGCGGCGGCGGCTGCCCCCAGTCTGGAGCCGATCAGTGAACGCCGTGAGTTTCCGCAATCCGATCGTCGCCGGCATCGTCGCGCTGCTGCTGGTAATCCTCGCCGCGTCGACCTTCGCGATCGTCCCCGAAACCAAGCAGGCGGTGATCCTGCGCTTCGGCCAGCCGATCCGCACGGTCAACGCGTGGCAGCCCAACACCGCGTTCGGCCAGACCGGCGCGGGCCTGATCGCGCGCATCCCGTTCGTGGACCGGATCGTCTGGATCGACAAGCGCGTGCAGGATCTCGAACTCGACAACACGCTGGTGCTGTCGACCGACCAGCTTCGGCTCGAGGTCGATGCCTATGCGCGTTACCGAATCGTCGATCCGCGGAAGATGCGCAACGCGGTCGGCAGCGAGGATCGGATCCCCGATCAGCTGCGCCCGATCCTTGGTTCGGCCTTGCGCAACGAACTCGGCAAGCGGCGCTTCGTCGAACTGCTCAGCCCTGAGCGGTCCGAGCTGATGGACAACATCCAGAAGGGTCTCCAGCGCGTCGCCAGCCAGTACGGCGTCGAGATCGTCGACGTTCGCATCAAGCAGGCGAACCTCCCCGTTGGTCTGCCGCTCGAAAGCGCGCTCAAGCGCATGTCGAGCGCACGCCAGCAGGAGGCGATAACGATCCGCGCCGAAGGCCAGAAGCAGGCGCAGATCGTCCGTGCGCAGGCCGATGCGGATTCGGCGAAGATCTATGCCGAGAGCTTCGGCAAGGATGCCGACTTCTACGACTTCTACCGCGCGATGCAGTCGTATCGGCACACGTTCGGTGCGGATGGCGGTACGGCACCGACCGGTTCGACGTCGATCATTCTTTCGCCGAACAACAGCTATCTACGGGAATTCGAGGGCCGCGGGCGTTGAGCCTGCGGAACCTTTGAACCCCTGTTCATATTCAAGCATCATTCAGGACGGTGTGGCTAAGCGCCACCTGTTTCGATTGATGAAACGAGAGGACAACATCTAGTGCGTTACGCCTACGCCATTACCAGTGCTCTTCTCCTCGGCGGCGCGACCGCGACGCTCGCGCTCCAGCCGAGCGGTGCGCAGGTCGCGCAGAACGAACCCGGTGCGATCCAGGCGGTCTCGCCGAAACCCGGCGCGCCGATGAGCTTCGCCGACATGGTCGCGCGGCTCCAGCCCGCGGTCGTCAACATTTCGACCAAGCAGACGATCGTCCAGAAGCAGCAGGCCAATCCGTTCGCGGGCACGCCGTTCGGCGACCTGTTCGGCGGCATGGGCGGCGGCGGCCAGGGTGGCGCGCCGGTGAAGCGCGAAGGCGCCTCGCTCGGCTCGGGCTTCCTGATCTCGCCGGACGGCTATGTCGTCACCAACAACCACGTGATCTCGCCAGGCGCGCAGGGCGCGACGGTCGATTCGATCACCGTGACGCTCAGCGACAAGAAGGAATATGTCGCCAAGGTCATCGGCAAGGATCAGGAATCGGATCTCGCGCTGCTGAAGATCGATGCGGCCAACCTGCCGTTCGTGAAGTTCGGCGATTCGAACGGCGCGCGCGTCGGCGACTGGGTCGTCGCGATCGGCGAGCCGTTCGGCCTCGGCGGCACCGTGACCGCGGGTATCGTCTCGGCGATCAACCGCGTCACCGGCCAGGGCGGCGCGTATGACCGGTTCATCCAGACCGATGCGTCGATCAACCAGGGCAACTCGGGCGGCCCGATGTTCGACCTCAACGGCAACGTGATCGGCGTGAACTCGCAGATCTTCAGCCAGTCGGGCGGCAATATCGGCATCGGCTTCGCGATCCCCGCCGCCGTCGCCAAGCCGATCATCGCGACCTTCATGAAGGGCGGTACGATTGAGCGCGGCTATATCGGTGTCCAGCTCCAGCCGGGTGGCACGATCAATGAAGATACCGCCGCGGCCCTCGGCATCGCCAAGAACCAGGGCGAGCTGATCAACGACGTCACCGCAGGCGGCCCGGCGGCGAAGGCCGGCGTGCGCGCAGGCGACGTCGTGACCAAGGTCAACGGCCAGGTCGTTACCGTCGACCAGTCGCTGTCCTACCTCGTCTCGAACGTGAAGCCCGGCCAGACCGCGCGTCTCGATATCCTCCGCAACGGCAAGCCGGTGGTCGCCAACGTGGTCGTCGTGCCACGTCCGAGCGCCGACAAGCTGGCCGCGACACTGGGTGGCGACGCGCAGGGCTTTGGCACCGACGACGGCGATGATGGCGATGATTCCGCTACCCCCGCCGCACCGACGGCAGGCGCAGCGCTCGGGATCGGCGTCCAGCCGCTGACCCCGGCGATCGCGCAGGCGGTCGGTGTCGAGACGAACACGCAGGGCGTCGTGATCGCCGTGGTCGCACCGACCAGCGATGCGTTCGGCAAGCTCAAGCGCGGCGACGTCATCATCTCGGTCAACGGCACGCCCGTCCGCACTGCGGTCGACGTCCAGAACGCGGTCAACGTCGCCAAGGCCGCCGGTCGCCCGCAGGTCCTGTTGCAGGTCAAGCGTGGCCGCAGCCCGGCGCAGTTTCTGCCGGTCAAGATCAAGTAATCCACGACCGACACGACTGACCTCAAAGGACCGTCGCTCGGCTGAGCGGCGGTCCTTTTCTTTGCGGCGCGCGGGGTTAGGGTCGGCGCCGGATACAGAGGACGAGACCCATGACCGACGGCATCTTTATCGGCGCCAGCGTGGACGGCAAGCCGCAGACGCTGGAACTGAAGCGCGCGAACCGCCACGGCCTGATCGCAGGCGCGACCGGCACCGGCAAGACGGTGACGTTGCAGGGGATCATCGAGGGCTTTTCCGCGAACGGCGTGCCGTGCTTCGTCGCCGACGTAAAGGGTGATCTTTCGGGGCTCGCGATGGCCGGCTCGCCGACCGCGAAGACGCACGCGACCTTTGCCGAACGCGCCAAGGCGATCGGCGACGATAGCTGGGCCTATGCCGACAACCCGGTGCAGTTCTGGGACCTGTTCGGCGAACAGGGCCATCCGATCCGCACCACGATCAGCGAGATGGGGCCGCTGTTGCTGGCGCGGCTGATGGACCTCAACGAAGTGCAGGAAGGCGTGCTGACGATCGCCTTCCACGTCGCCGACAAGGAGGGGCTGCTGCTGATCGACCTCGACGATCTCCAGGCGATGCTGACCGAATGCGCCGGCCGCGCGGACGAGTTGACGGTCACGTACGGCAACGTCTCGAAGCAGTCGATCGGCGCGATCCAGCGGTCGCTGCTCCAGTTGCGCACGCAGGGTGCGGAGAATTTCTTCGGTGAGCCTGCGCTGGAGATGAACGATTTCATCGGCGTGGATGACCGGGGCAGGGGCATCGTCAACATCCTCGCCGTCGACAAGCTGATGGCCTCGCCGAAGCTCTACGCGACGTTCCTGCTGTGGCTGATGAGCGAGCTGTTCGAGCATCTCCCCGAGGTCGGCGATCCCGACAAGCCGGTGCTGTGCTTCTTCTTCGACGAGGCCCATCTGCTGTTCGACGAAGCCCCGAAAGCGCTGCTGGAGAAGATCGAACAGGTCGTCCGCTTGATCCGCTCGAAGGGCGTCGGCGTGTATTTCATCACGCAGAACCCGATCGACATTCCCGACACGGTGGCGGGTCAGCTCGGCAACCGCGTCCAGCATGCTTTGCGCGCGTTCACGCCGCGCGATCAGGCGGCGGTGCGCTCGGCGGCGGAGACGTTCCGGGCGAACCCCGGCGTCGACGTCGCGACGATCATCACCGAGCTGAAGGTCGGCGAGGCGCTGGTGTCGCTGCTCCAGGCGGATGGCGCGCCGACGCCGGTCGAGCGCACGCTGATCAAGCCGCCTGCCTCGCGCGTCGGCCCGATCACGGCGGCCGAGCGGAAGGTGATGATCGAGACCGATGCGATCGGTGCGAAATACGACACGCTGGTCGATCGGGAGTCGGCGGAGGAATTGCTGGCCGCTAAGACGCAGGAGGCGAGCGCTGCTGCCGCCGAGGCAAAGGCGACGACCGAGGCGGAGAAGGCTGCGGCGGCGCAGGCAAAGCTCGATGCGAAGGCGGCGAAAGAGGCGGAACGCGCGCGCATCGCGGACCAGCGCGAGGCGGATCGCCAGCAGCGTGAAGCCGACCGCGAGACGGCCAACTCGCCCTGGACCAAGATGGCATCGTCGGCGACGCGCGCCGCCAGCTCGTCGATCGGCCGTCAGGTCGCCAACGAGATCGGCAAGCAGGTCTTCGGCACCAAGTCGCGCCGGTCGTCGTCGAGCGGTGGTCTGGTCGGCACCGTGTTGCGCGGGGTGTTAGGCGGCCTCTTCCGGGGGTAGACTGCATTGATGATCTGGGGCGGGCAGCCTCCCCAACAAACACCACCCCGGCGAAGGCCGGGGCCCAATTGGGGAACGGAGGTAACGTAGGGCGGCGCTCCGTTACATCGACCTTTCCAATTGGGCCCCGGCCTCCGCCGGGGTGGTGGTCAAGCCATTCAAGGAGTCAGACATGTCCCTCGATTTCGAATCCACTACCGACTGGAGCCCGACCGACTGGACCGCGATCGGCGAAGACAGCCTCGACGACGCAATCACGCTCCGCCGCGCGATCCACGCCGACCCCGAAGTTGGCCTCCACTGCCCGCGTACCTCGGACAAGGTGAAGGCCGCGCTCGCCGGCCTGCCGCTCGAGATCCGCGAAGGCACTTCGACCACCGGCTTCGTCGCGATCCTCCGCGGCGGCCGCGCAGGCAATGCCGGCGGCAACGGCCGCACCGTGTTGCTCCGCGGCGATATGGATGCGCTGCCGATGCAGGAGGAAACCGGCCTGCCGTTCGCCTCCAAGATCGACGGCGCGATGCACGCCTGCGGTCATGATTCGCACACCGCGATGCTCGTTGGCGCGGCCAAGGCACTGTGCGCGCGTCGCGAAGACCTTCCCGGCACGGTCGTCTTCATGTTTCAGCCCGGCGAGGAAGGGCATCACGGCGCCCGTCATATGATCGCCGACGGTCTGCTCGACTCGCCGTTGCCCGAGGCGGGCTTCGCGCTTCACATCTCCCCCAACATGCCGATGGGCCATGTCGTCAGCCGCGCGGGCACGTTGATGGCCTCGACCGACACGCTGCGCGCGACGATCACCGGGCGTGGTGGGCACGCGGCTATGCCGCACGACTGCCTCGATCCGCTGCCGATCGCCTGTGAGATCGTCACCGCCTTGCAGACCTACGTCGCGCGCCAAGTGGCGGTCACCGACCCCGCCGTCCTGTCGATCACCAAGCTCAACGCCGGCAGCGCGCATAACGTCATCCCCTCGACGGTCGAGATGCTCGGCACGATGCGGACGCTGTCTGAGCGCACGCGTGAGCAGGTTCGCGCCGCGTTCATCCGCATGGTCGAGGGCATCGCCGCCGCGCACGGCGCCGTCGGCACCCCGACGATCGAGGAAGGCTATCCGGTCACTGTCAACGACGAGCGGGCGACCGATCTGATGAAGGCGTGCGCGACCGCTATCGGTGGCGAGGGTGCGTATCAGGTGATGCCGCCGATGATGGGCGCGGAGGACTTCTCGTACGTCCTTCAGAAGCTGCCCGGCGCGATGGCGTTCATCGGCGCGGCGCCCGAGGGCAGCGATCCGCGTACCAACCCGCCGCTTCACAACACGAAGATGACGATCGACGAGCGCGTCATGGCGCACGGGATCGCGATGCATTGCACGGTGGCGGAGCGGTTTCTGGCGAACGGGTTCGACTGAGGGCGATCCTGTAGGGACGACTGCTCGTCTTACGTCATCCTGACGAAAGTCAGGACCCAGAGCCGGATACGGTATCGCCCGTAATCCCTGGGTCCTGACTTTCGTCAGGATGACGGTAGGGTGGAGTTCATCCGCCTCGATACCGCTGATCTCAGTTCGAAGGCCGCGTGGTCCCCGCATACTTCGCTACCGCGGCAGCCGCTGCCTGGATCAGCCGCTGCCGCTCCGGCATCGGCCGGATCGTATCCCCGATCATCACCGCGATCGCATACCGTCGCCCATCTGGCGCAGTGAGCAGCCCGACGTCGTTGAACCCCGCATTGCGGCGACCCAGGTCCTGCCCGGTGCCGGTCTTGTGCGCGATCTCCCAACCACCAGGCAAGGCCGCGCGAAGCCGGGCACGACCGGTTACCGACCGCCCCATCGTGTCGAGGAGGATTTTGGTCGAGGTCTCCGACAAGATATCCCCCTTCGCCAGCCGCGCGATCGCATCGGCGATCGCGATCGGCGCCGCACCGTCGGGCGGATTGCGGACATACGCATTCAACGCGGCCTCGCGCACCGCCGGGGACAATCGGTTGCGTGCGGTCATGAAGCCGCCGTTGACGGCGTAGGACGGCTGCCAGACGAGCCCAGCGGTGCCGCTCTGCAACAGCCGCTCGCCCGGCCCGAACCGGATTGCGCCGAGCTGCTTCCGCGCGATCATCGACCGCACCGCCGACGGCCCGCCGACCCGCGCCAGCAACCGGTCGTTCGCGGTATTGTCGCTGTGCGTCAGCGCACGCGTCAGCAGGTCGTTGATCGTGGTGTGATACCCGTCGCCTTTCACCAGCATCGCGATCGGCTGGTGGAACAGCGTCAGATCCTGCGGCCGCACGACGATCGGTTCGTCGAGACGCAGCTTGCCCTGGTCGCGCAGGTCCATCACGGTCATCGCGACCCAAAGCTTGCTGACCGATTGCTGCGGCAGTAACTGACGCCCGCCGGCCTCGACCGTCCAGCCATCGTCGACCGCACGCACCGCGATGCCAGCCTTGCCCTGGAAGCCGCTCTGCAATTCGGAGATCGCGTTGACCAGGCTCGCCGGCGCGGGTCGCAGCGCGCGTGGCAGCGGTGGCGGTACCGGGATCGACACGAACCCCTCGGCCTGATGCACCGGCCCGACTGCGGGCGGGCTTGGCCGCGACGCCGATCCGCATCCGGCGAGCGCCATGCCGAACAGGGTCGTGGTCAAAAGACGCTTGAACGCACTCGCGGATGTCATGATCGATGGAACGCCCTGCACTGAAGCATCGACCCTTATCCGTTGATCCGGCGCGCGAAACAGCGGCCAAGCGGCGCTGCGACGAAGCGCGCCGACGGTGCGCCCAATCGCGCGGCGATCAGGGAACGAGAACCGTATCGACCGCGTCCGGCAGCGTTTCGGGATAATCGAGCGTGAAATGCAGCCCGCGGCTTTCGTGCCGGTGCAGCGCGGACCGGACGATCAACTCGGCGGTCTGGAGCAGGTTGCGCAGTTCGATCAGGTCGGGCGTGACGCGGAAATGCTGGTAATATTCGGCGACCTCTTCGTTGAGCAGCTTGATCCGGTGTTGCGCGCGTTCGAGGCGTTTCGTCGTGCGGACGATGCCGACGTAATTCCACATGAAGCGGCGGATTTCGGTCCAAGTCTGCTTGATCACGACCTCTTCATCGGAGTCGGTGACGCGGCTTTCGTCCCACGGGCGGATCGGCGGGGGCGGGGGCAGCGAGTCCCACGCGGCTGCGATGCTGTCCGCCGCCGCCTCGCCGAACACGAAGCATTCGAGCAGCGAATTGGACGCGAGCCGGTTGGCGCCGTGCAGGCCGGATTCGGTGCACTCGCCTGCCGCATACAGGCCCGGAAGATCGGTCTTGCCGTGTTCGTCGATGACGATGCCGCCGCACGTATAGTGCTGCGCGGGGACGACCGGGATCGGCTGCGTCGTCATATCGATGCCGAGCCCGAGCAGTTTCTCGTGGATGTTCGGGAAGTGATGCCGGATGAATTCGGCCGGCATGTGGCTGATGTCGAGATGAACGTAGTCGAGGCCATAGCGCTTGATCTCGGCATCGATCGCGCGCGCGACGATATCGCGGGGGGCGAGTTCCATCCGCGTAGGGTCGTAATAGGTCATGAAGCGCTTGCCGGTCGACGGGTTGATCAACCGCCCGCCTTCGCCGCGGACCGCCTCGGTGATCAGGAAATTCTTGACCTCCAGATTGTAGAGGCAGGTCGGGTGGAACTGCATCATCTCCATGTTGGAGACGCGCGCGCCTGCACGCCATGCCATTGCGATGCCGTCGCCGGTCGCACCGCGTGGGGCGGTCGAGAACAAATAGGTGCGGCCCGCGCCGCCGGTCGCGAGGATCGTCGCGCGCGGTGTAGAGCGCGACACGCTCGGTCTTGCGGTCAACCGCGTAGACCCCCCAGACGTTGCCCGAGCCCGAATAGCGTTGCTCGTGACGGCCGGTTGCGAGGTCGATCGCGATCTGGTCGGGCACCAGCGTGATGTTCGGATGTGCTTCGGCGGCCTTCTGCAACGCCTCCTGCACCGCCCAGCCGGTCGCGTCGGCGACGTGGACGATGCGGCGGTGCGAGTGCCCACCCTCGCGCGTCAGGTGCAGCGCGTTGCCTTCGGTCTCGAACGGCACGCCGAGATGCGTCAGGCGCTCGATCGCGGCGGGGGCACCCTCGACGACCATCTCGACGATCGCGCGGTCGTTAAGCCCGGCGCCGGCGACCATGGTGTCCTCGACATGGTTCTCGAACGTGTCGCCGGGTTCGAGCACCGCGGCGATCCCGCCTTGCGCCCAGGCGGTCGACCCTTCGTTGAGCGCGCCCTTCGCTAACACCGTGACCTTGAAGCGGTCGGCGAGATTGAGCGCGGCGGTGAGACCTGCGGCGCCCGAGCCGACGATCAGGATGTCGCTCGTCATGCGTTGGCGGCGCGGGTCAGGCTGAGGAAGACGTCCTCGAGATCGGGTTCCTTGGTCGAGACGTCGACGATGCCGAAGCCACCCGACTGGATCGCGGCGAGGACTTCGCCGGCGTTCACGCGGTCCTTCGAATACGTGATTTCGAGGGTGCGGGTGCCTTTTAGCGCGATCTTCTGGAAGCAGGCATTCGCGGGGATCTCGTTCACGTCGCGGTCGACGGTGACGGCGACGATCTTCTCCTGCGCCTTGCCGACCAGTTCGCGCGTCGGTTCGTTCGCGATCAGGCGGCCGTTGTTGATGATCGCGATCCGGTCGCAGAGTTCCTCGGCTTCCTCGAGATAATGCGTCGTGAGGACCACGGTGACGCCGGCCTGGTTGAGGCTGCGGACATAGGTCCAGAGCTGCTGGCGGAGTTCGATGTCGACGCCCGCGGTCGGCTCGTCGAGGACGAGGACGGGGGCGAGTGCACCATGGCCTTGGCCACCATCAGGCGGCGTTTCATGCCGCCCGACAGCGTGCGGGCGTAGGCGTGCGCCTTGTCCTCGAGATGCACCGCGCGGAGCAGTTCCATCGTGCGGCGCTTCGCCTTGGGCACGCCGTAGAGTCCGGCCTGGATTTCGAGCGTCTCGAAGGGCGAGAAGAACGGATCGAACAGGATCTCCTGGTTGACGATCCCGATCGACGCCTTGGCGTTGCGTGGGTGCTCGTCGATGTCGAAACCCCAGATCGCCGCGCTGCCGTCGGTCTTGTTGACGAGGCCGGCGAGGATATTGATCAGCGTCGACTTGCCCGCGCCGTTGGGGCCGAGCAGGCCGAAGATCTGGCCGCGGGGAACGTCGAATGTCACGTCGTCGAGCGCCCGCTTCGGCGGCGCGGTGCCGACGGGGGCGTAGGTCTTGCAGAGATTCTTGATGGCGATCGCGGCTTCGGTCATGCCAGCGGCATAGCGGCGCTGGCGGGGCTGGTCATCCCCTCGGGCGTTGCAAAGAAGATTTGTTCACGCGGAGACGCGGAGACGCGGAGGTGTTGCACCCAGCCTGTCGGTCGGGAGACGCAACTATCTGTTCCGCTGTCAGATGATTGGAAGGTCGCTTCGCGACAAGCGCAACACCTCCGCGTCTCCGCGCCTCCGCGTGAACCCATTCTTCCTTCTGGATCACGGGAAGAAGCAATTGCCCGGCCCGCGTACCCTTGCTATCGCCCCCTCATGCATCCGCCGCTCGAAACCACCCGCGTCACCCACGCCCGCGTCGCCTGCGACGGCGCCACCGACATCCCCGGCGGTGCGGCACTTGGCCATCCGCGCGTCTGGTTGCAGATCGACGAGACCGGCTATGTCGATTGCGGCTATTGCGACCGCCGCTTCATCCTGGTCGGCGGCGCCGCCGATGGCGCGGACCAGTCGACTTTGCGCGATCACGGGGATGGCGCAGGGCGCTAAGCCTCTTATATCTATCGGATGACGATAGCAGCAGACCCCCGTTCGTTTCTCTACCGCGATACCCTCGATCCCGAACAGGCGCAGGCGCTGACCGCCAAGGCGCTCGGCAAGGCCGATGATGGTGAGCTGTATCTCCAATACCGCAAGGCTGAGGCATTCGGGTTCGACGATGGTCGGCTGAAGACCGCCTCGTACGATACAAGCTCGGGCTTCGGCCTCCGCGCGGTATCGGGCGAGATGACCGCGTTCGCGCATTCGAACGAGATGACCCCCGCCGCGATCCGTCGCGCCGCCGAGACGATGGCGCTGATCGAACCGGGTGTCGCCGCAAAGGCCGGTCCGCCGCAGGGCACCAACCAGCGCCGCTACACCGCCGCCGATCCGCTCGACCTCGTGCCGTTCGCCGACAAGGTGAACCTTTGCCAGACGATCGACGCCGCCGCCCGGGCGCGCGATCCTCGTGTCGCGCAGGTATCGGTCAGCCTGTCCGGGACGTGGTCCGTGGTCGAGATCGTCCGCGCGGACGGCTTCGTCGCGACCGATGTGCGGCCATTGGTGCGCCTCAACGTTTCGATTGTCGCCGAGCAGAATGGGCGGCGGGAGACGGGTAGCTACGGGATCGGCGGCCGCTATCTCTACAACGACCTGTTCGAGCCGGCGACGTATAACCGCGCGATCGATGAGGCGTTGTCGCAGGCGTTGGTGAACCTCGACTCGATCGCCGCTCCTGCCGGCGAGATGACGGTGTTGCTCGGCAATGGCTGGCCCGGCATCCTGCTGCACGAGGCGATCGGTCACGGGCTCGAAGGCGATTTCAACCGCAAGGGCACGTCGGCGTTCTCGGGTCGCATCGGCGAGCGCGTTGCGGCCGAGGGCGTGACGGTGGTCGACGACGGCTCGCTCCAGGATCGCCGCGGGTCGCTGACGATCGACGACGAGGGCACGCCGACGCGCGAGACCGTGCTGATCGAGGACGGCATCCTCAAGGGCTATATGCAGGACCGCCTCAACGCGCGGCTGATGGGCGTCGAGGCGACCGGCAACGGGCGGCGCGAGAGTTATGCACACGCGCCGATGCCACGGATGACCAACACCTTCATGAAGGCCGGCAACGACGATCCGGCCGAGCTTTTGTCGCGCGTGAAGAAGGGCATCTTCGCAAAGGCGTTCGGTGGCGGGCAGGTCGATATCGTGTCGGGCAAGTTCGTGTTCAGCTGCACCGAGGCGTATCTGATCGAGGACGGCAAGCTCGGTGCGCCGATCAAGGGCGCGACGCTGATCGGCGATGGCCCGAGTTCGCTGACCAAGGTGCGCGGGATCGGCAACGACTTCGCGCTCGACGAGGGCATCGGAATCTGCGGCAAGGGCGGGCAGTCGGTACCGGCAGGCGTCGGGCAGCCGACGTTGCTGGTCGATGGGCTCACGGTCGGCGGGACGGCGGCTTAAAGTCCGCTGACCACCATGTCGATCGCGGCCTTGAGATCATATTCATAGTTTAGCAGCGAACCTACTTTTTCGCGCAGTTGTCGATCATCGACCGCGCGCAGAAACTGGATCGCTACCCGGTATTCTGTTCGGTCAATCGTCACGAGAGGGTTGAGGCGGGACTTGGAAACAGACGGTTCGTCGGGCTCGCGTAGCGGAGCTACGACCCGCGAGCGCAAGTCGCTCAAAAGATCGCTTTGGCAATCGACGACGAGACCATGGCCTTCGATTGAATAAACATCGAACTGCGCCATTTAGAGCGTCTCGAGACCGGACAGCGGAATTCCATTCTCGTCGATCCAGCGATTATGCGCCTCGATCCACTCTCGGTTCTCTTCTTTCCATCGCCGCTCGCGCTCGGTCTTGATCGCCGCGCGAAGTGCGGCCTCCGTCACCCGCGACATGTTGACACCCGCTTCTTTCGCCGCGGCCACGATGCCGGTATCGATCGACATGTTGACGGGGCGGCGTTTGCTTGAAGCTATGTCGTCGTGTTTCATGACGTAAAGCTATGCGCATAATCCATGCGCGTCAATTCGGAGCCGAACGATGGAATTCTTCTCCGCACTCACCGACGAGCACCGCGCGTTCGTTGCCCGGCAACCGGTGTTCTTTGTCGCGACGGCCGCCGAGGGCGCACGGATCAACCTCAGTCCGAAGGGCATGGACAGTTTTCGCGTACTCGATGCGAAGACGGTCGCGTATCTCGATGTTGGCGGATCGGGCAATGAGACGAACGCGCATCTTGCGGCGGACGGGCGCATCACGATCATGTTCTGCGCGTTCGACCAGCCTGCGCTGATCTTCCGCATCTATGGCACAGGCCGTGCGGTGTTGCCGCAGGACGACGGCTGGGCCGAGCTTTACGCGCGGTTCACGCCATTGCCGGGTACGCGGCAGATCTTCGTGATCGACGTCGACGAGGTGCAGGAGAGTTGCGGTTGGGGCGTGCCGTTCATGACGCTGGACCGCGAGCGCCAGACCCTGTCGAAATATCACGCGGCGCAGGCGGGAACCGAGCGGCTCGCGAAATGGGCTGGGCGGACCAGAAGCATCGACGGGCTGCCGGTGCGCGTTGCGACCGTCCTGCCGGACTGTGCCAGAGAATGAGCCTCGTCGAACTGGGGCGGTACGGCCGCAACGAGGCTCATATCATCGTCGGGCGGCTCGAGAGCGAAGGCATCCCGGCGATCGCGTTCGATGGCGGGATGTCGATCATGGAAGGGAGCTGGCTGCTGATCCCGGTGCGCGTCATGGTCGACGAGGATGATTACGAAGAAGCGCGGGGCATTTTAGCTGGGTGAGCGAGCGCATTGGGCGCTGGTGGAAAATTGCCTCCGTTACCTCCTGCCGTCATTCCCGCGCAGGCGGGGACCCATACGGGCAAAGCTTACGACTTCGTCGAAAGCTCATGAGTATATGGGTCCCCGCCTCCGCGGGGATGACGGGAATTGGGTGTCGGGCGTGCAAAGCAGGACGGGCAGGGCCAACACCCGCCCCGCCAAGATCAGCCCCCGCGCTGACCCGCCAGATCGCATTGCCGACATCGTCCGCCACCAGCAGGCCACCAGTCTTGTCGGTGATGACGCCGACCGGGCGGCCCTGTGCGTCGCCGTCCTTGTTAAGGAATCCGCCCAGCACATCGGTTGGCTTGGCATTCGCCGCCGGGAAGCCGGTGTCGCCGAAGGGCACGTAGACCACTTTGTAGCCTGACACCGGCTTGCGGTTCCACGAGCCATGCTCGCCGACGAACGCGCCATTGGCGAAGCGATCGCCGAGCTTCGCATCCGCCGAGAAGGTCAGGCCGAGCGCGGCGACATGGGGTCCGAGCGCGTAGTCGGGACGCTTCGCATATTGCTGGAGCGCGGGGTTCTTCGGCTCGACGCGGCTGTCGGGATAGCCGCCCCAATAATACCAGGGCCAACCGAAGTGAT
This sequence comes from Sphingomonas sp. LR55, assembly GCF_036856015.1. Classification (NCBI taxonomy): domain Bacteria; kingdom Pseudomonadati; phylum Pseudomonadota; class Alphaproteobacteria; order Sphingomonadales; family Sphingomonadaceae; genus Sphingomonas; species Sphingomonas sp. LR55. The sequence goes on from NZ_JASPFO010000001.1 coordinate 3,775,944, forward strand.
CGCCGAACTCGACCTGCGTCAGGTAATCGGGCGCGAGATCGGAGCCGAGCATGTCGCGTTCGTTGACGACGGTCCACAGCCCGCCCGACTTGGGGTTGATCGCCATGCCGTTGGGGTTGCGCAGGCCCGCGGCGTAGATCCGCCAGTTCTTGTCCTTCGGCCAGACCTGCAGGATGTTCGCGCGGTATTTCTCGGCGTCCATGCCGTTCTCGGCGATGTTCGAGGAGGAGCCGACGCCGACGTACAGCGTCTTGCCGTCGGCGGCCGCGATGACGTTGCGCGCCCAGTGATTGCCGCCGGGATTGAGCTTGATGACGAGCTCGGGCTTGGCGGTAATCTTGGTGGCGCCGTCGGTGTAGGGGACGCGGACCAGCGCGTCGGTATTGCCGATATAGAGCTGGCCATCGAGCAGCGTCATGCCGAACGGCGAGTTGAGGCCGGTCATGAACACCGACTTCGTTTCCGCCACGCCGTCGCCATTCGCGTCGCGGAGCAACGTGATGCGGTTCGCGGACGGCACGCCGGCGCCGGCGCGGCCCATCAGGACCTTCATCACCCAACCGGTGATCCCGCCGCCCTCGCGCGGCGGCGAGTTGGTTTCCGCTACCAGCACGTCGCCATTGGGCAGGCGGTACATCCAGCGCGGGTGATCGAGCCCGGTCGCGAACGGCTGGACCTTCAGGCCCGCGGCGGGCGTTGGCATCGCGCCGTTCTGCCAGCCGACGACCTTGGCGACCTTCACGGTCGGGATCGTCTGGATGCGCGGATCGGTGATCTTGGGCAGCTTGCCGGCGACCTGGTCGACCGACAGTTCCGCTGTGTCAGGCCAGGCGACATAGGTGACGCCCGCGGCGATCACTAGCAGGATCAGGCCAAGGACGATGAGGATGTGTTTGCGCATACGGGGAGATTAGGGGGCGAGGGGGTTGGGGCAATGGTTACGGCAAACTCCCCGTCGCCCCAACGCTCGCCGCGTCCGTCATCCCGGCGAAAGCTGGGATATTCATGAGGGAGGTACGGTGGCTTGAACCGGGAGATCCCAGCTTTGGCTGGAATGACGGGTGAGGGGGGCTTCCACTGACGATGCGCTCACAGTGAGCCCCCTCCACCCCGCCGCTGTGCGTCGCGGTCCCCCTCCCCGTGCCGGGGAGGAGTAAAAGGCCGCCGGCATCTCGAACAGGACGGAGATCAGAACCGGATCGGCATGCCCACGAACGCTTGCCACGTCTGGTTGTCGACGTGCTTGACGTCGAAGCGGACCCCGTAACGGCGACCGAGACGGTATTCCGCACCACCGCCGACGACGAAGCTGCTGCCCCACTTATTCGTGTCGCCGATACCGAGCGCGTCGCGAATACGGTATCTGTTGCCGCCATAGCCGACCGATCCGTACGCCATGACGCGCGGTGTCAGGACGTAGCCGGCACGCGCCGTGCCCCGAACACCGAACTGGGGCCGTTGTTCGTAGACCAGCGTCTCGAACGTCGCCCTGTTGTCCCGGCCTCCTGTGGTACCGGCAATCTCGAGGCCGAGCCGCCAGTTGCGGGATGCGGCGATGTCATAGCCGGCGAACACGCCGCCACCAAAGCTGCTGGCCCTGTAATAACGATCATAGCTGGCGACGAGCGTGTCGTTCTCGTAGTTTTCGAACTGAAGCACGAAATGGTGTTCGAGTAGTCCGGCCTCGACACCCACCGACGGACCGGTGAAGGGAAGCTCCACTTCCTGGGCCGACACTGGGCTCGCTACCATCATCGCTGCCATAACGCCTGCAAACTTCATCGCTGATCCCCTTTTTCGAGAAGGAGATCATTGGCCAGCCGCAATGAACCGCCGTTTACAGGATAGCGAGACTGATCAGTCTTCGACCAATTCGATCACCGGTGGATGCAGGCGCAGCCGGTTGATGCGGCGCTCGTCGGCATCGGTGATCTCCAGCTTCCACCCGCTTGGATGATCGACGCACTCGCCGATCTGGGGCACGTGGCCCGCAAGCAACGCCGCCAGACCGCCGAGCGTGTCGATATCGCCGTCGACTTCCGCCAGACGCGGATCGATCAACTCGGCTGCATCTTCGAGTTCGGCGCGTGCGTCGGCATCCCACGCACCGCCCTCGATTGGCGTCATCAGCACCTGCGGCGCCTCGTCATGCTCGTCCTCGACCTCGCCGACGATCTCCTCGATCAGGTCCTCGAACGTGACGAGGCCTTCAGTGCCCGAATATTCGTCGAGCACGATCGTCAGGTGGACGTGCTTCTGCCGCATGTCGGCGAGCAGATCGAGCGCACCGCGCGACATCGGCGCGTACAGCGGCTCGCGGATCAGCCCCGTGATCGACGTGGGATGCTCGGCACCGGTCGCGAGGATGTTGAAGACGTCCTTGATGTGGACCATGCCGATGATCGTATCGAGGTTGTCGCGGTACACCGGCAGGCGGCTGTGCCCGGCCTCGGCGAACAGCTTGACGAGATCGGCGAACGGCGTGTCTTCCTCGACCGCGATGATGTCTGCGCGCGGCACGCCGACATCGCCGGCGTCGCGCTCGCTGAAGTGGAGCAGGTTGCGGACCATCTGGCGCTCGAGCGGGGTGAGGTCGCCCTTCGCATCGGGGGCGGGATCGCCCTCGTGCCGGTCGATCGCATCCTCGAGCTGATCGCGGAGAGACTCGTCTTGAGCACCGAAGATCAGGCCCTTGAGCCCGCGCCAGATACTGTCGCTACTATCGCCGTTTCCGGCATTGGGGCCATCGGCCATCGTGGTCGTCAGTCCTCTGTTATCAAATAGGGGTCGTGGAGTCCGAGCGCGGCGAGCGCGTCGCGCTCGATCTGCTCCATGCCCTCGGCCTCGTCGTCGTCGATATGGTCATAGCCTAGCAGATGCAGCGTGCCGTGCACCATCAGATGCATCGCATGATCCTCGACCGAGATATTGCGCTCGGCGGCTTCCGCGACGCAGACGCCGTGCGCGAGGATGATGTCGCCGAGCAGCACCTCGCCGTCGTCGGAGTTCTGCGTGATCGTCTCCAACAGGTCGGGCTGGACCATCGGGAAGGACAGGACGTTGGTCGGCTTGTCCTTCTGGCGATATTGCTTGTTGAGCGTATGCACTTCGTCGTCCGACGCGAGCCGGACCGAAATCTCGACCGTCGCGGCGCTGGTCAGCAACTCGCCATGCGGAGTTCGCTCGATCGCTGCCGTCGCCGCGCGGAGGGCGAGCGCGTCCCAGTCGTGGTCCGGCCAGGGGGCGTCGGAAGAGAGCGCGATTTCGAGCATGCAGGTCCTTCAGGCGAGATCAGGCGAGATCGGTTTGGGCGAAATCATTACCCTTGTAGAGAAGTTCCGCACCATGGGTTTTCGCGCAGGCATAGGCGAAGCAATCGCCCATGTTGAGCTTCGCGGGGTGGTTCCCTTTGCCGTAGCGTTCGTGAGCCATGATGGCCTCCCGGGTCTCGGTCTCGCCGATCGGTACGAGGCGGAGTGCAAAGTCGACCATGAACGTCTCGACTTCGGCGTGCGCGACGGCGACGGGAACCTTGCGCTTGCGTGCTACGGCGCGGACCGTTTCCCATAGCGACATTGCCGAGCACAGCACCGCGTCAGCCTGACCGTATCGCTTCTCGAGGGAGAAGGCTTCGGGCTCGCCCGTCATGATCGCAACCATTGCGGATGCGTCCAGGAATGCGATCAATCGTCATCTTCGTCGTTGAGCGAGATCGTAGAAGGCCTTGTCCGCTTCCAACCCCGTCGGTTCGCCTAGCGGATGAGCCGCTCGCCAAGCCGCGAACCGGTCATGGATACTCCCATGCTTCTCCGTTTCCAGCATACGCTTGCGGTGCAGGAGGGCGTCGTGGACCGCTGCGGTCTTGCTGGTGCCGAGCAAGCCCGCCACCTCACGTGCGAGATCGGCGGTATCCGCGTTCTTGATATAGAGCGATGCCATCGTCCGACTCCGGGGATATCCTGAAGATGTACTCCAGGATATCCCAGGCATCAAGCATCCGTGCCTTCATAGGCCGCGACGACCCGACCAACGATCGGGTGGCGGACGACGTCGCCGACGGTGAAGCGGCACATCGAGATGCTCTCCACGCCCTCCAACCGGGTGACGGCATCCGCCAAACCCGAGGCCGCCACGCCGCCGGGAATGTCGACCTGCTTGGGATCGCCGCAGATCACCATGCGGCTGTTCTGGCCGAAGCGGGTGAGGAACATCTTCATCTGCGCAGGCGTGGTGTTCTGCGCCTCGTCGAGGATCACGAACGCGTCGGCCAGCGTGCGGCCGCGCATGAAGGCGATCGGGGCGACTTCGATCTCGCCGCTGGCGATGCGGCGTTCGACCTGCTCGGCGGGGAGGCAGTCGTAGAGCGCATCGTACAGCGGGCGAAGGTACGGATCGACCTTCTCCTTCATGTCGCCGGGGAGGAAGCCGAGGCGTTCGCCGGCTTCGACCGCGGGGCGCGAGAGGATCAGCCGCTGGACGCTGCCAGTGATGAGTTGCTGCACCGCCTGCGCGACGGCAACATAGGTCTTGCCCGTACCTGCCGGCCCGAGTGCGAAGATCATGTCGTTGTTGGCGAGCTCGCGCATGTAGTGCGCCTGCGCGGGCGTGCGCGGGACGATCGTCTTCTTGCGCGTACGGATCATGATCGGGGGCGCGCCGCCGCCACCGGCATCGGCACGGATGATGCCTTCGAGCACGGGCTCGTCCGCCATCGCGATCGACGCGTCGACCAAGCCGGTGTCGACGTCCTCGCCGCGCTGGATGCGGGCGTAGAGGTCGTGGAGCACGTCACGCGCCTTTGCGACCTGTTCGGCGGTGCCCTCCAAGCCGATCTTGTTCCCGCGTGCAGTGATGTAGACGCCGAGGCGGTTCTCGAGCGCTACCAGATTCTGGTCGTACTGGCCGAACAGCCGGACGAGCAATTGGGGCTTGTCGAACAGCAGCTCGACACGGGCGCGGTCACCGGACTGGGCGGGAACGGGTTTACGGCTCATACGGTCCTTTCGAGATGTCAAAGGCTACGCTTGGAAGCGTCGAACCGTAACCTCTGGAAGGAAGATGAGGAGCGGGGCGCCGACCTTCAACCCGCGCCATGACGGCGGGTCGGAAGAGCATCGGATCGCGCGGGCGCAACTGCATCGCCGAGGAGTGTGACAGGCGATTGGGGTCGAGGACAGGGGAATCGTGTAGGTCCGCGCGAAGGCTCGAAATCGGTGCCTTGGCGCCTCGGCAGCGAGAGGTCCTCACTGATCCTCCCCGGTAAGGGGAGGTGTCTGGCGCTTGCCAGGCGGAGGGATGACGCCCTCTCGATAGCGCGGTCACCCCTCCGTCAGCCCTTCGGGCTGCCACCTCCCCTATCAGGGGAGGATAGGTTTCAGGCGGCTTCGCGCACGCGTTCGATGCCGGTCAGGGAATTCGGGCCGGCGGCGGCTAGCGTTACCTCGACCAGGTCACCGATCGCGTGGTTACCGATCAAGTGGACCGATTGCAGCCACGGGGACTTGCCGATCAGCTGTCCGGGGAGTTTGCCCGTGCGTTCGAGCAGGACCATGCAGGTGCGGCCTACCGTGGCTGCATTGAAGGCGTGTTGGTCGCGGTTGAGTGCGGCCTGGAGGCGTTGGAGGCGCTCGTCCATGACGGCTTCGGGGACCTGCTCGACGATCGACGCGGCCGGTGTGCCGGGGCGGGGGCTGTATTTGAAGCTGTAGGCCTGCGCATAGCCGACCGCGTCGACGAGGCTTAGCGTGTCCTCGAACTCGGCGTCGGTCTCGCCGGGGAAGCCGACGATGAAGTCGCCGGACAGCGCGATGTCAGGGCGGACGGCGCGGACGCGGTCGAGCAGGCGGAGATAGGAGTCGCGGGTGTGGCTGCGGTTCATCGCCTTGAGGACGCGGTCGCTGCCGGCCTGCACGGGAAGGTGGAGGAACGGCATCAGGCTCTCGATGTCGCGGTGCGCGTCGATCAGGCCTTGAGTCATGTCGTTGGGGTGGCTCGTGGTGTAGCGGATCCGCGCGAGGCCGGGAATGCGGTCGAGGTCGCGGATCAGGTCGTGGAGGCCGCGCTCGTTTTCCGACCACGCGTTGACGTTCTGACCGAGCAGCGTGATCTCGCGCGCACCGGCATCGACCAGCGCCTTTGCCTCGTCGACGATCGCCGCGAACGGCCGGCTGATCTCCGCGCCCCGCGTGTAGGGGACGACGCAATAGGTGCAGAACTTGTCGCACCCTTCCTGCACGGTGAGGAACGCCGAGGGCGCGACCTTCCGGCGGGCGGGGAGTGCGCCGAACTTCGACAGGAGCGGCATGTCGGTGTCGAGCGAGGGTGTGCCGGCGGCGGCCTTCGCGACCAGCTCGGGCAGGTTGTGATAGGCTTGCGGGCCGACGACGATGTCGACCTTGGCGCGCGTGAAGATCTCCTCGCCTTCGGCCTGCGCGACGCAGCCGGCGACAGCAATCATTGGCGTCTTGCCGGACTTGCGGCGCTGATCCTTCCGGAGGCGGCCGATGTCCGAATAGACTTTTTCGGTGGCGCGTTCGCGGATGTGGCAGGTGTTGAGGACGACGACGTCGGCGTCGACCGCGTCGGCGTGGGTGAGGCCCTGGGCGGCCATTAGTTCGGCCATCCGCTCGCCGTCGTAGACGTTCATTTGGCAGCCGAAGGATTTTACGTGGAAGGTTTTGGGAGGGGACATGCGGGGGGCGTACCAAATTTGTGGGCGTGGGGGGAGGGGGCGTTGCTAGAGCGTCTTTTCGAGCACCGTCAGGGAGGCCCCGCTGGAGCACCGCCCCGGCGGAGGCCGGGGGCCAATTAGAAAGGTTGCAGTAACGGAGCGCCGTCTTCCGTTAGCAATGTCCCCCAATTGGGCCCCGGCCTTCGCCGGGGTGGTGTTTCGGTGTTGGGGATGGTGGGCGCTTCCCTCGCTTGTTCTCCCGCGAAGGCGGGAGTCCAGACTGGGCCCCCGCCTTCGCGGGGGAACACTCTTTGTTCGGGCTACAGCGCTTCCATGCGGCGCCTTGCTTCGGCGGCTATGGCTTTTCGGTCGCCATATTCCGCGGGATCGAACGGTTCTGCGAAGTTCAGCGTCGCCACGAATGTGCCCTTACGCTTGAGAACGCGGGCGGCGTGGTGTTGGCCGGGCTCGTCGCCGACCCACGCGAGTTCATCGGTCGCCGCGCCATAATCGATGCGGACCGGTTGCACGCGGACGCCCGGCGGGGGCGGGTCCAGGGCCGCCAGCAATGCCGCCTTGAAAGGGAGGAGCGTCGTGCCGTCTCCCGTCGTGCCTTCGGGGAACAAGGTTACGGGCCAGTCTGCCGCAAGCGCGTCGCGGACCTGGGCGATCTGGGCGGTTACCGCCATGCGGTCGGCCCGCGACACGAAGATGGTGTGGTTCAGCGTGCAGAGCCAGCCGACCAGCGGGGCGCCGCGCAGTTCGGATTTCGCCACGAAGGCGCTGCCGGTTGCGCCGGAGAGCAGCAGGATATCGATCCAGCTCAGGTGGTTCGAGACGAACACGACGTCGTGGCGGAGCGGGGTGCCGACCACTCGCACCCGAGCGCCGACGATCCGCGCGACCAGTCCCAGGAACCGCGGCGGCCAAGGCGACTTCCGACCGAACAGTCGCCATGCGCCATGTAACGGAAGCGCCAGAATCAGCGCGAGCAACAGCGCCGCCAGCCGCGCCCCAAATCGCACCCGGCCGATCGGCTCAGTCCTTGCGGGCGAGCGCGACGCCGTAGAGTTCCATGCGGTGATCGACCAGCCGGAAGCCCAGCTTCTCGGCGATAGCCTTCTGCAACTGCTCGAGTTCGGGATCGACGAATTCGATCACCTTGCCGCTCTCGACGTCGATCAGGTGATCGTGATGCGCTTCGGGCGCAGGCTCGTACCGGGCGCGGCCGTCGCCGAAATCGTGGCGGTCGAGGATGCCGGCTTCCTCGAACAACCGGACGGTGCGGTACACCGTCGCGATCGAGATGCCGGGGTCGATCTGCGATGCGCGCTCATAGACCTTCTCGACGTCGGGATGGTCGTCCGCCTCGGACAGCACGCGTGCGATGACGCGGCGCTGCTCGGTGATGCGCAGGCCCTTCTCGTTGCAGAGTGCTTCCAGATCGATCTTGCGCGGCATGTGTCATTCCCTCGTTGCACCCCATGTAGGACGTCCGCGCTGTTGCGAAAAGGGATAGTGACTCGCAATAAGCCTTAGCTGTTGATATCTTTCGAATAGGTGTGTGCGTCATACGCGACGCCGGTCTTGCCGCGGTAATAGGCGCGGCGCTCACCGACCTTCGCGAAGCCGTGTGTAGCATACATCTTGACCGCGTCGTTACCGGCGCGGACTTCGAGATGGAGTTTGGCGATGCTGCCGACCGAGCATTCGGCGATGGCTGCGCGGATCAAGGCGGTGCCGACGCCGCGACGACGATAATCGGGGGCGACTGCGATCAGCAGGAGTTCGGCTTCGTCGGCGACCAACCGGGTCATCGTGAACCCTGCGGGAAGTCGTCGACGAACGCGAGCGTGAGGTGGACGCCGGTGAGCGCTAGCACGCCGAGGCACTGGCTGCGCGTCCACGCTTCGCCGTAGCGCGGGTCGAACGCGTCGGTCATCAGTGCGTCGACGATCGCAAGATCGCGTGCGTCGCCGGTGCGGAGCGTGACGGTGCGGGTGGCGACTTGGCGGCTGGCCATTATTTCGGAACCGACGGCTTGGCGTCGGGGGCACGGCCGTAGATCGGGCTTGGTGAAAGGGCGGTCAGCGATGCTGGGAGCAGGATCGCGGAGGCTGCGTCGGGTAGCGCTTCGGTGAGGTCGAGGCTCCCTTCGAACTGGGCATCTAGTGCAGCAAGCCAGCGGACGCCGTTGCCGACCGCACGCCGCCCCGCCAGCGCGGCGAGCGCGGCGGCGGGCTTCAGCGATACCATGTCGGATCGCGGCGACAGATCGGCGGCAAAGGCCTGCATGAAGACCTCGCCATGCCCGCCTTCCATGACGACCGCAATATCGTCGGTTAAGCGGTCGGCAAAACCGGCGGCGGCGATGAGCGGGAGCGAGGAGAAGCCGGCGATTTCCGCATCCCAACCGAGTGCTAGCCCGCGGGCTGCGGCGATGCCGACGCGGACGCCGGTAAAGCTGCCGGGGCCGCAATCGACGAGGATGCGGTCGGCGCGGCCGCCGTTGGGGAGCTCGGCGATCATCGGGATGAGCCGTTCGGCATGGCCGCGGCCGACGACTTCGTGCGCACGGGCGAGGACAACGCCGTCCTCGATGAGCGCGACCGAGCAGGCGGTGGTGGATGTTTCGATTACTAGCGTGCGCATTGTTTATTCCGTCACATCCCAACGTCCCAACGTCCGTCACCCCAGCGCAGGCTGGGGTCTCCCGGTTGGCGAAGCCGTGGCCATTAACGGGAAGACCCCAGCTTTCGCTGGGGTGACGGCCTTTGGCTAGCGCCGTTGGCTAGCGCGGTCAGGCTATAGTGTTGAACTTCGCGAAATCGGGGCGGGGCGAGCGGGCGTAGATCGTCGCGGGATCGCCGTGGCCGAGCGTCGAGATGAAGTTGGTCCGCACCGCAGGCGTGTCGTGGAAGAACGCCGCATCGACCTTGCCCGCGTCGAAGCCAGACATCGGCCCGGTATCGAGCCCGAGCATCCGCGCGGCGATGATGAAATAGGCGCCCTGGAGCGTCGAGTTGCGGAAGGCGGACGCCTCGCGCAGTTCGGCGTTGCCGTCGAACCAGGACTTCGCGTCTGCGTGCGGGAAGAGCTCGGGGAGGTGCTCGTGGAAATTGGTGTCCATGCCGATGATCACAGAGACCGGCGCGTTGAGGATTTTCGGCTGGTTCTGCGCGCTGCACGCGTCGGCGAGCTTCTGCTTCGCCTCGTCGCTGACCACCCAGATCAGCCGCGCGGGGAGCTGGTTGGCGGAGGTCGGGCCCCACTTCATCAGGTCCCAGATCGCGTGCAGTTCGGACTCGGCGACCGGCTGGTCGGTGTAGCCGTTGTAGCTGCGCGCTTCGCGGAAGATCGTATCGAGGACGGCGTCGTCCAATTTCTCGCGCATCAGACGGCTCGCACTTCGGTGACTTCGGGGACGTAGTATTTGAGCAGTTGCTCGATGCCGTTCTTGAGCGTGGCGCTCGACGACGGGCAGCCGGCGCAGGCGCCCTGGAGCTGGAGGAACACCTTGCCCTTGTCGAAGCCGCGATAGACGATGTCGCCGCCGTCGTTCGCCACTGCGGGCCGGACGCGGGTGTCTATGAGTTCGCGGATCTGCGCGACGATGTCGGCGTCGGCGGGATCGTCTGACAGCGCGGGCTCGTCCGATGGCACCGAGAAACCGGCGCGCGCGGGCTTGAACAGCGGCATCGCGGCGGAGAAGTGATCGAGCAGGATCGCCAGCACGTCGGGCTTGAGGTCCGACCAGGCGACGCCCGGGCCCGCGGTCACCGACACGAAATCGCGGCCGAAGAACACGCCGGTCACGTCGCCGAGATTGAAGATCGCCTCGGCCAGCGGACTGGTCTCGGCCTCCTCCGGCGTGGCGAAGTCGCGCGTGCCAGCGTCCATTACGGTGCGTCCCGGCAGGAACTTCAGCGTCGAGGGGTTCGGGGTGGATTCCGTTTCGATGAGCATGCACCGCATGTGGCCCGACGGGCGCGGTGGATCAAGCGCGGAACGGGAAACGGTTTCTTTCGGGGGTGAGGAGGGGGGACGTTGCGCGGGAGAACATGCTTTGGACGGACCGGGCCTCCCCCAAATTCGTAATCTTTCAAGTCCGTCACCCCCAGCGAAAGCTGGGGTATCCCCGTTGGGAAGCGTGTGGCTCGAACCGAGATACCCCAGCTTGCGCTGGGGTGACGGAGTTTGTAGTGGCGACAGAGTTTGTATTAGCGACGGGTTGGCGGCTGGGGTGAACTCAGACGTCCATCGCCTTCACCGCGGCGTTCCAGCTGCCGATGTTGCGGACCGCGTCCTGGACGAAGGCGGAGCGGCGGACGACGCCCAGGAACAGGTCGGCGATCCACTTGCCGGGGTTGCGCAACGGGCGTTCGAACTGGATCAGCAAGACGACGCGGGTGCCGGTCGTGTCGTTCCAGACCTCGTGCTGATAGGTGTCGTCGAACACCAGCGTCTCGCCTTCCGCCCAGCGCACGACGCGGTCGTGGACGCGCATGCGGACGTCGCCGTCGCGCGGGACGATAAGGCCGAGGTGGCAGGTGATCAGGCCCTTGGTCACGCCGCGATGCTCGGGGATGTGCGTGCCCGGCGCGAGGATCGAGAAGAACGCGCTGTTGAGACCGGGGATGCGCGCGACGGCGGCCGCCGTGTGCGGGCAGCGCGCGAGGCTCTCCTCGATCGGATAGCCGTAGCCGTAGAGGAAGAACGAGCGCCATTTGTCGACTTCCGCGATCGAGCGGTGATCGGGCGAGATCGTCGCGAGGCTGGGGGATGCTTCGCCTTGCAGCGCGACGTGGACGGCTTCGTCGCGGATTGCGGCCCAGTTCTCGCGCAGGCCTGCGGTCCAGGCGAAATCGCGGACGTCGAGGACGGGATCGTTGGCGACCAGCGAGGACGAGGCGATCATGCGGTCGAACACGCCGCGCAAATGCTTGCCGACGCGGATGATCAGCGGGCGGTTGGCTTCGGCGACCATGGGGGCGCCGGGTTTGGGTGCGCCCGAGATCACGTTCAGATCGGGCATTCGGGCGCCGCGGCGTACTGCCGGCCCGCCCGATTCCCGCCACAATGAAGACTGTCTCAGTTCATGGCCCAGTTCGTGGCTCAGTTCGGCTTCGACCGTCATCTCTACCCTGTATCCCGGCGCGTCGCGCGGCCGATCCCGTTGTTAGAACACGATATACCGGCAGTGTTGGACGAAATGATGGCATCCGCACGCCGGGTGCGGAGGCAGGGCACTGGCGAGCGACGCCTGCGACCGCTACAGATGCACCATGGTGTCTTTCTCGCGCTTGTATCGCGCTCCCGTCCTGCTCCCCCTCGTGCTCGGGCTGGCCATTCCGGCAAGCGGCCAGATGGCGACGCAACAGGCTGCCTCTACCCCGACTAGGGAAGCGCCGACGCTTCCCGAGCTGCCGGGGATCGATACGACCGCGTGGCTCTACAAGGGCAGCGATCTCACGCGGGATCCGGAGTGGAAGTTCGGCACGCTGCCCAACGGCATGCGCTTTGCGGTGCGGAAGAACGGCGTGCCACCGGGCCAGGTGTCGGTGCGCGTGCGGATCGATGCCGGGTCGCTGAACGAGACGGACAGCGAGCGGGGCTTTGCGCATTTCATCGAGCATCTCTCGTTCCGCGGGTCCGAGTACGTCCCCGACGGTGAGGCGAAGCGCGTGTGGCAGCGGTTCGGGGCGACCTTCGGGTCGGACACTAACGCGCAGACGACGCCGACCTCGACCACGTTCAAGCTCGACCTGCCCTCGGCAACCGAGGCGGGGCTCGACGAGAGCCTGAAGATCATGTCCGGCATGATGGAGAAGCCGACGATCACCGACGCGTCGGTCGCTGCCGAGCGCCCGATCGTGCTCGCCGAACAGCGCGAGCAGCCGGGGCCGCAGGTGCGGTTCGGCGATGCGATCCGCGCGACGTTCTTCGCGGGCCAGCCGCTCGCGGATCGCTCGCCGATCGGCAACATCAAGACGCTAGAGGCCGCCACTGGCGCTACGGTCAAGGCGTTCCACGATCGCTGGTACCGGCCGGAGAACACCGTCGTCATCATCTCGGGCGACATGGATCCGGCGCTGTTCGGGCGGTTGATCGTCAAGAACTTCGCCGACTGGAAGCGCACCGACCCGGTCACGCCCGCGCCCGATTTCGGCAAGCCCGACCCGAAGGCGCCGGTCTCCGCGACGATCGCCGAGCCGGCGATCCCGGCGGTGGTGACGCTCGGCGTGGTGCGGCCGTGGGAGTATAAGGACGACACCGCGATCATGAACCAGAAGCGGCTGGTCGACGTGCTCGCGACGCGGCTCATCAGTCGTCGTCTGGAAACGCGGGCGCGGGCGGGCGGCAGCTTCCTTCAGGCGGGCGTGTCGATCGACGACGTCTCGCGCTCGGCGAACCTGACCAGCGTCAACATCGTGCCGATCGGGACCGATTGGGAAGCGGCGTTGAAGGACGTGCGCGCGGTGATCGCCGACGCGCAGACCAACGCGCCGAGCCAGGCCGAAGTCGACCGCGAGTATGCCGATTTCGACACGATCATGCGGACCAGCGTCGAGACGGCCAAGGTCGAGGCGGGCTCGAAGCAGGCGGACGACATGGTCGGCGCGCTCGACATCCGCGAGACGGTGGCTGGGCCGGAAACCTCGTACAAGATTTTGCAGGACGCCAAGGCGAAGGGCATGTTCACGCCCGCCACGCTGCTCGCGTCGAGCAAGGCGATCTTCGAGGGCACGGCAACGCGCGCCCTTGTCAATACGCAGACGCCTGATGCGGGCGCTGCGGCCAAGCTGGCGACCGCGTTGAAGGCTGACGTGTCGGGTCTCGCCGGCAAGCGTCGCGCACAAGCGGCGGTCGATTTCTCGAAGCTGCCGTCGCTCGGCAAGCCGGGCGTCGTTGCGAGCCGCGAGAAGATTGCCGCGTTCGACATGGAGCAGGTGAACTTCGCCAACGGCACGCGCGTGCTGCTGTTCCCGAACGCGGGCGAGACCGGGCGCGTGTATGTCCGCGTGCGGTTCGGTGGCGGCTATACCGCGATCCCGTCGAACCGGCCGACTCCGGCATGGGCGGGCGATCTTGCGCTGGTTGCAGGCGGTATCGGCAAGCTCGATCAGGGCGATCTCGACCAGCTGACTGCGGGTCGGCGGATCGGGCTCGACTTCGGAATCGACGACGATGCGTTCACGCTGAGCGCGATTACGTCGCCGACGGATTATGCCGATCAGTTGCGGCTGATGGCGGCCAAGTTGGCGTTCCCGGCGTGGGACCCGGCGCCTGTAGCGCGTGCGCGGGTCGCGGCGCTGGCGGGGTTTGCGGGCTATGATTCGTCGCCCGACGGCGTGTTGTCGCGTGACCTTGAGGGCCTGCTGCGCGCGGGCGATCCGCGTTGGGGGACGCCGTCGAAGCCGACCGTCGAGGCGCTGAATGCGAAAGACTTCCGCGCATTCTGGGAGCCGATCCTCAAGACCGGGCCGATCGAGGTCTCGATCTTCGGCGACGTGAAGACCGAGGATGCGATCGCGGCGGTGGCGAAGTCGTTCGGGGCGATGAAGCCGCGGACGGCGGTGTCGACGGTCGGCGCGCCGGTCGGCTTCCCCGCGCACAACGCGACGCCGGTGATGCGTGCGCATACCGGGCCTGAGAACCAGGCGGCGGCGGTGATCGCGTGGCCGACGGGTGGCGGGATCGACAACATCGTCGAGGCGCGGCGTCTCGATGTGCTGGCGCAGGTGTTCAGCGACCGGCTGTTCGAGCGTCTCCGGCAGGCGGCAGGGGCGAGCTACAGCCCCAACGTGTCGAGCCAGTGGCCAGTGGGTATGAACAGCGGCGGGCGGATGGTCGCGATCGGGCAGGTCGCGCCGGACAAGGTGTCGTTCTTCTTCCAGATCGCCCGCCAGATCGCGGCGGAACTGGTGTCGACGCCGATCGCGGCGGACGAGCTGGACCGGATCAAGAAGCCGATGGGGCAGTACATCCTGCGCGCCTCGACCGGAAACCAGTTCTGGTTGCAGCAGCTTGGCGGCGCGACGTTCGACCCGCGGCGGATCGCGGCGACGCAGCGGATCGCGAGCGATCTGGTGGCGACCACGCCGGTGGAGTTGCAGGCGACGGCGGCGAAGTATCTGCGGCCGGAGAAGGACTGGACGATGGCCGTGGTGCCGGCTGCGGCGAAGAAGTGACCGCTTAATCCCTCTCCCCGTCGGGGAGAGGGAGGGAGGAGCCACTTGGCGACGGAAGTGTGAGGGGCTTTGGTCGGAGGCGTTGCGAGCCTCACGCCCCTCTCCCTCCCACGCGCAAGGGCGCGCGGGCCCCTCCCTCTCCCCGTGGGGGAGAGGGTTATTTGTAGAGCGCGTCCAGCCTCTCGCCGTAGGCCTGCTTCAACACATGCCGCCGGATCTTCAAACTCGGCGTGAGCTGCTCGTTCTCGATCGTGAACGGGCCGTCGGCCAGTACGAACCTGCGCACCCGCTCCGTTACGGTCAGGTCCGCGTTCACCCGCTCGACCGCATGGCCGATCGCGGTGCGGAACTCGCTGTTCTCCGCCAGACGTGCGAAGCTGCACGCGTCGCCGTTCCCTGCGCACCATTCCTGCGTCCATTCCGGATCGGGCACGACCAGTGCGACCATGTACGGGCGCTTGTCGCCGGCGATCATCGCCTGCGCGATTTCGGGCTGGAGCGTCAGCATACCCTCGACCTTTTGCGGGGCGACGTTCTCGCCCTTGTCGTTGATGATCAGGTCCTTCTTGCGATCGGTAATGCGGATACGGCCGCGGTCGTCGATCTCGCCGATGTCGCCGGTGTGGAGCCAGCCGTCCTTCAGCACCTTGGCGGTCTCGGCGTCGTTGCGCCAATAGCCGTGCATGACGAGTTCGCCGCGCACCAGGATCTCGCCGTCCTCGGCGATCCGAACTTCGGTGTCTTTCAACGCCGGTCCGACCGAGTCCATCCGGACGCCGGCCTTGGGGCGGTTGCAGGAGATGACGGGGGCGGCTTCGGTCTGGCCGTAACCTTGCAGGAAGGTGAGGCCGAGTGCTTCGAAGAACAGGCCGACTTCGGGATTGAGCGGTGCGCCGCCCGAGATCATCGCCTTTAGCCGCCCACCGAATTTTTCGAAATCTTCGGCTTGAACAGCGTCGCGACCGCGGCCTGCATCGGCCGGTCGATCAAACGGAGACGACCGGCATAGCGCTTGCCGCCGATGTCGAGCGCTTGGCGCAGGAGATACGCCGACGCGCCGCCCTGTTTCTCGATCGTCTTCGAGATGCGCGTGCGGAGGACTTCGAACAGGCGGGGGACGACGAACATGATCGTCGGCCGCGTTTCCTCGATGTTCGCGGCGAGCTTTTCGAGACCCTCGGCGTAGTAGATCTGGCCGCCAAGCGAGATCGGGAAATGCTGGCCGCCGGTGTGCTCGTAGGCGTGGCTGAGCGGCAGGAACGACAGGAAGACCTCGTCGTCCCAGCCGAAATCCTCCGAAATGACCGACGCGCAACCCGCGCAGTTATGGAGGATCGCGCCGTGGTGCTGCATGACGCCGCGTGGCGCGCCGCCGGTACCGCTCGTGTAGATAATGCAGGCGAGGTCTTCGCGTTCGAAGTCGGCGCGGGCGGCGGCGGTCTCGGGGGCGGTCTGATGCGCGGCGATCAGTGCGTGCCAGTTATGGAAGTCGATTCCGGCGGGGACCTTCATGTCCTCCAGGCCGATGACGGTCTGCGCTTGGTTCGATCGGATGACCGCGGGGAGGAGCGTCTTCGCGAGCTTGGCGGTCGAGACGATGATCGCGCAGGCGCCGGCGTTCTCGATGATGTGAAGGTGATCGCGCTCGGTGTTGGTGACGTAGGTCGGCACGGTAATGCACCCTGCCGCCATGATCGCGAGGTCGCTGAGGCACCATTCCGGCCGGTTCTCGCTGACCAGCATGACACGGTCGCCGCGCTTCAAGCCGATTTCGGTGAGTGCGGTGGCAAGGGCAGCGACCTGCCGCGCGGCGTCGGCCCAACTGGTGGAGACCCATGCGCCGCTCGTCTTGGTCCACAGGAACGGCGCATCGCCCTTCTCCGCAGCACGCGCGAAGAACATCGCGACGAGGTTCGGGAATCGTTCGAGCTGACGGGCCATGATCTCTCCCTGGGCGCAGCGGGAGCCGACGCGCCTCGTTGCGCCCCTTGTAGGCGAGAAGCTTCGCGCCGGACAATCACCGACACCGTCGATCCCGTCCGGCGCTTCAGAGTCCCGCTAGGCCCCGTGCGCGGTCAGACCCGGACGTACCGGAAATACCAGACCTCGTGGCCCTGGCGCCGCGCCTTCCGCTCGTACCGCGTCTCGGGCCAGTCGTCGGGACGCGTCAGGAAATCGTGCGGCGTCTCTGCCTGCCAGACGAAATCGCGCCGCGCATTCATGATCATCATCGACCAGCGGCAATAGGTCGGATCATCGGTGCCGAGCCGGAATTCGGCACCCGGCTTCAGCTTGGCGGCGATCGTGTCGAGCGGACCGTGATTGACCATGCGACGCTTGGCGTGGCGCGCCTTCCGCCACGGATCGGGATGGAGCAGGTACAGCCGGTCGAGGCTGGCATCGGGCAGCCGCTCGATCACTTCGAGCGCATCGCCCATGTACAGCCGCACATTGGTCAATTCGCCATCGCGGATGTGCGAGAGCGCACCGACCACGCCATTGAGGAACGGCTCGCAGCCGATGAACCCAACGCCAGGGTCCGCCGCGGCTTGGCCGGCAAGATGCTCGCCTGCGCCGAAGCCGATTTCGACATGCAGCGGACGGTCTTCGCCGAACAACATCGCAGCGGTGATCGGGCCCTCTTCGGGCACCGACAGGTCGGCGAGCGTTTCCTCGACGAGCGCGGCCTGGCCGAGGCGGAGCTTATGGCCTTGGCGTCGCCCGTACAGGCGGCGGATAATGGAAGGATCGGTCATCGCCGCGCGCTCTAGCGATCTGCGTGCCGCGCGCAAAGCGCCGTACGCGTGTTTCCGCTCGGATAGCGCCTGCCGCCCTGCGCGAGGTTGCGGTTTCGACGCTGCGGAATTTGCGCGACCGGACTCTGGCGTTGCCGCGATGCTTGCCGTACCGGATGACGGATGGGCGATCTGGATAGGCTGGTTCCATCGGGAATCATCGAACAATGGGTCTATCATCTGCGTCGCCAGCGTGCGCGGGCGGCAGATGCGATCTGGTTGATAGATCAGGGTTTTACTCTGCACGATGGGCATGGCGGCATGCCGCAGCACGATGCCACGGCGCGATGGCGGGCCGAGCAGGAGGCCGTGGTCGAGGAAGTGACCGCGTTGCTAGCGCTGTACGACGGAATCAATCTCGGAAAGATCGATGCCGACGCGACGTCGGACCATCTTTCGAGTTAATTGCTGTAACTTTGCCGCATGAGCCACCCCGTGACCTGCAGCGACGAGCTTTGGGGCATCTCCGGGTCGGTCATCGCCACGACAAACTCTGCCGACGCCATCATCTGGAGATGCTGATCGGCGAGTAGGAGATGTGCTGCGCGCGCCGCCTCGGTCTTCGAGCGCTGCGCAAGCAGCTTCTCCTGAACCGCGCGGTCGCGGTGGTAGGCGACCCGATCCTGCCACGCTTCGGCCGTGGTCGGAGGGTCCGACCGTTCACTGGTCATGCTCGTGTCCTCGTCGTTGGACGTTGATCTGGATCATCAATCCCAGCCTTCGCGCTACCGGTAATCCGGGCGGTCGGATGCCGACTTGCCATGAGCCGAGGCATCGATGCGGCGAAGATAGCGCCGCGGCGTGGTCCCCAAAAACCGGTTGGCATCCCGGAGGAAGTGCGATGCATCGAAATACCCAAAATTCGTGATCGTCGCGAAGTCCATTCCGGCCTCCTGAAACCGCTCCAGCGCGGCGATAAAGCGACGCCGCATCAACAGCGTCTTGGGGAAGCCAAACCAGCGCAGCGCAATCCGGCGAAGATTATGCGGCGAGGTCGACAGATGATCGGCGGCCGTCGCTGCATCGTCGACGTCCCCTGCGTCGATCAACGCCGTCAGCTGCGCGATCAGTGCGACGGTCGTGCCATCGAGCGGCGCGATGCCGCGTGCGACCACCGCATCGGCAAGCCGCGCAATCGTCCTGCCAGCGAGATCGCCCTTGTTCGTATCGGCGACGTCGTCGAGGCACGTGATCCCCAGGTCGGCCGCGCCGAGGATCCGATCGGCCACCGTTGCGGCGACAACGGGCGTCAGCCGCGACCAGTCGAGCGGGCTCAGCGGAATTTCGACCGGCGCCTTGCCATCGATCTGCAACGCGACCGGACGACTCGACGGACCGACGATGGCGACATCGGGCAGCCGATCATAATACCGGTTGCGGATCCGTGCCGAGACCCGCGTCCCTTCCGGGATCACCAGGATCCGCGCGGTTCCGGGCAGGCGCGAGACATCGAACGCACCCGTCGGGCGGTGCCGCACGTTGCCGAGCGCATCGATCCGCGACCGCAATTCGCCCTCCACCGAGCGTGTTGTCATCATCACCCCGTCGACGGCCGTCGTCGAGCGCATCGGAAAAACCAGCATCGTCACATCCCATTCTCGGGTGTGCACGACCAGCGTCGACCACTCCCTGCCAAGGCCAACACTTGATCGAGATTGTACAATGGCGAAATGTCCACGGGTCTCAAATGTGAGACGGGGAGACATGATCGGGTCATCGTAAATCCAGAGTTTTCGGGCGTTTGGCGCAGCGACCCGCTGTCGAACGGGGCCATCCCAGCGCTCACGAAACGAGCGCGATCAATTGCGCCAATCCGTTGGTGCCGGTCTTGGTGACGATCGCAGCGCGGTGGTTCTCGATCGTCTTGATGCTGAGGCCCAGCGCCCCCGCGATAGCCTTGTTGCTATGGCCGCGTACGAGCATGTCGAAGACCTGGCGTTCGCGCGCCGTCAGCAACGCGGTACGGCGTGACAGCAGGCGGCGGCTGTTCGACCATGCCACGCCTTCGGCAACCGCGGTCAGCAGGCGATCCTCGTCGATCGGCTTTTCGAGATAGTCGAGCCCACCATAGCGGCGGACGCTGTCGACCGCGTTGGCGGTGGTCGGCCACGCCGTCATGAACACCAACGCGACATCCGGATCGAGCTCGCGGACCGCATCGGCAAAGGTGAAACCATCCATGTCGCCCATCATCACGTCGGAGATGATGCAGGCGGCAGGGTCGCGGGGATAATCGTGCAGCAACGCGATCGGCTCGACGAACGCGCGGGCGGCGTGGCCATGCCGGGCGAGCAGCCGCGCGACGCTGGCCCCCAGATCGGCGTCATCGTCGAGCACGTACACCGCCGTCGGTCTGGAAGCGATCGAGGTCATGCGGCGTCTCCGACGAGCGTGCCGACCAGCGGGAGGGTGACGACATGCGCGATCCGCGCCAGTCCACGATCGGCGCGAGACAGCGTGCCGCCATGCGCCTCGACGATCGCCTTCGCCACGAGCGAGCCGACGCCCATGCCCTCATGGACGAGGGGGTGATCGGCACAATGATTGACCACGGCGATCGCGATCCGTTCGTCACGACGGGTCACGGCGATCTCGACCACGCCGTCGTCGGTAGCCTGCACGGCGTTGCGAACCAGATTGACGAGCGCCTGCGCAATTTCGATCTCCTGCGCCAGCACGGTCCACTCGGGATCGACGGGTGCGACCCGGATCGCGACACCGGCGACGCTTGCCTCGGGACGGGTCAGCGCCGTGACGGTGTCGAGCAGGGTCCCGATCGGCAACAGCGACGGCTCGTCGACCGCGCGACCGCCGAACCGGCGCAGTCGGCGGACCAACGTCGACAGCGTCGCGGTCTTGCGTTCGATGAGCCGCGCCGTCTCGGCGATATCGGGATCGGCGTTGCCGCTGATCTCGACCAGATGACGCGCCTCGATCGCGAGCGTGGACAGCGGTTGGCTGATCTCGTGGATGACCGCGACCGACATCGCCCGCAGCGTCTTGAGTCGTTCGGCCTGGAACAGCATCCGGTCGCGCCGAGCCACCGCGGCAAGCGCACGCGCTTCGGCATCGGCGAAGCTGCCTGCGAGATACCCGACCACGGCTACCGCGGCGAGGCTCATATGGAGCGCGAGCCGTTGGTCGACGGCCATCGCGCCAGTCGTTTCGGGCAGGACGAGAATCGCGGTGACGACGATCGCGGCCCACGCCGCGGCGCGGCCGAACCGCAGCCCGATCCAGGCGATCGCCAGCAATACCGGCGTCGCCGGGATGCCGAGGCCGATCGTCGCCAGCGTTCCGACCAGCCCGAGCGACACGCCGAGCACCAGCACGGCTTCCGCAATATGCCGGTGCGACGGAAACATCGCGGGCATCGCGGTCCTGCCGCTCGACAGATCGGCGATCCAGAGCAGCGGCGGCGCGATCAGCAGGACGCCGAGCATGTCGCCGACCGCAAATCCGGTCAACGACGCGATCACGTCGCGGACATTGGCGACGTTCGTGATGTCGGGCCGCATGATCGACCAGGGCAGCGCGAACGCGACGGCGGCCAGCGGCGCCAGAACGGAGGCGAGCCCGAGCGGCATCGGCGCGGTCGCCAGGCTACCGGTGGCGCCATCGGCAACCCGGCGCACCACCGCGACCGCGATGCCGTATGCGAGAACGGGGCTGGCGACACCGATTATACCGCGTGGCCATTCGGGTTGCGTGAACACGACGACCCCGGTCAGGCACTGGACGATGATCTCGGTGATCGCCGCGGCCGGTGCGAGACGCGCGCCGAACCGCCAGAACAAGGCGAGGCGAACCCCGGCAGCCGGAAACCAGAGCGAATAATAGCCAACCCCGCCCCACAGGACCGCCAGCCGGTGCAGCGCGACGAAGATGACGCCGTATCCTGCCAGCACCAGCCATTCGCGCTCGCGCGGCAACCAGCGTGCCTGGCCGTCGCGCGATGGCGCCAGTGCTGCGAGCTCGGCAGCATCGGCACGTTCGGCGGCGCGCTCGGCGTCACGATCGGCGGCGGAAAGGGGAACGGAAGCCATCCCCGCCTCGATACCGCGAACCACGCCGGGCAGAAGTAGGGAAATACCCGGACAGGAGGCCGCCGGCATGACCGGAGGCTGTGTACCGGGGTATTTCCCGGACTGACGCCGCTGGGTCGCCGCGCTTACCGACGGGGTCCCATCCAGTGTCCGGGAAATGCGATGTCGGCCCACGCACGATGAACTATTATCATAATATCGAGGGTGAACAGATCAGCCCGATGGTCCTGCCGACGATCTCGATCCGCGGCGACGACCTGCTTGGACTGCGGACCGTGAACGCGCCCGGCACGCATGCGCTGGCAAACCTGCGCGTCGACTACCGGCCCACCGACGCCGGCCAGCGGGCGATCGCGCGCGACGGGCATAGCGGGCCGGGGATCTATGCCTGTTTCTGGGACCGGGAGCTTTTCTATATCGGCACGTTTGCGGGTATCGGCCGGCCGACCAATGGCAACGTCGCCCGTGAACGCTGGACCAAGCATATCGCGGGAATGAGCTTTCGCGGTCACGGCGTCACGATCGGCGAACGGGCGCTCAACCAGATTGGCGACGACGCGCCGTCCCGCCTCGGCGACCTGCTGTTGGCGGCGGATCGCGCGCGCCTATCGAAGACGGCCGGCGCACTGCAAATGCACTATGAAAAGTTTCGGTTCGCGGCGCGGCACTGGGACGACTTCGCGCTACTCGACGAAGCGATGCTGGCGCGGTTCGCCTTCGTGTATTTGCGACCATCGCTGCATGGTCGGCTGGCGGGGATGGACAAGGCCACGCTCGATCCGCACCTCCGCGCGATGGAGCGAGGGATCGTCGCGTTGCTCGATCCGCCGTGCAATTGTGGATCGCTAAATCAGGACGGCGCGCCTGGCCCCGGTATCGCCAACACCGCAGAGGCAATGCGACAGGTCATGGATGCGCACCTGGCCGCGGTGCAGAGCGATCATCCGGAATATCGGTTGATGCCGCGCGGATCGCGTAGGATCTAGCCGCTTAACCGGATTTGGGCGGATCTCGGTACCTCGCCGTGCAGGTGCGATAGGTCGTGCTCATTGTACGTCCGGGGCAAGCGCGGTACGTCCCGCCGGGAACACGGTGCCGTCGAGCGCCGATCGGCGGCCTAACGACACGGGCGAAACATGGATTCCTCGGGCCTTGAGGCCGTTTTTCTCGCAAACCGCGATGCGCTGCTGCGGTTTATCCGCTCGCTCGGCGCGGCCGATGCGGCCGAGGATCTGCTGCACGAACTGTGGGTGCGGATCCAGACGGCGCCGAGCGGGCCGATCGCATCGCCGCTGTCGTATCTGTACCGGATGGCGAACAATCTGATGCTCGATCGCCACCGCGCGGCGCGGCAGGCGGAGAAGCGCGATCGGGCGTGGGCGGAGGCGACGGGCGGGCCTTCGCTCGATCGGTCCGAGGAGCCGTCCGCCGAACGCGTGCTGATTGCGCGCGAGCAGGCGGCGCTGGCGGAGGCGGCGTTGCAATCGGTCGGGATCCGCGCGGCACAGATATTCAGGCGCCACCGGATCGACGGGGTCGAGCAACGCGCGGTCGCCGCGGAGTTCGGCGTGAGCCTCAGCACCGTCGAGGGCGACCTCCGGAAAGCGTATCGCGCGATGATCGATGCAAAGCGCCGCTATGATACGTGAATCTTCAAGGGCGTACGCGATCGCCTCCGTCTTCGGCTATAGGAGGCCATGATGGCGGAGCATGACGATATCGACGCACGCGCGCTGGACTTGGCGGCCCTGGACTGGGTCGTCCGGACCGGCGGCGATGCGTTCGACGACTGGCCCGCGTTCCAGGCGTGGCTGGAGGCGGACCCGCGTCATGCGGCAGCGTATCATGCGATATCGGCGGATCTTGAGGATATGGCGGCCGCCGTACCGCCCGTGCAGGCAGCGCCGGTCGTCGTGACGGCCGCGCGCCGCCGCTGGCCGGTCTGGGCCGGCGGGGCGATCGCGGCGTCTTTGGCGCTCTTCGTCGGCTATGAAGCGACCCAGACGAGGCCGCATCCCTATGCCGTCGAGACGGCGGCGGGGGCGATGCGGACGGTTCGCCTCGCCGACGGCAGCAGCATCGCGATGGGCGGTGCGACGCGGCTGATGCTCGATCGCGACGACCCGCGGATCGCGACGCTGGAGCGCGGCGAGGCGATGTTCGTGGTCCGGCACGACGATAGCGATCCGTTCGAGGTAAGCGTCGGCGGCGCGCGGCTGGTCGACGTCGGTACCGCGTTCGACGTGAAGTTCGCGCTAGGTGAGACGCGCATCGCCGTGTCGGAGGGCGCGGTCGATTATAATCCGGGGCGCGAAGGCATCCGGCTCGTAAAGGGGCAGGGGCTGCTTGTGCGCGACGGCACGGCGACCGTTACGGCCGTCGATGTCGCCAGCGTCGGATCATGGCGCGACAGCGTGCTGGCCTATGAGGGCGCGACGCTGGCGGAGGTGGCGGACGACCTGTCGCGTGCGCTGGACGTCGACCTGCGCGCCGATCCGACCGTGGCGAAGCGGCCGTTCAGTGGCAGCATCGCGACCGCCAAGCTGGCGGGCGATCCCCGGCTCGCCGCGCCGCTGCTGGGTGTCGCGATCCGCAAGACCGGCGATCACTGGGTGATGTCCACGCGCTCGTGAGGATGCGCGGATGTCTGGTCGTCGCGGCGCTCGCCGTCGCCGCTCCTGCGCAGGCGGGTCCTCTGACTACCAGAGCGCCGGCGGTCGACTTGCCGGCGGGGCGTCTCGGCGACGCGGTGCTGGCGCTTGGGCGGCAGTCGGGGACGAGCATCGTCGTCGGCGATCCGGCGCTGTGGGGGCGGCGCGTGCCGGCGGTGCGTGGGCGAATGAGCGCGCGCGAGGCACTGGACCGGTTGGCGTCTGCGGTGAATGCGGATGTCGTCGCGGCGGGTCCAGTCGGGTGGCGGCTCGTGACGCGCGCGCCGCGTGTCGTGTCGGTCCGGGCGAAGAGGCCTAAAGTCATTCCGGTTGCCGCACCTGTGGCGGAAGGCGCGGATATCGTCGTGACCGGCAGCAAGCGCGACGTCAGGTTGCGCGATTTTGCGGGGCAAGTGGCGTTGCTCGATGGCGTCGACCTCGCACTTGGCGGCGCGGGCGGGACCGAGGCGATCCTGGCGCGGCTCGCGAGCGTGTCGTCGACGCATCTCGGTGCCGGCCGCAACAAGCTGTTCATCCGCGGCATCGCCGATTCGAGCTTCACCGGGCCGACCCAGACCACGGTGGGGCAATATTTTGGCGACCTGCGGCTGAGCTATAACGCGCCCGATCCTGATCTGCGGCTGTACGATATCGCCTCGGTCGAGGTGCTCGAAGGGCCGCAGGGCACGCTATACGGCGCGGGCTCGCTCGGCGGGATCATCCGCACCGTGCCGAACGCGCCGGAGCTGGGCGCGGTCTCCGCGTCGATCTCGGGCGGTCTCTCGGCGACGTGGCACGGCGATCCGGGCACAGATCTGGGGGCGACGCTGAACGTGCCGCTCGGCGAGCGCGTCGCACTGCGCGTCGTCGGCTACGGCGTGAGCGAGGGCGGCTATATCGACAATCCGGTGCTCGACCGGCGCGACGTCAACCGGACTCGGATCGGTGGCGGACGCGCGATGCTCCGGCTCGATGCGGGGAGCGGCTGGACCGTCGATCTCGGCGGGATCGGGCAATGGACCAAGGGCGACGACAGCCAATATGCCGATCGCGATGCGCCTGCTCTGACACGGTCGAGCGCGATCGTGCAGGGCTTCTCCGCGGATTACATGATGGGGCAGGTCGTCGTATCGGGCGCGATCGGCGGGCTAAAGGTCAGATCCTCGACCGGGATCGTCCGCCAGACGCTGACCGAACGGTACGATGCGACCCTGCCAGTAGTCGATCCGACGCTACCGGTTACCAACGGGCCTGCATTCGGCAGTCCCCTGACGACAGCTGCGGGCAGCCCGCGTGTGTTCGCCCAGCGCAATGCGACCGACATGATCGCGAACGAGACGCGGGTATGGCGGCCGATGCGGAACGGCTTCGGCTGGGTCGTCGGCGGCAGCTTCACGCATAATCGCACGAGATTGTCGCGCTCGCTCGGCCCGGTCGATGCGCCTGCGCCGGTGACGGGCGTGACCAACAGCATCGACGAGGCGACGCTGTACGGCGAGGGTAGCGTGCAACTGGTCCGCGGGCTGACCGCGACGGCGGGCGCGCGTCACGCGGGCATCGCTGGCCGGGACTGGTGAGGACATCGCGCCGGCGCGGCTGGAGACGGTTGCGCTGGCCCGTGCGCGCGTGACCGCGGACCGGATCGAGACGAGCGTGCTGCCGTCCGCCTCGCTGATCGCCGCGGTACTCCCGAAATTATCGTTGTACGGACGATATCAGCAGGGCTTCCGTCCTGGAGGTCTCGCGATCGAGAGCGATTTCGTGCGGCGGTTCGAGAATGATCGCGTGCGGACGCTGGAGAGCGGCGTGCGCTATGGGCTGGCGGGGGTCGACAGCGCGTATCTGTCGGCGAGTGTGTCGCACACGATCTGGCAGGATATCCAGGCGGACTTCATCGACGCGACGGGCCTGCCGAGTACCGCCAATATCGGTGACGGGCGGATCTGGACGTTCAGCGCGACCGGCGGGTGGAAGCCGGTCGCAGGGCTGACGCTCGACGCGGGCTTCACCTACAATGACAGCCGCGTGACCGAACCCAGCGCCAATCTGTTCGTGGCGCTCGCGCGGATGAGCCAGGTGCCGAACATCGCGCGCTATGCCGGGCGGCTGGGGGCGGATTACCGGCGCGATGTCGGCCGCGATCTGGAACTGCGAGTGTATGGTTGGGCGCGCTATGTCGGTCGATCGCGGCTGGGCGTGGGCCCCGTACTCGGTGAGGAGCAGGGGGATTATCTCGACACGGCGCTGACCGCGCGGGTCGGGCGCGCGTCGTTGGGGGTGACGTTCGGAGTGACGAATTTAACGGATAGCGTCGGCAACCGGTTCGCGCTGGGGACGCCGTTCCAAGTGGGGAGTGGCCAGATTACGCCACAGCGTCCGCGGACGGTGCGGATCGGGCTGGACGCTGCGTTCTAGCTAACCGTTCGATCCTCCCCCTGGCGGGGAGGATCCAGCTTTCACACGTTCGCCAGTGCGCGCTGGTCGGCGGGGAGCAGCGCCAGCGCGGTCTTGTAGCAGTCTTCGACGTGCGAGTTGCCGACCAGCTTCATCGCGCCGAAGCTGATCGTCGCAGCCACCGCCGAGCCCGCAAACGGGATGAACTTCGCCATCGATCCGACCGCCACGCGGGCGCCGACGCGACGCAGCAGGGCGGCGACGATACGCTTGGTCACCATCCGGCCGATCATCGTGTTGCCGAGACTCGACGCCATCACCAGCGCCTGCTGCGCGAGTTGCGGCTCCATTGTCTTAACCTGGTCGTGATCGAGGCCGAAGCGCTTGCTGATCTTGGGCAGCAGCTTGGTGAGCAGGCCGATGTCCGCGACGATATCCGCGCCGGGGATCGGCACGACCGCCGCGCCCGCCGACATCATCGAGCGCGTCGTGACGAGACGCTTGCTGTCGTCGCGGATGCGGTCGAGTTCGGCGATAGTGGTGATCATGCTGGCAATTCCCTGAAATTATCGAGCCGATAACGCGCCGCCGCGATCCTGGTGCCGCGCGATAATGCACCGCAGTTCAAGGTTAGCGGGTCACGCCTCCGTCCTCTCTTCGAAAACACATCGAAAAGGGTTCCGTATGCGTCGTCTCCTGCTGACCACCACCTGCCTGTTCGCGGTCACGTCGCCGCTCCATGCGCAGACCGTCATCGACACCAAGCGGACCGATGCGGTGCGGACCTCGACGATCAAGGCAGGCGCAGCCGACAACCTCAAGATCGTCGCGGCCGGGTCGGTCACGCCGACCAGCGGCACCGCGGTGACCGTCGACAGCGTCAATTCGGTCGTGAACGAAGGCACGATCCAGGTCACCAACGCCGATGGCTCGACCGGCATCGTCGCCAACGCAGGCACTGGCGGCGGCATCACCAACGCGACCGCCGGCAAGATCATCATCGACGAAAGCTATACGGCCACCGACACCGACAAGGACGGCGATCTCGACGGCCCGTTCGCAGCAGGCACCGGGCGCACCGGGATCCGCACCGCGGGCGCGTATGCTGGCGCGATCGTCAACAGCGGCGCGATCACGATCGAGGGCAACAACTCCGCCGGCATCTGGCTCGGCGGACCGCTGACCGGTGCGTTCACGCACGATGGCCAGACCTCGGTCACCGGCGACGGATCGACCGGCGTGCGGATCGCCGACGTCACCGGCAACGTCCGGCTCGCCGGCACGATCGCGGCGATCGGGCAGGGCGCGGTCGCCGCGCGTATCGATGGCGACATTGCAGGCGCGCTCGTCGTTCAGGGCGCATTGGGGTCGACCGGCTATCGGTCGGTCACCGCGCCCGCCGATACCAGCAAGCTCGATGCCGACGACCTGTTGCAGGGCGGCTCGGC
Source organism: Sphingomonas sp. LR55 (assembly GCF_036856015.1). NCBI lineage: Bacteria > Pseudomonadati > Pseudomonadota > Alphaproteobacteria > Sphingomonadales > Sphingomonadaceae > Sphingomonas > Sphingomonas sp. LR55. The sequence continues at coordinate 3,804,140 of NZ_JASPFO010000001.1, forward strand.
CCTGATCGTCGCCGGCAACGTCTCGGGCGGGATCATCTTCGCGGTCCCGCCAAAGGATGCGAGCACCACCGATACCGACGAGGACAAGGACGGGCTGCTCGACAGCGCCGAAGGTTCGGCGGCGATCACCTCCTATGGCGCGGCGCCCGCGGTGCAGATCGGCTCGGCCACGCGTGCGGTCGCGATCGGTGCGGTGGCGGGCTCTGGCACCGGTTTCGGGCTGATCATCGACGGCGGGATCGTGGGGAGCGGTGTCTATGGCGGCATCGAAGGCACCGGTCTCGCGATCGGCGGGCTCGGCGGCACGGTGACGATCGCGGGCGGGATCGGCATCAACGGGACCGTGGCGGCGGCGGCGAACGGCGCGAGCGCGACCGCGTTGAAGCTCGGCAGCGGTGCGTCGACCGCTGAGATCCGCAACGCTGGCACGATCTCGGCGGCGGGGGGCGGCACGGCGGCATCGCGCTCGACCGCGGTCCTCGTCGATACCGGCGCCTCGGTCGCGACGATCCGCAACAGCGGCACGATCAAGGCCACCGCGCAAGCCGCCGACGGTACCGCGATCGGCATCCTCGACCGGTCGGGAACGGTGACGCTGGTGGAGAATAGCGGCGGGATCGGCGCGTCGGGTGCGCTCGCCACATCCGAGCGCAACGTCGCGATCGATCTCTCGGCGAACACCACCGGCACGATCGTCCGCCAGACGGCGGTCGCGACCGGCATCGCTGCCCCCGCGATCGTCAGCGACGTGCGCTTCGGCAGCGGCAACGACCTGTTCGACGTTGCGGACGGCACCGTCGCTGGCACCGCACGGTTCGGCACCGGGAACGACCGACTGGCGTTGTCGGGCGACGCGACCTTCACCGGCGCCGCGGTGTTCGGCGCGGGCAACGACGCGCTGACGCTCGCCGGTACGTCGGTCTTCAGCGGCGCGGCGGACTTTGGCGGGGGTAGCGATACGCTGACGCTCGGCGGCACCGCGCGCTTCGCCGGCACGCTCGCCAATGCGCAAGGGCTTGCGGTTGCGGTCAATGGTGGCACGCTGGACATCACCAAGGCTGCGTCGATCGCCTCGCTGGCGGTGACCGGCGGCGGCGTGCTGGCGGTAACGCTCGACAAGACCGGGGGCACCGGCACGATGATCCAGGTCGCCGGCACCGCGTCGTTCGACAAGGACTCGAAGCTCGCGCTGAAGCTCACAAGCGTTGTCGATGCGGAGGGGCGTTACGTCGTGCTGCGCGCCGGCACGCTGACGGGGGCGGCCAATCTGACCGCGACGACGACCGCCTTGCCGTTCCTCTACAAGGGCAGCATCGCGACCAATACGGGCAACGACCTGACCGTAGACGTGCTGCGCAAATCGTCGACCGAACTCGGTTTCAATCGCTCGCAGGCGTCGGCCTATGATGCGGTCTACAAGGCGCTCGGCAACGACGCGAAGGTCGGCGGCGCGTTCCTCACCATCACCGATGGCGACGCATTCCGGGGCTCGGTCCGCCAGATGCTGCCCGAGCATGCCGGCGGCACGTTCGAGGCGGTCACGATGGGCTCGCGCGCGACCGCCCGCGTGCTTGCCGACCCGCACGGCCCGTTCAAGGACGAAGGCAAATGGGGCTATTGGGTGACGCAGGTCGCGTGGGGCACGTCGAAGAGCATCGCCGACACCGCGGGCTATGACATCACCGGCTGGGGCGTTTCGGCAGGCGCGGAGTACAAGACCGGGGTGGGCAATTTCGGTACTTCGCTCGCGTATCTCAACGGCCAGGATGCCGATGACGGCACCGACAATGAAGTGCGGTCGAACCAATATGAGCTGGCCGGATATTGGCGCGGCCACTGGGGCGATCTTCAGACCAATGCGCGCGTTTCCGGGGCACGGATAGCGTTCGACGGCACCCGCCAGTTCAGCGGCGCGATCGGCAGCGAGGCGGTCGATCGGACGTCCAAGGGCGACTGGAACGGCACGCTATACTCCGCGTCGGGTGGCATGTCGTGGGACGGCGGCAAGGGTATCTTCGTGTTCCGCCCGGTGCTCGCGATCGACTATTACAAGCTCCAGGAGGACGGTTACAGCGAGACCGGTGGCGGCAAGGCGATCGACCTCGTGGTGCGCTCGCGTACGAGCGACGAACTGGCGGTGACGGCGAGCACGGCGCTGGGGCTGAACTTCGGCGGATTGAGCCCGGACCAGGGATGGTTCCGCGTCGAGGCCGAGGGCGGTCGGCGCGAACTGGTCGGTGGCGGGCTCGGGGCGACGACGGCGTCGTTCGAGGGCGGGCAGTCGTTCACGCTGACGCCGGAAGAGCGGACCAGCGGCTGGGTCGGCAAGCTGCGCGCGGTCGGCGGCAGCTCGGCGTTCCGGATGGGCGGCGAGTTCGGCGCCGAGCAGCAACAGGGCCGTGTGGCGCTGTCGTTGCGGGCGAGCTTGCAGATCGGGTTGTAGGGGTTTCTGCTCCCCTCCCCTTCAGGGGAGGGTTGGGGGTGGGGCAGTTTCCCGCATGAGCCGCCCGTGGTGACGCCCCACCCCAACCCTCCCCTGAAGGGGAGGGAGTTTTACGCGCGCGTCTGCCAGCCACCGCCTAGCGCACGGAACAGGTCGACTTGGGCGCCGGCGATCCGGGCATCCGCTGCAGCCAGGTCCGTATCGGTATCCGCCAGCGTCCGTTCCGCATCGAGCACGTCGAGGAAGTCGATCTGGCCTTCGCGCTGGCGGGCGCGGGTGATGCGGGCGGCGGTGGCGGCGTTGTCGTGCGCGGATTGCAACTGCGTGCGGCGATCGAGTTCGCGGGCGTAGTTCGACAGCGCGGTCTCGGTTTCCTCGAGTGCCGTGAGCACGCTGCCGTCGAAATTGGCGAGCGCGCCGCGCGAGTCCGCCTCGGCACCGGCGATGCGCGCGCGGGCGGCGGACTGGTTGAGCGACCAGTTCAGCAGGGGGCCGAGCAGCCAGCGGATCGGGCCACCGGTGAAGATGTCGCCGATACTGAGTGCGGTCGAGCCGATCGACCCGCCGAGCGAGATCTGCGGATAGAGCTGCGAGGTCTGCACGCCGATCCGTGCGGTCGCCGCCGCGAGACGGCGTTCGGCGGCGTGGACGTCGGGGCGGCGGGCTAGCAACGCGGCACCGTCGCCGATCGGGATCGGCTGGTCGAGGCGCGGCGTGGTGGTGCGGGCGCCGGCGGTGGCGGGCAGGTCCTGCGGGGTGCGGCCGGTGAGCGTGGCGAGGCGGAAGAGAGCGGCCTGGCGCTCGGCCTCGATCTGCGGGATGTTGGCGGCGCGCTGGTCACGCAAGGCTGCGATCCGGACTTGGTCCAGGCGAGCTGCGCGACCGGCGTCGACGCGCTTGCCGGTCAGCGTATTCGACTTGTCGAGCAGGTCGACGATCCGCCGGGCGACCGCCAGGCGTTCGGCGGACGAGGCTGCATCGACATAGGCGCGGGTGGTGGCGGCGACGATCGAGACGCGCACGGCGTCCGCATCGGCCTGCGCGGCGCCGACGTCACCGCGGGCTGCTTCGACGTTGCGGCGGACTCGGCCGGCGAGATCGACTTCGTAGCTGACGTCCAGGCCTACGTCGTAGGTGGCGCGCTCACGATCGAGACCGGGCAGGTTCTGGAGTTGCGAGGTGCGCGCGTAATTGCCGCTCGCGCCCGCGTTCACCTGTGGCTCGCGGTCAGTCTTCGCGCCGCGCAGGGATGCGCGGGCGCTGTCGAGCCGGGCGACGGCGACACGCAGGTCGGTGTTCGCTGCGAGCGCATCCGCAACGAGGCCGTCGAGGACCGGGTCGCGGTACATCCGCCACCAGTCGTTGTCGGGCGCCGTGGTTACGGTGGCGGCATTCGCGGTGACGAACGATGCCGCCGCCTTGGGTGGGGTGATCGGCGCGACATAGTCGGGGCCGGCGGCGCAGGCGGCGAGCGTCAGCGCCGAGAGGCTCGCGAGGAGGACGGACTTCATGATGCTGGTCCTATTCGGCTGGCTGAAGGGTCGCGGCGGGGGCGGGACGGCGGCGTTCGAACCGCAGCGCCAGCGCCCGTGCGACGACATAGAAGGTGGGGGTGAAGAGCAGCCCGAACCCGGTCACGCCGATCATCCCGAAGAACACCGCCGTCCCGAGCGCTTGGCGGAGTTCCGCACCGGCACCGGTCGCAATCACTAGCGGCACCGCGCCGAGGATGAACGCGAAGCTCGTCATCAGGATCGGCCGCAACCGGTCCTTCGCTGCGCGTACCGCCGCCTCGACCGGGGTGAGCCCGTCCTGTTCCTCGGCCTGCTTGGCGAACTCGACCACGAGGATCGCGTTCTTCGCCGCCAAGGCAATCAGCACGACCAGGCCGATCTGCGTGAGGACGTTGTTGTCCATACCTCGCAGGTTCACGCCGGTCATTGCAGCCAACAGGCACATCGGCACGATCAGGATGATCGCGAGCGGCAACGTCAGGCTCTCGTACTGGGCGGCGAGCACAAGGAAGACGAACACCACCGCCATACCGAAGACGAGCGCGGCGGTGCTGCCTGCCGCCTTCTGCTGGTAGGCGATGCCGGTCCATTCGTGCGCGTAGCCGGCAGGGAGCGACGCATCGGCGAGCTTCTCCATCGCGACGAGCGACTGGCCGGACGAATAGCCCTTGGCGGTGTCGCCATCGACCTCGACCGCGGGGAACAGGTTGTAGCGGACCACTCGGTACGGGCCGGTCTTATCCTTGAACGTCGAGACCGAACCGACCGGGACCATCTGGCCCGAGTTGGAGCGTGTCTTGAGGTTGGCGATGTCCGCGGTGGTGTTGCGGAACGGTGCGTCAGCCTGGGCGGTAACGCGGTAGGTACGGCCCAACAGGTTGAAGTCGTTGACGAACGCCGAGCCGAGGTAGACCTGCAATGCCTCGAACACGCGCTCCGGTGGGACGCCGAGGAGGTTGGCCTTGGCGCGATCGACGTCGGCGAAGATGCGCGGCGTGGCGGTGTCGAAGAACGTGTAGATCTGGGCGAGACCCTTGGTCTGGTTCGCCTGGCCGATCAGCGCGTAGCTCGTCTTGCCGAGATCGGCGTATCCGTGGCCGCCCTGGTCCTGCACCATCAGGCGATAGCCGCCGGCGGAGCCGATGCCCTGGATGAGCGGCGGCGGGACGATCAGCAGGCGCGCTTCGGTGATGTCGCCGGTCGCCTTCTGCGATTCCGCCATGATGCTCGCGAGCGTGACGCCGAGTTTCTTGCGTTCCTCGAAGCTCTTGAGCGGGATGTAGGCGGCGGCCGAGTTGGGGGCGAGCGTTTGCGACGGGCCGTCGAAGCCCGCGAGCATGACCGCGCCCTTGACGCCGGCGAGCGGCAGGATGCGCTTGGCGACCTTCTGCATGACTGCGTCGGTGCGCTCGACGGACGAGCCGGGCGGAAGCTGGATGACGGTCAGGAAGTAGCCCTGATCCTGTGCGGGAACGAAGCCCGACGGCGTGATCGTGAACACGCCTACGGTGACCGCGATCAGTGCGGCATAGGCGATCATCATGCGCTTCGGTGCGGTGACTAGGCGCGCGGTGAGGCGGGCATAGCTTTCGCTCATCCGCTCGAACCCGCGGTTGAAGGCATCGCCGGCGCGGCGAACGGTGCGGGTCAGGCGGTTGCCGGAATCGGCGGGGGCGGTCGGCTTGAGCAGCATCGCGGCGAGTGCCGGCGACAGCGTCAGCGAGATGAGCAGCGAGATGATCGTCGCGGTCGAGATCGTCACCGCGAACTGTCGGTAGAACGCGCCGGAGAGGCCGGTGAGGAACACGGTCGGGATGAACACCGCGCACAGCACGAGCACGATCGCGACAAGCGCGCCCGACACTTCGTCCATCGACGTCCGCGCCGCCTCCAATGGGGAGAGCCCGTGTTCGAGGTTGCGCTCGACATTCTCGACCACAACGATCGCATCATCGACGACGATGCCGATCGCGAGGACGAGGCCGAACAGCGACAGGTTGTTGAGGCTGTACCCGGCGGCGGCGAGCACCGCGAAGGTACCGATCAGCGAGACCGGGATCGCCACAATCGGGATGATCGCCGCACGCCACTTCTGCAGGAAGACGAGAATCACCAGGACCACGAGGACCATGGCTTCGAACAACGTGTGCTTCACCGCGTCGATCGACTGCGCGATGAATTCGGTCGGGTTGTAGATGACCTTGTATTCGAGGCCCTTGGGGAAGCGCTTCGACATGCTTTCCATCTCGGCGGTAACGGCTTGTGCCGCGCCGAGCGCGTTCGAGCCGGGACGCTGGAAGACTGCGGCGATGACCGTGGGCTTGCCGCTGAGATAGGTGTTGGCGCCGTAATCCTGTGCGCCGAGCTCGACGCGGGCGACGTCCGAGACGCGGACCTGACGGCCTTGCGCGTCGGTGCGGATGACGACGTCGGCGAACTGTTTGGGATCGGTCAGGCGGCCCTGCGTCTCGACGTTGAGCTGGAACGCGCTGTTGCCCTTGTCATAAGGCGGCTGGCCGAGCGTGCCCGCGGCGACCTGGACGTTCTGCGCGCGCAACGCCGCGACGATCTCGCCGGCGGTGAGGTCGAGCGCGGCGGCGCGGCCGGGGTCGATCCAGACGCGCATCGAATAGTCGCGTGCGCCGAACAGCTGCACGTCGCCGACGCCGTCGATGCGGCTGAGGCGATCGCGGACCTGCGTCAGCGCGTAGTTGGAGATGTAGCCGCGATCGAGCGAGTTGTCGGGCGAGACGAGGTTCACCACCATCAGGAAGTCGGGCGACGTCTTGCGCGTCACCACGCCGAGACGCTGGACGTCTTCGGGCAGGCGCGGAACGGCGACCGCAACACGGTTCTGGACCAGCACCTGCGCCGCGTCCAAATTTGTGCCGATCTTGAAGGTGACGGTGATCGTGACCTTGCCGTCCCCGGTCGATTGCGACGACTGGTACAGCATGTTGTCGACGCCGTTGATCTCCTGCTCGATCGGCGCGGCGACGGTTTCGGCGACCGTCTCGGCGGAGGCGCCGGGATAGGTCGCGCTGACGGTGACGGTGGGGGGGACGATGTCGGGATATTGCGACACCGGCAGCGTCATGTAGGCGATCGCACCGACGATCGTGATGATCACCGCGATCACGCCCGCGAAGATCGGCCGGGTGATGAAGAAGCGCGAGAAGCGCATGGGAATTTCCTCGGTAGAGGGGCGATCCGTCCGCGCACGCCCCGTCATCCTGACGAAAGTCAGGCCCCAGGATTACTCAGCGGGACGTGTCGAACTCTGGGTCCTGACTTTCGTCAGGATGACGGAATTGGTCGGGTAACGACGTTACTTCGCGAGCGTGGCTTCACCCGAGATAGGCTGGACCGATGCCGGCGCAGTCGTACCCGACGCTACCACGATCCGGCCGACCTTCGGCGCAACCGTGGCACCCGGCATCGCCATCTGCGTACCCTGGATAATGATCCGGTCGTTCGGCCCGATCCCCGAACGCACGATCCGCAGCCCATCGACCACCGGGCCGAGTTCGACCGGCTTCTGGCTCACGACGTTCTTCGCATCGATCGTCAGCAGAACCTTGCGCGCCTGATCGGTCTGCACCGCATCGTCGGGCACCAGCAGAGCCTGCCGCGTCCCCGCACTGGCGAGGCGCATGTTGCCGAACATCCCCGGCGTCAGGAAATACCCCGGGTTGGCGAGCACCGCGCGGCCGCGGATCGTGCCCGAGCGCTGGTCGAGGCCGTTGTCGGTGAAGTCGAGCTTGCCCTTCCAGCGATGCTCGGTCTCGTCCTGCAACTGGATCTCGACCGGCGCCGGGGTCGCACCCGGCTGACGCGCGCGCTGTGTCTTGAGGTACAGCGCCTCGGAGCCATCGAACGTGAAGTAGATCGGGTCGAGCGCGTTGATCGTCGTCAGCACCGTGCCGCCGGTGCCTTCGCCGCCCGCGACCTGGTTGCCCGCATCGACGCGGCGATCGGAGATGCGACCACCGATCGGCGCGCGAACCTGGGTGAAACCGACATCGAGGGCGCGGGCGCGTTCGCGGGCCTGGGCTGCGGCGAGTGCGGCCTGGGCCGCTTCAAGCTTGCCGCGAAGGGCGTCGACCTCGCCAGCGGAGACTGCCTCATCGGCGACCAAACGTTGTGCGCGACCAAGATCGGTGCGGGCCAGCGATAGAGCGCTCTTGGCACTGGCAACGTTGGCATGCGCCTCAGCCAGAGCAGCGGCGAACGGACGGGAATCGATCGTGAAGAGCAATTGCCCTTTGCTGACGATCTCGCCGTCGCGGAAATGGATGCCGGTGACTTCACCCGCGACGCGCGGACGGATCTCGACCGTCCGGCTCGGTGCGAAGCGGCCGACATAATCGTCCCATTCGCTGACCTGCCGCACCAGCGGCGATGCGACCGTAACGGACGCCGGCGGCGGTGCCGCCATCGCCGCGTCGGGATGATCGAACATCTTCACGCCGACCGCCCCGAGCAACGCGATCGGCACGAGCACCATCGCGCCGCGCTGCCAGGCCGGCCGTCGGTGACGGTCCGCGGGCGGCGACGCGATGACGTCGGCGTCGTTCGCGGCCGTGATCGTGGTAAGTTGGTTCACGCTGCGATGCTCCGCTTCTGCTGGATGCCGACGCGCATGCCGGTCACGCTCTCGACGAGCGTTTCGATCTGTGCCTCGGCAAAGCCGGCGGCGAGGAAGCCCTGGATCTCGGCCATCGGCAGCGCGAAGCCGCGGCGCCAGGCGTACACGGCCATCCGCCGCAGCGCCTCGAGCCGGGGGTCGGCGAGCCGCGACGCGGTGCTCAGGCCGAACAGGCTGCCCATTGCGCGCGACATGCGGCTCGGGCCGGACAGGCTGCGCAGCGTATCGCGCTTGGCTAGGGCGATGACGCTCCATTCCAGCGCGGAGAAGCCGGTCGGGGCAGGGGCGGCGATCGTCTGCGTGCGGCTGGTGACGGGCGAAGCGAACATGTTGTCGAGGTCGAGATAAGCCATGGGATTGTCCCCCTTTGATCTTGGGCAAGCGCTGGCCGTCGTCGGTGGACGGTCCACCGACGTCAGCTGGTCGCAGGGCGTGCGCGGTCGTTGCCGGCACATCACCGTGCCGCGCTTGCCCGCTTGGAATTTTCGAAAGTTCGGCCGAAGCCTAGGTTTTAACCGTGGTCATGGGTTGGTGTCCCCGGTTGCCCCATCCGAAGTAGGAGAGAGCTTCGATACCAGTCGGTATATAAACCTGGCGTTCATCTAGTCAACAGACTTTTGTACCGGCCGGTATTTTTCCCGCAGCGCGGTAGAAACCGTGTCTATTTGGTCGGCCACATCAGCATGCTGGTCTCGACGAGCTGTTTCAGCTCGACGCAGGTCGCGCCCGATCCAGCCTGGATCGAGAGCCCCTGCATGATCGCGAAGAGGTAGCGCATCAGCGCGTGCGACTCGAGGCCTTCAGGGAACTCGCCCGCCGCCTTGGCTTCGTCGAACCGCTTCATAAGCGCGGACTCGGACGACGCGCGGCGCTTCGCGACTTCGGCCTTGATAGGCTCGGCTTCGGCGCTGCATGCGACGCTGCTGATGACGCTGAGGCAGCCCTTGGGGTCGCACGTGCTCATCTGCATCTGCAGCGCGCCCCGAAGCAGGTTTTCCGCTACGGCACGCGCGGTCGGTGCGGCCAGCGCAGACGTCATATACGCCAGCTTCTCGCGCTCGTAGAGGTCGAGCGCCTTGTGGAACAGCGCCTCCTTGTTGCCGAACGCCGCATAGAGACTGGGCTTGGTAATGCCCATCTCCGCGGTCAGTTCGGCCATCGACGCGCCCTCATAGCCATTGCGCCAGAACACGCGCAACGCACCCGCCAGCGCTTCGTCGAGATCGAACTCGCGGGGGCGGCCCTTGGGGGCGGTGAGCGTGCAAAGCCTATTCATACCGGTCGGTATATAGGGACGCACGGCGAAACGTCCAGCGAGTAGAACGCTTTGGGCTCGGCTCTGCTCAGCGGGGGAGCAGGCACGGGGTTGCCGTTCCGATCACCGCAGGCGAGGATACGCGCCTGTCAGGGGAGTAGATCATGCAACGTCGGACTTTCATCGCGGCTTTGCCCGCCGCCGCGCTGTTGCCGGCGATGTCGGGAGCGCAGACCGGCACGCGAGGCACGCCGGGTAGTCAGGGTGCGCAAGGGCCGGGGCAGGGCGGTGCGCCGCAATTCGCAACTGCCGCTGAAGCCCCATTGCCGCCGGTGTGGGAGGCCGGGCAGGACCGCTTTATCCGGCCGGACGTGCATGCCGGCGATCGCCCGGTCGGCGCGAGTTTCGCGTCGCGGACCGCGGCTTACGGCCTGAACGGTGCGGCGGGGACCGCGCATCCGCTGGCGACGCAGGCGGGGATCGACATCCTCAAGCGCGGCGGCTCGGCGGTCGATGCGGCGATCGCGATCAATGCGTGCCTCGGGTTTCTCGAGCCGACGTCGAGCGGGATCGGCGGCGATGCCTATGCGATGATCTGGGATCCGAAGCTGAAGAAGGTCGTCGGGCTGGCGGGCTCGGGCAAGAGCCCGCGCGGCCTGAGCCTGGAGACGGTCCGCGCGCGGGCGAAGAACGGTGCGCTGCCGGCGCTGGGTGCGCTCAGCGTATCGGTGCCGGGCGCGGTCGATGCGTGGTGGCAGATGCACCAGCGCTACGGCAAGCTGCCCTGGGCCGACCTGTTCCAGCCGGCGATCGCGCATGCCGAGGCGGGCGCGCCGGTTCCCGATATCATCGCTTATTATATCCGCCGCAGCCTGGTTGCGTTCCAGCGGCCCGGCAACGGGCTCGAGGAGGTCGCCAACGCGCTGCGCACCTATGGCCTGGCGGACGGCAAGGGGCCGGCGCTGGGGCAGGTGTTCCGCAACGCGGATCTTGCGCGCACCTATCGCGCGATCGCCGCGGGTGGCCGCGATGCGTTCTATCAGGGCGATCTGGCGCGGGCGGCCGACCGGTATTTCAAGCGGATCGGCGGGTGGCTGCGGTATGAGGATCTTGCCGCGCATCGCTCGGAGTGGATCGAGCCCAATCAGACCGATTATCGCGGGACGACGGTCCATGCGCTCGGCGCGAACACGCAGGGGCTGGCGACGTTGCAGATGCTCAACATCCTCGAACGCTTCGATCTGAAGAAGGCGGGGTTCCAGTCGGCGCTGTCGATCCACCTCCAGGCGGAGGCCAAGCGTTTGGCGTACGAGGACCGCGCTCGCTATTACGCGGACCCGCATTTCGCCAAGCAGCCGGTCGAGTGGCTGATCTCGAAGGAGTATGCGGCCGAACGCGCGAAGCTGATCCGGCCCGACCGGATACTGACCCCGGTCTATCCGGGGCAGGCACCAAGCCGTGGTGACACCACCTATTTCAGCTGTGCCGACAAGGACGGACTGATGGTGTCGATGATCCAGTCGAATTTCCGCGGCATGGGATCGGGGCTGGTGGCGGACGGGCCGGATGGACGGACGTTGGGCTTCATGTTCCAGGATCGCGGGCAGCTGTTCAGCCTGAAGGACGGCCATCCCAACATCTATGCGCCGGGCAAGCGGCCGTTCCAGACGATCATTCCGGGGTTCGCGACGCGCGGGGGCGATCCGTGGATGAGCTTCGGCGTGATGGGCGGCGACATGCAGCCGCAGGGCCAGACGCAGATCATCGTCAACCGCGTCGATTACGGGCTGGAGATCCAGTCGGCGGGGGATTCGCCGCGCTGGCATCACGAGGGATCGTCGCAGTCGATGGGCGAGGATGCCGCGGGGCTAGGGCCGACCGGGTTGCTCAGGCTGGAAAGCGGCGTGCCGCTGGCGACGCGGAAACGGCTCGCAGAGATCGGCTGGACGATCGGCGATGCCGATGGCGGGTTCGGCCGCTACGAATGCGTCGAGCACCGCATGGATGGACCTACGCGAGTCTATGCGGCGGCGAGCGAGATGCGCGCGGATGGGTGTGCACTGGCGTATTGAGGCAGCTTGTGTCCCCGCGAAGGCGGGGACACAGACTGGGCTCCCGCCTTCGCGGGAGAACAATTCAGGTTTAGCGACTTAGCGCCCCACGGCGGTATACGCGAAGCCGGCCTGTTCGACGTCGGTGCGCTGATACACGTTGCGGAGATCGACCATTACCGGCGCTGCAAGCAGCCCCTTCAACCGGGGAGATCGAGCGCGCGATACGCGTCCCACTCGGTCACGATCACCACCGCGTCGGCGCCGTCGGCCGCATCATAGGCGTCGGTGCAGTATACCAGATCGGGCAGCATCGCCTTGGCCTGCTCCATGCCTTCGGGATCATGCGCACGTACCGTCACGCCCGCATCTGCCAGTGCGGTCGCGATCGCCAGGCTCGGGGCGTCGCGCATGTCGTCCGTGTTCGGCTTGAAGGTCAGACCCAGCAGCGCGACCGTCTTGCCGCGCGGGCTGTCGCCGAGCGTCGCCAGCACTTTGCGTCCCATCGCGCGCTTGCGGCTGTCGTTCACCTTCACCACTGCTTCGACGATGTGCACCGGAGTCTGGTAGTCTTCCGCGGTCTTGAGCAGCGCCAGCGTGTCCTTGGGGAAGCACGAACCGCCATAGCCTGGTCCTGCATGCAGGAATTTCTTGCCGATCCGGTTGTCGAGCCCGATCCCGCGCGAGACGTCCTGGACGTCGGCGCCGACCGCTTCGCAAAGGTCCGCGATCTCGTTGATGAAGGTGATCTTGGTCGCGAGAAACGCGTTGGCCGCATATTTGATCAACTCGGACGTTCGCCGGCCGACGAACAGGATCGGCGATTCGTTGAGGTACAGCGGGCGGTACACATCGCGCATCACCTGCTTCGCCCGTTCGTCCTCGGTGCCGATGACGATCCGGTCGGGGCGCTTGAAATCGCCGATCGCGGCGCCTTCGCGCAGGAATTCGGGGTTCGAAACGACCGCGACGTCGATGTCGGGCCGCTTCTCGCGCAGGATCGCCTCGACCCGGTCGCCGGTGCCGACGGGCACGGTCGACTTGGTCACGACCACGGTCGGACCCGTGATCGCCACCGCGATTTCCTCGGTCGCGGCAAAGACATAGCGGAGATCGGCATGACCGTCGCCGCGTCGCGACGGCGTTCCGACGGCAATGAAGATCGCATCCGCGCCCGCTACCGCACTGGCCAGATCGGTCGTGAAGGTGAGGCGGCCAGCGGCGACGTTGGAGGCGACGAGCAGGTCGAGCCCGGGTTCGAAGATCGGCATGCGGCCGGCATGAAGCGCGTCGATCTTGGCCTGATCCATGTCGACGCAGCAGACGTCATGCCCGAAATCCGAGAAGCACGCGCCGGAAACGAGACCGACATACCCTGAACCGATCATTGTGATGCGCATATTCACGTTCCTCGAGACCCGACCTCCCTATTGGGATAAACGAGTGGGCATGCAAGCGACCTGCGGGTGACTTGTAAGGACCGGGGCAGGAGGGCGGCGACGGATTTGCCGGTGGGGCCATCGGTGCCGATGCCAGGGCCGGGAGCAAAGGCCGTGCGGATGAAACGCGCCTTTGGAGACCAGTCGTGATCGCGCAACCAAACGCCGCGGCGCCGGTTGATCTCACATCATTATCCTTCACCGCAAAAGGAGCGATAGCATGGCCGAGGACATCAAGAGCGCAATCGATGAGGGCGTTGCACAGAACAAGGCGGCGACGGACCGCGCCGCCCGCGCCGCCAAGGATGCAACCGACACGATGCAGGCTGGCGCAGAGCAGGCTCGCAACGCGTTCTCCGAGAAGGTCCTCGATCCAGCCAAGCGCGCCGGTGAGGCGATGAAGGAGTCTGGCGGGAAGATCGCCGAGGGCGGTGCGACGATCGGCAAGACAATGATCGACCAGGCCGAGCAGAATGCGCGTGAGGCGTTCGCGGCGATGCGCGAGGCGGCCAGTGCGAAGGACCTGACGCAGGTCATGAAGATCCAGGGCGATTACCTCCGCGAGCAGAGCCAGCGCAGCATGAGCCAGGCGCGGGAGATCGGCGAGATGATCATGAAGTTCGGCAAGGACGCGGTCGCACCCTTGCGCGGCGACGGCCCGAAGTGACGGATCGCGGATCTGGCACTAGGCGCCGATGATCTGACGGGCGGCGGCCAGCGTCTTGTCGGGGTGGAGCGGCGTACGGACGAGCAAGAACGCCGCCGCTCCGATACGAAGACGGAGTAGTGGACCGCCAGCCTTGAAGTTTTTCTCCGCCGGTGTTGCACCCGCCACGGCAACGCGCGATTGCGACGATGCGTAATTATCGAGTGGAAGATGGATCGGGCCGTTCCCTTATCGCGAGCTACGCGTACCAGTGTGATGCTCAAGGCCGATGTGTTTCGGCTCAATCACAGCGCCGCCGAAAGTCATCGCGTGACCAATATCTCGGAGACCGGGATCTGCATCGTGCAGCCGGATGGCCTCGCGGTGGGTAGCGTAGTGGTCGTCGCGATCGGCCAGGTCCAGTCAGCGCCCGCGGACGTCGTCTGGGTTCGAGGCGGACTGGCGGGATTGAAGTTCCATACGCCGATCGACGTCGCCCGCGCGCGATCGCGGCGGGGTGCTGACGAAAAGGTCACGCCTCCCGCCGCGGGCTGGCTTGCGGAGTTGAACAACCCCTACGAGCGGTAGCCGATACGTTCGCCTCGTCGATTTTTGGGTCAGTACCTCGTGCGTTCCCAGGGCCGGTGCGAGCTCACCCACAACTCGTCATCCCAGCGAAAGCTGGGATATCCCCGTGATTACGGGTGCGTGCTGTCACACAAATATCCCAGCTTTCGCTGGGATGACGAGTTGAGGGTCGATTGACGGGCTTTGGGTCGATTGACGAGTTGTGGGTCAGTTGACGATTTGGAAGGCCCCGGGGGAGCAGACAGGCCGTGCGGCCCTACCGCCCCCGCGCCCGTTACAGCCCCTGGAGCTTCCCCAGGATGCTCATCGACTGTTCGGAGCCCGATTGCGGGACGATCTCGCCCGCGCGGTCGATGATTGCATCCCAGTGCGCCGCGACGCCTTCGACCGACAAATCGTCGCCGGTGAGCAGCTTGCCCTGCGTCAGCGTGACGTACGCCGCCTGGAACACGCCGGCACCGGCACCGACGATCATGTTGGTCGGCGCATCCTCCGACACCAGGAACACTGCGGCGGGCGCGACCTTGTCGGGCGAGAACGCCTTGAACGCCTCCTCGGGGAAGATGTCCTGCGTCATCCGCGTGCCGGCGGTCGGCGCGATCGTGTTGACCTTGATGTTGTTCTTCGCGCCCTCGATCGCGAGCGTCTTGGTCAAGCCGGCAAGACCCAGCTTGGCGGCGCCGTAGTTCGCCTGCCCGAAATTGCCGTAGAGGCCGGTCGACGACGCGGTCATCAGGATGCGGCCGTAATTTTGGCCACGCATCGTGTCCCATACCGCCTTGGTGGCGTTGGCCGAGCCGTTGAGGTGGACGTCGACGACGAATTTGAAGTCGGCGGGCTCCATCTTGGCGAAGCTCTTGTCGCGCAGGACGCCGGCGTTGTTGATCAGGACATGGACGTCGCCCCATTTTTCGGAGGCGCGGGCAACCATTTCGACCATCTGGTCGTAGTCGGTGACGCTGCCGCCGTTCGACATCGCCTCGCCGCCGGCCGCTTCGATTTCCTCGACGACCTTCAGCGCGGCGTCGGAATGGCCGGTGCCGTCGCGGGCGCCGCCGAGATCGTTGACGACGACCTTCGCGCCACGGCGGGCGAGCTCGAGCGCGTATTCGCGGCCCAGACCGCCGCCAGCGCCGGTGACGATCGCGACGCGGCCCTCAAAACCTATAGACATGGAAAAGGCGCTCCTCTCTTATAGTTGGAGCGCCTTTCCTAGAACGTAAAGCTGGCTAGGCAAGCGGCAGGATCACCCGCCGCTTGCTGCCGGACTTACTTGCCGCCCCGGTTGCGGCAGCCGTCTTTCACCGTCTTCGAGCACACCGGATACTCGGCGGGTGCTGGCGTCGGCGGCGTCACAGTCGGCTGACCGAACGTCACGCGGCCTGCGCCCGGTGCCATCGGTGCGGCTTCCATCGGTGCCGCAGCCTGATCGGCAGGGGCCGCCATTGCGGGGTCAGCAGGCGCTGCGGGATCGGCGGGTGCAGCCTGATCGGCCGGGGGTGCCTGCATCGCGGGATCGGCCGGTGCGGTCTGCGCGGCGGGGTCTCGCCGGCGGCGTCGTCTGGGCAATCACGGGCGACGCAAGAAGAGCGGCGGCGGCGAGAAGGATGGACTTCATATGAATCTCCTAAATGGGTGCACCATTTTGGTAGCGCGACGTCTGAACGCACTAACTCGCGCTTGGGTCCTTCGTTTCGCATCCGATTCCATTCGTCCCGCCGCTAGACCCATAGCGGGACAGAGTCCTCAGCCCCCCGTATCGAGTGAATAGCCTGCCGAACGGACGGTGCGTATGATGTCCGGGCGCTCGCCGACGTTGATCGCCTTGCGCAGTCGCCGGATGTGGACGTCGACCGTGCGGCTCTCGATATCCGAGTCGTGGCCCCACACCGCATCAAGCAGGCGTTCGCGCGAGAACACCCAGCCGGGATGCTCGAGGAAATGCTTGAGCAATCGGAACTCGGTCGGTCCGAGTGAGACGACTTCGCCCGAACGACGGACCTTGTGGCCGACCGTGTCCATCTCGATGTCGGCATAGCTGAGCGCTTCGCCGGCCAGCGCAGGGCGGACGCGGCGCAGGACCGCGCCGACGCGGGCGACGAGTTCGCGCGGGGAGAAGGGCTTTGTGACGTAATCGTCCGCACCGGTCTCAAGCCCGCGGACGCGATCCTCTTCCTCACCACGCGCGGTCAGCATGATGATCGGCACGTTCTGCGTCTCGGGTGCGCGGCGCAGGCGACGGCACACCTCGATCCCCGATAGCCCCTCGACCATCCAGTCGAGCAGGACGATGTCGGGCACCTTCTCCTTGGCGAGCAGCAAAGCTTCCTCGCCATCGGGGGTATGCGCGATCTCGAAATCCTCGCGCTTGAAATGCCAAACCAGCAATTCGGCGAGGGCGGCATCGTCCTCAACCAGCAGCATCTTCGCGCGTGCCATTATGCCTGCTCCTTCTTTATGCCGCGTTCGCGATCGACCATCTGCGTGCCGGTCGCGGCGAAATAGACCATCTCGGCGACGTTGGTGGCGTGATCGCCGATCCGCTCGAGGTTCTTGGCGACGAACAGCAGGTGCGCGACCTGGCCGATCGTCCTGGGGTTCTCGACCATGTAGGTGACGAGCGTGCGGAAGATGCTGTCGTAGAAATCGTCCAGCGCATTGTCGCACTCGACGACGCGGACGGCTTCCTCGGGGTCGCGCGCGGCGAACGCGTCGAGCACGTCGTGGACCATCTCGCTCGCCATCCGACCCATCGCGGGCAGGATCGAGATCGGCTCGATCCTATGCTCGCTCTCGATCATCGGCACTCGCTTGGCGATGTTCTTCGCGTAATCGCCGATCCGCTCGACGACGCCCGCGATCTTCAGCGCGGCGACGACTTCGCGAAGGTCGACTGCCATCGGCGCGCGCAGGGCGATGATCCGCACGGCCAGCCGCTCGACCTCGGCTTCGATGACGTCGATCTGCTTGTCGGCGACGCGGACCTGCTCCGCGAGCGCGAGATCGTTGCGTTGCAGCGCCTGCATCGCCTTGTCGATCGCGTCCTCGGCGAGCCCGCCCATCTGCGAGATCAACCCGCGGAGCTCGCCGATGTCGTTGTCGAAGGCCTTGACCGTATGCGTGTTCATGGTCGTTTCCCGACTCAGCCGTAACGGCCGGTGATGTAATCCTTGGTCCGCTCTTCGCGGGGATTGGTGAAGATGTCCGAGGTGTTGCCGTATTCGACCAGCGTGCCGAGGTGGAAGAACGCGGTCTTCTGACTGACGCGCGCCGCCTGCTGCATGTTGTGCGTGACGATCACCATGGCGTAGCGGCCGCGCAGTTCGTGGATCAGCTCCTCGATCTTCGCGGTCGCGATCGG
The DNA here is from genome assembly GCF_036856015.1 of Sphingomonas sp. LR55. Classification (NCBI taxonomy): domain Bacteria; kingdom Pseudomonadati; phylum Pseudomonadota; class Alphaproteobacteria; order Sphingomonadales; family Sphingomonadaceae; genus Sphingomonas; species Sphingomonas sp. LR55. The sequence goes on from NZ_JASPFO010000001.1 coordinate 3,822,085, forward strand.
ATCGAGCGCCGAACATGGTTCGTCCATCAGGATGACCTCGGGATCGACCGCGATCGCGCGCGATACAGAGACGCTGCTGCTGGCCGCCCGACAGCGCGGTGCCGCTGTCCGAGAGGCGATCCTTGACCTCGTCCCACAGGCCCGCCCGGCGCAGCGACTTCTCGACGATCCGGTCGAGATCCGCCTTTGCGCCCGCGAGACCGTGGATGCGCGGGCCGTAGGCGACGTTCTCGTAGATCGATTTCGGGAACGGGTTGGGCTTCTGGAACACCATGCCGACGCGGGCGCGGAGCTGCACCACGTCCATGTCGGGCGAGTAGATATCCTGGCCGTCGAGCTTGATCTCGCCTGTGACGCGCGCACTCGCGACGGTGTCGTTCATCCGATTGAGCGTGCGCAGGAAGGTCGACTTGCCGCAGCCCGACGGGCCGATGAACGCAACGACTTCGTCTTGGTCGACGTCGATCGAGACATCGTTGATCGCGATCTTGCTGCCATAGGCGACGGAGACGTTGCGCGCCGTCATCTTGAGGACGGGAGGCTTGAAAGGTTTTGGCATCACCAGCGGGTCTCGAATCGGTTGCGGAGGTAGATCGCGACGCCGTTCATCGCGAGCAGGAACACGAGCAGGACGATGATCGCGGCGGAGGTCTTCTCGACGAAGCCGCGGCTGACCTGATCGGACCAGAGGAAGATCTGGACGGGCAGCACGGTCGCGGGATCGCTTAGCCCGGACGGCGGGGCTGCAATGAACGCGCGCATGCCGATCATCAGCAGCGGCGCGGTCTCGCCGAGCGCGCGTGCCATGCCGATGATCGTGCCGGTGAGGATACCGGGCAAAGCGAGCGGCAGGACGTGGTGGAACACGACCTGGACTGGCGACGCGCCGATCCCGAGCGCCGCGTCGCGGATCGACGGCGGGACCGCCTTGATCGCGTTGCGCCCGGCGATGACGATCACCGGCATCGTCATCAGCGCGAGCGTCAGGCCGCCGACGATCGGTGCCGAACGGGGCATCCCGAACGTACCGAGGAAAACGGCCAGCCCGAGCAGGCCGAAGATGATCGACGGGACCGCCGCGAGGTTGTTGATCGACACCTCGATCAGGTCGGTCCAGCGGTTCTTCGGCGCGTATTCCTCGAGATACAGCGCCGACAGCACGCCGATCGGGAAGGCGAGCAACAGCGTAACCGCCATCGTCAACAGCGATCCCTTGAACGCGCCCCAGATCCCGACGCGGGTGGCGTCGGTCGAGTCGGCGTAGGTCAGGAACCCGGCATTGAACCCGCGCGACACCGCGCCGCGGGCGTTGAGGCGTGCATAGGTCGCCTCCGCCTCGGGCGTGCCGACGCCCTTGGCGGCGACGTCGATCGGGCTGGAGACGGGGACTTCGAACACCGTCCTGCGCTGGAGCAGCGACGGGTCGGCCTTGATCGCATCGCGGACCACCGCCCACGCGCCGTCGGACAACAGGTTCGCGCCGTCCTTGCCGTAGGCGGTGCTCGCGGCGGCCAGCACTGTGCCTTCGAGGCCGGCGCCGGCGAGCGCGAGATCGGCGCCGCGTCCGACCAGCCGCGAAGGCTCGATCGGCAGTTTCGCCGCCGCGAGATCGACCGGGAGCGCGACGCGCGTCTCGACGAACCCGCTCGCGCCTTGGCTCAGCATCGAGAACAACAGGAAGGCGAGGAACGCGGCCGACATCCAAACCGCGGCGAGCCCGGCGAAACGGAAGCGGCGCTCGGACGCGTAGCGACGCTTGATCCGCGATTGCATCGCCTGCGTCGTCCAGTCGGTCGGGACGCGGCGCACCGGCTCGGCCGTGCTGGTCGGCAGGGGGGTGACAAGCGTGTCAGTCATAGGCTTCGCGGTACCGTTTGACGACGCGGAGCGCGACGATGTTGAGAAGGAGGGTGACGACGAACAGCGTCAGGCCCAGCGCGAACGCGGCGAGCGTCTTGGGGCTGTCGAACTCCGCCTCGCCGGTCAGCAGGTCGACGATCTGCTTGGTGACGGTGGTGGTGCTGGCGAACGGGTTGAGCGTCAGCGTCGCGACTCCGCTCGCGGCCATGACGACGATCATGGTTTCGCCAATTGCGCGCGACACGGCCAGTAGCACGCCGCCGACGACGCCGGGGAGGGCGGCCGGGAGCAGCACGCGGCGGATCGTCTCGGACGAGGTCGCGCCCATTGCGAGGCTGCCGTCGCGCATCGACGACGGGACCGCTGCGATCGAGTCATCCGCCATCGACGAGACGAACGGGATGATCATGATGCCCATCACGAGCCCCGCGGCGAGCGCGCTTTCGGACGACGCCCAGCTGATCCCGATCGACACCGCGAGATCGCGCACCGCCGGCGCGACGGTCAGCGCGGCGAAATAACCGTAGACGACGGTCGGCACGCCCGCGAGCATCTCGAGGATCGGCTTCATCCATTTGCGCGTGGTCGGCTTGGCATATTGCGTGAGGTAGATCGCGCTCATCAGCCCGAACGGGATCGCGACGATCATGGCGATCACCGCGCCGATGAAGAACGTCCCCCAGAACAACGGCACCGCGCCGAGCGACGCGCCCGGATCGCGCGCGTCGATCACCTGCGGGCTCCAATGCGTCCCGAACAGGAAGTCGGTGATCGGCACGACCGAGAAGAACCGCACCGATTCGTACAGCAGCGACGCGACGATCCCGACGGTGGTGAGGATCGCGATCAGCGACGCGCCGAGCAGCGCGAGCATGACGACCCGCTCGATCTGAGTCCGCGCGCCGAACCCGGGTCTGACGCGAGTGAACGCGAACGCGCCGCCGGCAAAGGCGAGCAGCAGCGCGGCGGCGGTGGCGATCCAGTCGTAGCGCGATTGCGCCGCGGCGTAGGAGAGGGCGAGCGTCTGCGCGAGACCGTGGAAGGCGCCGAAGCTGCGGCCCTCGGCGAGGCTGCGCGCTTCGGACAGGATTGAGGCGCGGTCGAAGCCGGGCGGGGGAGCTGGATGGCCGCCGGGGTCGCGAGGACCGCGTCGGTGACTAGCGCGGGCGACGTTACCGACCACACCACGAGGAAGACGAGCGGCGGGATCGCGGTCCACAACGCGACGTACCAGCCGTGATGCGAGGGGAGCGAACTGAACCTGGCGGTGCTGCCGGCGCGGAAGCGGGTGGCGCGGACGCGCGCGGTGAGCCAGCCGATGAGACCGAGGCCTGCGACGAGGAAGAGGAGAGCGATGGCGGACATTATGCTTCTCGCCCGCCAAGATTCGTTGCGCGCATGCGCACCACCTCACCAGCCGCCACCCCGGCGAAGGCCGGGGCCCAGGTGGAAAGGTCGAGGTAACGGCGCGCCGCTTCAGCCAAATCAACGGTGCCCAACTGGGCCCCGGCCTTCGCCGGGGTGGCGGCGGTCGCTGGGGTGGTTGCCCTGTTGTGTGAACCAAACGTCACCAAACCCCCGTTCCCCCGCGGACGCGGGGGCCCAGCTAAGTTCCGATATCGAGCTTGGCCCCTGGACCCCCGCTTTCGCGAGGGAACCGAAAAGAAGGCGGGCGTAGTGAACAGGAAACCGATCACGATAACACCGCCGGATCCAGCACCGTCTCGTTCGCGATGATCGCCGCCGATCGCGCCTGGATCGCAGCGGGCGCCGCGATCAGCCCGCGCTTCACCAGCGGCCCGCTCACACCCCAATTCGCCGCATACAGCTTCAACAAGTTTCGCAGCCCCGGAATCGCGGTCAGATGCGCCTTCTTCACATAGATATACAGCGGCCGAGACCCCGGATACGCATTGTCCGCGATCGTCGCATAGGTCGGCGCGACACCCGAGATCGACACGCCGTTCACCGCGTCCTTGTTTTCTTCGAGATAGCTGTACCCGAACACGCCGATCGCATTCGGGTTCGACTGCAATTTCTGGACGATCAGATTGTCGTTCTCGCCCGCGTCCACATACACCCCGTCCTCGCGCACCCGCGTGCAAAGCGCCTTGTGGGCATCGGCATCGGACTTCGCGAGCGCCTTGGCCGAGGGATCGCTCGCCTCGCACCCCTTGGTGAGAATTAGCTCGGCGAGCGCATCGCGCGTCCCGCTCGTTGCGGGCGGCCCGTAGACCTGAATTGGCACCGCGGGCAGGGCCGGGTTCACGTCACGCCACACCCGTGCCGTGTTCACCTTGCCACCCGGATTAGCGGCGAGCGCCTTGTAGAGGTCGGTCGGCGTCAGCTGCATCTTCGGGCCGTTCTTCGCCTCGGCAAAGGCGATGCCGTCGATCCCGACCTGGATTTCCATCACGTCGCGCACGCCATTCTCGGCGCAGCTCTTATATTCGCTCGCCTTCATCCGCCGCGATGCATCCTCGATATCGGGGTGCGCCGCGCCGATTCCCGCGCAGAACAGCTTCATCCCGGCGCCGGTGCCGGTCGATTCGATCACCGGCGCCTTCGCATCGGGATCGTTGGCGACGAGCTGCTCGGCGATCATCGTCGTGAACGGATAGACGGTCGAGGACCCGACCGCGGTGATCTGGTCGCGCGAGCCTGCACCGCCGCCGTTCGCCTGATCGACGCACGCCGCCAGAGCGCCCGTCACCGCCCCCAACACTCCTAGAAGAACGAACCGCTGCACCAGAATTCCCGTCATGCACCGGCCTTAGCGGTACTTAAGGCGATCCTGTGTGACAGTTGCGTTACCCTTTTATGACACCGCCTTTTGCCACCACGCCGCTTGGCGGCAGAATGACCGACACGGTGGTGCCGACGCCGACCTGGCTGGCGATATCGAGCCGTCCGCGATGCCGCTCGACGATGTGCTTGACGATCGCGAGGCCGAGCCCGGTGCCGCCTAGCGACCGGCTGCGGCCTGCATCGGCGCGATAGAAGCGCTCGGTCAGCCGCGGGATATGGACCGCCGCGATGCCGTCGCCCTCGTCGCGGATCGACAGGCGGATCATGCCGGCATCGTCGCGTTTCAGCGCGATCGTCACCGGCGTCCCCGCGCGACCGTATTTCATCGCATTGCCGATCAGATTGTGGAGCATCTGCGACAGCTGGACGCGGTCGCCTGATACCGCCGGCAGGTCCGAAGCGATCGTCGCGACCAGATCCTGCCCGCGATCACCCGCTGCGTCGGCCAGTTCCTCGCGCGTATCCTCCACCAACTGCGCGAGATCGACCGCGCTGTCGGGCAGGCGGAACTTCTCCGCCTCGATTCGGCTCAACGAGATCAGATCCTCGACCAGCCGTTGCATCCGCCGCGCCTCGTCGTCCATCACCTTGAGGAAGCGCGCGCGAACGTCCGCATCCTCGCCCGCCTCGTCGCGCAGCGTCTCGATGAAGCCGAGGATCGACGCGAGTGGCGTGCGTAGCTCATGGCTCGCATTGGCGACGAAATCGATCCGCATCCGTTCGGCGGCATAGTTGCCGGTCTGGTCGACGAGGTGGACGATCCGCTGTCCGTCCGATGCCTCGCTCAGCCGCATCTCCCAGCGTTGGTCGCGCGTGCCGAGCCCGACCAGTTCGATCGGCCGCTCGCCATCGATCGGTCCCGGAGTCCCCAGTCGCTCGGCCGCCGCCGGATGTCGGATCGCGACGCGCGCATCCTCGCCGAGGATATGCGCGCCGAGCAACGTCCGGGCGGCGCGGTTGGCGAGCGTCACGCGCCCGTCCTGTACCAGCAGCACCGGCGCGACGATCGCATCGAGCACGTCGTCGAGCACCGACGGCGCGGTATGCGCCGCATCGTCGGGGGCAGGCGCCTCGTCGCCAGTCCCTGCCGCGACCAGCGCGGCGGCGATCCCGCCGACCACCGCGACGATCGCACCCTGCACGTCGCGCGTAATCGCGAACACGCCGATCGATGCGACGACGACGACGACGATCGCCCAGAAGGTACGCAGGCCAAATCCCGACAGCATTGTAATCTCCAGGGCGCACAGACTGGGCGCTCGCCCGTCCTAGTTCGGTACGGTCGGCGCGGCTATATTGTCAGCGCTTCAGGATTGTGAAAGGGCTGCACTATAGCAGGGGCATCATGGACGATACGCGATTCACTCAGGACCCGCCTAACCCGGATGCCGCCGCAAGCGCCGACGTGCCGTCGCGGCGGCGCGTGCTAGCGCTTGGTGCGGTGACGGCCGGTGCGGTGATGTCGATCCGGCCCGCGCTCGCGCAGACCGCGGGGTCGGTACTGAACTGCGAAATACCCGTCCCCGATGCGAGCCGCGCAGGCAGCTACATCGATGCCGATGGCAAGGTCGTTCCCGCGCGTACCAGGGGGCGTTTCCCTCGTCGCCACGTCCGTTCAAGGGCGAAGAGGTCAAGCGCGCGATGGCCAATGGCAGCACGCTGCCCGGGACCGATTCTGGAGCGCAGCCGCGCCTATGTCAAATATATCCGCCGGTTGCAGCGTGGCCAGGGCGGCTTCACCTGTTTCGCATCGCTGCAGATGCCGCGCGGCTGAGGCCGTGGATAATGCGGTCTATCGCGCACCGCCGAGCGATGGCCTGCTGATTGCACCGCTCGACGAGTTTACCGCGGTCTATCACCGGGCGTCGGGGATCACGCATCTGCTGACCGACCCCGCGCCACAGATCCTCGCTGCTGTGCAGGAGGGGCGCGGTCGCTCGATGCGCTGCTCGTGCATCTCGGGCGCGACTATGATCTGACTGACGGCACCCGCGAGGCTTTGGCGGCGCGGCTCGATGAACTGGTGGAGGCCGGGCTGGTCGAGCGCGCATGAGGCACGCCTTCTCCGTGCGGATCGGCCCGGTCGGCTTCCGCATCGGTTCGGACTGGCGCGCGCCGATCGCGCACCTCGAGACGCTGTACCGCGATTATCCCAAGCCGCTGGACGGCGTTCCCGACTTCACGGTCCGGCTGTTCGCGCGTCGGCCTTGGCGCCGTTTCCTCCGCCCGTCGGTCGAGATCGGCGGTGATTACATGCTGCCCGAGGCTGCCCCGCTGCCGTTGCGCCAGGGGCTGCTTGCCGCCGAGATGGCGATGAACCTGCAGATGGCGCTGGGTGCGCGGCGGTATCTGTTGCTGCATGCGTCGGCAGTCGAGCGCGACGGGCGTGCGCTGTTGATGACCGGCATCTCGGGGGCGGGCAAGTCGACGCTCGCGACGCTGCTGGCGGCGAAGGGCTGGCGGTTCATGGGGGACGAGTTCGTGCTGCTCGAACCGGCGACCGGGCTCGTCCACGCGTTCCCGCGGCTGATCAGCCTGAAGAACGAGGGGATTGTCGCGGCCGAGGCGGCATGGCCCGAGGCGCGGATGGGGCCGCTGCTGCGCGCGACGCCGAAGGGCGACATCCGCCACATGGTCCCCGATGCGCGGGCGATCGCAGCGATGAACGTGCCTGCGCGGCCGGCGTTGCTGGTATTCCCGCGCTACGGCTTCGCGCCCGAGACGCGGTCGGTCCAGCCCGGCGAGGCATTCGTGCGGATGACGCAGGCCTCGACCAACTATGTCGCGCTCGGCGAGGCGGGGTTTCGCGCGCTGACCGGCCTGATCGCCGACGTGCCCGCGATCGCGGTGGACTATCCCGATGGGCCGAGCGCGATCGAACAGGTCGAGGCCTTATGGGCGGACCTGTGACCGACGCCCGCATGCTCGCGCGGGCGCTGGCCGATCCGTCAAGCGTTGTCGGGCTCGATGCGGAAGGGTGGACCGCGTTGCTGGCGATGGCGCGCGCGGAACAGTTGATCGGGACACTGGCGCTGCGGCTCGACGGTCTGGCGATGCCGAACGCGGTGAAGGCGATCCTCGCCGACGCGCGGGCCGCCGCGGAGCACGGCAGGCGCGCGGCATTGTGGGAGGCGGAGATGGCACGGCGCGCGCTCGCCGCGGTCGACTGCCCGGTCGTGCTGCTGAAGGGCACCGCGTTCGTCGCGGCGAGGTTGTCGGCGGGGCAGGGGCGGTCGATCGGCGATCTCGACATTTTGGTGCCGCGCGCCTCGCTCGATGCGGTCGAGGCGGCGCTGCTTGCGGCGGGGTGGGAATGGGTGAAGCCCGACCCGTATGACGAGGTCTATTACCGCCGCTGGATGCACGAGCTCCCGCCGCTGATCCACCGCGAGCGCGATCGGATGATCGACGTCCACCATACGATCCTGCCGTTGACGGCGCGGATCACGCCCGATGCGGGGGCGCTGATCGAGGGGAGCGTGGCGCTGGAGAACGGCCTGCGCACGCTCTCCTCCAACGGTATGATCGTCCACGCCGCGGCGCACCTGTTCGCGGACGGCGATCTGGCGGGCGGGTTGCGCAACCTGTGGGACATCCGCTGTCTGGTCGACGAGTTCGGGACCGATGGGCTTGGCGCGGACGCGCTTCATCATGGTTTGCACCGGGAGGTGGCGCGATCGCTGCGGCTGGCCGATGCGCTGTTCGGCGAGGGCCGCACGCGCTGTATCGATCGCCTCTACATCCGCCGCCTGACCGCGCGGGACGGTTGGGGCAGGCCGACGCGCCCGCTGACCCGGTTCGCCTTCTATGTCCGCTCGCACTGGTTGCGGATGCCGCCGGCAATGCTGGTGCGACATCTCTGGACAAAGTTCAGGAAGGGGTGAGCTTGGCTGCTATCCGTCTTCGCAGACGCCACGACCGCTTCCTCACTCGGCACCTCGTCCCCTCCTGCCGTCACCCCAGCGAAAGCTGGGGTCTCCCTGTTTGGCGAGCGACGGTGGCCTGCACGATGATACCCCAGCTTTCGCTGGGGTGACGGGAATTGGGTGACGGGAATTGGGTGACGGGAATTGGGAGGCGGCGGAGACCGGGAGGAGGACGCTGGGCTTCAGCTCGCCCGGCGTTACGGCAACCGCGCGCCGCGCCCGCGCCGGGCCGCCCAGACGATCAGCAACACCAACGTGATCGCCAGCGTATCGGCGATCCAGTCGTGGATGTCGCAATCGCGGTGCAGCGACGGGATCGACTGCAGCACCTCGATCAGCGCGCCGAGGAACGACAGCCGCTCGCCGATCCGGAACAGCCGGGCGGTCGGGAACGAGAGCGCCGCCAGCAACGCCATCGTGGCGAATGCGAGCATATGCTCGAACTTGTCGCCGAACTGGTCGGTCGGCATGTGCGGCGGCTTCGGCAGCAGCGCCATCGTCACCGCGAACACCACCGCAAGGACCAGCGCGACGCGCGTGAGCGTCGTCCGGTTCATGCGCCGAGCCTTTCCAGCGTCGGCATCAGTTCGTCGTAGCCGTCGATCACCGCGTCGGCGCCAAGCTCGGCGACCGGCTGCATCAGGAAGCCGAAGCTGCATGCGATCGCCGGCAGCCCCGCCGCCTGTCCGGCCTGGATGTCGAAGACCGAATCGCCGACGAACGCGGCGCGGCCGCCGCCACACAGCTTCACCATCGCATGGATCGGCATCGGCGAGGGCTTCGACTCGGTCAGCGTGTCCCCGCCGAGGATGCACGCGAACCGATCGGTCAGCCCGAGTTCGGCGAGCACGGTCCGCGCGAACCGCTCGATCTTGTTGGTGACGATGCCGAGCGTCACGCCCTTCGCCGCCAGTGCGTCGAGCGCCTCGATCACGCCCGGATACGGTCTGGTATGCACGCAGATATTCGCCTCGTAGTAAGCGAGAAGCTTCGCATGCAGCGAGTCGAGCATCGCCTCGTCATAGCCGCCGGTCGCAGTCAGGCCCTGCTTGAGCATGTGCCGCGCGCCGCCGCCGATCATCGGCTTGACCTGCTCGACGGTCAGCTGTGGGCGATCGACCGAGGCGAGCGCATGATTGACCGCGGCGGCAAGGTCTCCACTGGTGTCGAGTAGCGTGCCGTCGAGGTCGAACCCGACGATATCGAATAAAAATGCGTCATTGCACAGGGGCCTGCCAGCGACGCTATGGAATTGGCAAGGCTTTCGTGGCAGCGATCCTTCCATGACGACGCATTCCAACGACCAACCGTTTCCGGCGCATCCGATCGCGGTGGTGATCCTCGCGGCCGGCAAGGGCACCCGGATGAAATCGGACCTGCACAAGGTGCTTCACCCGATCGCCGGGCGGCCGATGCTGCTGCATCTGGTCGCAAGCGCGGCGGCATTGCACCCCGCGAAGACGGTCGTCGTCACCGGGGCGGGGCGCGAGCAGGTCGAGGCGGCGGTCGCGCCGCACGGCATTGCCACCGCGCTCCAGGCCGAACAGCTCGGTACCGGGCATGCGGTGGCGCAGGCCCGCGCGGCCCTTACCGGGTTCGAAGGCGACGTGCTCATTCTCTACGGCGACGTGCCACTGGTCACCGCGGCGACGATGCAGCGGATGATCGATCGGTTGCACGGCGACGATATTCCTGCGGTGGTCGTGCTCGGCTTCCGCCCCGCCGATCCCGGTGCCTATGGTCGCGTCATCGCCGACGCTGCGGGCCGGATGGACCGGATCGTGGAGTATAAGGACGCGTCGGAGGCGGAACGTGCTGTGACGCTCTGCAATTCCGGACTGATGGCGGTGCGTTCGACAGACCTCTTCGCGTTGCTCGACCGGCTCGGCAACGACAATGCGGCGGGCGAATATTACCTGACCGATATCGTCGAGCTTGCCGCCGCCGCCGGCCGTTCGTCCGCCGTCATCGAAACCGGCGCGGACGAAGTGGCCGGCGTCAACAGCCGTGGCGAGCTCGCCGGCGTCGAGGCTGCCTGGCAGACGACGCGTCGCGCACAGGCGATGGCGGACGGCGTGACGCTGATCGCGCCCGACACCGTCTGGTTCGCGCACGACACGCAGCTCGGTCGTGACGTGGTGATCGAGCCCAACGTCGTGTTCGGCCCCGGCGCGCGGATCGAGGACGGCGCGACGATTCACGCGTTCAGCCACGTCGAAGGCGCCACCGTCGGCAAGGGTGCCAATGTCGGCCCGTTCGCGCGCCTCCGCCCCGGCGCGGAACTGCACGCGGATGCCAAGGTCGGCAATTTCGTCGAGGTCAAGAAAGCCGTTATCGGCGAGGGCGCGAAGGTCAGCCACCTCACCTATATCGGCGACGCGGACATCGGTGCAGGCGCGAACATCGGCGCGGGGACGATCACCTGCAATTACGACGGTTATTTTAAATACCGCACCGTCATCGGCGAGGGGGCGTTCATCGGTTCCAACTCGGCCTTGGTCGCGCCGGTCACGATCGGCGCGGGCGCGATCGTTGCGGCAGGCTCGGTCGTGACCAGCGATGTCGAGGCCGACGCACTCGCGTTGGTCCGCCCGGAGCAGATCGCCAAACCCGCTTGGGCCAAGCGCTTCCGCGAGCGGATGATAGCCCGTAAGGCTGCCCGATAAGCGTGTTTCTGGAGTAAGATCGTATGTGTGGCATCGTTGGAATTCTGAGCGGCGAAGACGTCGCGGGTCGGTTGCTCGACGGTCTGAAGCGGCTCGAATATCGCGGCTATGACTCGGCGGGTATCGCCACCGATAATGACGGCGCGATCGAGCGTCGGCGTGCGTCGGGGAAACTCGTCAACCTGGCCAACGAACTCGCCGCGCATCCGCTGCCCGGTAAGACCGGTATCGCGCACACGCGTTGGGCAACGCATGGCGGCCCGACCACCAACAATGCGCATCCGCATGCGACCGGCGAAGTCGCGGTGGTCCACAACGGGATCATCGAGAACTTCAAGCCGCTGCGCGAAGAGTTGATCGCGCGCGGTCGCGTGTTCACCAGCGAGACCGATACCGAAGTCGTCGCGCATCTGGTCAGCGAGAAGGTCGAGGCGGGGATGGACCCAGTCTCCGCCGTCCGCGAGATCCTGCCGCGGCTGCACGGTGCGTTCGCGCTCGCGATCCTGTTCCGCCAGCATCCCGACCTGCTGATCGGTGCGCGTCTTGGCTCGCCCTTGGTCGTCGGCCACGGCGACGGAGAGATGTACCTCGGCTCGGACGCGCTGGCGCTTGCGCCGCTCACGCAGCGGATCGCGTATCTCGACGAGGGCGACTGGGTCGTGCTGACCCGCGACGGTGCGCAGGTCTATGACCGCGACAACGCGCCCGTCGAGCGCGCGATCACGCTGTCCGGGATCACCGGCGAGGTGATCTCGAAGGGCAACCACAAGCATTACATGCTGAAGGAGATCTACGAGCAGCCGATCGTCGTCGCGCAGACGCTCCGCTCGTATCTCAAGCGGATGGAAGGCGAGATCACGCTGCCGATCCCCGAGTTCGACCTGTCGAGCATCAAGCGCGTGACGATCGTGGCGTGCGGGACGAGCTTCTATGCCGGCATGGTCGCCAAATACTGGTTCGAGCAGTTCGCGCGCGTTCCCGTCGATCTCGATGTCGCGTCGGAGTTCCGGTACCGCGCGCCGGTGATGGAAGACGGCGGCTTGGCGCTGTTCATCTCGCAGTCGGGCGAGACCGCGGACACGCTGGCCGCGCTACGCCACGCCAAGGCCGAGGGCCAGAAGATCGCGGTCGTCGTCAACGTGCCGACCAGCTCGATGGCGCGCGAAGCGGATCTGCTGCTGCCGACGCATGCCGGGCCGGAAATCGGCGTGGCCTCGACCAAGGCGTTCACCTGCCAACTTGCCGTGCTCGCTGCGCTTGCCGCAAACCTGGCGCGTGCGAAGGGGCTGCTGACGCGGGATCAGGAGCGCGAGATCGTCCGCCACCTCGCCGAGGCCCCTGCCGCACTCAACGGCGCGCTTGCGTATGACGAGGCTATCGAGGCGATGGCGCACAAGATCGCGAGCGCGCGCGACGTGCTGTATCTTGGCCGCGGCACGGATTACCCGCTGGCGCTCGAAGGCGCACTGAAGCTGAAGGAAATCAGCTACATCCATGCCGAGGGCTATGCCGCTGGCGAGATGAAGCACGGACCGATCGCGCTGATCGACGAGCATGTCCCGGTCATCGTCATCGCGCCGTCGGGGCCGCTGTTCGACAAGACCATCAGCAACATGCAGGAAGTCATGGCACGTGGCGGCAAGGTCGTGCTGATCTCGGACTATGACGGGATCCAGGCGGCCGGCGAAGGCTGCATGGCGACGATCACCATGCCCAAGGTCCACCCGCTGATCGCGCCGCTGGTTTATGCGGTGCCGGTGCAGCTACTGGCGTATCACGTAGCGGTGCTCAAGGGCACGGATGTCGACCAGCCACGCAACCTCGCGAAGAGCGTCACGGTCGAGTAGCGTACGCGAGCGTTTAAATCCCCCCGCATGGGGGAGGTGTCGCCGGAGGTGACGGAGGAGGAGGAACGCGCAACAGCGGTAATTCCTTTCCTCCCCCTCCGTCAGGCTGGCGCCTGCCACCTCCCCCTTGCGGGGGAGGATTGCAACATCGCCTTACTTGTCACTGCGGACGAGTTCGGTCTCGGCGAGATGTTCGGCCAGGAACCACACTTGCGGCTCGTGCGTGCGGATGATGTTGCTCACCAGCAGGTCGTTGGTGCCATCGTCGCCGGACTCGTCGGCGGCTTCCGCGCCCTCATGCGCCTGGCGCAAGATGATCTCGTGCGCTTCGAGCAGGCGGGCGAGCTGCGTCGGGACATCCTCGCGGCCCTTGGGCGGGCGGGGGATCGTCGTCATCTCGGCGACGTCGTGCGCCATCGCGATCGAGATGCCGCCAAGCGCCATGATCCGTTCCGCAATGAGATCGACCAGCGCAGCCTGCTCCTCGTAATGTTTGTCGAGCAGCAGGTGCAGTTGGTAGAAGGTGGCGCCCGACATCTGCCAATGATGCTTTTTGTACATGTCGCGGATCGTCATCGTATCCGCGAGCACCTGGTTCAGCGTCGCGACGCTCTGCGCGCGGGCGTTGTCCTCCAGCGCGATCGGCAGGCGCTTGAGCGTGCCGTAAGGCTGGATCTCGCGGTATTCGACCTTGTACTGCGGCTGCGCCTCGACCGAGGTATCGAGCTTGGGCAATTTTGCGGGCTTCTTCGCCATCGGGAAATTCCTGTCTGTTGACGTAAACCGAACTCGTTGAACGCACGACTGCGCGGATCGACTGCGAACGAATTGTCCGCTCACAGTGATCGCGTTCGGTGGGCTTAGCATCATTACCCGTCGGCGCCCCCTTGACTGTGTGGCGTCCACAAAGGAAGCGGGCCGCCGCAACGTGTTGGGAGTTTGGGATGACGGAAGCACCTCTGGTCGCAGGTATCGAACTTGGCGGGACCAAATGCATCTGTATTCTTGCGCGCGGGCCCGACCAGATCGAGGAAACCGTGCGTATCCCGACTACCCGGCCCGACGAGACGATGGCGGCGATCGAAGCTGTGCTCGACCGGTGGAGCGGGTTCGTCGCGATCGGCATCGCCAGCTTCGGTCCGGTCTCGATCGATCGGCATTCGCATGATTACGGCCACATCACCTCGACTCCCAAGCCGGGCTGGGCGGGCACCGATGTCGCAGGGCGGTTGCAGCGCCGGTACGGCGTGCCGACCGGCTTCCACAGCGACGTCGTCGGCGCGGCGCTCGCCGAGGCGTTCTGGGGCGCGGCGAAGGGGCTGCCCGATATCGCGTACGTGACCGTCGGTACCGGCGTCGGCGCGGGGTTGATCGCCAACAACCGCCCGGTCGACGGGCTGACGCATTCCGAGCTCGGCCATATCCGGCCTGCGCGGTTCCACGGCGACGACTGGATCGGCAATTGCCCGTTCCACGGCGCCTGCATCGAGGGGCTCGTCGCCGGTCCGGCGATCGCCGCACGGATTGGTCATCCTGCGGACGAGGCACCGGCCGAGCATCCGGTCTGGGACGGGGTCGCCGATGCGCTGGGGCAGCTGTGTCACACGCTGGTGCTGACCGGGATCCCGCGACGCATCGTGATGGGCGGCGGTGTGATGGGCGCGTCGCACCTGTTCCCCCGCGTCCGCGCAGCGATGACGCGCAGCCTGGGGGGCTATATCACGCTGCCCGAGGTCGCGTTGACCGACACGTTCATCGTGCCGCCTGCGCTGGGCAACAATGCCGGGCCGCTCGGGGCGATCGTGCTCGGCGGACAGGCTCTTGGCCATCAGCTGGAAACGTCGTTTACGGCGTCTTAACCGTACCTCGTTACCGCTTCGTAGCAAGAACTGGAGGCACGTATGCCATCGCTGGACGGCGACGGTCGTGTCTCACGAGGAGCGGTTTCCGATGCGCATTCTGATCGTGGACGACGAGCCGCCGATGCACGACAGCTACCGGCGTAGTTTCGCCGGGCCACGATCGCGTACCGGGTCCGCCTTGGACGCGATGGCGGTCGAGCTGTTCGGCGAAGACGGCGTCGATGCGACCGACGATGCGCCCGCGTTCGTACTGACCTATTGCGACCAGGGGCTCGACGCGGTCGCCGCGATCGAGCGGGCGGTGGTCGACGATGAGCCGTTCGCGGTTGCGTTCATCGACGTGCGGATGCCGCCGGGAATCGATGGCCGCGAAACCGCGAAACGCATCCGCGCGCTCGATCCGGACATCAACATCGTCATCGTCACCGGCTATTCGGATTTCTCGCCGATCGAGATCAGCAAGGTCGCCGGCCCCGCCGACAAGATCTTCTACATCGCCAAGCCATTCGAGGTTGCCGAGATTTTGCAGACCGCGACCGCACTCGCGCAGCGCTGGCGGAACGATCGTGATCTGGCGACGGCGCGCGACCTGCTCGCGGCACAGGTCGTGCAACTCGAGGAACAGGGTGCCGAACTGGCGGCGAACGAGAGTCGCGCGCTGCACATGGCGACGCACGATTCGCTGACCGACGCACCCAACCGGCTCGCCTTTTTGCGGGCGCTGGCGGCACGGACGCGCGACGAAGGGCTGTTCGCCACCGTGATGATCGATCTCGATCGCTTCAAGCTGGTCAATGATACGCTCGGGCATCTCGCCGGCGATGCGCTGATCCGCGAAATCTGTGCGATTCTCAATCAGGCTGCGCCCGAGGGAGCGATCGTCGCGCGGCTCGGCGGCGACGAGTTCGGGATCCTGTTCGAGACGCCGGGCGAGGCGGCGGCGGTGATGGCCTGCGAACTGATCGTCAGCGCGTGCTCGGTCAGTCTGCAGGTGTTCGGCAATTCGGTGCAGGGTGGGGCCTCCGCCGGACTGGTCGTGACCGCGGGCGGGCAGGGCGGCGATCCGGTCGACGTGATCCGCCGTTCCGACCTTGCCCTCAACGACGCGAAGCGCGGCGGGCGCGGCATCGTCCGGCTGTTCGACGAGAGCATGGACGAAGGCATCCGTTTTCGCCGTCGCGTCGAATCCGGTCTCGGCCAGGCCATCGAAAGGGGCGAACTCAGCCTGGTCTATCAGCCGATCGTCTCCCGCGATGCGATCGAGGTGGTCGGGTTCGAGGCGCTGGTCCGGTGGAGTACACAGGAATATGGGCTGATGAGCCCGGCGATCTTCATTCCGATCGCGGAGGAATCGAACCTCATCCACGAACTTGGCGACTGGGTGTTGGGCGAGGCGCTCGACGTGCTGAAGCAATGGCCTGGCCAATATGTCTCGGTGAACTTTTCCCCGCGCCAGTTTCGCCGCCACAATTTCGTCGGGCACATCATGAAGAGCGTTCAGCGCGCTGGCATCGCGCCGGCGCGGCTGCAGATCGAGATTACCGAAACCGCGATCTTCGACGATGCGGAGCGTGCCGCCGAAACGCTCTACAAACTGCGGCAAATGGGCTTCCGCATAGCGCTCGACGACTTCGGCACGGGCTATTCGAGCCTCTACAACATCCGCAAGTTCGCGCTGGACTGCCTCAAGATCGACAAGTCGTTCATCGATGGCATGGGCCGCGAACGTGAAAGCGCCGCGATCGTCCATTCGATCATCCATCTCGGCCGCGCCCTCGGCCTCGGCGTGATCGCGGAAGGCGTCGAGACCGAGGCGCAGGTCCAGGCGCTGCGCCTCGCCGGTGCGAGCCATATGCAGGGGTATTTCTTCTCGCGCCCGGTCACCGCCGATCGCGCGCTCGAGATGGCGCTGACCGGCACGGTCGACGGTAGCGACGACGTGTCCAACGACGACCACAAGATCCGCCAGACGTTCGGGATACGCGGCTAATGCCGTCTGCCGCGATGGGCCGGCTGCCGCCTGTTCTGGGCCGGCAGTTCGGACGCACGCGGACACGCTCGTCGCTCGGTGCCAAGCTGGTGATGATCATGACCGCGGTCGGGCTGGTCGCGACGATTGCGATCACGCTGCTGCTCGCCAGCATCATCACGCCCAGCTTTACCCAGCTCGAAGACAAGGCGACCGCCGGGCAGGTCGCGCGGGCGCGCGCTGCTGTATCGGACTATGCCGCCAACGTCGAAAATGCGGTGCGTGACTATGGCGACTGGAACGGCAGCTATGCCTACATGGCCGACCCACGCGCCGGTTTCGATCGCGAAAGCCTTTTACCGCAGGCGATGTACGAAATCGGGGTCGACGGCATGGCCTATGTCAGCCCCGCCAACCGCGTCGTGATCGCCCGCTGGCGCGATGCGGCTGGTAGCAAGCAGGCGAACATCCGGCGTCAGCAACTGACGACGATGATCGCGCGAACCGATCTTGCCACGGTGCTTGGCCGGCGCAGCTCGGGACGGTTCTATGCCCGTATCGGCGACTCGGTGGCAGCGATCGGCGTTGCCCGCGTCCGTCGTTCGGACGGTAGCGGCACTCCGCGCGGCTATGTCCTGATGGCGCGCGTGATGACGACCGAGCAAGCGTCCAGGGTACTGCGGGCCCGCGCGCAGATCGACACCACAGCGCCCGGCAATGCCGTCGCCATTGCCGCCGGCCCCACGAAGCTGACGATTGCGGTGCCATTGATCGGGGCCGATGGTCATGCCGTCGCCAGCGCGCGGTTCAGCGTCCCCCGCGATGTCTCGCTGTTGGGGCGGCGCATGCTGCTGCTCGCGGTTGTCGGCTCGACCATGTTGCTCTTGCTGGTACTGGTGATGCTCCGGCGGATGATCGAGCGGCTCGTGCTGCGTCCGCTGCACCGTGTCGAAAGCCACATGCAGCGGGTGCGGGCATCGGGCTCGCTAGCGCTGCTGGAAGAGGACGGCCGGCGCGACGAGGTTGGCTCGCTCGGCAGGAGCTTCAATGCGATGCTGCGTCAGTTAAAGGACCTGCGCGAACAGATCGAAGTCCAGTCGTTCGATTTGGGACGAACCGAAAGCGCGGTCGCGGTCATGCACAACGTCCGCAACGCGCTGAATCCGATCAGCACGATCCTCAGCCAGGGAATTATGCAGTCCGCCGCGGTCGACCGGACGACGATCGATCGTGCGATTGCCGAACTCGCGCGCGGCGACATACCCGATGCACGTCGCCGCAAACTCAGTATGTTCGTCGCGGCCGCGATCGACGCCGAAACCACCGACCGCGAGACCATGCGCCGCGAACTGGCGATCGGCCGCGAGGCGATGGCGGATGTTCTGGAAATCATCGGCCAGCAACAACGCGCCGCGCATGAACGCCCCGCGCTGGAGGTGTGCGACGTCAGCGACATCATCGCCCGAAATGCGACGATCGCGCGCTATTCGCTGGACACCTCGATCGCGTTCAGTTTTCCCGCCGGCCCGAGCCCGGTGATGGCGAGCCGGGTCATCCTCAGTCAGGTGATCGGCAACATCTTCGGCAACGCGGTCGAATCCATCGTCGCGCGCGGCACGGGCAGCGGATCGATCGTGGCGACCATCACCGAAACGAAGGGCCGAGTCACCGTGGCAATCCGCGACGACGGCGAAGGCTTTTCCCCTGAGGCTGGGGCGATGCTGTTTCAACGCGGGTTTTCGACGCGGGCGCACAAGTCGGGCGGGCTCGGGCTCCACTGGTGCGCCAATTCGATGGCTGCGATGAAGGGAACGCTGCGGTTGGAAAGCGACGGGCCAGGGCTTGGCGCCGTCGCGCTACTGACGCTGGATGCGGCCGATGCAGCGATCTCCAACGCGGCGTAGCGCGGACCGGCTCGAACAGGTCACAACAGGCTTGGTTGCACCTCGTCGTCGTCGCCCATGATTCCGGATAGCGTCAGGCCGAGCAGCCGCACGCCGTCGGGTACCGGCAGTTGCGCCATCAGCAGTTCGAGTCCCGCTGCAAGGAACGCCGCCTTGTTGGTCACTGCAGCCTGCGACGATCTGGCGCGGGTGATCGTACGAAAATCGGCGTGGCGGAGTTTCAGCGTGATCGTGCGCCCGCGCGTCCCGTGCCGTTCGATCCGCACCCATGCCGCATCCGCCACGCGGTGAAGCGCCGCGCGGAGGTCTTCCGCGGTGGTAAGATTGGTCTCGAAGGTGCGTTCGGCACCGACCGATTTCGCCGCGCGATCGACCCGCACCGGGCGATGGTCGATGCCGCGCGCCGCGCCGTAGAGATAGTCCGCATAGCTCCCGAAATGTGCCTGAAGGAACGTCAGCGTCTGCGCGAACAGGTCGGCGCCCGTGAGGATCCCCAGCCGCTCCATCTTCTGCGCGGTGACCGGTCCGACGCCGTGGAACCGCTTGACCGGCAACGACTGGACGAACGCAGCGCCGCGTTTTGGCGTGATGATGCACATCCCGTCGGGCTTGTTCTGATCCGAGGCGAGCTTGGCGATGAACTTGTTGTAGCTCACCCCGGCGGACGCGGTCAGTCCGGTATCCGCCTTGATCCTGGCGCGGATTTCCTCCGCGATCGCCGCCGCGGTTCCAAGGCCGCGGATATCCTCGGTCACGTCGAGATACGCCTCGTCGAGCGACAGCGGTTCGACCAGCGCGGTGTAGTCGGCGAAGATCGCGCGGATCTGGTCGGACACGCCGCGGTACACGTCGAACCGCGGCGGCACGAATACCAGGTCGGGACAGCGCCGGATCGCGGTTACGGAGGGCATCGCGCTGCGTACGCCGAACGCGCGGGCTTCGTAGCTTGCCGCTGCGACCACGCCGCGCGCGCGATCCACCGACCGCCACCGGCCTGCCCTTCAGCGAGGGATCGTCGCGCTGCTCGACCGATGCGTAGAAGGCATCCATGTCGACATGGATCACCTTGCGCTGCGCGGGAGGCTGGGTAGGAGGAAGCATCAGCGCGTTAGATAGGCGCGTGAGGGGCGGCGATACAGGGTGCATCCGCAACCAATCGCGCGGCCGCGGGTACTGCCGACGGGCAACGAAGGGACGCGAATGCAGGTCGGGACGGAATGCTGGCGGGTCGAACGCGCCGAACAGATGGCGGTGATCGTCGATGCGGAGAAGTATTTCCGGACCGCACGTGTCGCCATGATGGGGGCAAAGCGCCGTATCCTGTTGATCGGCTGGGATTTCGACGCCCGCATCGAGCTCGAACCTGGCGTCGCGCGGCCCGGCGAACCGAAGAAGCTCGGCGAATTCATGCTGTGGTTGGTCGAGCGCGAGCCCGAGCTCGAAGTGTTTGTGCTGCGCTGGGATACCGGCGCGATCAAGTCGCTGTTCCGCGGCTCGACGATTTTCACGATGATGAAGTGGATGAAACATCCGCGCATCCACACCAAGCTCGATGGGCATCATCCGACCGCGGCGTCGCATCACCAGAAGATCGTCATCATCGACGATGCGCTGGCGTTCTGCGGCGGGATCGACATGACCGGCGATCGCTGGGACACGCGCGATCACCGCGACGACGAGCCGCACCGCGTCCAGCCCTCCGGCAAGCCGTACAAGCCGTGGCACGACGCGATCAGCGCGGTGCAAGGCCCGATCGCGCATGCGCTGGGCGAGCTGTTCCGTCGCCGTTGGCATCTGGCCGGCGGGATGAAGATGGCGGTAGGCAAGCCGGGCGGGAAGAGCTGGCCCGAGGGGCTGGAGGTCGATTTCCACGACGTCGACGTCGCGATCGCGCGCAGCGAACCCGAAATGTCGGACCAGGAGCCGGTCTACGAGAGTGAGGCGCTGTTCCTGGGCCAGATCGCCCGCGTAAAGCGGCATCTGTACATCGAGAGCCAGTATTTCGCGTCGCGGAAGATCGCCGAGGCAGTCGCCAAGCGGCTCGGCGAAGCCAACGGCCCCGAGATCGTCATCATCAATCCGACCACCGCGCAAGGCTGGCTCGAACCGATCGCGATGGATACCGCACGCGCGACTGATGGAGGCGCTGCACCGGCGCGACACGTATAACCGGCTGCGGATGTATCATCCGTACACCGCGGGGGGCGAGGCGATCTATTGCCATGCCAAGATCCTGATCGCCGACGAGGACGTGTTCCGGCTCGGCTCTTCGAACATGAACAACCGCTCGCTGCGGCTCGATACCGAATGCGACCTCGCAATCCGCGCCAGCGACGAAGCGACGTCGCAGGGCATTGCGGCGATTCGCGATGGGCTGATCGCGGAACATCTCGGTGTGGAGGTATCGGTGGTGACCGATCTGATCGCCGAGACGGGCTCACTGATCGAAACGATCGAGCGGCTGCGCGGCGAAGGCAAGACGGTACGGCCCTATGAGGTGCCCGATCTGACGTCGGTCGAGGAGTGGCTGGCCGACAACGAGGTGCTCGATCCCGAAGGGCCGGAGGAGATGTTCGAGTCGCTCAGCAAGCGCGGCCTGTTCCGGCGGTTGCGGCGGAAGAAGTAAGGGCAACGCCTAATCCTCCCCCGCAAGGGGGAGGTGGCACCGAAGGTGACGGAGGGGGAGGCCTGCGCAACCTCTGTTCCATGTCCTCCCCCTCCGACTGGCAAGCGCCAGCCACCTCCCCCTGGCGGGGGAGGATAAAGCGAAGTCCCCGAAACCCACAAAAGGCCGCGGCACCCCCGGTACCGCAGCCTCTAGCGCTCCCGAAAACTGGGGAGTTACGCGACCTGTGCTTCGAGCACCTCGTCGGGTTCGCGCAGCACATAGCCGCGACCCCAGACGGTCTCGATGTAATTCTCGCCATCGCATGCCAGGCTGAGCTTCTTGCGCAGCTTGCAGATGAACACGTCGATGATCTTCAATTCCGGCTCGTCCATCCCGCCATAGAGATGGTTGAGGAACATTTCCTTGGTCAAGGTCGTGCCCTTGCGGAGCGAGAGCAGCTCCAGCATCGCATATTCCTTGCCGGTCAGATGAACGCGGCTGCCATCGACTTCGACCGTCTTCGCGTCGAGGTTGACCGCCAGCTTGCCGGTGCGGATGACCGACTGGCTGTGCCCCTTGGAGCGGCGGACGACGGCGTGGATGCGCGCGACCAGCTCCTCGCGGTGGAACGGCTTGGTGACGTAATCGTCGGCGCCGAAGCCGAAGCTGCGCACCTTCGAGTCCATCTCGTTCACGCCCGACAGGATCAATACCGGCGTCGACACGCGCGCGACTCGCAGGCGCTTGAGCACGTCATAGCCGTGCATGTCAGGCAGGTTGAGGTCGAGCAGGATGATGTCGTAATCATACAGCTTGCCCAGATCGAGGCCTTCTTCCCCGAGATCGGTGATGTAGACGTTGAACCCTTCGGTCGTCAGCATCAGCTCGATAGCCTTCGCCGTGGTCGGCTCGTCCTCGATCAGCAGCACCCGCATGCGTCGTCCCCTTTTCGCGAGACCGCCCGACACCCCATGTCAGCAGCTCGACTTCGATTTATTAACCACACAACATCTGAAGGCAAAAGGTTAATTTCGAACTAAGGCTCAAGGCCCTGTACGGTGGTGGGCGAAATCGAAGCGCGCTTTGGTGCAGGGGAAATGTAGCCGCCCGGCGGATCGGCACTGCGGCGAGGTTGCCGAACAATTCCAGGCGAGCCCGCACCGTGACGCGAAACGTGCCGCGGCATCGGCAATTATTTCATCAACCGCGTGCTGTCTGTCGGTCGACCTGTCGGTCGACGTCATGGCGAGTCGTTTCGCTGAGCGTCGCGTAGACCGATGCCTGATCAAGATGCGCCCGACGTTGGGAGAGGGTATCGGCAGTCGCGGCGGCATTGAGCTCCGCGTCGGCCAGCCGCTCATAGTCGGCGGCGGTAACGATGGTGGACAAGGAAAATCTCGATCGCTGGCGGTTGCGCGCATATCGACGCTCGGCGCCGACGTCGATTTGAAGCGGCACCAGGAACGGCACGTCGCCGCATAAGGATGCCGATCTGAATCTGAGTGAGCCCTGGGCCGCGTCAGGGCGAGCCGGGGCCGGGACGAGGCGCGCCGCTGAACCGCAGCCGCGCATGCGGTGCGTTCAGAGCGGGTCGCGCAGTCGCCGCGTCAGGAACTCTATCAGTGCTTCGACACGTGCGGGGCGGAGCGGACTGGGTGGGGTCAGAAGATGTAACCCGATCGGGGCAGGCGCCCAGTCGCACAGGATCGTCGTGAGCGCGCCCGTGGCGAGATACGCGTCGATGATGAAATCGGGGAGTCGCGCGATACCGAGCCCTGCGACCAACGCCGGTATGATCGCCTCACCGCTGTTGGCGGTCAACGGCCCGTGCGCGCGCACCGAAACCTCCGCGCCGCCTGGGCCTTGAAAGCGCCAGGGTCCGACGACGTTGGAATAGCCGAACAGCTTGTGTTCGCCGAGTTGCGCGGGATGTGTCGGCGTACCATGGGCTTCGAGATAGCGTGGCGCTGCGACGAGATGCGCCTGGATCGTGCAGAGCCTGCGCGCGCGGAGCGAACTGTCGGGGAGTTCGGCGATACGCAGTGCGACGTCGAACCCCTCGGCGACGATGTCGACGCGCGCGTCCGACAAATGCAGGTCGACCTCGATCCCGGGATGCGCGGCGAGGAATTCGGCGAGCAGTGGCGCGACGTTGGTGATGCCGAAGCTCATCGGCGCGGCGAGGCGGACGCGGCCGGTTGGCGCGCTGGCCGCGTCGTTGGCGGATTCCTCCGCAAGCCGCGCTTCGGCCAGGATGCGCGCGGCGTGCTCGGCGAGCGGCTTGCCGGCTTCGGTCAGCGCGAGCCTGCGCGAGGTACGGTGGAACAGCGACTGACCGAGATGCGCCTCCAGCCGGGTGATCGCCTTCGACACGGTCGCCTTGCTCAGCCCGATCGCATCGGCGGCGGCGCTGAACGAGCGATGCTCGACGACGCTGGCGAAGATCGCCCAGGCTTCGAGATCGGGCAGGCGCATCAGGAGGGCTCCGCAAACATCATAGATGTACCACCCCGGTGGAGGCCGGGGCCCAATTGAGAGACGGCGATAACGAAGCGCAGTCCTCCGTTATCTCGACCTTTCCAATTGGGCCCCGGCCTTCGCCGGGGTGGTTGATCTGACCGACGCCACGCTAGCACCGAAACGATCGGTTTCCAGCGTTTCTATTTACGTTCCTATCGCCGCGCTTATCTTGGCTGCAACCAGTGGAGACATTTCATGACGACCACGACGATGACCAAGATCGACCGCCGCCCCTTCGAAAGCCTCGGCCATGCCGATCACGGCTGGCTTAATGCGCGCCACCATTTCTCGTTCGCCAGCTACTATGACCCCGCGCGGATGGGCTGGGGCGCGATCCGGGTGTGGAACGACGACCAGATCGCTGCGAACTCGGGCTTCCCGCCCCATCCGCACCAGGACATGGAGATCATCACCTATGTCCGCAGCGGCGCGATCACGCATCAGGATCTCGCTCGGCAACAAGGGCCGCACCGAGGCGGGTGACGTCCAGGTGATGAGCGCGGGCACCGGCGTCCGCCATGCCGAGTATAACCTCGAGCCTGAGACGACGACGATCTTCCAGATCTGGATCGAGCCGTCGCGTAAAGGTGGCTCGCCGAGCTGGGGTGCCAAGCCGTTCCCGAAGGGCGAGCGCTCGGGCCAGTTCGTGACGCTCGCGAGTGGGTTCGAGGGGGACGGCGATGCGTTGCCGATCCGCGCGAATGCCCGTGTCCTGGCGGCGACGCTGAAGGCCGGCGACAGCGTCGACTATGCGATCGGCGAGGGGCGGCACGTGTATCTGGTGCCCGCGACCGGCGCGATCACGATCGGCGACGAAGCGTTCGGCGCACGCGACGGCGCGGCGTTGCTGGGCGGTCAGACTGTCACGATCACGGCACAGGATGATGCCGAGATCGTTCTGGTCGACTCGGAATAAACTCGCGCGGCGACCTAACCGTCACCCCAGCGAACGCTGGGGTATCCCGGTTCGGGCCGCCGCACTCGCCTCATGAAGACCCCAGCGTCCGCTGGGGTGACGGACTTTCTAGGAGACTGACAATGACCAAGGTTCTCGTGCTGTATTACTCGTCCTACGGCCATATCGAGCAGATGGCGGATGCCGTCGCCGAGGGCGCGCGCGCCGGTGGTGCCGAGGTCGATATCCGCCGCGTCGCCGAAACCGCACCGCAATCGGTAGTCGAGGCCGCGCATTTCAAGACCGATACCGCGCACGCCGAGATCGAAGGCCCCGCCGCGCTCGAGCAGTATGACGCGATCATCGTCGGTGCGCCGACCCGCTTCGGCCGGATGCCCGCGCAGATGGCGCAGTTCTGGGACACGACCGGTGGCCAGTGGTTCTCGGGCGCGCTGATCGGCAAGGTCGGCGGTGCGTTTACCTCGACCGCGAGCCAGCATGGCGGCCAGGAAACGACGTTGTTCTCGATCATCACCAACCTGATCCATCACGGCATGACGATCGTCGGGCTCGATTATGGCTTCCAGGCGCAGATGGGCGTCGACACGGTCAAGGGCGGCTCGCCCTACGGTGCGACGACGATCTCGGACGGCGACGGCAGCCGCATGCCGAGCAAGGAAGAGCTCGATGGCGCCCGCTACCAGGGCAAGCGGATCGCCGAGACCGCGGCCAAGCTGAGCGCCTGAACCGAGACGCGACGCGGGCGACAACGCCCGCGTCGTTTCGCGCTTGCGATCAGCCGATCAGCAGGCGCGCGCCCAGCGCGGCGAACAGGGCGGGTGGCATGACAACCGCGCCCACCTTCAGGAAGCGCCAGAAGCCGACATCCTCGCCTTCGCGACGGATCGCGGTGAGCCACAGGATTGTTGCCAGCGAGCCGGTGATCGACAGGTTAGGTCCGATGTCGACGCCGATCAGCAACCCGTCGGTGACGATCTGCGGGACATGTGCCTGGCCTAGCGTGGTGCTCGCAATCAGTCCGGCGGGCAGGTTGTTCATCAGGTTCGATGCGAACGCCAGGATCGTCCCGGCAACCCCGGCCGTTGCGGCAGGCGAATTAGCGGCACCTTCCGCCAGCCAGCGCGCAAGCATCGCGATCACGCCGGTGCTCGCCAGCGCCTCGACCAGTACGAACAGCCCCGCGACGAGCGGCAGCACCGCCCACGACACCGATCGCAACGTCGTCACCGGCGATTTGCGGCCACCAATGCAGATCGCCGCGGTGGTCGCGATGCCCGCCAGGCACGTCGGCAGCCCGAGATCATAGCCGCGCGCCGACGCGACGATCAGCAGCACCGCGGTCGCGACGATCCCGCCGAGCGCGACCAGCCCGCCACGTGGTAGCGTGGTGGTTTCTACGTCGGTCTCGCACGTTCCGCCCAGCCGCTCGCGCTCGACCCAGCGCAACATCGCGAACGTCACGCCGATCGCCATCACCGATGGCAATGCGAACGACGCCATCCACGCGCCGAGCGTCGGCATCTTGCCACCGTACAGAACGAGATTGGCGGGGTTCGAGATCGGCAGCACGAAGCTCGCCGCATTGGCGATCAGCGCGCACGCGAACAGCATCGGCAGCGGATCCGCCTTCGCCTTCTTCGCCGCAGCATAGACCGCCGGGGTGAGCACGACCGCGGTCGCATCGTTCGACAGGAACGTCGTGACGACGATGCCGACGCCGAACACCAGCGCGAAAAGCCGGCTGGTCGAACCCTTCGCCATCCGGACGGCGTGCACCGCGACCCAGTCGAACAGCCCTTCCGCGCGCGCCACCTCGGACAGCAGCATCATGCCGATCAGGAACAGATAGACGTCGCCGCCTTTCAGCACTGCGGTCCACGCATCGCCGATCGGCAGCAGGCCGAACACGATGAGCACGACCGCGCCGGTCACGGCCCACACCGCTTCGGGAAGCTTGAACGGCCGGGTAATGACGCCGAACGTCGCGATGAAGCAGATCGCCCAGATCGCGTACCGGGCCACCATGTCGGGGTGTGTCACGTATGGGGTACCCCGTTAGAAACCATCGGTCGTGCGGCTAGAGCATGGTCGCTCGTCATGCGGATCACCAGTCCAGGCCGTTCTTGTTCGGGCCACGCTGCGCACCGTCGATCCCACGCTCAGGCCATGCGCCAATGGCGTGGACGTCGCGGCCCAGGGCAGTTGGCGGATTGCGCTTGAGACGCGGTGGTCCGAGGCGGTCGACGGGCCGAGGCGCGCGGACGAGAATCTCGATCACGTCCTCACCGCCATCGCTGCGGACTGTCAGCCGGTGGAGACCATCGGCGGCACCGTCGATCGTCGCCTCCCACAGCCCCGCTTCGTTGCGCGTCATCGCGACCGCGACGCCATCGTCGAGCCGGGCGAAGGCTTGGGTCGGGGCAGGGTGGCCGAAGATCTTGGCACGGACGACGAAGGACCCGTTCGGGACATGGCCTAAGTGATCCGGATCGGTGATCAGCCGACGATCGGCGGGCGCGGTGATCTGCACTAAAGGCCACGGATCGTCGATCGCCTGGAACCGCCAGCTCGGCACGCCGTCGTCGAGCGTTACGACCGAGAACCCCGGTGCGCCCTCTTCGATCTGGCCGGTCGAGCGCGTCGCGCCATAGACGACGCGGCCATCGTTGAGCAGCTCGTTGTAATGCGTGTGCCCGGTATCGACGAACGCGACGCGGTGTGCGGCGAACAGCCCGGCAATCCCGTCCGGGTCGTCGCGCAGATCACCTGGATACGCATGCATGAACACGGCGCTGCGCAAACCGGCGGCGGTCGCGGCGCTCAGTTCGCGTTCGATCCACCGCCGCTGGTCGGGGTCGATCCGGAAGTCGGGGCCACCGTCACCGGCGGATACGATATCGAGGAACAAGCAACGATAGCCGTTCATCGTGACGGCATAGGGCGCCAAGTTGGTCGTGATCGCATGCATCGCGGTCAGGCCGCCGGGTTCGAAATCATGATCGCCTGCCAGCACATGCCAGGGAAGCGACAGCCCGGTCATCGCGTCGGCGATCCGCGCATATTGGTCGTCCGTCCCGTGATTGGCATTGTCGCCCGGCAGGAATGCGAAATCGACGGCGCTGCCCTCAGGCCCCCGACCCATATGCGCCTGCGCCGTCGCCACAAGTGCGCGAAATCGCGACAGTCCTTCATACCCATCGGCGTCGTCGACATGCAGGTCGCCAAAGTGAATCCAGGTCAGGCATCCTGCCATTATAGTTGCTTTCAAGTCATTTCTGCCGTTCGCAGCCAAGCGCAACGATGAAGGCATCGTTCCGTGACATTTTCTTCATGATTTGAACCTGAACCTACTCGTTCAGTTTCGGTTTAACCTAAGAGATCATTTGAGAAAAGCAGATCGTATATATTCTTCGGCGTCGGAAACTTTGCCGCCGGCCAGATCTTTAGCGCTCGACGAAAAGCGACTTCGAAGGACTCTTGATGGCCATAACCGCGGACAAGGCGCCCGAAATCACAAGTGGAAGCGGGCAGTCCGGCAAGGTCCCCACGCGGACCCTCGACGCGCTGAACTTCTTCCTGGCCGACGTCCGCGATGGTCTCGGGCCGTATCTGGCGATCTACCTTATCGCGGTGCGTGGGCCCGCGCATGGCTGGAACGAGGCGACCGTCGGTGCGATCCTGACGATCGCCGGGATCGTCGGGCTGATCTCGCAGACGCCGGCCGGCAGCCTGATCGACCGCGCCAAGAACAAACCCCGGATCGTGATGATCGCTGCGTTGCTCGTCACGCTCAGCAGCATCTCGCTGCCGGTCGTCAGCGGCTTTACCGCGGTCGCCGTGACGCAGTCGATCGCGGCGATCGCCGGCGCGGTGTTCGCCCCCGCGATCTCGGCGATCACGCTCGGGCTGGTCGGACCCAAGCTGTTCGCCAAGCGCGTCGGCCGCAACGAGGCGTTCAACCACGCCGGCAACGCGGTCTCGGCGGCGCTGGCAGGCGTTCTAGCTTGGAAGTTCGGCCCGGTCGTCGTGTTCTGGCTGATGGGCGGGTTGACCGTGGCCAGCATCATCAGTGCGTCGCGCCTGAAGAACGAGGATATCGACAATGCGGTCGCGCGCGGGCTCGATTGCGAACCCGACGAGGGCGACGACGATTGCGAGCAGCCGAGCGGGTGGAAGGCCTTGCTCGAGAACAAGCCGCTGATGATCTTCGCGCTTACCGCGTTCCTGTTCCACCTCGCCAACGCGGCGATGCTGACCTCGGTCAGCCAGCTGCTCGCGCGGACCGTCGGCAAGGATCAGGCGACCTCGCTCACCGCCGCATGCATCGTCGCGGCACAGCTGGTGATGGTGCCGGTCGCGATCGTGGTCGGGCGCAATACCGATCGCTGGGGGACCAAGCCGCTGTTCCTGGTCGCCTTCGCATTTCTCGCCGCGCGCGGTGCGCTCTACACCGTGTCGGACAATCCATGGTGGCTGGTCGGCGTGCAGGCGATGGACGGCGTCGGCGCAGGGATCTTCGGCGCGTTGTTCCCGGTTGTGATCGCCGACCTGACCAAGGGCACCGGCCGCTTCAACGTCAGCCAGGGCGCAGTGGCGAGTGCGCAGGGTTTGGGCGCGGCGCTGTCGGCGACTCTGGCGGGCGCAATCATCGTCTGGGCGGGCTATACCGCCAGCTTCCTGACGCTGGCGACGATCGCCGCGCTGGGGCTGGGGCTGTACGTGCTGGCGATGCCCGAGACCAAGGACAAGCTCACGTCCTAAACGTGGATCGTGGTTGGCTTCGCGCTTTAGCGGCTCGGCCCGCGTGTCCGAGCGTGATGAGAGCCCCGGGGCAGGGGCAGTTATTCCGCAAAAGGGCCGGCGGCGATCGCGTCCACCCATGACGGGGCGTGGTGATCGGGGAGATAGCGGTCGCCGAAGTCGCGGATAAAGGTGTCGTAGGTCGACTCCGGCTGGGTTGTTGCCATGGCGATTGCGCAACTGGCGAACTCGGTCTTGAAGTCGAGCCGAGGGACCGCATCGATCACCGCGGCGATCTCGGCCGGATCCAGCGTGGCGTAGTCGGCGGTTCCAAAATCCACGCCGATGCCGCGCGACGACAAGGCGACTTCGGTCTCCTTGAACAGGCTGATCGAGTGGGTGACGTGCAGCGCGATCCCATCCCATACGAGCTGCGCGCGGCGATCATCGAATCCCAGGTCGCGCACGAACGCGCGCGAGGTTGGCGCCGTTGACCTCGAACTGGTGTGGGCCCTTACCGTGCGCAGTAAAGCCCAGGTCGTGGAGCAGGGTGGTCACTGCGACGATCTCGGCGTCGAACGGTTCGTTGCGCCGCGCGCCGATCTTGGCCGCGAATATCCAGGATCGGGTGACGTGGTTGAACAGCACCGGTGACATGCGATCACGTGCGAAGTCGAACGCCTTCAGGATTGCCGGTGTCTCGGTGAGATCGGCGAACCGGGCGCGTAGCTGGCCGTGCGATAGCGGGTCGGATACGACCGCGAGGATCGCGGCGTCTGGCAGGGTCGAGGACATGGCGAGTCTCCCGCGCGCCCGCGCAACGCGGCGGCGTGATGGACGAACAGGATCTGTCGGTTGGCGGACGGGGGAATAACCCGTCCGCCGTCCCGCTCAGCTACGGATGAACGCCAGGATATCCGGGTTCAGCACATCGGCGTGGATCGTTGCCATGCCGTGCGGATAGCCGGGATAGGTCTTGATCGAGCCGTTCTTGAGCAGCTTGACCGCCATCCGCCCGGTCGTGTCGATCGGGCAGACCTGGTCGTCCTCGCCGTGCAGGATCAGCACGGGCTGGTCGATCGATTGCAGATCGGCGGTGAAGTCGGTGTCGGCGAACGCGGTGATGCAGTCATATTGCGCCTTGATGTCGCCGACCATCGCCTGCCGCATCCAGTTGGCGGAGACGGCGGGAAGGATTTTCGCGCCGGCGCGGTTGAAACCGTAGAACGGGCCGGTCGCGAACCCGTTGTAGAAGTCCGCGCGATTGGCGGTGGTGCCGGCGCGGATGCCGTCGATCGCCTCGGGAGGCACGCCATTGGGGTTGGTCGGCGACCGCGTGAGCCGCGGCGGGATCGCGCCGATCAGCACCGCCTTGGCGACGCGGCCGTTGCTGCCGTATTTCGCGACATAGCGGATCGCCTCGCCACCGCCTGTCGAGTGACCGATGTGGATGGCATTGCGCAAACCCAGATGCGCGGTGACCGCAGCGACGTCGGCGGCATAGGTATCCATATCGTTGCCGCTGGATGCCGGGCTCGACCGGCCATGTCCGCGACGATCATGCGCGATCACGCGATAGCCCTGCTGCGAGAAGAACATCATCTGCGTGTCCCAGTCGTCGCCACTGAGCGGCCAGCCATGATGAAACACGATCGGCTGCCCCGCGCCCCATTCCTTGTAGAAGATTTCGGTGCCATCCTTGACGGTGATCGTGCTCATGGTCTTGTCTCCTGCAGCGTGTTGACCGTGTTTCAGCGGACCGGCCATGCTTTCGCTACCAAGCGCGAGCGCGGATATGATCGCGGTTCCCAAAAGAATATCGCGACGCGACCCACTGAGAAGCGGCTGTATTCCTGAATGCTTGGGCGTCGGCATGGTGTGATCCCCGAATAGTGTCGGCGTGTTGCCGCCATGGGTGTATTAACTTGCGTCTATTACGGGCGTGACGGGCCGAACTGACAAAACGCGGGGGAAAACTGACAAATGACGACCCGAACCATCCGCGCGCCCCGACCCGTGGAGATCGCCATCGTCGTGCGGGACAAGGTCATGCTCGGCATCGTCCACGGGCTGACCGACCTGTTCCGGATCACCGACGATCTGAGCCGGGTGCGTCTGGGCGTGGATGCGCCGGTCGTTCGGCTCAGCCACTTCGCCGATACCGGCGCCGGCGGGATCATGCGGACCTTCGATACGGTCCCCGACGCGATCACAGTTACAGGCGCAGCTATCCAACCGGACATGCCTAGCGTCATCATCATTCCTCCGTGCGAGACCGCTGCGCTGGGTATCGAGACCGACCGCAAATGGTCGGACTGGCTCACGGCGCGTCATGCGGCGGGGGCGGTGCTAGGATCGATCTGTGGCGGGACGTTCCTGTTGGCGCAGACGGGGCTGCTCGACGGACGTCGCGCCACCACGCACCTGATCTGCGCACCCGATCTGGCGACGATGTTCCCCACCGTGCAGGTCGATTTCGACGCGTTGCTGACCGAGGAGGACGACCTGATCACGGTCGGCGGGGTGATGGCATGGACCGACCTCGGGCTCGTCGTCGTCCGGCGCTTGCTGGGTGCTGTCGCGATGATGGAGACCGCGCGCTTCATGATGATCGATCCGCCGGGGCGGGAGCAGCGCTTCTACAGCACCTTCTCGCCCGAGATGGGACACGGCGATGCCGCGATCCTGAAGACGCAGCGGCATTTGCATGCGCGCGGCCCGCTCAAGGCGAGCGTCACCGACATGGCTGGTTGGTCGGGGCTCGAATTGCGTACGTTCGCGCGGCGGTTCCACGGGGCCACGGGGTTGCGGCCGAACGAATATCACCAGCGCCTGCGGATCGAAAAGGCCCGGGAGATGCTGGAGACGACGACGACGCCGATCAACCAGGTCGCGTATGATGTCGGGTATGGCGATCCGGGGTCGTTCCGCCTGACATTTTCCAAACTGATGGGGTTGAGCCCGCGGGACTATCGAAAGCGATTTGGTCACACCGCCGGCTTGCAGCCCTGAACGCCAATGCATGGTCGCACGGATCGGGGCAGGGTGCTCGACCTGCCGATAGTCAGCGCGTTTCGTCGGGATGAACCGCTGCGACCAGCGCCGTGATCGTGGGAGATTGCGCGAGCTCGTTCGGGTCGGCGTGCGGGGCGAAGACGAGGCCGATGTCGCGGGTGAAGTCGAAGCCCTCAAGATGTGCTCGGACGATGCCGGGCTCGCCGAAACAATCGGGCATCACCGTGATGCCGAGGCCCGCGCGGACATAGCTCAGCGCCTTGTCGTCGCTGGTCGTGCGCGACGCGAACACCGGGCGCACGCCCCGCGTCGTAAAGAAGCGGCTGGTCTCGGGCAGCAGTTCGCAGTGGCGACGTACGATCATCGGGTCGTTGCCGAGCTCCTCCGCACGGATCACGTCGCGACCCGCGAGCGGGTGCGCGGTGCCGAGAGCGAGGCTGTAGCCCTCGGTAAAGAGCCGTTGGCTGGCGTAATCGTCGCCATCGCGCAGGAGCATCAAGGCGACGTCGATCCGGCCGCGCGCGAGCCGCTCGCGCAGGTCGCGCTCCTTGCCCTCGACGATCTCGATCTGGCTGCCCGCGCCACGCGACCGATGCTCGCGGAGGAAATCCTCGATCCAGCGACGTGGCGTCGTCGCCAGCACGCCGAGCCGCAGCGTCTGCTGGGTTGGCGTGCCGACCACCTCGCGCTCGGCAGCGGCGAAGGTCGCCTCGATCGTGCGGGCATGGGAGACTAGCCGCGCGCCGGCATCGGTCAGCGCGACGCGTCGGTTGGTGCGGTTGAACAGCGGGTGGCCCAGCGCGGTTTCGAGCTTGGCGATCCCGACCGACAAAGTAGGCTGCGACACGTTGCAGGCCGCCGCCGCGCGCGAGAAGTTGCCGGTATCGATGACGGATAGGAAATACCGCAGATGATAACGATCGATCATAGGCATTATCTATAGCGTTGATCGCGATCTTTCAATTTTCCAGCGATCGGGCAATCCCGTAGATAGTCGTCAAAAGATCGACAGGAGATGATGATGGCAGACCTGAATTTCGGGCTCGGCGAGATGGCCGACACGATCCGCGACACCACGCGGCGGTTCGCGCTCGACCGGATCGAGCCGATCGCGGCGCGCATCGATGCCGAGGACCGTTTTCCCCGCGAGCTATGGCCCGAAATGGGCGCGCTCGGGCTGCATGGCATCACCGTCGAGGAAAAGGATGGCGGGCTCGGGCTTGGCTATCTCGAGCATCTGATCGCGTGCGAGGAGATCAGCCGGTCGTCCGCATCGGTCGGGCTCAGCTATGGCGCGCATTCGAACCTGTGCGTCAACCAGATCCGCCGCTGGGGGTCGCCCGAGCAGAAGGCGAAATACCTGCCCAAGCTGATCTCCGGCGAGCATGTCGGCAGCCTTGCCATGTCGGAAGCGGGCGCAGGCTCGGACGTCGTGTCGATGAAGCTGCGCGCGGACAAGGTCGAGGGCGGCTGGCGGCTGAACGGCACCAAGTTCTGGATCACCAACGCGACGTATGCCGACACTTTGGTCGTGTACGCCAAGACGATCCCCGATGCGGGATCGAAGGGCATCACCGCGTTCCTGATCGAGAAGGATTTCGTGGGTTTTTCGATCGGGCAGAAAATCGACAAGGTCGGGATGCGTGGGTCGCCGACCGCCGAACTCGTGTTCGACGATTGCTTCGTGGCGGAGAGCCAAGTGATGGGCCCGCTCAACGGCGGCGTCGGCGTGCTGATGTCGGGGCTGGATTACGAGCGCGTCGTGTTGTCGGGCATCCAGCTCGGGATCATGCAGGCCTGTCTCGACGTGGTGCTTCCTTACGTTCGCGAGCGGAAGCAGTTCGGACGGCCGATCGGCGAGTTCCAGCTGATGCAAGCGAAGATCGCGGACATGTACGTCGCGCTCAATTCGTCTCGCGCGTACGTCTATGCGGTCGCCAAGGCGTGCGACGCGGGTCAGACGACGCGGTTCGATGCCGCGGGCTGTATCCTGCTGGCGTCCGAGAACGCCGTGAAGGTCGCGAACGAGGCGATCCAGGCGCTGGGCGGGGCGGGCTATACCAAGGACTGGCCGGTCGAGCGCTATTGGCGGGACGCGAAGCTGCTCGATATCGGTGCGGGGACGAACGAGGTCCGCCGGATGCTGGTCGGGCGCGAGCTGATCGGCCACGACGCGCCTAAGGCCCAGTAATGCCGACGCTCACGACACAGGTCGATGCGACGTCCGAGGCGTTCCAGGCGAACGCCGCGCATAACCGGGCGCTGGCGGAGACGCTGCGCGCGACCATCGCGAAGACCGCCTTGGGTGGGTCGGAACAGCATCGTGCGCGGCATGTGTCACGCGGGAAGCTGTTGCCGCGCGACCGCGTCGAGCGGTTGCTCGATCCGGGTTCGCCGTTCCTGGAGGTCGGCGCGCTGGCGTCGAACGGCATGTACGACGACGGCGCGCCCGGTGCGGGGATGATCGCCGGGATCGGTCGCGTGTCGGGGCGCGAGTGCATGATCGTCGCGAACGACGCCACCGTGAAGGGCGGCGCCTATTACCCGATGACCGTGAAGAAGCATCTGCGCGCGCAGGAGATCGCGCGCGAAAACCGCCTGCCGTGCATCTATCTGGTCGATAGCGGCGGCGCCAATCTGCCGCATCAGGCGGAGGTGTTTCCCGACCGCGATCACTTCGGCCGGATCTTCTTCAACCAGGCGCAGATGTCCGCGGAGGGGATCGCGCAGATCGCCTGCGTGATGGGAAGCTGCACCGCGGGCGGCGCCTATGTGCCGGCGATGTCGGACGAGAGCGTGATCGTCCGCAACCAGGGGACGATCTTCCTCGCCGGCCCGCCGCTGGTGAAGGCGGCGACGGGCGAGGTGATCTCCGCCGAGGAACTGGGCGGCGCGGAAACGCATGGCCGCAAGTCGGGCGTGGTCGATCATGTCGCGGAGAATGACGAACACGCGCTGCTGATCGTCCGCGATATCGTCGCGACGCTGAACCGTCCGAAGTCTGTCGATGTCGAGATCGCCACCCCGCGCGCACCCAA
The DNA here is from genome assembly GCF_036856015.1 of Sphingomonas sp. LR55. NCBI lineage: Bacteria > Pseudomonadati > Pseudomonadota > Alphaproteobacteria > Sphingomonadales > Sphingomonadaceae > Sphingomonas > Sphingomonas sp. LR55. The sequence goes on from NZ_JASPFO010000001.1 coordinate 3,857,764, forward strand.
ATACGATCCGGCGGAGCTGTACGGGATCGTGCCGCAGGACGTTCGCGCGCCGTATGACGTGCGCGAAGTGATCGCGCGGATCGTCGACGGCTCCGAGTTCCACGAGTTCAAGGCGTTGTACGGCACCACGTTGGTGTGCGGGTTCGCAAAGATCTGGGGGATGCCGGTCGCGATCCTTGCCAATAACGGCGTGCTGTTTTCCGAATCCGCTCTGAAGGGGGCGCATTTCATCGAGCTCGCCTGCCAGCGCCGCGTGCCGTTGCTGTTCCTCCAGAACATCTCCGGCTTCATGGTCGGCGGCAAATACGAGGCGGAGGGGATCGCCAAGAACGGCGCCAAGCTGGTGACGGCGGTGGCGACCGCGTCGGTGCCAAAGATCACCGTGCTGATCGGCGGCAGCTTCGGCGCGGGCAATTACGGGATGTGCGGGCGTGCGTTTGCCCCGCGTTTCCTGTTCACCTGGCCCAATGCGCGGATCTCGGTAATGGGCGGCGAGCAGGCGGCGAGCGTGCTGGCGACCGTCCACCGCGACGCGGACAGCTGGACGCCTGAGCAGGCCGAGGCCTTCAAGGCGCCGGTCCGCCAGAAATACGAGGACGAGGGCAATCCCTATTACGCCACCGCGCGGCTGTGGGACGACGGTATCATCGACCCCGCGCAGACCCGCGATGTGCTCGGTCTCGCCCTTTCCGCCACGCTGAACGCGCCGATCCCCGAGCGCGCGCAGTTCGGCCTGTTCCGGATGTGATGGGCATGGACCTGACCATCGACGGCGCGACGGTCGCCGACGAAGCGGCCTTCCATACGCTGATCCGCGAGGCGTCGGGCGTGGAGTGGTATGGCGGCAGTCTCGACGCGTTGTTCGATCTGCTCGTAGCAGTCGTCGCGCCGCCGATCCGCCTGCACATCGTCAACGCCGCAGCGGCGCGCGCGACGATCGGCGCGCGGTTCGACCGTATCGTCACCGTCATCCTGGACGCGGTCGCCGAACGTGGCACCGACGCCGTCGCCCTGCGACTGGAGAGTTAAGCATGATCCAGAGTCTCCTTATCGCCAATCGCGGCGAGATCGCCCGCCGCATCATCCGCACCGCACGACGGCTCGGCATCCGCACGATCGCGGTGCATTCCGACGTCGATGCAGGCATGCCGTTCGTGCGCGAGGCCGACGAGGCGGTGTGCATCGGCACCGCGGCGGCGACCGACAGCTATCTGCGGCAGGACCGCCTGCTGGAGGCGGCGCGCACCACCGGTGCGGAGGCGATCCACCCCGGCTACGGCTTCCTGTCGGAGAATGCCGAGTTCGCCGAGAGCGTGATCGCCGCCGGTCTCGTCTGGGTCGGTGCGCCGCCCGCGGCGATCCGCGCGATGGGGCTGAAGGACGCCGCCAAGGAACGGATGATCGCCGCGGGTGTGCCGGTCACGCCGGGTTATCTCGGGGCGGACCAGTCACCTGAGCGCTTGCAAGCGGAGGCCGACGCGATCGGCTATCCGGTGCTCATCAAGGCGGTGGCGGGCGGCGGTGGCAAGGGCATGCGCAAGGTCGATGCCGCGGGCGACTTCGCCGAGATGTTGGAGAGCTGCAAGCGCGAGGCCGCGGCGTCGTTCGGCAACACGCAGGTGCTGATCGAGAAATACATCCTCTCGCCGCGGCATATCGAGGTGCAGGTGTTCGGCGACACGCACGGGCAGGCGGTCCATCTGTTCGAGCGCGACTGTTCGCTGCAACGCCGCCACCAGAAGGTGATCGAGGAAGCCCCCGCACCCAGCATGGATGACGCGACGCGCGCCGCGGTCTGCGAGGCGGCGGTGAAGGCGGCGCGTGCGGTCGACTATGTCGGCGCGGGAACGATCGAGTTCATCGCCGACGGATCGGACGGCCTGCGCGCCGACCGCATCTGGTTCATGGAGATGAACACGCGGCTCCAGGTCGAGCATCCGGTGACCGAGGCGATCACCGGGCAGGACCTGGTCGAGTGGCAGTTGCGCGTCGCGAGCGGCGAACCTCTGCCGAAGCGGCAGGACGAGCTGTCGATCACCGGCTGGGCGATGGAAGCACGGCTCTATGCCGAGAACCCGAGCACCGGGTTCCTGCCGTCGACCGGGCCGCTCGACCGGCTGCGCTTTCCCGCCGACGTCCGCATCGATAGCGGTGTCGAGGAAGGCGGTGAGGTTACGCCCTATTACGATCCGATGATCGCCAAGCTGATCGTCCACGGGGCGACGCGGCGCGAAGCGGCTGGCAAGCTGGCGGCGGCGGCGCGCGGTACGCAGGTCTGGCCGGTCAGGACCAACGCCGCGTTCCTGGCGCGTGCGGCGGCGCATCCCGATTTCGTCGCGGGGCGGGTTGATACCGGGTTCATCGAGCGTCATGCCGATGCGCTGATCTCGGCGACAGAGCCTTCGCCGGCCGTACTGGCGGCGGCAGCGGCGGCTATCCTGCCTGCCGTGAACGGCGATCCCTGGACCAGCCTGCGTGGGTTCCGCACCAATGCGGCGCCGTCCTCGCAGATTACGGTCGAGGTTGCGGGAAAGCCGTATCTCGTCACCGGCGACCAGGCGTCGGCGGCGGTCGTTGCGGACGGCGTGCTGTTCCTCGACGGCGAGGCATGGCCGTTCGGTCCGCGCCGTGCCGACCATATCGCCGGGGCGGGCGAGGGCGATGGTGCGATCCTGGCGCCCATGCCGGGCCGCGTCATCGCTGTACTGGTCGAGGACGGGCAGGCGGTGACCAAGGGCCAGCGGATGCTGGTGCTGGAGGCGATGAAAATGGAGCAGGCGTTGCTCGCGCCGTTCGATGGCGTCGTCGCCGAACTGAAGGTAACCGAAGGCGCGCAGGTATCCGAAGGCACGATGCTCGCGCGCATCGATAAGGGGAGCGAATGATGGCCGGGCGTTTTTACGACGACTGGACGGTCGGCGACACGATCGTCCACGAGATCCGCCGCACCGTGACCGAGACCGACAATCTGCTGTTCACGGTGATGACTCACAACCCGCAGCCCTTGCACCTCGACGCGGAGGCCGCGCGCGCTAGCGAGTTCGGCCAAATCCTGGTCAACGGTACCTTCACCTTCGCACTGATGGTCGGGCTGTCGGTCGGCGACACCACGCTCGGCACGCTGGTCGCCAACCTTGGCTACGACAAACTCGTGATGCCGAAGCCGGTGTTCATCGGCGACACGCTGCGCGCCGAGACCGAGGTGCATGCGCTCAAGGAAAGCCGGTCGCGACCCGATGCGGGGATCGTCACCTTCGCGCACCGCCTGCTCAACCAGCGCGACGAGATCGTGTGCCAGTGCCTGCGCAGCGCGCTGATCAAGCGGTCGCCGGCATGAGGCTGCGATCGCTGCTGTTCGTGCCGGGCGATCGGCCCGAACGGTTCGACAAGGCCGCGGCCAGTGGTGCCGACGCGCTGATCCTCGATCTCGAGGATTCGGTGGCGGCATCGGCCAAGGACGTCGCGCGGGCGGCGGTCGCGGCGCGGTTGCGCGCGGAGCGTGGCGGGGTCGCGGTATTCGTTCGGATCAACCCGCTCGATACCGATCTGAGCAGCGAAGACCTTGTGGCGCTGCGCGGCCTGTCGCCGGACGCAATCGTGCTGCCCAAGGCGGAAGGGGCGGCCAGCGTTCGCTTGCTGGCAGAGCGGCTAACCGAGGCAGGGATCGACACGCCGATCCTGCCGATCGCGACCGAGACCCCGGCCGCGATCTTCCAACTCGGCAGCTATGCTGGGTGTGGCGTGGCGCTCGCCGGGTTGACCTGGGGGGCGGAGGACCTGCCCGCCGCGATCGGTGCGGCGACCTCGCGCGAGGACGACGGCCGCTATACCGCGCCGTATGAGATGGTGCGGTCGCTCGCGCTGTTCGGCGCGCATGCGGCTGAGGTATCGGCGATCGAGACGGTCTACCCCGCGTTTCGCGATGTCGAGGGGCTGGCGGCATATGCGAAGCGCGCGGCGCGCGATGGTTTTACGGGCATGATGGCGATCCACCCGGCGCAGGTGGCGACGATCAACGCTGCCTTCACGCCCGATGCGGCGCAGATCGCACACGCGCGAGAGATCGTCGCTGCGTTCGCTGCACAGCCGGAGGCGGGCGCATTGCAGATCGATGGTCGGATGGTGGACGCACCACATCTAAAGCAGGCACGGCGGATACTCGACCGCGCAACGTAGACGGCACGATTCCCGTGTGGTCGCAGCATGTCCTTGACAGTAATTCGCGGAAACCGCCCGCCAGAAGACCGGGAGCAAAATCATTCCGATGTCGAGGGCAACCGCTCTAAATTCACTCACCAAAACCGCCTGTTTTCAGCCGATGGTGACCCCTACGGGAATCGAACCCGTGCTTCAGCCGTGAAAGGGCCGCGTCCTAACCGCTAGACGAAGGGGCCTGCGTGGTGGAGGCCGACTAAGGGGAAGGGGGCGAGGCGTCAAGCGTTTCGATACAAGAATTTAGTCTGCCCACGCTGCGTCCTCGACATGAAGCTCGGCCGAGGGGCGCGAGGACCAGTCGTCGATCTTCGCGCGGCCCGCCAGCCAGAGTTTGCGGTGGGGGGCGGCACCGAGCAGGGCCTGGCCGAGTGCGGATTCGGCTGAGCGGAAGGCCATCGCCTTGATGCTGCGGCCGTCGTCGCCCGCGACGATCGTGCGGACGTGGCCGTTGCCGACGATATCCGCCTTGATGACACGGACCGGGCCCATCGCGACGCGGGGGCTGGCCAGCCCATGCCGTAGGGGCCGCCGGCTTCCATCGATTCGACGAGGCCGGGGTTGACGCCGCCCGCCGCCAAGACCGCGTCGAGCAGCAGCGCGCGGTCGCCGTTCCAGCGCTCGACCGCGGCGGCGAGGCGCTCTTCGAGGAAGTCGGTGAAGGCGGGGATCGCGGCCTCGCTGATCGTCAGGCCGGCGGCCATCGCATGGCCTCCGCCAGCGACGAGCAGGCCGTGTTCGCGTGCGGCCATGACCGCTGCGCCGAGGTCGACGCCGGGGATCGAGCGGCCGGAGCCCTTGCCGATGCCGTTCTCGTCGATCGCGATGACGATCGACGGGCGTCCGAGTTTTTCTTTCAGGCGACCGGCGACGATGCCGATCACGCCGGGGTGCCAGCCGTGACCCGCGACGACGGCGACGGCGCGGTCCCGGCAGGAAAGGAGGTCGGCAGCCTCTTGGACGGCCGTTTCGATTGCGCGGCGCTCTTCGTTGAGACGGTCGAGTTCGGTGGCGATCGCGCGCGCTTCGTCGGGGTCCTGTGTGGTGAGCAGACGGACACCGAGATCGGCGCGACCGACGCGGCCGCCGGCGTTGATGCGGGGGGCGAGTGCAAAGCCGAGGTCGGTGCAGGTCGGGTTGCGCGTCAGGCGCGAGGCTTCGATCAGCGCGGCGACGCCGATGTTCTTGCGCGCGCCCATGACTTTCAGGCCCTGCGAGACGAACGCGCGGTTGAGGCCGCGTAGTTGCGCGACGTCGGCGACGGTGCCGAGTGCGACGATGTCGAGCAGGTCGATCAGTTTGGGCTCCGCGCGGTCCTTGAAGAAGCCACGGGCGCGGAGCGTGCGGACGAGCGCGGCGGCGGCGAGGAAGCACATGCCGACCGCGGCGAGGTGGCCGTGCGCCGCACCCTCGGTCTCGTCGAGACGGTTGGGGTTGACCAGCGCCAGCGCGTGCGGGAGCGCGGTCGAGCATTTGTGGTGGTCGATGACGATCACGTCGACCTTCGCGTCGCGCGCGGCGTCGAGCGCGTCGAAGGCTTGTGCGCCGCAGTCGACCGTGACGATCAGCGTGGCGCCTTCGCCGGCGAGGCGGACCAGCGCCTCGCCCGAGGGGCCATAGCCTTCAAGTAGACGGTCGGGGATGTACGGGCGGGCCTCGATGCCGAGATCGCGCAGGACCAGCACCATCAGCGCGGCGGAGGTGGCGCCGTCGACATCGTAATCGCCGAAGATTGCGACCTGTTCGCCGGTCTGGACCGCGTCGGCGAGGCGCTCGGCGGCGCGGTCCATGTCGCGGAAGATCGACGGATCGGGCATGAACGCGCGGATCGAGGGGGTGCGGTGCGCGTCGAGCGCGTTGCGGGGGCAGCCTCGGGCGAGCAGGAGCTGGGTAACGAGGTCGTCGCCCGAACCGCCGACGCCAAAGCCGTCTCCGCCAGAGTCATTACGGGCATCGGCGGCGAGCGCGCGCCAGCGCCAGGGTTGGCCGAGGATCGAAGAGGTTACGCCGAGAACTGTCATGCCTCGGACGTAGTGGCTGCGGGGGGATTGTCGAGCGGGGAGGGATACGTGGTTGCGATCTTCGCTCCACGGCCTGACTCGCCCGCATCTTGTTCTCCCGCGAAGGCGGGAGTCCAGTCTGGGTCCCCGCCTTCGCGGGGAAACAAGTTTATGGGTTACGACCTTTAATCCCACCCGTTCGTGCTGAGTAGCGACCGAGTAGCTTCGCAGAAGCGTATCGAGGGTGCGTATCGAAGCAGGTGTTTTGCGCGCCCACCTGTCCTTCGATACGCCGTCTCGATACGCTGCTTACGCAGCTACTCGACGGCTACTCAGGACGAACGGAAGGGGAATAGAATAGCGCCACCCCAAGGCTCGTCACTTGATCCAGGGCCGCTCGCGGAACCACTTGGTCACGATATACTTCACGCCCTCCATCACCGGCATGCCCTCGTGCAGCGTCAGCCCGTTCGGTGTCCCGTCCGGGTTCATGTTGTTCCACGCGAGCAGCATGCCGCGTTTTGGGGCGATCTTGATGCCGGCCTGCGGAAACCACGTCGCGCCGCCCTCGGGGACGTCGTTGAGGAATACCATCGCGGTCCAGGTGCGCTGGCCGCCCTGCTCCTGCATCTTCGCCCAATAGCTTTCGGACTCGTGGAAATAATCGTGGTGCGCGCGGAATTGCTGGCCGGGGGCGTAGCGCTGGCCCTGCATCGTCTCGCCGTGGAGCAGGTCGATCCCGAGCAGCGTCGCGATCGCCTCGTCGGTCGGCTGCACGTCGGGCGACCAGCGATCCATGTCGCAGCTTTCCGAGGTGCGGAAGCTGCTGTTCGGGCGATCGGACAGCAAGGTCGATGGTCGCCGTTTGGAATCGATCATCGCGATCAGCTGCTTGCAGGTCTTCGAGATCGAGGAAGTCGGACTGGTAATAGAATTGCACCGTGTCCATCGCGATGCGCTGCACCGCGGGATTGGCGTTCAGTCGGGCGGCGACCTGCGATCCGGCGGCCTGGCGGAGGGCCATGGCCGGATCGACCTTCTTGGCTTTTGAAAAGATACCCACGCCGCAGGATTTGGCGAACTCGCCCCGAAAGGCAAGAGGGGAAACGCAAGAGCCCCGCGGCGACGTCTGTCACCACGGGGCTCTCCCCTGTTACTGCGTGACGGGTAGGCGCAATTCTTACAGGGGGCGCCTACCAGAAGATGTCGTACACCGTGTCGACCACGCGGCCGCTGTCGAGATCGACCAGCAACGCGTCGTTGTAATAGCGCACCCAGCGATACGGGCCGTACGCCTCTGGCAGGCGGTAGGTGTACGGGTCTTGGATCCAGTAATTCTGGTTGTACAGAATGCTGTTCAGCGAGAAGCCAACGCCGAAGCGACGATAGCCCGAACCCCAGCCGCTCGGCGCATAGTAACGCGGGAGGCGATAGGCGCCGCGGTTCGACGCGCGGTAGTTGCTCCAGGCGTAGCGGTTGTCGTTGCGCCAGCCGCGGTTCCAAGCGCCGCCCTGGTTGTAGCCTTGGTTGTAGCCGCCGCGGCCATAGCCCTGGACGTTGCCGTACGCGCGGTTGGGCTGGCGGTTCTGGTAGCCGTCGCGGCCGCGGTTGCGCCAGTCGCCGCGGTTGTCGGCGCGCCCGTCATAACGTCCGTTGCGGTCGAACTGGCCGCGATCCGCCTGCTGGTTGCCGCGATCGAACCCGGGGCGACCTCGGTCGCGGTTCCAGCCGCCGCGATCCTGACCGGCTTGCGGGCCGGGACGGTTTTGGCCGTTCCACCCCTGGCTGTTGCCACGCTGACCGTTCCAGTCGGGCCGGCCGCGACCATCCGGGCCCTCGCCGCGGACCTGAGCCTGTACGCCGAGGTCGGCGCGCTGCGGGCGCTGGCCCTGGTCCGGCGCGGCGGGACGGTCGGGACGCTGCTGCTGGAAGGCCTGGCCATCCGGGCGCGATCCGCGGTCGGGGCGGGCACCGCGATCGGGGCGCTGGCCACGATCCTGGCGCGGACCATCGTTACCGCGGTCGCCGCGGTCCTGGTCCACCTGCTGCGCGGTGGCGGCGGTCGCGATCGTGGTGGCCGGCACCAGCGCCGACGCTGCCATCAAGAGTTTGAGTAACTTGCCCGTCATCGCGGTGGTCCTCGACTGCCGGCGCACGAGCCGGCTCCTATGATGGGTACGGTCTAGAGGTATCGGTGTGTGGGGAGGCTGAATGGGTTCGTCAGCGATTAGACAGGTTGGGGGGAATAGTTGTCACCTCGTCTAAAAGTATCCACCCCGGCGAAGGCCGGGGCCCAATTGGGGATGGCGAGTAACGAAGCGCGCGGTTCATTACCTCGGACGTTCCAATTGGGCCCCGGCCTTCGCCGGGGTGGTATTGTGGGGCGACGACCGTTACACCGGCTGCGATTGGGTGGGGTGCCGAACTACCGTGCGGGTGTCGCTCCTCCTTGTTCTCCCGCGAAGGCGGGAGCCCAGACTGGACTCCCGCCTTCGCGGGAGAACAGGCTTAATTCTGAGCGCGCCCACTACCGCGCCGGCGGGGGCACCAGCGCAGGCACCAGCCGAGCGGAGTCCGCCGGATCGATTCCCGGCCTCGGTCCCGCGGGGATCACCTCTTCCCCGCGCATCGCCCGCCCGGCACGCTGCACCGCCTCGACCACCCGAGGATACACCCCGCACCGACACACATTGGTGATCTGCTCGCGGATCAGATCCTCGCTCGGATCTGCATTGCGCTTCAGCAACGCCGCCGCCGCCATGATCATCCCCGGAATGCAGAACCCGCATTGCGGCACCGCCTCCGCGATAAACGCCAATTGCACCGGATGATTGCGTTCACGCGACAGGCCCTCGATCGTCGTCACGTACGCGCCCTCGATCGAGCCAATCGGTACGCGACAACTCCGCATCGCGCGCCCATCGATATCGACCGTGCATGCACCGCAATGGCCGGTGCCGCAGCCATATTTCGTCCCCGTCAGGTTCGACGCATCGCGCAGCGCCCACAGCAGCGGCGTATCGTTATCGAGCCGGTATTCGATCGGCTCGTTGTTGACGGTGAAGCGGCTCATGCCCGCCGTCCTAGCGCGCCGCACGGGATCGCACCAACCGGCATTGCCACGCGGCGGCCCCCGGCTTATGTCGCACGAATAATACCGCGAGAGGGCGCAATACAGATGCACGTCGATACCAAATCCACCGCCGCAGCCGGGGGCGATGCCAGCCACGGCTACGATGCGCCCGACCTGCGCGTGTTCGTGTTCGCGCTATTCTTTATTTTCGGCGGCATTACTTCGCTGAACGACATCATCATCCCGAAGATGAAGGAGCTCTTCACGCTCGACCATGCGACCGCGATGCTGGTCCAGTCGGCGTTCTTCCTCGCCTATGCGCTATTCTCGATCCCCGCCGCCGCGATCGTGCGCAAGGCTGGCTATATGCGGACCGCGTCGATCGGCCTTGTGACGATGACCGCGGGCTGCCTGTTGTTCATCCCCGCCGCAGGGCAGGCGAGCTTCGGCATGTTCCTGTTCGCGCTGTTCGTGCTCGGCGCGGGCATCACCGTGGTGCAGGTCGTCGCCAACCCGCTGATCTCCGCGCTCGGCCACCCCAAGTCGGCGTCGAGCCGGCTGACGTTCGCGCAGGCGTTCAACTCGCTCGGCACCACGATCTTCCCGTATGTCGGCTCCGCGCTGATCCTCGGCGGGCTGGCGACGGTCGACTCCTCGACGCTCACCGGCGCCGCGCTCGACGCGTACCGCACGGAATCGTCGCGGACCGTCGTGCACACCTATATCGGCCTCGCGATCGCGCTGCTGATCGTCGCTGCGGTCGTGTGGACTCGCCGCAACCGGCTCAACGAAGAGCAGGACCAGACCGGCAGCATTTTCCACGCATTCACGCTGCTGAAGCGTCCGCGCTTCGCGATGGGGACGGCGTGCATCTTCCTGTACGTCGGCGCCGAAGTCGCGGTAGGTTCGCTGATCGTCAATTACCTGATGCAGCCGAGCGTGATGGGCCTGAGCGACGTCGCCGCGGGCAAGCACGTGCCGTTCTACTGGGGCGGCGCGCTGGTCGGCCGGTTCATCGGCGCGTACGTGCTGAACAAGGTGTCGCCGGGCAAGGTCCTCGCGGGCGTCGCGACGGGCACGCTGGCGCTGATCCTGATCTCGGCGAACACCGAGGGCGCTTTGTCGGGCTGGGCGCTGCTGGCGATCGGCCTGATGAACGCGGTGATGTTCCCGACGATCTTCAGCCTCGCCTCCGAAGGTCTCGGCAAGCGTGCGGCGGAGGGCTCGGGCGTGATCGCCACCGCGATCGTCGGCGGCGCGATCGTGCCGTATCTGACGGGTATGCTGGCGGACAAGTCGGGCAGCCTGCACTTCGCGCTGCTGCTCCCGGCGATCTGCTACGCGCTGATCTTGGCGTACGGGCTTTACGCTCGGAAGCCGGTGGTAGCCTGAACGATCCAGCCGTCACCCCAGCGAAAGCTGGGGTCTCCCGGTTTTAGCCGCGCGCTTCTGCCGTGAGAGACCCCAGCGTGCGCTGGGGTGACGACGTTTTCGGGTGGCGGTGTAAGGGACGATGCCCTGGGGCGTCCGCCTACTCCGACGACCCCAACATCGGCGCCGCCCGCCCGGTCGCGAGATCGGCATCCGAAAACCGGATTGGTGTGCGAAGCCCGGGGACCAGAGATCCATCCGACCGCGCGACTTCGATCGCCATCCCCCGCGCGACAATCTGCGGATCGTCGAAAGCCTGCGCGACGGTGTTAATCGGCCCGGCCGGCACCCCGACCGCCTCGAGCCGCGCCAGCAACTCGAGCTTGGGCACCCGAGACGTCGCTGCCTCGATCCCCGCGAACAGCAAATCCTTGAACGCCAACCGGCCGGCATTGGTCGCGAACCGTGGATCGTCGCGCATCTCGGGCAAGACCATCGCGTCGCAGAACCGCCGGAACTGGCCATCATTGCCGACCGCGAGGATGAACCAGCCATCGCTGGTCGGGAAGACGGCATACGGGCAGACGTTCATATGCGCGTTGCCGACCCGCGTCGGGGAGACGCCGCTCGCGAACCAGTTCATCGCCTGGTTCGCCAGCACCCCGGTCATCGTATCGAGCAGTGCCATGTCGATCTGCTGACCCCTGCCGGTCCGCTCGCGCATAGCCAGCGCCGCCTGGATCGCGATCACGGAATACAGCCCGGTCATGATGTCGGCGAACGCCACGCCGATCTTCTGCGGCGCGCCATCAGGCTCGCCGGTCAGGTCCATGATCCCGCTCATCCCCTGGACGATGAAGTCGTAGCCGGCGCGGGGGGCGTAAGGGCCGTCCTGTCCGAACCCGGTGATCGAGCAATACACCAACCGCGGATTGATCGCAGCCAGCGCAGCGTAGTCGAGCCCGTACTTGACGAGCCCACCGACCTTGAAGTTCTCGATCACGACATCGGCGTCGGCGATCAGGTCGCGGACGACAGCTTGTCCTTCGGAGGTGGTAAAGTCGGCGACGACCGACCGCTTGCCGCGGTTGGCGGCGTGGAAATACGCGGCGTCGCGCGTGCCGTCGGGATTGTCGATGAACGGCGGACCCCAGGTTCGCGTGTCGTCCCCGGCGGGGCTCTCGATCTTGACCACGTCGGCACCGAGATCGGCGAGGACTTGCCCCGCCCAAGGCCCCGCAAGGATCCGCGCGAGTTCGACGACTTTGAGGCCGGTGAGGGGGGTGTCTTTCACCACGGTCTCATCCCATCACCCATCATCATCGACGCGTCACCTAAGTTCGTCATCCCAGCGAAAGCTGGGATCTCCCGGTAATGGAGCGTGCCCTTGCGGAGGGAGACCCCAGCTTTCGCTGGGGTGACGGGGATGTCAAAACGCAGCGATACCGGTGATCGCCCGCCCAAGGATCAGCGCATGCACGTCATGCGCACCCTCATACGTGTTCACCGTTTCCAGGTTCATCAGGTGACGCATCACCTGATACTCCCCCGAAATCCCGTTGCCGCCATGCATGTCCCGGCTCATCCGCGCGATATCGAGCGCCTTGCCGACATTGTTGCGCTTCACGATCGAGACCATTTCCGGCGCGAACCGGCCTTCGTCCATCAGCCGCCCGACGCGCAACGACGCCTGCAACCCGAGCGCGATCTCGGTCTCCATATCCGCCAGCTTCTTCTGGAACAGCTGCCGCCCCGCCAGCGGCGTCCCGAACTGGTTCCGGTCTAGCCCGTACTGCCGCGCCGCATGGAAACAAAACTCCGCCGCGCCCAGCACACCCCAGGAAATCCCGTACCGCGCGCGATTGAGGCAGCCGAACGGGCCCTTCAACCCCTGTACGTCGGGCAGCAGCGCGTCCTCGCCAACCTCGACCTCGTCCATCATCACCATGCCCGTGATCGACGCGCGCAACGACAACTTGCCCTCGATCTTGGGCGTCTCCAGCCCCTTCATCCCGCGCTCGAGGATGAAACCGCGGATGCCGCCGCCATGCTCGTCGGACTTCGCCCAGATCACGAACACGTCGGCGATCGGCGAGTTCGAGATCCACGTCTTCGCGCCCGAGATCACATAGCCGTTCGCCGTCTTCTTCGCGCGCGTCGTCATCCCGCCGGGATCCGAGCCCGCATCCGGCTCGGTCAGCCCGAAGCAGCCGATCCATTCGCCGGTCGCGAGCTTGGGCAGGTATTTGCGCTTCTGCTCCTCGGAGCCGAACGCGTTGATCGGGTACATCACCAGGCTCGACTGCACCGACATCATCGATCGATAGCCTGAGTCGATCCGCTCCACCTCGCGCGCGACCAGCCCGTACGCGACGTACGACGCGCCGACGCCGCCATATTCCTCGGGGATCGTCGGCCCGAGCAGGCCCAGTTCGCCCATCTCGCGGAAAATCGCGGGATCGGTATGCTCGTGCTGGAACGCGTCGATGATCCTGGGCGCCAGCTTGTCGTCGGCATACGCCTTCGCGCTGTCGCGGATCATCCGCTCGTCCTCGCTCAACTGATCGTCGAGCAGGAACGGATCCGCCCAATCGAACTTGCCCATTCCGGCCATCTGCATCTCCTTCGTTGACCGCCGACTTCGTGGTTCGGCAGGCGAAAGTCCAGCCCTGACGAGCCGTTTAAGCATCGATCAGCGTCAGTACCGCGATCGTCACGTGCTCCCGGTCGCCGATCGTCTCAACGCAGTCGACCGATAGATCGGCGACGATATGCCCGCGCAGCGCGAACTCCGCGTCGGGCAGGCCATCGATCCAGTCTCGAAGACCGGGTACGGGGACCGCCGCGATCGTCAGCCGGTGGAGCGTCCCGACAAACGTCGCGCTCGCCCACGGGGTGCACGCGATCGACTCGACGTGCATCGTCAGGCCCGCCGCACTCGCGTGACCCCGAAGCGCGCGGATCAGCAGCGTACCCACATCGGGGCCGCGGATCGCGTCCATTCTCATGATCCGTTGCTCGCAATAAATGCCTCGATCCGCGCCACCATCGGTTCGCGCGCCTGACGACCGCGTCGCAGGTCATGCACGAGCCGCGGATCGCCGACCGCCAGCCGCCCGAACTTGGTCATCGGCATGCCGGTCTGCCGCAAATATCGATCGATCTTCATGAGAATCGTCACCGTCGTTCCTCCCGAGTCCCTTGTCTCGTTCTTGATCTGTTCCGGCAAATCCTACTTGTCTAGGAAATTTCCTACGCTAGGGTCGGGCGGTGTCGAAAACCGCATCCGATCCCGACCCGAGGACCGCGCTCGCTACGCTGGCGGCGGCGCGCGGTGACAGCTTGGCGGCGCTGTCGGCGATGCTCGGCCGCAACGCGGCGTATCTCCAGCAATATGTCCGCCGCGGATCGCCGCGAATCCTGGGCGAACGCGATCGGCGGTTATTGTCGGCATATCTCGGCGTGAGCGAAGCCGTGCTCGGCGCGCCACCCGATCGCGTAACGGGTTTCCGGATCCCCAAGCTCGATGTCGCCGCGTCCGCGGGGCCGGGTGCGCAGGTCGATGGCGAGATCGTGCTGGGGACCGATACGCTAGACCCGACGCTGGCGCGGAAGCTTGGGCTGAAGGACCGGCAGGCGGCGATCATTCGGGTCCGTGGCAGTTCGATGGAGCCGGGGCTGTTCGACGGCGATCACATCGTCGTCGACACCGCAGACCGGACGCCGCGCGCGAAAGGCGGGGTTTATGTCATCCGGATCGACGATGCGGTGATGGTGAAGCGGGTTGCGCTGGCAGGTGGACGTCTGGTGGCAACCAGTGACAACCCGGCGGCGGGACCGATCCCGCAGGGGCGGATCACCGTGATCGGCCGCGTCGTGTGGCAGATGCGCGAGCCGCGTTAAGGCGGTGAAGCACGATCCTCCCCCGCCAGGGGGAGGTGGCAGGCGTTAGCCTGACGGAGGGGGAGGAAGGCCTAACCGCCGTTTCGTGTCCTCCCCCTCCGTCACCTTCGGCGACACCTCCCCCTGGCGGGGGAGGATCGAGAGTTCGATCCATCCGGGGCCGCCCGGCCGTGCTGACACCTGTCCGTGCCGCCCCCTTTGTGCTGAGTAGCGGCCGAGTAGTTCCGTCAGGGGCGTATCGAGGGCGCGTATCGAAGCACGGTTACCCCGCCAACCTGTCCTTCGATACGCCGTCTCGATACGCTCTGTTGCAGCTACTCGACGGCTAGTCAGGACGAACGGAGGAGGGAGTGGGTAGCCCGGAGCGGCCTCTATCGCCGGTCCTTCACCCACACCAGAACCGCCGCAATCACGCCCAGTCCCGTCCCGACCAGAAACCCCGGCGTGGCCTGCCCGATCGCAAAGCCGACTCCTGCGCCGCCCAGCATGCCGAGCGCGACGAGGAACCCGCCCGCGGCGTTGGGGTCCTTGTGGGGGGAGGGTGTCGCGGGAAGTCGGATCGGCCATCGGCCTGTCCTGCCACGCGCCGCGCGCGTATGCCAGCTACCCGGCGCTGCTCGATGCTCCCTATCCGGTTTATGCGATGCCGGCCTCACGTCGCGCCGGGCTACTTACGCTGCCGGCGAGCGCTCACGCATCATGTCACGCCTATGCCCGGATGAAACGTGGCGGAAATACGGCGTTACATACTGTTCCGCCACGACAAGCCCGGCTAGGAGCCGGACATGGTGTCCCGCGTCGGGCGAGCCGGGCCGGCCGCCGCCTTTTTCGTTCTGACGACCGCCGGGGCCGTATCCGCCGCGGGCGCACAGATCACGCCTGCTCCCGCGCAGACTTTGGCAACGCCATCAGCCGGCCCGGCTGCCGATACGCCGATGTCGCTCGACCCCAATTCACCGCTCGCCGCGCTCCCCGATATCGGTGTCGCCTGGCCTGACCTCGCGACGTCGCCGATGGACCCGGCGGCGACGATCGCCGCGGTCGATGCCAATGCGGAGAGTCGCTATGCGTGGCGGATCGACGGTATCGACGGCATCAACGACACGCTGCTGCGCCAACGATTCGCAGCACTCTCGACGCTCGACGCCAATGATCATCAGGCCGCGAACGCCGCGCAACTCGATCGGCGGGCGCGCGAAGATGCCGATCTGCTCAACAGCCTGCTCCGTGCGCAAGGCTATTACGATACCAACGTCGTCACGCGGGTCGAGCCAGGCGCGAAGCCGATGGTCGTGCTGTCGGCCACCCCCGGCACGCTCTATACGTTCAAGGGCGTGACGATCGACGGCATAGCCGCGGCGGGCGACAAGGCGCCGGGGCTCGTGACCGCGTTCGGCGTGAAGCCCGAGGATCCGGTCAATTCCGACGCGATCGTCGCGGGGCAGGCCAAGCTGACGACGCAGATCGGCCGCGAGGGCTTTCCGTTCGCCAAGGTCGGCGACCCCGCGATCGTCGTCGATCACGCAACCCGTACCGCGACGCTCGATCTGTCCGTGCAACCCGGCGGCGCGCGCAAATTCGGGCAGATCGTTGCGCTGCCCGGCAACCGCGTGTTCGGCGCCGACCACGTCGCGGAGATCGCGCGGTTTTCGCCGGGCGACCTGTACGACGCGACCAAGCTGGACGATCTCCGCCGCGCGCTGATCCAGACCAGCCTGGTGTCTTCGGTCGATCTGAAGCCGGTGCAGGGCGCCACGCCCGATACCGTCGACGTTGCGGTCAAGCTCGACCCCGCGCCGCCGCATACCGTCGCGGGCGAGCTCGGCTATGGTACCGGCGAGGGCGCGCGCGGAACTCAGCTGGACGCACCGCAACCTGTTCCCGCCCGAGGGCGCGCTGACGTTGCGCGGCGTCTTGGGGACGCAGGAACAGCTCGGCTCGATCGTGTTCCGGCGCAACAATTTCCAGGCGCGCGACCGTGTGCTGACGCTCCAGGCGTCCGCGGTGCACACAAACCGCGACGCCTATGATGCGAAGACGTTCTCGCTCGCGGGCAGCCTCGAGCGCCAGACCAATATCTTCTTCCAGAAGACCTGGACCTGGTCGGTCGGTGCCGAATTGCTCGCGTCGGACGAGCGCGACGTGATCCTGTCGACCGGCGACCCACGCCGCCGCACCTTCTTCATCGGCGCGTTGCCGACCAGCCTTAATTACGATGGTTCGGACGATCTGCTCAACCCGACCAAGGGTTTCCGCCTCGGCGGGCGGCTCAGCCCCGAAGTATCGTTGCAGGGCTCGGTGTTCGGCTATGCGCGGACGCAGTTCGACGGCAGCGTCTACCAGCCGTTCGGCAGTCGGGTAGTGCTCGCAGCCCGCACCCGCCTCGGTACCATAGTCGGCGCGCCGCGCGATCAGGTCGCGCCGTCGCGGCGTTTCTACGCCGGCGGCGGCGCGTCGGTGCGCGGCTATGGCTATCAGTCGATCGGCCCGCGCGACCCCAATAATGATCCGATCGGCGGCCGCAGCCTGACCGAATTCTCGATCGAGGCGCGGGTGCGCGTGCTCGGCAGCTTCGGGATCGTGCCGTTCCTCGACGCGGGCAACATCTACACCTCGCCGCTGCCGAAATTCACCGGGCTGCAATACGGCACCGGGATTGGCGTGCGCTATTATTCGAACTTCGGCCCGATCCGTCTCGACGTCGGCACGCCGATCAATCCGCAACCGGGCGATAGCCGGATCGCCGTGTACGTTTCGCTGGGGCAGGCGTTTTGACCGAAGACGTCGTTCTTCCGAAGCGTCGGATCGCGTGGTGGCGGTGGATCGTCAGCGCCCTCATGGCGTTGCTCGTGATCGTCGGTACCGCGTTGCTCATCGTCGACACGGGGATCGGCCACCGCTTCGTCGCGGACCGGATCGCGGCGATCAAGACCGCTAACGGGCTACGCTTCACGGTCGGGCGGATCGACGGCTCGCTATACGGCGATACGCGGCTGATCGATCTGCGCGTGTACGATCTTGAGGGGCTGGTCTTCCAGGCGCCCAACGTCACGCTCGACTGGTCGCCGTTCGACTGGTTTTCGAACCGGCTCGAGATCCAGCGGCTGATCGTCGATCGCGCGATCCTGACTCACACGCCGCGCACTCGGCCGTCCAAGACGCGCGGCCCGATCCTGCCCGATTTCGATATCCATATCGGCAAGCTCTCTGTCGGACGGCTGACGCTGGCGAAGCGCGTGCTGGGGACGCAGCGGATCGGTACGCTCGAAGGGCACGCTGACATCCGCTCGGGCCGGGCGCTGGTCGACCTGAAGGCACGCGTTGCCGGCAGCGACGATCTGAAGCTGCGGATCGATGCCGAGCCCGCACGTGATCGCTTCGACATCGACGTCGCCGCAAAGGGGGCCGCGGGCGGTGTGCTCGCGCGGATGGTGAAGGCGAAGGGGCCGGTCGCGCTCGCGGTCGCCGGTGACGGCAGCTGGGCCAAATGGAACGGCCGCGCGAACGGCATGGTCGGAACGACCCGAGTCGTCGATCTCGCGCTCGCACAAGTCGCCGGGCGCTACACGCTGTCGGGTACGCTTTCGCCGTCGTCGCT
Source organism: Sphingomonas sp. LR55 (assembly GCF_036856015.1). Classification (NCBI taxonomy): domain Bacteria; kingdom Pseudomonadati; phylum Pseudomonadota; class Alphaproteobacteria; order Sphingomonadales; family Sphingomonadaceae; genus Sphingomonas; species Sphingomonas sp. LR55. The sequence continues at coordinate 3,875,921 of NZ_JASPFO010000001.1, forward strand.
GCTGCATGGTCGCCTGCAACGGCTGACCGCGCCACGCGTGCTCGTCAACGGCAGCGCGGGGTTCGCTAACCGTCGGCTGGACGGCCAGCTTTCGCTCCGCACGCCAGCGCTCGCGATCGATACGACGGGGATCGTCGATCTCGGCGCAAACGCCTACCGCGACGTGCGGATCAAGGCGCGACTGCTGCGACCGCCTGCGCTGTTCGACAACATGACCGGCAACATGGTCGAGCTCCGCGCAATCCTCGACGGCCCGTTCGCGACCGCAGCGTTCGACTACCGCCTCGACGCGAGCCGCTTCGCGTTCGACCAGACCGGTTTCGAGAACGCGCACGCCGCCGGCAAGGGCCGCCTGTCCGCCGCGCCGGTGACCGTCCCGATCCGCTTCACCGCCGCGCGCGTGACCGGAGTCGGCAGCGTGGCGGGCGGGATCCTGCGCAACCTGTCGGTCGACGGGCTGCTCCGCGTGACGCCGACGCTACTCACCGGCGACGCCCTCAAGCTCCGGTCCGACAAGCTCACCGGCAGCATCAATCTGGCGGTCGACCTGCGCAACGGTCAGTTCGAGGTCGGCATCAACGGTGGCTTGGGGCGGTATCTGATCCCCGGTCTCGGCATCGTCGACGTGAAATCGACCTTGCGGGTCGTCCCCGGCCCGAACCGCAAGGGCACGCGCGTCATCGGCCAAGGCAGCGCGCAGATGGTGCGGCTCGACAACGCCTTCTTCCGCAGTCTCGCGGGCGGGTTGCCGCGGATCACCACCGACCTCGAACGCACCACCGACGGCGTCCTGCACTTCACGAACCTTGTGCTAACCGCGCCGCAGATCCGGCTGACCGGGAATGGGTATCGCCGGCGCGATGGCACTTTCCATTTCGATGGCGGCGGGCGCCAGCAGACCTACGGCCCGCTCACGCTCAAACTCGACGGCCAGATCGAGAAGCCGACGCTCGACCTCGTGTTCGCCAGCCCCAATGCCACGCTCGGCCTGTCGAACGTCCGCGCGCATCTTGATCCGACGGCGCAGGGGTTCGCGTTCACCGCGGGCGGAGGATCGCGGCTCGGCCCGTTCACCACCAACGGCGCGATCCTGTTGCCGCCGGGTGCCGGTGCGACGATCCAGGTCGCCGCACTGAACGTCGCCGGCACGCGCGCGAGCGGCAATGTCGCGGTGGTCGATGGCGGCTTCAACGGCGCGCTGGCAGTCGCAGGCGGCGGTATCTCGGGTGAACTTCTGTTCCGCCCAGTCGGCCAGATCCAGCGCATCGAAGGGCATCTCGCCGCCAAGGCCGCGACGCTCGACACCGTCGCGCTCCGCTCGGGCAAGCTCGATTTCGTCACGTTGCTCGATCCCGCCGGTACCTCGATCGAGGCCACCGCAACCGGCCTCGGGCTGCGTCGCGGCGCGCTAAGCCTCGCCCGGTTCAACGGGTCCGCGTCGCTCCGTGGCGGCGTCGGCACGATCAAGGCGTCGATCGCCGGCTCGCGCGGTCGGGCGTTCGACATCCAGAGCGTCACGCAGGTCACCGCCAACAGCTACGCGATCTCGGCGCAAGGCACGCTCGATGGCCGGCCGCTGAAACTGCTCACCCCGGCAATCGTCACCCAGGCCGAGGACGGCTGGCACCTCGCGCCGACCAGGCTCAGCTTCTCCGGGGGCGAGGCACAGGTCGGCGGCCGCTTTACCGCCGCCAGCACCGCGATCGACGCCAGCCTGACGCGGATGCCGCTCGCGATCCTCGACATCGCGTATCCCGGGCTCGGCCTCAGCGGCAGCGCGTCGGGCAGCGTCACGGTCGCGACCGCGAACGGTGCCGCGCCGACGGGGAAGGCGAACGTCACGATCCGCGGGCTTAGCCGCGCTGGCCTCGTTCTCTCGTCACGCCCGATCGACGTCGGCGTCGCGGCGGTGCTCTCCCCCGACAAGCTCGGCCTGCGCGCCGTCATCGCGTCGGCGGGCAAGACGATCGGCCGTGCGCAAGCCCAGCTCGCGCCACTCGGGCAGGGGGATCTCGCCTCGCGGATCAGCAACGCCCGCCTGTTCGGACAGCTGCGGTATAGCGGCCCCGCCGACACGCTCTGGCGGCTCACCGGTGTCGAGTTGTTCGACCTGTCCGGCCCGGTCGCGATCGGCGCGGATGTCGTCGGCACACTCGCCAACCCGACGCTCCGCGGTATCGTCCAGGCGAACGGCGCGCGGATCGAGAGCGCGACCACCGGTACCGTCCTGTCCAACGTCCAGGCGACCGGCCGGTTCGGCGGATCGCGGCTCGTAATCGACCGGTTCGGCGCCGACGCCGGCAAGGGCGGGCGCGTCACCGGGACCGGCCAGTTCGAGTTCGCCGCCGCCAACGGTGTCGGCCTCGACCTGACCTTGCAGGCCGGCAAGGCGGTGATGATCAACCGCGACGACATCGGCGCGACCGTCTCCGGACCGCTCACGTTCAAGTCGAACGGCTCCGGTGGCACGATCGCGGGCGACGTTGTGTTGAACAAGAGCCGCTACCGCCTCGGCCAGGCCACAGCCGCCAGCGCGGTGCCGCAACTCAACATCCGCGAGGTCAACCTGCCAGACGGTGGCGAAGAGATCGAGACGCCGACCAAGCCCTGGACGCTGGCGATCAAGGCGCGCGCGCCGAACCAGGTGATGGTCAGCGGGCTCGGGCTCACCAGCGAATGGTCCGCGAACCTCCAGATCGCCGGTCAGCCCGAGAATCCGGCGATCACCGGCCGCGCGACGCTGATCCGCGGCGACTACGAGTTCGCCGGTCGCAAGTTCGAACTGGCGCGTGGCGTCATCCGCTTCGATGGACAGGTGCCGGCGAACCCCGCGCTCGATATCGAGGCGAACGCCGACTCGACCGGGCTCAGCGCGTCGATCCGGGTGACCGGTTACGCGCTGAAACCGGAGATCAGCTTCACCAGTACGCCCGCCTTGCCCGAGGACGAGCTGCTCTCCCGCCTGCTGTTCGGTACCTCGATCACCAACCTGTCGGCACCTGAAGCGCTGCAACTGGCGGCGGCGGTCGCGGCGTTGCAGGGCGGCGGCAATGGCCTCAACCCGATCAACGCGGTGCGCCGTGCGGCCGGCCTCGACCGCCTGCGCATCCTGCCGGCGGACCCGCAGACGGGGCAGGGGACGTCGATCGCGGCGGGCAAATACGTGACGCGGCGGCTGTATGCGGAGATCGTCACCGACGGTCAGGGCTATTCCGCAACCCAGGTCGAGTTCCAGGTTACGCGGTGGCTGTCGCTGTTGTCGAGCATCTCGACGCTCGGCCGCCAGAGCGCCAACGTCCGCGTGTCGAAGGATTATTGAATGATCGCGCCGGCCCGTTTCGCTAGGAAGAGTGCATGAAGCCCGTCATCTTCGGCCTGTCCGGCCCCGTGATCACCCCCGCCGAACGCACGTTCTTCGCCGAATGCGAGCCCGCTGGCTACATCCTGTTCAAGCGCAACGTCGTCGACCGCGCGCAGGTCCGCGCGCTGACAGACTCGCTCCGCGCGCTTGCCGGCCGCGACGACCTCGCCATCCTGATCGACCAAGAGGGGGACGCGTCGCGCGGATGGGGCCGCCGGAATGGCCGGCGTTTCCAGCGGGCCCGGCGTTCGATGCGGCTTATGAGCGCGCGCCGATGACCGCGATCCAGGCGGCGCGCGCCAACGGGCAGGCGCTGGGGGTGATGCTCAGCGAGGTCGGCATCACCGTCGACTGCGCGCCGCTGCTCGACGTGTCGCAGCCGGATACGACCGAGGCGGTGTCGTGCCGCACCTACGGGTCGGACCCGATGCGGGTGGCGGCGTTGGGTCGGGCGATGCTCGAGGGTCTGGCAGAAGGCGGCGTCGTTGGTGTCGTCAAGCATATGCCCGGTCACGGTCGCGCCAAGCTCGACACGCACCACCACCTCCCGACCGTCACCGCAACCGATGCCGAGCTCGAGATCGACCTCGAACCGTTCCGCACGCTCAACCAGGTACCGATGGGGATGACCTCGCATATCGTCTTCGACGCGTGGGACGCCGACCGTCCCGCGACGCTGTCGCCGATCGTGATCGAGCGGATCATCCGCGAGCGGATCGGCTTTGACGGGCTGTTGATGACCGACGATATCGACATGAAGGCGCTGTCTCGGCACCGCCGGCGACAAGGCGGCCGGGGCGATCGCGGCTGGGTGCGATCTGGTGCTCGATTGCTGGGCGCGGATGGACGAGATGGTCGAGATCGCCGGGCGGCTGGAGGAAATCTCGCCAGCGGCGCGCGCGGTTGGACCGGGCGATGGCGTCGGTCGGGGCGGCGAAGGGTAATTTTGCCGAACTGATCGCTACGAGGGACGCGCTGTTGGCGCGGGTCTGAGCTTATTTAAGACTAGTGCACATCTCCCTATTCACCTCCCCGGCGGAGGCCGGGGTCCAGTTGGAGAGGTCGCAGTAACGAAGCGCGACGCCGACAATTGACGTCCCCCAACTGGGCCCCGGCCTCCGCCGGGGTGGATCTTTGGTAAGCGTGGTGCTTGGAACCTGTGCTTCGATACGCGCCTTCGATACGGCTCTGACGAGCCTACTCGGCCGCTACTCAGCACGAAGGGTTTGGGGGGGCGTCAGTTTGCGGGGAGAGCTTGAGGTTGCGTGACCCGCCCCACGAGCCAGAGCCACGTCACTCCATCCGCGCGCCAGCGGTCCCCATCGCCAGCGCGTTCTCGCGCCAAGCTACCGCAACACCCCGGGATGCGCTGTTTTCTTGCATGATGTAGCGTGCGCCAATGGACGACGCCCAACTGACGCTGGATCTCGATGGGTGGGAGGGGCCGCTCGATCTGTTGCTATCGCTCGCGCGCGGGCAGAAGGTCGATCTGCGGAAGATTTCGATCCTCGCGCTGGTCGAGCAGTATCTCGCCTATGTCGACTCCGCGCGCGCTGAAGCTGGAACTGGCGGCGGACTATCTCGTGATGGCGGCGTGGCTGGCCTATCTGAAATCAGCGTTGCTGTTGCCGCGTGACCCGCTCGCCGAGCCGGACCCGGAAGAACTCGCGCTGCGGCTGCAACTCCGGCTCGAGCGGCTGAGTGCGATGCGCGAGGCCGGCGCCCGGCTGATGGCGCGCGATCGGACCGGGCGCGACGTCTTCCTGCGTGGGGCACCCGAAGGGCTGCGGACTGTGCGGAAGGCGGCGTGGCAGGCAGAAATCTTCGACCTGATCGCCGCTTACGGTCGGATTTCCGCGCGGACGCGGCCGGTGATGCACGTAGTCGCAGACCGCGAGGTGATGACGCTGGAGGCGGCGCTGGAGCGCGTGTCGATGCTGGTCGGCGAACGGATCGACTGGAGCGTGATAGAGAGCTTCCTGCCCGAAGCAGGCGAACGGTTGCGGCGCTCGGCGCTCGCATCGAGCTTCGTCGCGGCACTCGAACTCGCGCGACAGGGGAAGATCGACCTGCGCCAGGCCTCGCCGTTCGCGCCGCTCTATCTCAGGGCGCGCGTGACGCCGCCGGACGACTTCGTGCGCGCGGTGGAGGCGGTGCTGTTCGCGGCCGAGAGCCCGCTGACGATCGACTCGATCCGCGCGCATGTCGGGGCGGGCGATGTCCGCGCGGCGCTGGACCGGCTGACGGCCGATTATGCCGGGCGCGGTATCCATATCGTCCGGCGCGGCGAGCGCTGGCAGTTCCAGACCGCACCGGACATGGCGCACATGCTGCGCCGCGACCGCGAGGAGCCGCGCAAACTCAGTCGCGCCGGCATCGAGACGCTGGCGATCATCGCCTATCACGAGCCCGTCACGCGCGGAAATCGAAGCGATCTCGCGGGGTGCAGATCTCAAAGGGGACGCTCGACGTACTGATGGAGGCGGGCTGGGTGAAACCGGCGGGGCGGCGCGAGGTGCCGGGGCGGCCGCTTACGTTCGTGACCAGCCCTGAGTTTCTCGTCCATTTCGGGCTGGCGAGCCGCCGCGACCTGCCGGGGATCGACGATCTGCGCGCTGCGGGGCTGCTCGATCCGGTCGATCTCGCCTTTGATCGGCTCGACGATAATGAAGATGGCGGGGGGATGGCGCAATCTCTGGCATTGAGACGGGATGAGCCTTAGATAGGGTCCAGTTTTCAGGAGAATGGCCATGGGCGGTTTTAGCCCGATTCACTTGCTCGTCCTCGCGGTCGTCGCGATCCTCCTTCTCGGGGGCGGTCGCTTCTCGAACCTGATGGGCGATGTCGCCAAGGGCGTGAAGAACTTCAAGAAGGGCATGTCGGAGAACGACGACGAGACGCCGGCCAAGCCGTCGGCGCGGATCGAAGCGCAGAAGTCTGCCGATCCCGCGTTCGATCGCGATGGCAATCGCGTCCGCGACGACCGTCCTGCCTGAAGCAAGCATGCTTGAAGTTGGCAGAGTTGAAGACCCTAGATAGGCGCGGCTGAATGTTCGATATCGCGCCCTCCGAGTTCCTGCTCGTGGCATTCGTCGCGCTCGTCGTGATCGGTCCGAAGGACCTCCCCAAGGCGATGCGCGTGGTCGGCTATTGGGTCGGCAAGGCGCGCGGCGTCGCGCGGCAATTTCGCTCGGGCTTCGATTCGATGGTTCGCGAGGCCGAACTCGAAGAGATGGAAAAGCGCTGGGCGTCGGAAAACGAACGCATCATGCGCGAGCATCCGCAGACGGGTGCGGACGCAGCGGCGGATACCGCACAGGTCGTGCATTCGCCGGAAACGGACGAGCACCGGCGCGATTACCGGTCTATCGACGATGCGGACGATCATACGAACGAGCCGGTGATGGTCGAGAAGCCGGTAGTGGCTGCCGCTCCGTTCGACGGCGCTCTCCCCGCCGCGTCGTCGTCTACAGCGACCTCGTCCGACACGGCTGCGGTCCCGACCGACCCTGACGGTAAGCCGCTCGCGGATCGTGGTAAGGATGCTCTGGATAGCCCGGTCTCGACCGTGGTCCATCCCGACGACAAGACCGGCAAGTCCGACATAGCGTCATCGTGAGCGTCATGGTCGTGAACGCCTCCCCAAACGCCGAAAGCATAGCATGAGCGAGATCGACGCAAGCCGGGCGCCGTTGCTCGACCATCTGATCGAGCTGCGGCGGCGGTTGCTGTACTGCATCGCCGCGCTGGTCGTGACGTTCGGGATCGCGATGTATTTTGCCGAGGATATCTTCGGCTTCCTAGTCCATCCGCTGCTCGCGGCGGGGCAGAACAAGGTGATCTATACCGAGATCTTCGAGGCATTCTTCGTCCAGATCAAGGTGGCATTCTTTGCGGCGATGATGCTGTCGTTCCCGGTGATCGCGAACCAGCTCTGGCAGTTCGTCGCGCCCGGCCTGTACAAAAAGGAGAAGCGCGCGCTGCTGCCGTTTATCCTCGCGACTCCGGTGCTGTTTCTGACCGGCGCGGCGATGGCCTATTATATCGCCATTCCGATGGCGCTGCACTTCCTGCTCGGGTTCGACGGAATGGTCGGCGGGATTCACCGCGAGGCGCTGCCGGCGATCGGCAACTACCTGTCGTTCACGATGCAGTTTCTGTTCGGCTTCGGGATCTCGTTCCTGCTGCCGGTGCTGCTGATGCTGCTGGAGCGGGCAGGGATCGTCACGCGTAAGCAGCTGATCGGTGCGCGGCGCTACGCGATCGTTGCGGCCTTTGCGATCGCAGCGGTGCTGACGCCGCCGGATATCGGGTCGCAGCTGTTGCTGGCGATCCCGCTGGTCATTCTGTACGAACTCGCGTTGATCGGCATCTGGTTCACCGAGCGTAGCCGGGCAAAGGCCAAGGCGGTCGAGGGCGAGTCCACTGATATCGTCGAAAGCTGAAGGCTACCAAGGACCGATACGAAAACGGGGTCCGGTGCATGTGCACCGGACCCCGTTCCGTATCAAAAGCGCGAGGCTTACTTGGCGCTGTCTGCGGTCTTCGCGACGGTCTTGCCCGCCGATGCCACGTCCTTGCCTGCACCCTCAACGGTGTTGCATGCCGAAACCATAAGCGCGCCTGCGACGACAACCAATCCAACCAACTTACGCATGAAACTTCCTCCAAGAAAAGGCACGAATGCCACCGGGGGTGAAATGTTCGGGATCGCGGTTCGTTCCGATCGACCGGACACTATTTGCGCGGATTCAGCGGCTTGCGCACGGGCATCGCGCACCAGACGATAAAGGCCCGGATGCATCACCGGGGGGAGGGTGATGCATCCGGGCCTATGACTTGGACAGCGAGAGCGGGGGGCATAAAGTCGCTGTCCGAAATGTTGAACGGCGACCGCTCCAAGATGTTCCCGTCGCGCGACGATTATCCGAAAAAAACTAGGGCTAACAAGTATTAACCGTAGGCGACTTGCTGCCGATCAGTCGCGTCCCTTGACCGTGAACGCGATCTCGTAGGCGCCGACCAGCGGGTCGTGGTGCAAGGGCGAGCGCAACTGCCGCGACAGGCCTTCCATGACGCGGCCATAGCGCACGACGGCCTCGCGAAACGCATCGCTCTCCACGAGGGCGCGCGAGACGACGCGCAACAGCGCGCGTTCGGGCGCGTCGGCAGGCTTGACGACGATCCGAATCTGCGCGGCGGGATCACAGGATATCGCCAGCTCGATCGTTTCGGTCGCGAGGAACGCAATCGCCACGGCGACGTCCTGATTGACCAGGTATGGATCGATATCCAGCGTGATCCCCAATCCATGCGATCGTTCGGACGCGGTCGCACGAATGTTAGCCGACAGTTCGCCGATCATCGTCCGCAGGTTGAGGCCGCGATTCTCTTCGAGTTCGGCAAAATGATTACGGTGGACCACGGCGAGCGCATCGACGCGGCGCTGGATCGACGCATAGGCCACCGTCGCATCCTCGCTCGGCGCGCTCCGCGCATGGAAATTGATGAGGCTGGAAATGACCTGTAGGTTGTTCTTGACCCGGTGATGCACTTCGCGCGTCAATTTGGTCTGGCGGACGAGCCCCTCCGCGAGCCCGGCCTCGTGAAGGGCCACCGTCTGGCTGATCGCCTGGAAGGTGTCGCCAAGTTCACGGATTTCCTGTGCCGGCAATGTCCGGACTTCGCCCAGGTCGAGGGTTTCACCCGGTGTAAACGCGGCGACTGCACCCCGCAGGCGGCGGAGTGGTCGGATCAACAGACGGTCGACGACGAACCATGCGATGCTTGCTGCTGCAAGCCACATCAGCAACGGAAGCAGCATCGCCACAACCAGCGACGAGGTGACCGGCGCACTCCGAATGCTGGTACGCAGGGCGATCCCGGCAACGCCCAGATCGGTCCGCATCGTCTCCATCCGATCGAGCGGGCGTTCGTCAGGGATGGTCTCGAGCGTCAAGGCATCTTCGTCGAGCACCAGCGCGCTGCTGAAGGTGAGTGCGCGGCTGGATGGGCGGCCGATCTTTTGCAGGAACGGCTGCGGGAAATAGGCGCGGGCGAACGTATCGCCACCGGGCCCGGAGATCGCCAGCACCAGCCCACGGTTGGGGATGATATCCGCGGTGATCGGCATGTCGGTCTGGCGGAGTGCCGCAGGCATCGGGATCGGTGTGCCGCATAATACGGTGCCGGCGCGGTCGGTGATGACGAACCGTGTACCGGCGGAGGATTGCTGGGCGAATACGCCTTGGGCGCGCGCAACTCGGCGCGTCGGCGGGATCGTTACCGAGCGCGTTCACCGCGACCCGCAACGCGGTCATGTCGCCGACCAACTCGATCGCGATCGCCCGCGCGCTTTCGTTCGCGGTCACGCGCAGGCGCGCCCGTGCCTCGGTATCGGCTAGGCGGGTCGTCTGGAAGGTTGCGAAAACGGCTATGAGCGCCAACGGCAACAATGCCGCGCTCAGGATCAAGAACAGCTTGGCGCCCGTGGGCAGCCGTCCCATCGCCGAAATCAGCCGGGTTTCGCGTCGGCCGTCGGTCTGGTCGACATGCTCGGTGGCAATGGCGGCGACGGCGGACTGAGCTGGGATGGAATTTTGCGGCGAGGCCATGCGGCCCGCGCTCAGTCTAGCTTGCCGAGAAGGTCCAGCAGATCCTCCGGAATCGCCTCATCGACGGTTTTTTGATAAACCGAACGAAGGGCCGACCCCATTCGCTGATCCTTGTCCGGCCCCTTTGTGGAGGTGGTAGCAGGCACTGTATTCTGCGTGTCGTGGCCCAAACTCAAAACTTCCCCCTGCACGACGCGAACCTGATCATCTGGCATACCATGTCACAAAAGGGCGATATCCAAACCCGCCACGACGGATGTCGAGCGGGTTGCGGAGTCGCCTACGATGGAGGTGAAACCAAATACTGTCTCGTTAGTTCCCTGTTCAAGCGAAAATCGAACCTCTGGTCCAGCCCTATGTGCCTTTTGGATCAAAGGATGCTTTTTCGGCTATCGCCATTGCAATGATACGAGGCACCCGACACATGAGGGGCCGCGTAGGATCAGGGAGTATTCGTTACCCATGTCGCTTGGACAGCAACTCGCACCGCACCTTCCCTTTTGCGGCGCTACGGCCGGGCCCTGACCGGCAGTCAGATGCACGGCGACAAATATGTGCGCGCTACGCTCGAGGCGATCGTCGCCGCACCCGAAGAGTTTCCGCGGGACGTCGATCCTCGCCTGGGCCTGTATCGGATGTTCCAGGTAATCTGGAATTCGGCCAATTTCGACGAGGTTGCCGATGAAACGGTATCGGACGGCGGCGGTCATGAGGCAGTCGCCCGTGCGCGTCTCGCTCGTATGACGCCACTGTCGCGTCAGGCCCTGCTGCTGACCGCGATGGAAGGCTTCACGCCAGAGGACGCGGCCTATTTGATCGAGGTCGATTCGAGCGAAGTCGACGATCTCGTCGCCGAAGCACTTTCCGAGATCGAGAGCCAGACGCGGGCCAAGGTCCTCATCATCGAGGACGAGCCGATCATCGCGATGGATATCGAGACGATCGTTCGGGATCTCGGCCATGACGTGACCGGTGTTGCCGTTACCCGCGACGAAGCGGTCGCGCTGGCGATGGAAACGCGGCCGGGCCTCGTACTGGCCGACATTCAGCTTGCCGACGACAGTTCGGGCATAGACGCCGTCAAGGATATCCTTGCCGAGTTCGAGGTTCCGGTGATCTTCATCACCGCATTCCCCGAGCGTCTGCTGACCGGCGAGCGTCCCGAGCCGACGTTCCTGATCACCAAGCCGTTCCAGCGCTCCACGGTGAAGGCGGCGATCAGCCAGGCGCTGTTCTTCGATCAGGCGACCGTTCCTGTCGCGTAAGATCGCCGGCTGACATGCGGCGTTAGCGGTCAGTTTTTCCAACCGCTTGATCGCGTGTCCGTGTCGATGCATCTTGGGTTCGCTTCCGTAAATGGTTGCGGACCCAAAACGGTTTTCGGGGGTTTACTCGACATGGCTGATCCGAACGAACCCATTCATATTGCCACCGAAGATGCCCGCGCAGGCTCCACCCCGCATATGACCCGGTATATCCTCGTCATATCCCTGGTGCTCGTCATAGCGATATTTGGCTTCCTCGTTATTCGCTGACATAAGTTAGGCGTACATGGCTGGCATTGCCGGTGTGAACGCCTATGTTTGCCTGCAACCTGCTACGCTTGAAGCAGCACGTCCGACGACGCGCTCGTAAGCTAACGATCGATACTGACAGGATTTTCATGGTTCAGCCTGCTCCACATACCGACGATGAGGACGATATCGACGAAGTCGTCGCGCCGGTGGAGCATGTCTCTTTGTCCGACGCCGAGTTCAAGGTTCAGCTTGCGCAGGTGATCCCTCATCTGCGTGCGTTCGGACGCTCGCTATCCGGAAGCCGCGATCTCGCGGACGATCTGGTTCAGGAGACGCTGCTCAAGGCTTGGGCCGCACGTCTGCGGTTCCAGGCTGGCACCAATATGCGCGCCTGGACCTTCATCATCCTGCGCAATCTGTATCTGTCGCAGATGCGCCGCGCGCGCTTCAAGGGCGAGTGGGACGATCTGGTCGCCGACCGTATCCTCGCCGCGCCGGCGAGCCAGGATCGCCACGTCGAACTCGGCGACATGCAGCGTGCACTGATGCATCTCCCGCAGCCGCAGCGCGAGGCGCTGATCCTCGTCGGTGCAGGTGGTTTCGCATACGAAGAGGCCGCGGAAATCTGCAACGTCGCGGTCGGCACGATCAAGAGCCGCGTCGCGCGCGGTCGCGTCGCGTTGGAGACGATCCTGACCGACGGCTCGCTGCCATCACGCCGCGATCATGAGACGGACACCAGCAAGACGGCGCTCGATCTCGATCATGGGTGACGTCGAACATCTGAGTCGCGGTCGATAAACGGAGATGCATAGCCCTCACTCCGGAGATGTTCCGGGATGGTCGGTGCCGCAGTTCACTGTCTGAAAGTTACGCGGTGCCGTGGACGCCGGAATTGGTCGGCGATGCTGGACCGCTTCGGACAGGCGTGCCCAAATCATGGCCTGACTAAGCTGGTGCCGCCCGGGTGGCTTCCCGATCAGTGGAAGCTCTGACCCGTTCCATCCAGTTGGCGCAAAAGCCGCGCCATATCGGCGGGTAAACCATCCTGTTCACCAAAGGCATTGCGCAGCACATCGCCGACCGCGTCGGTGACGCGGGGGCGCCGCACGATCTGTTGGCCATCGGTTTCACGTTTGATCGTTAGAAAAGAATACATCATACCGCGCACAACGTGCGATCGCGAAATTCGTTGCTTTCGTTTGTCAAGCGATACTTTTATTATTGAGTATTGCGGGGTGGTCATGCCGAATACTGAACATAAGTTAGATAATGCGGTTGATCGCGCCCGCTTGTGGTCGCCATTTCTAGCAATGATCCTCGACCGTGAACCGGTCATCGCGCGGTCGCTCGCGGCGGGACGTCTTGATCTGGGTTTTTCGAGCGCCAAGCCCGATATGCCGGTCGCGAAACGGTTGAGGCTCGAACGGCGCGCGATGGCGCTCAACGTCGCCGTCGGCGATCTGGCGGGCGTGCTCGACCTCACCGCGGTGACAGGGGCGCTGACCCGCTTTGCCGACTATGCACTCGACACCGCGATCCGTGCCGCGATCGAGGAGCGGACGCCCGGCGCCGAGCCGCTCGGCTTTACCGCGATCGCGCTCGGAAAGCAGGGTAGCGGCGAACTCAATTATTCGTCGGACATCGATCCGATCCTGCTGTTCGACCCCGCGACGCTGCCACGGAAGCCGCGCGAGGAGCCTGAGCAGGCGGCGGTGCGGATCGGCAAGCGCGTCGTCGAACTGCTCCAGGCACGTGACGGCGATGGTTATGTCCTGCGCGTCGACCTGCGGTTGCGGCCGTCGCCCGAGATCACGCCGATCGTCCTGCCGGTGGAGGCGGCGATCGGCTATTACGAGGCGCAGGCGCTGCCGTGGGAGCGCGCCGCGTTCATCCGCGCGTGCGGCGGCCGGCGACATCGCTCTGGGGCAGGGGTTTCTCGACGCGATTCGGCCGTTCGTCTGGCGGCGTGCGCTCGATTTCGGCGCGATCGGCGAGATCCGCGGCATTTCGGCGCGGATCCGCGATCACCATTCGCAGGGGCAGGCGTTCGGTGCGGGCTATGACCTGAAGCGCGGGCGCGGCGGGATACGCGAGGCGGAGTTCTTCGCGCAGATCCACCAGCTGATCCATGGCGGGCGCGATCGGAGCGTCCGTGCGCCCGCGACTCGCGATGCGCTCGCGCGGCTGGCCGAGGCGGGCTGGATCGGCACCGACGAGTCGCAGGCATTGATCGATGGCTACACGCTGCTCCGGACGATCGAGCACCGCGTACAGATGATCGACGATCGCCAGACTCATGCGCTGCCGACCGGGGAAGCGCTCGACCGCGTCGCCAAGCTGCACGGGTTGGAGGATGCGGGGGCGCTGCTGGCGTTGCTCGCGCCGCGGGTGGCGGCGACCGGGCGGATCTACGATGCGCTCGACGACACGGTGCGTCCCGCCTTCTCGCATGACTCGGTAACGCTGGAGGCGGATCTCGCGGACGCCGGGTTCGACGAGCCCCAGCCTGCGCGTCGTCGGATCGAGGCGTGGCGGGGCGGGGCCTATCCCGCGCTGCGCAGCCCGGCCGCGCGCGAGGCGCTGGAAGCGGTGCTGCCGACTCTCGTCACCGCGTTTGCGACCGCGCCGGTGCCGCAGGCGGCGTTGCTCAGGCTCGATGCGCTACTCGAACGCCTGCCGAGCGCTATCAACATCTTCCGCCTGCTGGAGGCGCGGCCGGGGTTGGCGACGTTGCTTGCCGCGATCCTCAGCCACGCGCCGACGCTCGCCGACGATCTCGGGCGACGACCCAACCTGCTCGACGGGCTGATCGACGCGACCGCATTCGAGCCGGTCGGCGATATCGCGGCGCTGGAGGCGGCGATGCGCGCAGGCGAGGCCGGGGGCGATTACCAGGCCCGGCTCGATCATGTCCGCCGGGTGGTCGGCGAATTGCGGTTTGCGCTCGGGGCGCAGATCGTCGCGGGCGCGTCCGATCCGCTGCACGTCGCCGCCGGCTATGCGCGGGTGGCGGAGGCGGCGATCGGCGTGCTGGCGCGCGCGACGATCGAGGAGTTCGCCAAGACGCACGGGGCGGTGCCGGGCAGCGAACTCGTCATCCTCGCGCTCGGCCGGATGGGCGGGGCGATGCTTACGCACGCGTCCGATCTCGACCTGATCTATCTGTTCACCGGCGACTTCACGGCCGAGTCCGACGGGCCGAAACCGCTTGGCGCAACGCTGTATTACAACCGGCTCGCCCAGCGTGTGACCGCGGCGCTGTCGGTCGCGACCGCCGCCGGTCCGCTCTACCAGATCGACACGCGGTTGCGGCCGTCGGGCGGGCAGGGGCCGCTGGTCGTCACCCTCGACAGCTTCGCCCGCTACCAGCGCGAGGATGCGTGGACGTGGGAGCATATGGCGCTCACCCGGGCCCGCCCCGTGTTCGGCTCGCCGGACGCGCGCGCCGCGGTCGCGGAGATCGTGCGCGGGGTGCTCGAAGGCGATCGCCCGACCCGCGATGTCGTCGCGGAGGCCAAATCGATGCGCGCCGACATGGCGGCGCACAAGCCGCCCAAGGGACCGCTCGACGCCAAGCTTCTCCCGGGCGGCCTCGTCGATCTGGAATTCGCGGTGCACGTCGTCCAGCTGGTCAACCGCGCCGGCTTTGATCCCAATCTGGGCACCGCGATCGATCGACTTACGACTAAAGGCCTTGTCCCGCCGACGTTGCTTGCTGCGGATGACGTGCTGACCCGGCTGCTGGTCACGCTCCGCCTCGTCGCGCCCGATGCTGCGCCGCCGGGTCACGCGACGGAAGAACTGATCGCGCGTGCGATCGGCGTCGCGGACTGGCCGGCGGTGGTTGCCACGCTCGAATCGACGCGGCAGGAGGTTCGCCGGTTCTGGACACAAGTGACGGGAGAGCATGATGGATGAAGGCGCAAAGATCCCCGACGTGACGGTCACGATTGACGAAGCAGCCGTGTCGCTGGCGAGCCTCGGCACGCCGCTTGTGGTGTACTTCTACCCGAAGGACGACACCTCGGGCTGCACCACCGAGGCGAAGGACTTTTCCGCGCTCGCCGACGCGTTCCAGACTGCTGGCGTAAAGGTCGTCGGCATCTCGAAGGACACGCCCGCCTCGCACGCGAAATTCACCGCCAAGCATGCGCTTACCGTGCAACTCGGTAGCGATGTCGACGGCGTCGCCTGCGAAGCGTTCGGCGTCTGGGTCGAGAAGGCGATGTACGGCAAGAAATACATGGGGATCGAGCGCGCGACGTTCCTGTTCGGCGCCGACGGTACGCTCGCCAAGGTGTGGCACAAGGTCCGCGTTCCGGGCCATGCCGACGCCGTGCTGGCCGCCGCAAAGGCGCTCTGAAGACGTTTCCGTAAGGCCCCGGGATTCGCAGATATTCCGGCGCCTTGCGGCATCGTTCCCGGCTAAGTGGCCTGATCCGCATCAACTCGCCGCATCAACCTGCCGCCCCGCCGCTAGAACGCCCGCGCGCCCTTGCCCGGAACGGCCGTATTTGGCCTAACTCGCATTGTCTGGGGCGCGGAGGGGCTGCGAGTCAGGACAGAGTTTCGGTGCCGTGCGCTTTCATGCGAACGGCCCTGCATTTTTGTGTCGGGGACCAATGGTCGAATTTACCGCAGCAGCCATCGTGACGCGCTTCAAAATCGCGTCCGTGACCGCCACATCATCCGTTTTCCGCCGTGTCGCCGGTGCTGCCGCAATGATCGCGCTATCCGGCTTCGGCGTTACCGCCCAGGCCCAGGTCGCCAATTCGGCCAACGGCGCGAAGCTGCACCACATTGCAGGCACCGGCGGTCCGATGATCGCCGCCAACACCGAGGAAGCCACCGCCGATCTCCGCGCCGACGCGCAGTTCCGCACGCTGTTCCAGACCTGGAAAAAGCTCGATGCGACTCAGCAGGGCGTGATCGCGATCCCGTCGGTCCAGCCGGTCCACTCGCTCTCGTTCACCAGCAATTTCGGCATCCGCTCCGATCCGTTCCGCGGCACTGCGGCGATGCATGCCGGCGTCGACATTCCCGGCCCGGTCGGCACGCCGATCTACGCCACCGCCGACGGCATCATCGCGCACGCCGGTCGCCAGGGCGGCTATGGCAACATGGTCGAGATCAGCCACGGCAAGGGCATCGCGACGCGCTACGGTCATCTCTCGAAGATCCTCGTCGCCGACAACGCCCGCGTCACCCGCGGCCAGCTGATTGCGCTGATGGGCTCGACCGGCCGCTCGACTGGGCCGCATCTTCACTATGAAGTCCGTATCGACGGCCACGCGGTCAACCCGATCCCGTTCCTGACCACCGCTGATTACCTGCTCGCCGCCCAGGACCGCTCGGTCAACGCGATCCCAGTTTCGACGGGTGGCCCTGCCGCACAGGACTAATGTTGACGCAGGCGTAGCCGCTAATCGTAGGGCACACCCCCGTCACCCCGCACCACCCGTCATCCCAGCGAAAGCTGGGATATCCCTCCACGGGGACGGACCATCAGCATGAGATCCCAGCTTTCGCTGGGATGACGGACGAGGCGAAGGCTGCGGAACTTCGACAGGCCTCACGCGTGCCGTCGCCGTCAAGGTTGCCGCGGATAGCGCAACCTCCTATCTCCCAGACATGGCAACGCTGGTTCAAGACATCATCCTCACCCCCTCCGCAGCAGCGCGCGTCGCGGCGATCGCCGTCAAACAGGGGAAGCCGGCGATCCTGCGACTTTCGGTCGACGGCGGCGGCTGTTCCGGGTTCCAGTACAAGTTCGGGTTCGCCGACTCGGTCGAGTCCGACGACGTAATCGCCGAACATGACGGCGTGAAGCTCGTCGTCGACAGCGTCAGCATCGATCTCGTCCGCGGCTGCGCGGTCGATTACGTCGAGTCGCTCGCCGGCGCCGCGTTCAAGGTCGAGAACCCCAACGCCGCCTCGGGTTGCGGCTGCGGCTCCAGCTTTTCGGTCTGACGGTTCATGAAAATCGTCACGTACAACGTCAACGGCATCAAGGCGCGGTTGCCGCGGTTGATAGAGTATCTCGTCGAGGCGCAGCCCGACATCGTCTGCCTTCAGGAACTCAAGTCGAGCGACGACACTTTCCCGATCGCCGATATCGAAGCGGTCGGCTACGGCGCGGTGTGGCACGGCCAGAAGGCCTGGAACGGCGTCGCGATCCTCGCGAAAAGCGGCACGCCGGTGGTCCGCCAGCGCGGCCTCGACGGCGAACCCGAGGACGACCACAGCCGCTATATCGAAGCGGAAATCGATGGCTTGATCGTCGCTGCGTTGTATCTCCCCAACGGCAACCCGCAACCGGGGCCCAAATTCGACTACAAACTCCGCTGGATGGACCGCCTCGCCGACCGCGCACGCGTAATCTTGGCTGAAGAAAAGCCAGCGATCCTCGCAGGCGATTACAACGTCATCGCCAATGACGACGACACCTTCTCCGTCCGCGCGATGCAGGACGATGCGCTGATGCAACCCGAAAGCCGCGAGCATTACCGCGCGCTCGTCGCGCAGGGCTGGACCGACGCGCTTCGCACGCAATTCCCCAAGGGCGGCGTCTGGACGTTCTGGGATTACCAGGCCGGCGCGTGGCAGCGTGATGCCGGGTTCCGGATCGATCACCTGTTGCTCAGCCCGCTGGCCGCCGACCGGATGATCGATGCCGGCGTCGACAAGGCCTATCGCGGCCGTGAAAAGGCCAGCGACCATGCACCGACATGGGTCCGGTTGCGATGAAGGCGCTATCGGTCGCCCTGCTGTCGTTCGCGGCACTGTACGCGACCAGCGCCAGCGCGCAGGACCGCGAATATTGCCCTGAGCGGCCCGGGCTCGACACGCCCGCCTGCACGATCGCGCCGGGTAAGATTTCGGTCGAGACGTCGATCGCAGACTGGACGCGCGACGATCAGCCCGGTTCGCGCGAGGACAACATCCTGTTCGGCGACACGCTGGTCCGCGTCGGCGTGAGCGATACGATCGAGGCGCGGATCGGCTGGACGCCGTTCGGGCATGACCGAAAACGCGACTCGACGGGCGTCGATACGGTCAACGGGGTCGGCGGCGGGTCGCTCGGAATGAAGGCGAACCTGCTCAATCCGGATGGCTCGGGAGTATCGGTGTCGGTGCTGCCGTTCGTGACACTGCCGGTCGGACGGTCTTCGATCGGTGCAGGCGACTGGGGTGCGGGGTTTCTCGTGCCGCTGACCTACGAACTGTCGGACACGGTCTCGCTCGATCTGACACCGGAGATCGATGCGGCGGTCGATCAGGACGGCAATGGCCGGCATCTGGCGTACAGCTCGACCGCCGGCCTGGCGTTCAAGGTCGCGAAGGACTTCACGCTCACCGGCGAAGTGCAGGCGTTGCGCGACAACGATCCCGACCAGCATGCGACGCAGGCGCTCGCCGCGCTGTCGCTGGCGTGGATGGCGAACGACGATCTCCAGTTCGACATCCTCGGTGCGGCGGGGCTCAACGACGACACCCCGGATACGCGGGTGTATGCCGGAATATCGCGGCGGTTCTAGATGTTGGCCGGCCTGTTCCTGCTCCAAGCGGTAGCCGGGCCGCCGCTTCCGCCGGAACTGCGCAAGCGCGTCGCGCGAGCGACGATGCCGTGTCCGGTACAGACCGATCCCTACGTTGAGATCGTCGTCTGCGCGCGACCGACCGACCAGCGGCTCGCCAAGCTTCCCCAGCCGGTCCAGCCACCGCCCTTCGATCCGCTGTCGTTCCGCCTGCCCGGGGGCGGCAAGGGCAACGTCCACGCGATTCGTACCGAACTGCCCGGTGCGGTCGGGCAGGGGGCGCGGTAACGCTGAAGATGCCGTTCGGCAGGGGGAAGCGGGAGTAGCGCGTACACCCCTTCCGTCATCCTGACGAAAGTCAGGACCCAGAGCCAAACGGGGCAGTGTTCGGTACCATGGGTCCTGACTTTCGTCAGGATGACGGAAGGTGAGGGGCAGTCCCCTACAGCGTCCGTTCGTACACCTGATACACCTTGTTCACCCGGCTCTCGATCGTCTCCGCGATCGACCGCATTCCTTGGTTGTCATCGAGGATCCAGCCGATCTCGGCCCGGCTCGCACCATAATTCGCAACCGACGCACGGCGAATATACTCAATCATCATGAAGGCCAGCTGGCTCGCCATCCGCGACGCCTGCAACTCCTTCACCACGCCCATCAACGGCACGCGCACCGTCCGCACCTTGGGCTTGCGCAGCCACCACAACAGCTTGGCCCAGCCGAACGGGAGCAGGCTCCCATTGAGCGGCTTGATCGCCTCGTTCAGGTCGGGAAGCGTGATCATGAAGGCGACCGGCTTGCCGTCCAGCTCGGCGATCCGGATCAGGTCGTTGAAGACGATCGGCTTCAGTTTCACGCCGACGTCCTTGATCTCCGGCGGGGTAAGCGGGACGAACCCCCAATTGTCCTTCCACGCATCGTTGAGGATCGCGAGGATGATCGCCGCCTCCTCCTCGAACTTGGTCTTGTCGACGTTGCGAACGGTGATCTCGCGCGTTCTTCTCGCCCGACTTGATGATGCGCTGGACGATCGGCGGGAACTGCTTCGTCACGTCGACCTCATAGGTCATCAGCTGCTTGATCGGGCGATACTGCGCCCATTCGATCCAGCCGCGATATTCACGCTTGGCGTGGCCCATCATGATCGTCGGCGGATGATCGTAACCGTCGATCAGGAGGCCCGGCTCCTCCCAGATCGACATGCTGATCGGTCCCATCGCGCGCGTCATGCCCTGTTCGCGCAGCCACGCTTCGGCGCGCGCAAGCAGCGCCTGGAAGATGTCCTGCCGCTCCGCCTCCATCAGCCCCCACTGACCGACGCCGGGGCCGAAGCCCTGTTCGGGCGGCATCGTCAGCGCCAGCGTATCGATATGCGCGGAGATGCGCCCGACCACGCGGCCATCTTCCTCGGCAAGGAACAATTGCGCCTTGGCATGGCTGAACCAGCCGTTCTTCTCGGGCGTGATCAGCCCTAGCGCCTCGGACTTCAGCGGCGGCACCCAGTTGGGATCGTCCGCATAAAGCCGGAACGGAAGATCGATGAAGATTTTCCGGTCTTTCTTCGTCTCGACCGGACGGATCGTAAGATTGGCCATGTGTCGTTCCCGAAAGCGCAGTCGAGCGTGTCTAGCCAGCGATGCCGACAAAGGCGAGTACATGCGTTATCGGTCGCACCTGTCACGGTGATCGCGTTTCCTCGGCGGGTGGGTAAGCCGACAACCTGTAAATGCCACGCTGCAGCCATTATCTTCGGGCAATGGATATGCCCATGGACACATCGCTCAGCCTCGCCCGCGGCACGGCCGCTCCCGTTCCGCCGGCCGGCGTCGTACGCGTTGCCGATGACAAGGCGATGCTGCGTGCCGCCGCGGATCTGACGCGCGACCTCGTGAAGCCGCGGCCCGCGGTTTATTGGGGCGACCTGATCGCGTCGATGGTGCTGGGCTATGGCGCGCTGTTCGTGGCAGCAACGAGCGACTCGACGGCGGTCGCGGTGATCGCCGCGGTCGCATCCGTGCTCGGGCTGTACCGCGGGCTGAGCTTCATCCACGAAGTCAGTCACATGAAGCATGCCTCGGTGCCGAACTTCCGACTCGGGTGGAACATCCTCGTCGGCGTGCCGATGATGACGCCGTCGTTCATGTACGAGGGCGTGCACAACCTCCACCATGCCAAGACGCGTTATGGCACGGTCGAAGATCCCGAATATCTGCCGCTCGCGCTGATGAAGCCGTGGACGTTGCCGCTGTTCATCGTCGTGTCCGCACTGGCGCCAATCGCGCTGATCGTCCGGTTCGCGATCCTGTCACCGTTGTCGCTGCTGTCGCCGAAGCTGCGGACGATGATCGTCGACCGCTATTCGGCGCTTGCGATCAACCCTCAGTTCCGCCGTCGCGCGCCCGAGGGCGAGGCGAAGACCTATTGGAACCGCCTCGAGATCGCGGCGAGCCTGTGGGCGATCACGCTGATCGCGATTGCGGTGACGGGCGTGCTGCCGTTGCGAGCGTTCCTGACGATCCTCGGCGTGGCGTCGGCGTTCGCAGTGCTCAACCAGGTCCGCACCTTGGTGGCGCATCTTTGGGAGAATGACGGCGAGCCGATGACGGTGACCGCGCAGTATCTCGACACGGTCAACGTGCCGCCGCCGGCGTTGTTGCCTGCGCTGTGGGCGCCTGTGGGTCTGCGGTACCACGCGCTGCATCACCTGCTGCCAGGACTGCCCTATCACGCGCTCGGTGAGGCACATCGGCGGATTTCCGCGGAGCTTGATGCGATGTCGCCGTATCACAAAGCGAGCTATCCGGGGCTACCGGGGCTGGTGAGCAAGATTGCCCGCAGCACGATGGTTAGGCGCTAACGCTAGTCCGTTGGTCATTCCCGCGGAGGCGGGAACCCATATTTTCTAGCGCGTGCGAATCCATCGCGAAGCTAGCCAGTATGGGTTCCCGCCTCCGCGGGAATGACCAATAGAAGGTTCGCTCTATTCCTCGGACCGGATCAGCACCGCTTCCCCGATAAGGAAGAACAGCAGGAACGGCGCCCACGCCGCCAGGAACGGCGGGTAGGCGCCGAGATTGCCCATCGCCAACGCGAAATTATCTGCGACGAAGAACGCGAACCCCAGGCCCATCCCGATCACCGCGCGCACGAACAGCTTGCCCGACCGCGCGATGCCGAACGCCGCGACCGCCCCCAGCAACGGCATCAGCACCGACGACAGCGGCCCTGACAGCTTGTGCCATAGCGAGCCCTCGAGCGCCTTGGTCGGACGTCCGGCATCGGACAGGTCGCCGATCGCCGCCTTCAACGCGCCGAACGACAGCCCATCCGCATCGACGCTCGCCAGCGTGAACTGATCCGGCCGTACGTCCTTCGCGATCACGATCGAGCCGAGGTTGGTGACGGTACCGCGCGCCACATCGAACCGCGTCGCAGGTTCGACCAGCCAGCCACCACCGGCGCGCTTGCCGTGATCGGCACGCAGGATCGCGACGAGGTTGCCACCGGTACGATCGTACAGCGTGATCCCACCCAGCCGTGTCGCGTCGCCGCGCCCGCGGATCTGATTGACCTCGATCAGGTCGTCGCCGTCGCGCACCCACACGTTGGCACGGTCGCCGCGATCGATCGGCAGCTTGCCGTAATTCACCTTCTGCCACTGGTTCAGCGTTGCGGTCGAACGCGCCACGACCCGGTCGTTGAACGCGAAACTGATCACCGCCACGCCCAGGCTCGCAACCAATAGCGGCGCCAGCACTTGGTGGGCCGACAGCCCCGAGCCCTTCAGCGCGACGATCTCGCTATTCTGGTTCATGGTGATCAGCGTCAGGATCGTGCCCAGCAGCACCGAGAAGGGCAGGAAGCGCGATACGATCTGCGGCACGCGCAGCGCGACATATTGCCAGACCTGGGAGTCGCCATTGCCCGGATAGGCGAGGATGTCGCCCGACTCACTCAGCAGGTCGAGCGCCTGGAGCACCAGCACCAACGCGGCCAGCACGGCGAACGTTCGCACCAGGAACATCCGCCCCATGTAGATCGCGACCGTGCGCGACGGGAAGAAGCTGACGGTTTTCATGCAGTCTTGCTCGTCTGCGACTTGGGCCGGAAGCCCGGAATGCGCTTGGTGATCGCCTTGAACGTTTTCGAGAAGACGCGTTCGAGCGCACCGATCGGTTGCCCGCCAGGGACGTAGGCGATCGTGTAGTACATCCACAGTATCAGCCCGGCGAAGATCGTGAACGGCACCCACAGCGCGATGATCGGGTCGATCCGGCCGAGTTCGCCGACGTCCGCCGCATACTGGTTCACCTTGTGATAGGTGACGATCATCACGATCGACAGGAACACGCCCAGCGCGGACGAAGATCGCTTGGGCGGCACGCCAAGCGCGAGCGCGAGCAGCGGCAACAGGAACATCGTCGCGACCTCGGCGAGGCGGAAATGGAATTCCGACCGGCTGCCGTCGCGCTGCTCCAGCGTCGCACCGCGCTGGCCCTGTTTGGCCAATTCGGGCAGCGTATATTCGAGATTGCGACCGCCGCGGCTGCGGAAGCTCTCGAACTTGGGCAGGTTGATCGGCAGATCGTGGCTGGTGAAGGTCAGCACGCGCGGCGTCTTGAACTCGGGCTTGTCGTGGACGAGCGTGCCGTTGGCGAGGCGGAAGATGATGACGTTGGGATCGTCGGTCGCCAGGAACTTGCCCTTCTCCGCGGTGACGCCCAGCCAGTCGCCGGTCTGGGTCGATGCATGGACGAAGATGCCCGACAGCCCGCGCCCCTTGTCCTTGCTCTCCTCGATCCGCAGCGTCATCCGCTGGCCCAGATTGGTGAACTCGCCGACCTTGATCGATGCGCCGAGCGCCCCTGTGCGCAGTTCGAACCGCAGGCCCTCGTAATAATAGCGGGCGATCGGCTGGACATAGCCGACGATCGCGAGGTTCAGCAGCGCCAGCGCGATCGTGTACATGTACGGCACGCGCAGCAGCCGGTTGTAGCTCATGCCGACGCCGCGCAGCACGTCCAGCTCGGACGAGGTCGACAGCCGCCGGAACGCGAGCAGGATGCCCAGCATCAGCCCGATCGGGATGCCAAGCCCCAGATATTCGGGCAGTAGGTTGGCGAGCATCCGCCACACGACGCTGATCGGGCCGCCTTGCGTCGCGACGAAATTGAACAGCCCGAGCATGCGATCGAGCACAAACAGCATGACGGCGATCAGCAGCGTCGAGAACAGCGGCACCGCGATCAGCCGGGCCATGTAGCGGTCGATGGATTTCATGCGCGGGTTGGGCTCGGTATGCTGGGTCGCGCGGGTATAGGGGCGCACGCGCGAGGCGTCATCCTCAATCGCAACGGATCAGTGAACGATCATTCCGCGGCGATCGGGTGGTTCGTCTCGCGGCGCTCCGTGGCCATCGCCGTCATGACCGCGCGCTCCAGCCCGTTGAGCGTGAAGGGTTTACGCAACACCTCGTGCCCGCCGAACTGCGCGACGTTCACCTCGCCGGCAAACCCGGTGACGAACAGCACCGCGACGTGCGGATAGAGCGGCGAGAGCGCGGCGATCATCTCCGGCCCGGTCTGGCGCGGCATCAGCACGTCGGAGATGATCAGCCCGATCCCGGGGTTCGCCGCCAGTATCGCAGGGGCGGCAAGCGGATCGTCGCACGCGATCGGATGATGGCCGATCTCCTCCAGCGCGCCGGTCGTCGCGGCCAGCACGCGCGGATCGTCCTCGACCACCAGGATCTGCAACGTTTCCGGCACCGTCGGTGCGATCGGCTCGACCATCGCGATCGGGACGGTCGGCAGGGGGAGGGCGACCAGCTCGGCAGCGCGCGGGAGATACAGCGTGACGGTCGTCCCTTCGCCCGGTGCGGAGACGATGCCGACTTCGCCGTGCAACTGCTGGACCAGCGCGAAGATCTGGCTGAGGCCCAGCCCTGTGCCCTTGCCGACCTCCTTGGTGGTAAAGAACGGCTCGAACACGCGCTCGGCCACATCAGGCGCCATTCCGCAGCCATCGTCGCCGACCATGATCGTGACGTAGTCGCCCGCCGCGCACCGCCCGACCTGCTCCGCCACTAGCGTCGTCGTGCTGGTCGCGACGGTCAGCGTGCCGCGCCCGTTCATTGCGTCGCGCGCGTTGACCGCCAGGTTCAGCACTGCGTTCTCCAGCTGGACGCGGTCGGCGCGGACGCACCCGCCCGCCGCATCGTCGCGCACGATGACGGTGATCGCGTCCCCCAGCGTACGGTCGAGCAGGTCCGACATCCCCGCGACCAGCGCGGCGGCGTCGATCGTCTCCGCCTTCAGCGAATCCTCGCGACTGAAGGCGAGCAGCCGGCGGGTCAGCGCCGCCGCGCGGTTCGCGCCCTCGGTCGCGCTGTCGATATGGCGACGGACGCTAGCCGGATCGCTCGCCAGATTGCGCCGCGCGAGTTCGAGGCCGCCTAGCACCACCGCCAGCATGTTGTTGAAGTCGTGCGCGATCCCGCCGGTCAGCTGGCCGACCGCCTCCATCTTCTGGATCTGGCGCAGCTTAGCCTCCTGCACGCGCAGTTCGGCGGTGGCGGCAGCGACCGCGGTGGTCAGCTCGTCCGCACGTTCGCGTTCAAGCTCGGCATCGGCCAGCGCGGTCGCCCGATCGCCGACCGCACGGATCGTGAACCAGCCGAGCAGGATCGCGCCCAGCACGATCAGCACGCCAAAGATGGCAAGCACGCCCGCTACCCAGCTAGACCGTTCGACCGACCCCATCGCCGCCGCCGTCCGGTCGTCCAACAACGCGCGCTCGCCGGCGATCAGCGTGTCGAGCGTCTTGTTGATCTCGATGAGCGTCGGCGCCTTTCGCCCCTGGTAATAGCGTGCAAGCGCCTGGCCGTTCTTGCCGTAGCGCGTGTTGAGCGCTGTCAGCGACAACTCGCGGCCGCGCGCGTCATAGGCCGTCCGAAGGCGATCGACTCGCGGCTGTTGGTCGGGATTGTCGTTGGTGATCCGGTCGAGCCGGTCGATCTGCGTCCCCGCGAGCAGCCATTCGTCGAAATACAGCTGGCCCAGCTGCTTGTCGCCGCTGATGACATAGCGCCCGAGCGACGCCTCCGACCGCGCGATCGTCCCCGACAGCGTCCGCGCGAGGATCATCACGTCATAGCTGTGCGCCTGGAGTTCGAGTGCCCGATCGCGCTGGCGATTGGCGTGGCCGAGCGTCACGATTAGCGCAATGAGCACGGCAGCACCGAGCAGGCCCATCACGACCAGCATGGCTATGCGCCATCTCGCCCCGCCCCCTGGGCCGCCATCTCGACCTCGTCTTGCGTCACGGCCGGCATCCTAACGCGTCGTTGCTCACACGCAATGACTTGGAATGCCAGTACGGATCGAACATTTCACGGATGTTTCCTCCCCCCGCAGGAGGAGGAAACCGTCAGCCGATCACGCCGACGGCGCCGCCAGCCGTCTCGAACATCCCAAGGATCGTCGTGATCTGCTCGTCCGTATGCTCCGCACACAGTGAGCATCGTAGCAAGAACGTCCCAGCCGGCGTCGCGGGCGGGCGCGCCATGTTCACGTACAACCCGCCCTCGAGCAGCGACTGCCAGATCGCGATCGCCTGTTCCTGGTCGGTCAGGATCACGGCGATGATCGCCGAATCGGACGTCTCGGTGCCGAGCTTGAAGCCCATCGCCTTCAGACCGCCGTGCAACCGACGTGCGTTCTTCCAGAGCTGCGCACGCTTGTCGTGCGCGGTCATCAACTTGCGGATCGAGGTCGCGGCGGTCGCGACCACCGACGGCGGCAACGACGCGGTGAAGATGTACGGACGGCAGGCGAACCGCACCATCTCGAACTTCGGGTGGTTCGACACGACGAATCCGCCGACCGTGCCGACCGACTTCGAGAAGGTGCCCACGACAAAATCGACCTCGTCGGTCAGCCCCATCTCCTCGTACACGCCGCGCCCATTGGGGCCGAAGAATCCCATCGAATGCGCCTCGTCGACCAGCACCATGCAGCCATGCTTCTTGGCGACTGCGACCATCTCCTTCAGCGGGGCGATGTCGCCGAGCATCGAATAGACGCCTTCGAGCACCACCAGCTTGCCGGCTTCCTTCGGCAGGCGACCGAGCCGCTTGTCGAGGTCCTGCACGTCGTTGTGGCGGAAGCGGACGATCTCGGCATTGCCCTGCTTGCAGCCGTCGTAGATCGACGCGTGGCTGTCGGCGTCGAGGATGACGTATTCGCCCTTGCCGGCGAGCGTCGAGATGATCCCGAGGTTCGCCATGTACCCGGTCGAGAACACGATCGCGCCGGTCATGTCGTAGAATTCGCGGAGCGCCTGTTCGACGTCGATATGGTCATGGAACGTGCCGTTGAGCATCCGGCTGCCGTTGGTGCCCGACCCGAACGCGTCGAGCGCGTCCTTGCCCGCCTGGATGACGTCGGGGTCGAACGTCATGCCCATGTAGTTGTAGGTGCCGAGCAGGATCGTGTCCTTGCCGCGGATCACCGCCTGAGTCGGGCCCTTCACCTCGTCCATCACGATCGCGAACGGATTGCGCACGCCGCTGGCGATCAGCGCCTCGCGTTCGGCGATAAGCGCGTCGAATTTCGACATCAGGTCGCGTTCGGGGGCGACCTCTGGAGCGTCGACGGGGAGGGCGTGGGCGGTGGTGGCGGCTTCGGTCATATCGGATTCCATGAGGTTGGAATGTGTCGTCTTTCCCCCACCCCGTTCGGGCTGAGCGAAGTCGAAGCCTCGCCTCACGGGGCCACCCTTCGACTTCGCTCAGGGCGAACGGGGAGGGTAGTGTTAGGCGGTCTTCAACTTCGCGACCGCGTCGACCAGCTGGCCGACCGTCTCGATCTCGGCCTGCATGTTCATCGTGATGATGATGTCGAACTCGTCCTCGATCGCGGCGACGAAATCCATGACGGTCAGGCTGTCCCATTCCAGGTCGCCCTGGAACGTCGTCGCATCGGTGAGCGAGGCGTTCTTCTTGTTGAACGGCTCGATCTGCGCGGTGACGGTGTCGTAGATCTGCTGGCGGTCGCTCATGATAATCCCTTCGGTGTCGCAGCGATCCCTGACAGGGAATTGCGGCGGCTTTTCGGCGCTATAGCAGCCCGGCGGCGCGATACCACGCCGCGGTTTGCGCGAGTGCCTGCGGGGTCGGGACGGACGGCGTCCACAGCGCGGCCGGCGGCGGCTTGTGCGAGACCCAGTCGGGGTGGCAGAAATAGCTGACCCGGTCGCGCGTGAGCTTGGCCTTGCTGCGACGGACGAGCCGGTCGGCGGCGGACGCGACCTTCAGGAGTGCGCGGGGTGTCGAGAACACCTTGACCGGCTTGCCCACGGCCACGCCGATCGCGCGTGCGAAGTCGCGGTTGTCCCAGCCGTTCGGCACCCCGTCGTCGGGCTCCATGATAGACGGCGCGTCAGCACTCTCGGCGAGCGTGAGCAACAGCGTGGTCAGGTCCTCGACATATAGGAGCGAGACGCGCGTGCCTGCCGGGGGCATCGGCAGATACCCCGACCGTGCCGCCTTGAAGAGATCGAGAATATCATGATCGCGCGGACCAAAGATCGCGGGTGGACGGACGATGGTCCAGTCCAACCCCGATGTCTGGACGCGCGTCTCCGCCTCGGCCTTCGACCAGCCGTAGTTCGACAGCGTCGGCTCGCGTGCGGCGAGCGAGGAGACGTGGACGAAGCGGCGACTGCCGGCCGCTCGCGTCGCCTGAAGGATGCCTTCGGTTCCGGCGACGTTACCCTCGGCAAAGCCCGCCCGATTGGCCGCGTTGACGACACCGGCGACGTGGATCACCACGTCCGCGCCTTCGACCAAGGTCGCGAGGCTCTTGGGGCGATCGAGTGCGCCTTCGATCCAGGTCACGCCGATGCGCTTGGCCTGCGGCTTCCGCGCGAGCGCACGGACGGTGTGCCCGGTCTCCAGCGCGTGGTCGATCAGGTGGCTGCCGACGAACCCGGTGCCGCCCGTGATGGCGAGAATCATGAGCCCATTCCCCAGACAGAAGCTTGTTCACCCGCGAAGGCGGGTGCCCAGACTGGGCACCCGCCTTCGCGGGTGAACAATGCTTGGCCGATCATACGAGCGCCAGATGATTGCGGTGCACAAGCGCGGATCTTGGAGCATACCCAAGGATCGCCGCATGATCGTCGCTATGGCGACCAAGCAGACGCGCGGTGTCGGCCGCATCATATTCTGCAAGTCCCCGCGCGACCGTCCCGTTTGGTCCTTCGATCGTGACCAGATCGCCGCGCATGAAGCCGCCATCGATTCGAGTCGCGCCCGTGGCGAGCAGACTCCGACCCTGGCCGAGCGCAGACGCAGCCCCCGCATCGACATGGATCGCACCCTTCGCGGTAAGCCCCCGCAAGCCAGGCCTTCCGTGCAGACGCCGTCCGCTCAGCCGTAAAGATCGTATGACGGGCAGGGGTCGACAGCGGATGCTCGATCCGCCCCGACGCTATCGCCAGCGGAATGCCTGCTCCGGTCGCGATCCGCGCTGCGGCGATCTTCGAGGCCATGCCACCCGAACCCATGCCGGAACCCGAGCCGTCGTCCGCCATCCCCGCAACCGCGTCGATCCGCGGCACGCTGGCGATATGCGTGGCGGACGGATCAGTATGCGGGTTGGCGGTGTAGAGCCCGTCGACGTCGGACAGCAGGATCACGCCCTGCGCGCCGGCGGCCTGCGCGACGCGGGCAGCAAGGCGGTCATTGTCGCCGAACCGGATTTCCTCGGTCGCGACGCTGTCGTTCTCGTTGATGACGGGAACGACCTTGAGGGACAGCAGCCGGTTGAGCGTCGCCGCGGCGTTGAGATAGCGGCGCCGGTCTTCGAGATCGTCCAGCGTGACGAGGATCTGCGCGGCGTTCAGCCCCTGCGCGGCGAGCAGTTCAGCCCAGACCTGACTGAGCGCGATCTGGCCGGTGGCAGCGGCGGCCTGTGCGTCCTCGAGACTGGCCCGGCCACCCTTGGGGAGACCCAGCCGCCGAGCGCCAAGGGCAATCGCGCCAGACGACACGATCGCAACCTGCTGGCCTTCACCAGTCCGAGCAGCAATGTCAGCCACAAGTCCCGTGAGCCACTCCCGCCGAACGCTCCCATCAGGATCGATGAGCAACGCCGACCCGATCTTAACGATCAGCCGCGCACACGAAGACGGGGGAAACATCACGCATTCCCCTCCCGCTTGCGGGAGGGGTTAGGGGAGGGGCGGGCGTGACCTGTCGGCAAGAAAGCCCTCCCCGACCCCTCCCGCAAGCGGGAGGGGAGAAATCTGGAACCAACCCTCTCCCCGCAGGGGAGAGGGCTAAGACGGCACCTAAAGCGGCGACCATGCGACCGGCACTTCGCCTTCTTCCAGTTCCTTCGCCGCGCCCGGAGCCGGCCCGATCGCCTCGATCAGCTGGTCGAGCACCGCCTCGATACCAGCGCCGCTCGCCCCCGAAATCGCCATCACCTCGGCACCACTGGCTTCGGCCAGCTCCGCCGACAGCGCCGCGATCAGTTCGGGATCGAGCATGTCGATCTTGTTCAGCGCGACGATCACCTTCTTGTCGGTCAGCCCCTCGCCGTAATTTTCCAGCTCGTCGCGCACGATCCGGTACGATTCGGCCACGTCACGGTCGTTCGCATCGACCAGATGCAGCAGCACCCGGCACCGCTCGATGTGCCCGAGGAACCGATCGCCGATCCCCGCACCTTCGGCCGCACCCTGGATCAGCCCCGGAATATCCGCGACCACGAACTCGCGCTGCTTGTGGCGCACCACACCCAGCTGCGGGCGGGTAGTGGTAAAGGCGTATTCGCCGACCTTCGCCTGCGCGTTCGTCACCTGGTTGATGAAGGTCGACTTGCCCGCATTCGGCAGCCCGACGAGGCCCGCATCGGCGAGCAACTTCAGCCGCAGCCAGACCCACGCCTCGCCGAACGGCCAGCCGGTGCCGTGCTGACGCGGAGTGCGGTTGGTCGACGTCTTGTAGCTCGCATTGCCGCGCCCGCCGTCGCCGCCGCGGAACAACACTTCGCGCTGGCCGACTTCGGTGAAGTCGATCAGCACCTCTTCCTTGTCCTCCGACAGCACCTGCGTGCCGAGCGGAACGCGAATGACGAGGTCCTTGCCGCCCGCGCCGGTACGGTTCGAGCCCGACCCGCCCGAGCCGCGGGGCGCGCGGAAATGCTGGGTGTAGCGGAAGTCGATCAGCGTGTTCAGGCCGGCGATGCACTCGAACACGATGTCGCCGCCCTTGCCGCCATTGCCGCCGTCGGGGCCGCCATATTCGATATATTTCTCGCGGCGGAAGCTGACGGCACCGGGGCCGCCCTCACCCGAACGTACGTAGATCTTGGCTTGGTCTAGAAAATGCATCGCCGCCCCATAGCGAAATTGGCGAAAATCTCCACCCTCTGCGACTCGGCTCCCGATTTGCTCTCTGGTTCGAGCGTGTCAGCAGCGAGGAGGGTGGCAGCGTCCTTGCTCGCGAGCAGTGCGTCGAGCGCGAGTTCGCGCGCCTTGCCGACCGGCAGCCCCAGCGCGCGCGCCATCGGTGCTCCCATCAGCGCATCGCCGAGCGCCATCAGCACCAGCGTCAACGTCTGCTCCTGGATCGGCTGGTCGCCGGGCATGTCACCCTCCGCCAGTTCATCGACGAGGTCGTGGATCGCGGTCAGGATCGGATCGAGCGCATTGGTATTGCCCGACAGGATCATCCAGCTCGCCAGCGCGCCCGCGCCACCTTTGCCGAACGCGTCGAAGGTCATCTCGACGACCTCGCGCGGGTCGAGTTCGCCCGCCCGCACGCGCAACACCGCGGCGCCGATCGTCCCGACGATGTCCGCCGCCATCCGCGTGATCAACGCGGTATGCAGCGCCTCCGCCGAGCCGAAATGGTGAAGCAGATTGGCGTGCGTGCGCCCGATCCGGCCCGCGACCGCCTTCAACGTGACCGCGCTGGGCCCGCTCTCGACGAGCAGCGCGCGCGCAGCCTCGACGGCCGCTTCACGCGATTCGGTGGGGGAGAGGCGCTTGCGCGGTGTTGACGTCACAGACCGGGAAACCTATTTACATCAATGTAAGTAACGAGTGTTCATTCCTGTTTGGAGGTTTCCGTGGCGAAAGCAACCACGCCTGCCGATCTGACGATCACCCCACGCGACCGCCGCTTTGGCCGCGGCGCCGATATCCGTCGCTGGTGGCTGAACGACGATCCCGTCGCGACCGCGTTCTACAACGCGCTGTCGGTGACGTTTCCCAAGGGCGAGGGCTATTTCGTCGACAGCGTCCGTAAGTTTCGCGAGGGCACGCCGCCTAAACTGCACGCCGAGATCAACGCCTTTATCAAGCAGGAGGTGATCCACACGCGCGAGCACGTCGCCTTCAACCGCCACGTGACCGACCAGGGTTACGACGTCGCGCCGCTGATGGCCGATGTCGATGCACAGTTGGCGATCACCAAGGACAAGCCAGAGATCGCGAGCCTTGCCGCGACCACCGCGCTCGAGCATTTCACCGCGATGCTGGCGCACGAACTGATCGCCAACCCGAAGCATCTGGCGGGAGGCGACGAGCAGGCGGCGGCATTGTGGCTGTGGCACGCAGCCGAGGAGATCGAGCACAAGGGCGTCGCCTACGACACCTGGCTGCACGCGACTCGCGACTGGCCGCGACTGCTGCGGTGGCGGATCAAGTCGAAGGTGATGCTGATCACGACGTGGCGCTTCTTCACCGGGCGTGCGCGCGGAATGGCGGAACTGCTGCGGCAGGACGGGCTGACCGGGCCGCGCGTTTGGGCGCGGATGGCGTGGTACGCGTTCGGCAATCCGGGGATGGCGCGGAAAGTTGCGGGTGTGTGGGCAGCGTATTTCCTGCCGGGCTTCCACCCATGGAAGCACGACGATCGCGCGCTGATCGGGCTGGCGGAGAGCGAGTATGAAGCGGCGGTGCTGCCGGTGGCGAAGCGGGTGGTGGCGGTGGCCTGAGTCCGGACTCCCGGCTTCTATCTCCCTCCTAGTTCTCCCGCGAAGGCGGGAGCCCAGGATACCAAATGACACCGCCCGTGATTCCTGGACCCCCGCCTTCGCGGGGGAACAGTTAGTGAAGAGCAACTGCCCGCCTAAACATACACCCCACCCCGGCGAAGGCCGGG
Organism: Sphingomonas sp. LR55; assembly: GCF_036856015.1. Taxonomy (NCBI): domain Bacteria; kingdom Pseudomonadati; phylum Pseudomonadota; class Alphaproteobacteria; order Sphingomonadales; family Sphingomonadaceae; genus Sphingomonas; species Sphingomonas sp. LR55. The sequence goes on from NZ_JASPFO010000001.1 coordinate 3,909,133, forward strand.
GCCCAGTTGGAAAGGTTGCAGTAACGGAGGGCTATCCTCTGTTAGAGACGTCCCCCAACTGGGCCCCGGCCTTCGCCGGGGTGGCGTACCTTTAGAGGGTAGCGAATCTCCGACTTACGCCGCCAAAGGCATCGGCGCACATCGGTCGTCATCCAGATCCAGCTCGAACATCACCGCCGGCGCCTCGCCACCCCGCCCGCGCGACGTCCGTGGTTCGACCCGCCCCGTGGGCCGAAACCCGAGCTTCGCCAGCACGCGCCCCGACGCCGGATTATCCACGAAATGAAACGCATCCAGCCGCCGCAAGCCCAGCGCATGCCGCGCCATTGCCACCACCGCCTCGCCAGCCTCGGTCGCATAACCGCGACCCCAGGCGTCAGGCGCCAGCCAATAGCCGAGCTCATGTCCCGCATCGGCCACGCGGATACCGATCCCGCCAACGAGTCGCGGTGCGCCCGCTTCCATCGTCTCGATCATGAAATGTGGGTCGTGCGGCCCACGCGGCTGCGCCAGAAACGCCTCGGCGTCCCCCAGCGCATACGGCCAAGGCGCTCGCGCCAGCTTCGCGACCACCGACTCATGGCCGATCGCCCGCGCCAATGCGGGCGCATCTTCCGGCCAACCCGGCCGCAACGTCAGTCTCTTGGTGCGCGCGAACACGGCTCTCTCCTATCGCGTCGTTGGCTGCGCGCATGCCACGTCGGGATGACGGGACCGCGACAGCCGCGTGGAGGGAGCAATAAAAAGGGAGCCGGGGTGACCCGTCTCCCTTGTTCAGGTTCGCTTTCGCGACCCGGGTCACCCTGGTGGGCAACCCGGATGGTTACCCGATGTTATTCGGCTGCTACCGGCATCTCTGCCGTGTCGTTCGCTGCCAGCTCGACCGAGCAGAATTTGCGCCCGAGTTTGCCCTGGCTGAACACGACGCGGCCATCGACCAGCGCGAACAGCGTGTGGTCGGTACCGATACCGACGTTCGTGCCTGGGTAGAACTTCGTCCCGCGCTGACGCACGAGAATGTTGCCGGCGACGCACGCCTGGCCACCGAACTTCTTGACGCCGAGACGACGACCGGCCGAATCGCGACCGTTGCGCGAAGAGCCGCCTGCTTTCTTATGTGCCATCTAAAGCTACTCCTTATGCCTGAGCGGCGGGGGCGGTGTCGCCCTCGTTGCTCTTTGCAGTCTGGCCGCCGACCGACACGATCTTCAGGATCGTATGCTGCTGGCGATGGCCGTTCTTACGACGATAGTTATGACGACGACGCTTCTTGAAGACGATGACCTTGTCCGCCTTCGCCTGCGCGATGATCTCTGCAGCGACGACGAAGCCCTCGACGGACCGCAGCTCCGAGCCTTCGCCCGCCAGCAGAACGTCACCAAGCGTCACTGACGCACCTGCATCGCCCTCGATCTTCTCGATGACGATCTTATCTCCGGCGGCGACGCGATACTGCTTGCCGCCCGTGCGCACGACTGCGAACATGGCCCTTGTCACTTTCCAAATACATGTGCCCCACGAACGCAAGGTCCGCCGGGAGAAGCCGGGCAGCTAAGGGAGGGGGCAGAGTTGTCAACCGCGAAGGGGCGCGGGAGGGTGGTAAAGATGGAGAGCGTGGTGTCGTCTACCGCACCGTCCCCAAATTGTTTCCCGGCGAAGGCGGGGACCCAGACCGAACTGCTGCCTTCGCGGGAGAACAAGCGTCTTTAGGCGACGGCGCGATTCGCCTCAGTGCCGGTGAACCTGCCGCAGCGCGTACCGGCCATCCGCATAGTCGCTGAACAACCCCGAGATCGCCGGATGATCGACCGGCTCGTCGCTATCGTCCGGCACCAGATTCTGCTGGCTCACATACGCGACGTAGCTCGACTCCATGTTCTCCGCGAGCAGATGGTAGAACGGCTGATCCTTGCGCGGACGGATATCCTCCGGAATCGCCGCATACCATTCGTCGCTGTTCGCGAACACGGGATCCACATCGAAGATCACCCCGCGAAAATCGAACAGCCGGTGCCGCACGACGTCGCCAATCGAGAAATTCGCATGCGAGATCGGCGGCGCGACCACCTCGACGGGGATGAGCGGGCTGGTGATGTCGTGAGCGATACTGTCGTGTCGGGGCATATCCGCCAATTTAGGGTCTGTTTTGCGCCGCACAAGGAAAACGCGCCAGCTGGAGCCCGCAACCCCGAAATCCGCTTGCGTCTCTTGGGGCACTTCATTAGAGGCCGCGCTTCGACCGATCGGAGGGACTGTTCGCAGCACCTTGGATGACCTGCGGAGAGGTGGCAGAGTGGTCGAATGTACCGCACTCGAAATGCGGCGTACCCGCGAGGGTACCGTGGGTTCGAATCCCACCCTCTCCGCCACAAACTACTGTAATTGTTAGATAATTTCGCCTTCGGGCAGGGCTTGCCCTACTTTCTGCCCTGCCAGAAGGGATTCGCTGTCAACCGATCGCTTGTTTGATCGCGCCACTGTTCGCCCTGATGTAATTCATCAGCGCTTTCCCGCCGACTCCGCTGTCGAGACCCTTCGACACAAAGTCGCCAGCATCAATAGCGTTGACGACCTTAAGGTTTACCGGGACACCGCCGCCGCCCAGCCCACCGTTCGCCCGGTGCCGAGCGTCGCCGCGGGTCAATATCTCTTCACCCTTCTGCGCGATGATGGGCACCTCGTCGGGTCGGAGTCCTGCAATGCCGCCGGTGTGGAACCGGGCTGCAGCGGCGAACACGTTCGGGTTAAGAAGACGAGTTCCGGAGGTGTTCTGGCCTGCAATGCCCCCGGTGTGATTTGCGGGGACAGGCGTGGGAACGGCGACGCCTACCGCACTGAGAATGCCCTTAGCGATATTGAGTGCGATCTGCTGCAGGATCATCTGGGCGATCAGGCGCAGGAAGTTCGCTGCGAAATCCAAGAACGCATCTTTTAGCGCACTGAACGCATTTTGGCCGTCGACTAGCGCCTGCACGAAGCCGTCAACGGATGAGGTGAGGGCGTTCGCGAACGCCTGCGCGATCTGCTCCGCTGATATGTTGAGGACGGTTCCCCATTCCTGAGCAGTCTGGTTCACCATCTGGAGTTTCAGCAGAATCGCATCGATCTGTGCGCCCGTCAGCGCGAGCGGGTTGGAGTCCGGCGATAGCGCCTTGTAAAACGCGACCGCCTTGTCGATCGCGCCCTGCAACTGGCCGTTCACCTGCCCCAGCAGCGGCAGCAACTGGTTGGCTTCGGCATCCAACCCGTTGTCGCGGAGGAACGTGATCTGGTCCCGCATGGCGTCGCGCTGCGCGGTCAGATCGGCCACTGGCTTGTCGACGTTGTTCCGCTTGGCGTCGAACGCATCCTTCGCGTGGGCGGCATCGAAATACGCACCCGTGACGCCCTTCAGCGCCTCGATCCGCAGCGCGAGACCCGCGTCGGCAGGATCGACACCGGCCTGCGTGGCGTCGGTCTTCGCCTTCCGAACGGCGTCCTCGATGGCCGCCTGACGCTGTGCGGCCAGCAGCAGTTCGCCGGTGAGGCCAACCTGCTGCTTCAACTGGTCGGTGTCCTGCGTGGTGGCAGCCGTCGACTGGTCGAGCTTCGCCAGATACGCGTCACGCTTATCGGCCAGTTTCTGCTGCGCGTCGTCGTAGTTGCCGATCGCATCAGCCTGGTCGACCTGGAACCGCGACTTGCCGTCGGCGGGGAACAGCCCCTTGGTCGGATCTACCGGCTTCCCGTTGACGGTGACCGTGTAGTGCAGGTGCGCGCCGGTGCTGTTGCCGGTGTTGCCCGACTTCGCGATCGCCTGACCGGCCGTGACGACCTGCCCCTTTTCGACCACGCTGTTGTCCGACAGGTGGCCGAACTTCGATATGACCCCCTTGCCGTGGTCGATGTAGACGAACTTGCCCAGCTTGGAGTCGGTGCCGGTCTCGACCACGACGCCGTTCGCCGGCGCACGGACGGTGGTGCCGGCGGGTACTGCGTAATCGACACCCTTGTGGAACGTCGACGCACCAGCCTTCGGGGCGGCACGCGCACCGAAGCCGGACGAAATGCGACCGTCCACCGGCGCCTGGAACACCGTCTGCTTGGCGAGCCGTTCGCGTTCGCGCTTGGCCTCGTCAGCCGCGCGTTTCGCTTCATTCGCTTCACGCTTCCGTTCGTCGGCCGCCTTCTTCAGGGCTGCCGTCCGCGCCTCTTCAGCCTTCTGGCCAATGTACGCCTGTTTCGCGGCGTCGCTGGCGAACTTGAAGTTCTTCTCGACATACTCGGTAGCCGTGCGTCGGGCCTCGTTCGTTGCCTCGAGCACGGTCTTTTCGGACTTGGCGGCATCCGTCGCGGTGAGGAGGTCAGCCGACTGCTTCTTCTGCAGTTCACCGCGGATGGCAACCGTGTCGTTGACCTTCGCCTGTACGCCGTTGAGCTTGTCCAGGTCAGCCTGCCACCCGGCGACCTGCTTCCGGATCTTGACGATGTCCTGCTCGTACGCGGCTGCCAAATTCGGCTGTGCCGCCTTCGCGCCTTCCAGGTTGCCGATGACCGTGTTCGCGCGGGCGATTTGCGCACTGATGTCGCCCGCGGACTTCGCGCCGGCGATCGCACGAATGGCCTGCGACGCGATGCGACCGAGGCCATCAAGCTCCTTCGCGATTTCCTTGATCGGCGCCGTATCCGACAGCACGTTGAGGAAGTCCTGCCACGCGCCGCCCAGCGACCGCGCGGCCTCCGACCAGCTGCCGCGCATCTTGTTGGCGGCGTCTTCCTGCTGATCGCTGAAGATACGCAGAGCCTCGTTCCGCGCTTCGGCCGCCTTGCCCTGGTCGAACAGGGACTTGATGTTGTCACGCTGGGCGGACGTGAGGAAGTTCGTCGCGTCGTCCAGCTTCTTGACGCTGTCGTACCCGCCGGTGAACGCCTCACCAACCTGCTGCGCGGCATCGACTACCTTGATGCCCAGCACGTCGGCCAGATCCTGCGCGGCCTTGCCGAACTCTACGATGCGGGTCGGATCAACGCCGTCTTTCACGAATCCGCGCACCACGGTGACCGCGTCGGCTGCCGACAGGCCATAGTGGTCGAGGGCTTCCGACGCCTCGCTGAGTTGCTTCGCGCCGTACGTGGCGCCGTCAGCCGATGCAGCCAGCAGCCCCATGAACTTCCGGGTGCGTTCGGCTTCGTCGCCGGCGTTCTTCAGGGCGAGCACGACTGCGCCGACGGTCACCACGAACCCGAGTATTACGGGATTCGTAAAGGCGGATACGATGGCAGAACCGACGCGTGGGAAGATCTGAATGATCTGGCCGGCCTGCTGGCCTAACGTCTGCGCAAGCGACGTGCCCGACGCCAACTGGGTGGCGACGTCATTGACCTGGTAGCCGAGGTTCTGCAGTTCGTAGGGCTTCAGGCCGAACAGCGACGGCTTACCGCCCGCGCCGATGCCGTTACGCCCGTTCAGCGCCGCGGCTGCACTAGCGGCGTTGCCCTTCAGCAGCGCGGTTGCACCAGCCAGTTCGGTCGCGCTGATCTTCCCAGCGCGATACAGGCGGTCGGCTTCGGCCAGTTCGGTGTTCAGCTTTTCCTGAATCGCGCCCATCGGATTCAGTTCGGCGCGCAGCCGTGCGGTCGCTGCCGTCAGTTCCTTCTCGGCTCGCGCGGCTTCCGTGGCAGCCGTCTCCTCGTCGCGCAGCTGCTGGGCGAACGCGGTGTCGGCTGCCTTCGGCACGCTGCCACCATTGCCTTCGATCCGGCCACGGGCACGCAGGGCGTTATTCGTCAGTTCGGCTGCCTGTGCGCGATCGCGTTCCGCCGCAGCAGCTGCCTCCGACGCTGCCGCCTGCTTCTCCAACGCAGCGAACGTGGCACCGTTGTCGGTCGCTGCGCCGCGGTCGGTGCCGGTTGCACGCGCGATGTTCCGCATGACGCTGGCGTTACGCTGCGCGGCTGCCGTCTGGTTGTCGAGCGATCGCGCGTAGTCGTTGGCCTCGCCGCTGGCGAACGTGCTGACGGCACCGGCTAGGCGGGTCTGCCGCTCCAGTTCGGCCATGCCAGACGCTGCGCGGGTGTATCCGACCTCCTGCTGGGCGATCGTGCGCTGCAGTTTGCCGGCTTCCGACTCGAGTCGGCCCATCTCAGTCGTGACTTCGGCAAGTTGCGCCCGTAAAATGTCGGTGGCGCCGCGATTAATTAGCGCATCTACTATTGCAACCCGCAGTTGATCCGCCGCACGCGCCGCGCTGCTGGGCCTCCAGCGCCGAATACTGCTCCTTGCTGGCAGCGATGGCGCGGTTCTGCCGCTCAAGGGCTTCCGCGCCACCGTCGGTCGCGGCAGCGGTTTTCGCGTAGGCCTTGTCCAAGGACGCCAGAACGCCGAGGATCTGCTGCATCCCGGTCGCCGCGGTCTCGCTGCCGGCGGCGACACGCTTCTGGGTGCCGATTAGCTGCTCGAGCGCACTGCCGATCGCGGTGACAGCCTTGGTCGCCTCGTCGCGAGCTCGGATTACGAGGACGCTGTCGACTTGGGGACGTGCACTCATTGGAGGCTGCCCGCTTCGTTACCGAAGCCTGGAACGACCGCCGAGACGAAGATATTCGCAATGCTTTGTGAAGGATGCCTGCTCAGGGTTTCCCTTACGATCGCCGCCGCTCGGATCAGTGTCATGAGCCCGGATGGGACCTCGTCTAGAGGGCAACCGCTGCTTGTTGCCACAACATCCCGCGCAACGTCACCGTCCACGGCCATTTGCGACACAGCAAATGCAATGTCGTTGGTCGTTATCGTCGGCCGTTCTGCTGCGGCGGTGAACGCCGATGGGTGGCGTTGAATGATCTGCTCGAGCTCGCGAAGGGTTAGGGCGTTTGACAAGTTGCGGCACTCCCGTTTTGCAAATGGCATGCCGTAAGTATCATGTACTAAGCCAATCACCGAATAGTCAGGACCCGTCGAACTGTTTCAACCTGCAGTTGAAATACACGTAGTCGTCACTGAGCAATATATGCGCTTGAAATTCAAGCTTGATCTCGACTCTGATTCAAAGTTACAAAGCGTTTACCAAGATTATGTCTCTTGGAGCGGACCGAAAGGTTTCGTGTAGTGGACATGCCCACGATTTTCGGTAAACGGGAGTCGGTCGGGCGATAGTAAGGGCTTCTAGCCAATCGTGTCCGCTACACGATTTTCCGCTTATTATCGTCCGGCTACCATTCGGAAAATGGGAGCCGGGTATAAACTTTAGCGGAGTGTTACCCATGACCAACGAAATCAACGAAAATGCTATCACGCGCGCCGAGATCGTCAGCTACGCACAGATGTCGGAAACTGGTGACTACGGTGCGGACTGTGCGACTGGTCGACTCATGGCTGACGCGCTCGTCCTAAAGATGGCAACTGTAGAGAATACCACGCCTGCGCTCTCTCACATTGTCCACGAGATGATAAAGATTGGGAGGTGGGGTGCCGTACACATTGGTTTTTTCAGCGTTTAGCCGATCGGTCGGCGCAAGCGCTGACATGATACGCGACGAACGACCAGTCGTTCACGCTGAGTTCTGGAGCCTAAAACGCGTTGTCGAGGTTACTGGTGTTTCCAAGACGGAGGTTTATCGTCAGATGAATCTTGGCCTGTTCCCAAGATCGAACGGCTACCGTGATACACCAAAGAAGCGTTTTTGGTTGTCGAACGATATTAAGCGATGGCAGCAGGAACAGTTCGCAACGCGGCGTCCCGATATTGATGCAGAACTCGACAATGACTTTGACGAGCTTCTCAACTCATAGTTGTATTAGGCCTCCATAATTACGATTCTCGTCCGATTGCGGCTATGTACGACTCGTCCTGTACTGGGTGTGGGCTGGTGCAAACTGTGCTCGCCCACATGCTTTCAGGACATCGGACCACCAGTCAGGACAACGAACATGGCCAACGCCAAACCACGCCCAACCGGCAACGATACCCTTGAAATCGATCGCAAGCGGCTTCCCGACGGAAAGACGAACTTTTCACCCAGCGGCGCGCTACCGGACCCCGTAATCCGAGAATCCGGCATCATGCCGCTGAAGGCAATCAATTCCATCACGTACGGCGCGCAGCAGACTGCAGTGCCAGGCTCGCTGTTCGTTCCGCCCACGGCGGCGGCCCGCATCGAACTACTGCAGGGTCAGTATCCACCCGCGGAAGAGCCTTCGACGGCTGAGCTCTCTTTGTTTGCAGACGCGCAGACAGAGTTCGCCTGAACGAGTTGGTCGCCTGCGGCTTCACTCCACCGCAGGCGGCCTTCATATCAAATTGAGTAGGAGGCAGGCGAAATGGCCGAAGTGATCAGCGACTCATATGCTCAAATCATGCGTAAGGGGACGGCGTTCACCGCCCCCGCGCGGACGCAGGAAGCAGGTCTCAAGCCGCTCAAGGCGACTGGGCAAATTTTGTATAATGCGAAGGAAGCTGTTCGCGGCAGCGTTCTGAAGAATGACGTTCGCTCAGTCGAGCCGAGATCGCTTTTCATGCCGGTAACCGCAGCCGAGCGGCGCGAACTGTTGCTGGGTGAATTCCCGATTGCAGTAGAGCCCACGGTCGCTGAGATCACTGCATTCGGCTAATATACGAAAAGGGCGCCCAAGTTTCCTCGGGCGCCCTTCCAGTTCGAGCTGTGCTTGGGAGCGGCTCGTTCTGTCTCGTGAAACTAGATACCGTTCGACAGGTTCGTGTCGGGATCGTTCGTCCGCATATCGTCAGCTTGATTCTGACCGGTTGCGCGGACGGCGTCAGCTTTGTTCTCGAGGCGCGCTTCGGCAGCTGGGTTGCTGACGTTGTCCGCAGCGTCTTCTAGGTTATCTGCGACAGCCTCGGTGTTGGACTCAATGTTATCAGCTGCCTGCTCGCGGGGGCTGGAGTTGCATGCCGACAGCGAAAAAAGCCCTGCTGCCATCGCGATAACGAATGCCTTCTTCATATTCCGTCCCCTGTCGTTCGTTGCGAACTAGGCAGACTAGAATTCTGTGCAGGGTGATTTGTTCCGTCGCGCTCAGCGTTGCGGGCACACTTAATCTATGTTCGTGAGGATATGTCGTTTAAATACAACGTATCAAATCGGTTCGAGTTTTGATTGACCCTTTAGATTAGAAAGACTTCGATCTGTTTGTCGGCCTGGGGAGGCCGAATCAGGAGGGGTGTTCAATGAGAATTACAGTTAGCGTTCTTGCGTGTGCGCTTACCTTCACCGCGTCTGCGGCAGCCGCGCAGACGGTACCGCTTACGACCGCTGCAACGACGTCTGGGACGCTTCGTGCCGGAACCTCGGTTCCGCTAAAGATGGCCGAAGGGCTGACCACGAAGGGCAAGAAGCTCAAGGTCGGGCAACGCTTTCAGATGGAGACCGCGGAGGCTGTCACGATCGACGGCAACATCGTGATCCCGGCAGGCAGCCCCGCAACGGGTGAGATCACCGAAGTCAGGAACAAGGGCATGTGGGGCAAGTCCGGCCGCATCAACGGCCGCGTCCTGTACGTGCGTGCGAATGGTCGCCAGATCCGTATGAGCGGGTCGATCGACGATAAGGGGAAGACCGGGACTGCCGGCGTCGTCGGTGCCGCGGTTCTAATCCCGGTCGCGGGCTTCTTCATGACCGGAACGAGCGCTGACATTCCTCTTGGCTCGCCGGTGACCGCCTTTATCGACGAGGACGTTTCGGTTGCCGTCGTCCCGGCAAGCGCGCCGATGGTCGTCACCGCGCCGGCGAAAAACTGACGTAGTGAGCGCGGGTGTGATCGCCCGCGCTCATCTAGCTTCAGACCGGCTTGGCGCCAGCAGTGCCACATTTCGCGAACTTGCCATTCGCGCTCTTGCACCGGACGGTCTTAGCCGGCGCCTTCGGGCACTTAGTGAAGCGCCCCTTGGCGTCCTTGCACGGCGCAGCCATCGATGGCGCCCCGACGAGCAGGGATAACGAAGCGGCAGCGAACAGCAGTTTACGCATCTAGCATTCTCCTGCCCGAGAACCGGGCGGATGAAACTGCGTTGCTCGTCGTCGGCCGTCAATCCGGTATGACCGGAACGCGATGGCTACTCGACAACCGGCGCGAGGAGCTTTGTCGGTTGTGCGTCCGGTCGACTTGGGTCTCTCAACAGTTCGACAAGCCCTTGGCCTTCGAAGATGAACGGGGGAACGCGCCGGTCTGGCAGCGAAACCCGAACCCTAGTCAACGCGCTTGTCCGCAGAGTTCGCAGTCCACCAACTAGCGCGGCTAGCGTGCCATCGCCGATGATGACGGTCTCACCCTGCCGGCGCTCGACAGCGACTGCGTTTTCGTTCCACAGCGGCATATTTTTCCCCAATTCCCGGAAATTTGGTCTGATCGGAGACTATTCGAAGCATTACCAGGATGGTTTTAATTCGTGCTGATCTGCAGCAGCTTCTTCACGTCATGCTTACGGAATGACATCTGCAGGGAGTAATTTATGTCAATTACCTGGGGTCTAACCTGAGTTGTGAACCGTTAAAGGAGTGACGGGAGAACTCGGATGGTAGTTGTTTTTAATACCGAATCATTCCAAACGGCTGCTGCAAAAGGGTGTGTCATGCTCGACGGGGCAGGAATTGCCTTAACTTCGGCGCCGGCCGCTGCGTTGCAACTCGCGGACCAGCTCACAGAATCTTCTGCTGCCGCCCTTGGCCAGCAGGCGATGCTAGCAGCTGGTGAAAGGTTGAATCCTGACTGACCGCTTATCGAACCTTGGGCGAGGCACGGCTAGTTCGTGGCTCGTCCGTTCGCTATAAATCATACTGGAAGCGTCCGTTTATATCGTTGAGCCGTTAGGCTGGGGATTGGACTGCATATGAACTCTAAATCTACCTCGCCCGTAAGTGTGTTCTCGGCTCAAGAGGGATTAGTCCATGTCGAGATTTGGCCGTCGTCGCTCACTATGTCAGCAGAAGACGCCGTTATTATGGCTGACGACATCACTGACGCCGCTGCGGAAGCCAGAGGGCAGCGAATTATGGCCGATGCTCAACGAAACGTGAAGCCGACGTAATATAGGGGTCACACCGCACGCCTCTAAGTTCAGAGATATGGCGTTCGTAACCGATGGCTAATTGCGATCTGAACAGCTGAGCGCATCGCCTTCGCTGTCCCCCGCTTACCAGAGTTCGACTTTCGTGCGGCCTCCATAGCAACGACCTCATCCACCGTTAATGGGCGCCCAAAGGTACGCTCGAGATGCGACTGGACCCTACTAGGTTTCATTACGTCTATAACAATATCAGGCGAACGTTCCATAACATATGGTCGACGGATGACTTTGCGCCCACGGAAAGGCTACGATTGCATCGCCTGAGTTTCCCAATGCGCCGGGTCGGTCGCAACCGTTTGCCCGGATCGATCGATCGCGCATAAGCTCGGGTCATGGCAACACCACCATTGCATCCCGACGTAATCGAATACCTCGATGACCGGAGCCTCGTCGAAGCATACGCAGAGGCGAAAGCTGAGCCGCTCGATCCGATGGTCGACCGAATTCTTGCTGAAATTGAACGTCGCGACCTCAATATCTGATGGCTCGTGCTGGACGGATGAATGCTCGAGAAGTTTGGATACAAGCCGGAGCGATTCTCGCGATGCATGGCGAGATGACAACGGACTATATTATCGACCAGATGACTGACGCATTGGGCGATCGCATCGCGGTCGAGGACTGGCGCCGTCTCGCCGCAGCGGTCGACGCAATCACCAACACCGCGGTTCAATAGGCAACTTCTCGTTTCAACTAACGCTCGGGCACTTTCTATCCACGCAATCTACCGACAGACTGAGCCGTCCCACGTTCCCTTGGCGAGCTATTGCTGCGTCTCATCCGACGCGACTGCGCCCATCGTCATCGCCAGCAGCGACGCGCCGCGTTGTTCGTGATCGAGCTTCAACAGGCGGACCCAGTGCGCGATGTGCTTGCCTGCCGCGTCGACGCCTTTGCGCTGCAACTGCGGGGTTGTCAGGTTTGTGTCGTTCTGGATTACCGACGCGATCGACAGGGCGAAGAAGTCGATGATGTCGTCGGCGATCAGTTCCTGATTGGCTGAGTTTGCCGCCAGATACTGCATCACGATAGGCATGATCTCTTGGAACAGGTCGATCTTGGCTTGGTCATCTATCTTCATGATGTCCGCGGGCATGCTGGCGTCCTCCGTTCGTGACATGTATCGTTCGAGGCCGGGAAGCGAAAGGCGGGGCCGATTGGTCTCGCCAGTATCGGAGCCGTCATGAACCACCCTCGAGAATGGTTTCAGCCCAAGGTGGTAGGCATCGGGTGGACGCCTCGAACCTGGGAGGGCTGGGCGATCATCGTTTCTGTGATCGCGATCGGCGCCGCAATCGGGCGGATCAACAGCTGAACCATCGACGTGCAACTGAGGCATATTGCGTGGAGTGACGAACCGGGCTTACGCTTCCGCGATGGAAAACACCGCACCGTCGCTCGACCTGTTCACCCGCCTCGAGATCGCCTTGGAGGAACGCAACGAAGCCGCGGACGCCTTCGATATGTTCAAGCAGGATGCCGTGATGGCACATGCGCCGGCACCCGGAGACGAGCCGACCATAACCAGCGACGACGCAGCGGATGCAGCGGCCGAGGAAGTCGACGAGTTCAGCGCCGAAGTCCGGGGCCTGCTGAATGATGCATCCGACACGGATCTAACCACAGCCTACGAGCAGTCGGGCGGCGAGGTTGGGCATCCGGTAGCCGAAGCGCTGCTTGGCGAGATCAAGCGTCGCAGCCTCGGGATCTGATCGATGTGTAATCGCGCCCGGTTCGACGGCGAGCCCGAGACCATCACCGAACGGTTCGGTGCGGAATGGCTTGTCGGCAAGCCGATGGACAACCGGTTCGACCCGAAGGAACTGCGCCCGTTCGGTCGGGCGTACGTCGTGCGGAACGAAGGCGACCGCCGCGGACTCGATGTGATGGAATGGGACGTCCTGGCGGGGCAGGCGAAGCAGGCGGGTCGCAAGGTTGCGCAGACCAACGTGCGCACGCTGCATCTCCCGCAATGGCGTTCGCTCGTCACTGATCCGGCGAACCGCTGTCTGATCCCGCTTACGGAATTCTGCGAATGGGCCCGCGAGCCGACCGACCTCGGCGATGGCAAGAAGCCAATTAAGGGGGAGATGTGGTTCGGGGTAACCGATCAGCCCGTGTTCGCGATTGCGGGTTTCTGGCGGCAGGTCGGAGAGCAGCGCTATTTCGCGATGGTCACCTGCGACGCGAACGAGCTGGTGGCTCCAATCCATCCGAAGGCGATGATTACGATCCTACGGCCGGACGATCATGAGCGGTGGCTGACCGGCAGCTATGACGACGTCCTGTCCTTGCAGCGGCCATACCCGGCCGATCGGATGACGGTACGCGGGCCAGTGTTTCCCACGCGTACGCCGACGCCTCGGTTAATCTAAGCACGGTCATCTTGGTCCAGCTCAGGTTTTAGCCAGACCGGCTTTGCCAGGTCGACCCCCACCCCCGTGTCGCTGGGTTCGAACCGGATCGTCTAGCGGGGATGCCATTCCGACGAAACTTCGATCGCGAGAAGCTGGCCTGACCCAAAATGGGCGAGGAAATCTGCCGCAGCAGCGCAATAGATAATACAGTATAGTGGGCGGATTTAGCGAGAACGGCAATACGCCCCTTACCGAGTTACAGTAGGGCAGAGGCTCCGTTCAGCGTAAGGCTAAGTGCGAAAATCCATATTGGCACCAACGCGACAAGCACGATGAAGGCTACAAAATATTCCATTTCCCCGTCATCACCAGCGACACGCCGCCCCATATTGCGCGCATCGTCAAGGACTAAGTCGCCATTGAATGCTGCGAAGACCAGCGTCAGGCCAATCCACACGGTTCGAAGCGCGTTGTCATGGTTATGATCGCTTATGATGCCTTGGCTGCGGCAGAGCGATATAATAACTGAGCCGGCGATTGTTGCGACGATTAGGGATCCAAACGACCCTGCGGACCAAGATGACTTCCGCATCGCTCTGCTGATAGAAGCGGCTATTACAGAAAACAAGGTAAACCATGACAGCACCAATAGCGGCAAATGCGTTATTGCATGCGGTGTGATTGTCTTTGATGAAATTTCATTAGAGAAACCTGCGTTAATCTGCGGAAACCAGGCGCCTCTGATGGCAATAAAAGCGGCTATTCCGCCGATAACGTTGCCTGTAACTTGAACCGGAGATTTGGCGAACTCATCGACAACTCGCCGCAGCCATGTCTTTTGTTCCACTAAGTCGCCCCATTTGTTAACCGATTTTACGCTAGTATAATATTACACCAATTTTATTAACTTGCAGGCATCTTTCGCCTTAACGTGTCCCTTCGCTTTGCACGAAGGCTAGGCGCTTCTGCGTTATTAGCAATCAACCAGCTCGAACGGCGGGCACCTGAGCGATGTCGGTCGTCCAGGCAGGCGACCGCATCTCCGACCGCATCTTCCACTCGCGCTTGAACCCTTGCGACGCCGTCACCGCTGTCCATGTGCCGAACTTGCCATTGATCGCGTCGAGTGCCCCCATCAGTCGATCGCGCTTGGCTGTATCCTCCTCAAATAGCGTGCGCGGACGCTCGTCCTGGGGAAGCAGATCGTCGAGCATGATGCCGGCCTTGGTGTAGGCGTACCCATCGCGCCACGCCTTCTCCGCGCCGCGTCTGGCGGCCGCAATCAGTTCGAGGCTGTCGTTCGTCATCGGATGCAGCGTCACCATGCGCGACCCGCCGTACTGCGGCCGGTCGGGTTTGTGCTTGTTGGTATGGAAGAACGTCGTCAGCCGGGCGGCGACCAGCCCGTGCGATCGCAGCTTCTCCCCGGCGCGCAGCGCGTATTGCGACAGAGCCCCCATCATCCGCTCAAAGTCGCAGATGGGCGTCCCGAACGACCGGGTGACGGCCATGCCTTTCCGCCGCGGCTCGACCGCCTCCACAGCATTCGACGGGACGCCGCGTAGCTCGGCAACCAGTCGCTCGAGCACGACGGTCCCGACGGCGCGGGCCTGCTTCATCGGCATGTCTCGTAACGCGCCGGCGGTATGAATACCAAGATCAGTCAGCTTGCGCGCAGTCGCACCGCCGACGCCCCACACGTCGCCGACCGCGAACCCTTCGGCTTCGGGGACAAGCCAGTGGCGGCCGTCGACATAGCGCAGACGCTTCAGGGTCCGCTCACCGTGCACTAGGGCGACGACGATGGCACCCGTCCTTGGCGCCTTGGCCCGGTTCACGACGAGCAGATCGCCGTCGATGATCCCGGCGCCTGCCATGGACCGCCCCTCTACGCGCATGACATAGCTGGCAGCTGGATGCTCGATGAGCCACGCGCTCAAGTCGATCGGCTCCTGCATGTCGTCCTGCGCAGGCGACGGGAACCCTGCCGGCGTGTGGACGAGGAAGAACGGCACCTCACACGGCACTAGTTCGAACGGGACGTCGTGAAGTCGCAGCGCATCGTCCCGACGGTTCAGCGAGACAACGACCGGGCGGCCTGAGTTGGTCGAGCGCATGATCTATAGGATCGCGGCAAAGAGGAGTTGGTCGTGCTGCGCAGCCAGAACCGACCGCGCATCCTGGGCAGCGCCGACGGCCTGTCGGTACTCCACCGTTCCGAACCGTTCGGCCTCGTCGAAGCTGAATTGTACGGCATCAACAGGTGGATAGACGTTGTCGTATATCACGCGGGCAGCCGCTCTCAGCCGCAGATCGTGCTGCATTTCGTTGCTCCGTCAATATCGAGTCGCCGGTCGTGGCCTGTCCCTAGCTAGGCGCGATCCCCGTTGATTCGCAAGAACATTGCAAGAACATCAATCTGATGCGATTGGCAGGTCACTGATTCGAGGGACGCGAGAATGACAGATCATGACGAGCCAAAGCCAGCGTTTGGTCAGTGGCTTATGGCGCAGAAAGACCGAAGCGATCTCGTTGGCCAGTTGGCGGCCGGTGCGGTCATCGATCGGCGGTTTCCCCGCAACGGAGATCCGGAGGCCGTGCGCAAACATCTCAGCGCCATGCAGGCTGAGGGCGACATGTTCGCCGCGGTCGACGACGCCGAGTCCGATTGGTTGTCGGCTTGATGCAGGACGGGTGCCAGCGGTTGAGGAAATTGCAAGCGCCCTCGCTGAGATGCATCATGAGCTCCAAGCCGTCGAAAGCGAAAGCCCGAAGATACAGGCAAAACTGGCTTCGCTGCAGGAGCGCGAGATGCTACTTGAAGGCCGATTGCGGGAGAACGGTCAGCGCATGGCTGCCCGCATTCGCGAGAACGAACTCTTCGCTAAGCAGCGCGACGATTTTATTGTCCAAGCCCGGACGGTAGGCAAGATCACGCAGTATCTGAGCACGACAACCCGTAGCGCCGACAATTCAACGCTGCTGCGAGAGATCGAAGAGGCGCGCGCCCGCGTCGCCATACTTACGGCCGAGGTTGGCGCAAACGACTCCCAGGAGCGACTTGAAACCTATCTCAACATCATTGGCCGGATGATGACGGACTATTCGGATGCGCTCGACCTCGAGCATCGTGGCAGCCAACTCCGGCTCGATATCCGCAAGCTCACGGTAATTGCTGACACGATCGACGGACCGGTACCGCTGCAACGGATGGGCAGCGGCGAGAACTGGGTCGGCTATCACGTCCTTACTCATCTCGCGCTTCATAAATGGTTCCGCCAAAAGTCGCGGCCTGTTCCCAGCTTCTTAATTCTCGACCAGCCTTCCCAGGCACATTATCCGCCGGATAAGGATACCGGCGACGGGTCAATCACGTCGCTGGCGGACGAGGACCAGACGGCGGTGCAGAAGCTGTTCTCGCTAATTGCCGAGGTGGCCCGCGAGATCGCGCCCTCGCTTCAGGTTATCCTGCTCGACCATGCCGACCTTAAAGAGGACTGGTTCGATGCAGCCGTGATCGAACGTTGGCGACACGGTCGCAAGTTGGTGCCACTCGACTGGATCGATCAATGACGCGCGACATAGTGTGCGCTGAGGTGTCTAACCTACGGCGTGCAGGCTACGGCGTTCTGGGGCGTCCCGCGCTTGATGGCTAACCGAAGCGCGGGCTCGTCCTGAAGATGCGAGTCGATGTCTTGCCGGATCGGGTGCTCGTTCACTTCAAGGACGGAGCGAGCGAGCAGTTAAAGGTCGTGATCGTTAGCTAAGTCGTCGATGATGACAGACCGGGAGGTTTGGGTGGAGGCCGAAGCCATACTTCCCAAGCCACATTGAACTGGCTTGACCGTGCGGGAAGGCCACGAACGTCTACGGACACCTATAATCCGCTCAAGGTACTATCCAGCGTCCGTAGCCGTTCGCGCGAGACGCGGAGTCCCTTTTTCCAACCCATTTCGGACCAGCTTCTGGACAATATGCGGAAAACCGCAGGCTAGACGCGTACGCTGTTACAGGGTCGAGGCCTGTAACATGACCTGTAACGCGGAAACCCGCAGAAATCCGCCATAGTTACAGCGTTACAGGTGTTACAGGAGTCTAATAGGCAGTGGTGGGTTGATGGGGTGAGATACGACCATGGCAGAGGCCGTCGGTGGCATTCCGTGGGAGCCGTGACGCGACAGACTATGGCCGGCGACCTGTAACATGTAACACCTGTAACAATGGCGGATTTCTGGGGTTTTTGCCGTTACAGGCTGGTGGAGATTTCCGCAAAACAGGCTGTAATCCGGTGTGGGATGGAGAAAGCCATGCCTTTCGCCAGCTTTTCGGAAGTTTAGGCGCGTTCACGGAATGGCCGGAATGGGACGGTCAGCGGGCCTTCGTGCTTCGCGACTGTATCCGATGTTTAAGCCGTCCAAGCACCAAGCCGATCGGGATGGGGACGATGACGAGTGCGATGATGGATACAGGCGAAGACCAATCCCGCGCCCTTGCGAGCACTAGAATTAGGTAAGCGAGCAGTGCGCCTAATGCGTGGAAGCCGTAGTCGTATCGGTCGGGCTGTCGTCCTCGCATAACCCATCATGGCCCGGTCACCGAATGTCCGCAACTGGGGCGTGAGCGGAATGGCCGGAATGGGCAGGAAAGCGGACGGTCCGCTATTGGGAAGGCAGATGGCGTTAGCGGACGTCGCCTGACGCTGCGGCCTTTCTAAAAGGATCGAATTTTGGAATGTCCGGGTTAGGAAGAAGGCGGGCGCCCCCTTTACGAAGTTAGTCTCGCCAACCTACTCTAGAATAGTCGAGCAGTTTGCGCACGACCGCTGCCGGCACCAGAACGGTTCTTCCATTAAGTCTCGCCCGGACCGGCGCAGGGGTATCCTGCCAGTCTGGATACTCTAGGAGAAGGGGGCTACGATCCCTTTCCCCTTCTACAAAGACGACGATCCGAGCCTCAAATATCGCTGATCTTGCATCAGCTTCTGGCAAATTCGGATCACAAATGCCGGCCATCGCCAAGCGCCAGAATTGTCGAACCATCGAGGCGCTACCTCCATGATCAATGATTTCATCAGGCGATGGAAAGACGCGGCGTTGAATGGTGATGGGAAATACGCGGACCTGGATTTGATCTCGGGGGAGCCAGATGCACATATCGTAGATGACGCCCTATCAATGGAAGGCGCTGATCCGCTGGTCCCCGTAACAAGGGTCACAGCAGCGAATACGGTAATCCAGCTTCCTAACATCGCCTGCCACTCCGATCCTTTCCTACGGCTGTACACCAAGGGCGAATGTCAGCAATCGGCCGCTTGCTACCGATACGTCTTCCCGAAATGGCCTGTTGGAGACGGAGAAACGGGAAGATGCGCTTAACGAACGGTCGTTATCGGGAGCCTTGATCGCCAGCCTGAAAGTCCGGGTGTGGGCGTTAGCGGAATGGCCGGTATGAGAAGGACAGCAGACGGGCCTTTCGGGGTCGCACTCCGAGAAACCTGCCATCGAATGCGCCCGCCAAACGCATCAGATTTTTGCATCGGCGGATACCCAGCTTTCCTGCCGTTCTCTAGCCAATGCAAAATCGGTGATTTTGCATCAGGTGGACTGTCTGCATGTCGGCTGGCGCTTTTGCAGCACGGTCGTAAGTTGCTTCGTTCTAGGAGTAGCAGATGAATAACAAAGCATCAGCATGGGCTCGCGCAAGCGCGGGGATTGCCATAGCCGCCGCAGCGATCAGCGCTCATGCGCAGTTTGTCCCGTCCGCTGGATACAGCGGTAACGGATCACGACCGAGTGTCGCGGTGCCATCAGATCCCAGCGCGCCGGCACTAACCCGCATTCCTGATAGCACGGTATCAAACGTATTCCGTGTCGATCCAGCTTACAAGCGCGGCTTGGCTGTAGGCCATGCCAAGGTTGTTGGCGCATATGCGATAGCCGAAACGAGCAAAGCGCATGTCGTAGCGGCATGGTCTTCAGGTTTTCTGCCCGTCACTATCTCATTGAGTGATGGTCGCTGCTACGTACTTCAAGCTGATTATGAAGGAGGCACGCTCTCTAATGGCCGGTTGAGCAAAACAGGATGTGAGGGGCCGCGAAAGTTTTATGAACCGGCCGTTCCTCCGCCACCCCCGGCCGCTCACTACGGTTCATAGGGGCGGCATGGGGCTTCGGTGCGTGGGTCGATGATCGAGCAAAGGTCACCATCGTTACCGCGCCGGGAGCAGCAACCTTCAAACCTCTTTTCACGGCCCAAATGACATCCAGCACCATCATGGCAATGAACAGCCCTGACGCCCCTGGTGGCAATGTAACGTTGGTCGGCAGAATCAAAGGTCGGCTGACGGTCGTGACACTGGAAGTAGGGTACTAACGCTGATGCAAAACTTTTCATTTTGCATCATTCCATTGCCGAGTTTGGCTCCATCGTGATGAACAGACGTCCGCTTTAGAGACCGCGAGCTGCCCACCGGAACGTCTGACTCTGGGCGTTTAGACTGCGCCCTGATCGGGCTTCGACTAGGCAGATCTTCCCGGGGCAGATCGCGGCAGCGTCTCAACGTCGCGGGCGATCACACGCTGTAACCCGTATTCCCGATTATACCGCCGAGCCTTCTGCTCAACCGTCCATCCTGGCACCAACCGCATCGCGCGGCCGAGCATCTGCGCGGTCTGCTGGTTGTATAGCCCGCGGTCCTTTTTAAGACATTCGACCCAGATCTCGATCAAACATGTCTCGTTCCGAACGATGGCTTTGCCGTCAGCGTCTCGGTCGTCATCAACGTTGCCGCTGGTTATCGGCGTATCAAGCCATGCACCGATCTGACCCGCCTGCGCCTCATCTGCGCTTTCCACCTGCGCTGACTCCTGATGCTGAACTGCGATCGCCTGTGCAGCCGCGTCGGTCAGATAGAGCGGCAAGTCCCCGAACGGCTGCGCCGCGCGCATGGCGCGGTAGAGCACGACAGCTTCCGCCCAAAGCTGGTCGACTTCAGCCCGCAGCCGATCAATATCGATCGTCTCGACGTGGCAGCCAATGGGCCAGAAACGACGGTTGCCGGTATCGTCCTTCAGGAATTTGAAGTCGTTGGTCGAGCCGCAAAATATCGATTGCCGGCGATATTCCTGAGCGCGTTTGGCATATGCCAGCCGCACTTTGTCCGTCTGCCTGCTGACGAAGCCTTTGATGTGTCGGACGTCGGCGCGGGTACCCACCATGCATACCGTTATCACCGCTCGCCCGCCCGCACCGTACATGGGCGGCAAGCGCAACCTCGCAACGCGCCTGTGCGCGCTGATCGATGCCACCCCGCACAAAGCCTATATCGAGCCCTTCGTCGGCATGGGTGGCGTCTTCCTTCGCCGGTCGCGCCGCCCTTCGGTCGAGATCATCAACGACCTGTCTGGCGACGTCGCAAACCTGTTTCGCATCGTACGCCGGCATTACGAGCCGTTCGTCCAGGAGCTTTGCTGGCTGATCGCTAGCCGGGCCGAGTTCGATCGGCAGAAGGCAACGGATCCGAATACGCTTACCGACATCGAGCGTGCCGTCCGCTTCCTCTACCTCCAGCGACAAGCATTCGGTGGTCGGGTCGTCGGCCGCACCTACGGGGTGACGGCGCGGAACCCGTCGAGGTTCAATCTAGGTAAGCTCCGTGCGGAGCTGAAGCTCCTCAACCGACGCCTCGAGCCCGTTCAGATCGAGCAGCTCGGCTACGCAGACGTCATTCGGCGGTACGACCATGCCGACGCGCTGTTCTACCTCGATCCGCCCTATGACGAGACCGCTGGTTACGGCACCGGCTTTGGCCGCGACGATTATCTTGCGATGGCCGCACAGCTGGCGACGATCGCCGGCAAGTTCATCATGTCGATCAACAACACGCCGTTCATTCGTGAGGCGTTCGCTGCTTTCGATATCCAAGAAGTCGATACGTCCTGGTCGCTGGGTATGCAGTCGACCGGTGCACCATCGAAGGTTACCGAGCTGATCATCCGCAACCGGATAGCCTGATCATCTTCGTGCTTTCGAGTAGCTATTCCGGCGCGTGCGCCGGGGTATCAGGTACCCGAAAGCGGGGTATATCGCCTGCTGAAACCCGCGGAAAAGCGTCACTGCGGCGGAGGGTTTCTCCCCGCCGCAGCCACGCGACGACCGATTATTTTGGCGCGCCGGGTTCATCGGCATCCATGGCGTTTTGAACTTCGCGAGAGCGATAAACGATAGCCATGTGATGATCGAGACCTTCGGGGCCAGCATCCATCATTTCTTTAAAACGTTTGGTGAAGCCGGGCAGTACCGGTCCAAGAGTCTCGGCAACAACCACGGCTTGTTCTTCGGTGAGTTGCAAATCGATTCGTGCAAACGTCATGAATAATCTCCTAAATATAATCGCCTCAAGGTAATTGTTTTGTGCGTCACGAAGATCTCAGGGCCGTCAACGGCGGTGCCACTGTGATCCTCGTACGCCGCACTATCCGGAGCCGTCAGTTCTGCGTGATCGTGTAGTGAACAACCCGGCCAATCAACGGTGGCGCCATCGCCCAAATTGCGAACCGTGCGGTTATTGAGCCACCAGGCACTGTGATCGACGTTCTGACAAACGCGCCAACCGTCGCACCATCCATATTGTAGAACAGTACACCGCCCGAGCGCGGGTCAACGTCAACGCGTGCAGCCCCTGCATCGTTCGCGAAGCCAACCTTCATTAAGCCGTTGCCGATGTCGATCGCACCGCTCTCCTGCGCAGCTAGCACCAGAGTCCCGCTGCCTAACACCGTCTTGCCTTCAATCTGCATTCTATGTCTCCCTAACCCGGTCAGATGTAGGGACGAACCGCGTCAGACCAACCGAAATCGGCGGGGAAGCAACCGTTCGCGGTGCCGGTCCTCGTGCTCCCAGTTACGAGGCGGTAGTCGCCCCATTTGATGGCGACGCGCCTAGGCAAGGCAACTTTCTTTAGTATGGTATGGAATATGGACAATCTGTCCCGTTCCATAAAAATACTAGGAATAGTGAGGGATACAGCGATGATGAGGGCGGACACCCTCTCCGCCATTATTTGCTGACATCGCTGGATACATCGCCCTTGCTGGGGCCCCATGTCCGTGCGTGAACTCGCGCTTCGCGTGGCTAAGGCCGCGTGGTTAAAGCTGCAGAAACTCTGCTCTTTCGGCGGTTCGACAAGAATGGGTCGTAGCGCATGCCCCACAGTAACGGGGGAAGCGTGATGAAGACGATGGTACAGGCAGGCGTAAAGGCAGGCATCATGGCAGGGGCCGCGCTGCTCGCGAGTTCGGGATCTGCCGGCGCACAGAATTTCGCCTATTGGCCAGCGCCGGTGACGGCCGCTGCGAGTCCGGCGTTGATGTCGTATTTCCCGATGGGAACGCCGCTGACGCTCCGGTCGCGCACGCGGGTGTCGACCAAGATGAACGCGCCGGGCGACCGTCTCTATTTGGAAGTGGCGGAGAGCCTGTCATACCGCGGCCAAGTCGTGATCCCCGCAGGGTCGGTCGCCGTTGCCGAAGTCGCATCGGTGCAGCGCAACGGGCATTTCGGCAAGAAGGGCAAGCTGGAGATCCGGCTGCTCTATATCGATACGCCCAACGGTCCGGTCCGGTTGAGCGGTCAGGCGAACGACGAGGGGACCAGCGGAACGATCACTTCGGTCGCGACGATCATGTTTGCGTCGGCGCTGGGCTTTCTCGTGCACGGGACGAGCGCGCAATTGCCGCCGGGCACCGTCGTTCGCGCCTATCTCGCGGAAGATCTAAGGTTCGCGGTCCAGCCATGGCAGCAGGTCGCGGCGACGCAGGTCCGTCCCGACATGGCGCCCGCCATGGCCCAGCCCGCGCCAGCGACTTTCGAGCAAGGCGCGCTGACGGGGCAGGCGATCGCATCGGCGCGGCGCTGACATCGGAGCGACCTCGGCTCGATGGCTGATCCTATGCCGGCCGGGGGGGGCGTGATTAAATCCTCCTCCGCCAGGGGGAGGCGCCTAGGGCGACGGAGGGGGAGGGCGTGACACGCGTGAGCGTGACCTCTCTCGTCCGTTTGGCACGCGCGAACTTCCCACCAAGTGCAATGCGCCTGTCTGTCGTCATCGATGCATGAACGGCGCGGCAAACACCGCCAGGTTACGGATCCGCCAAGTATAACGAAGTATAGATGCAGCAACGACCTACGGCGGACAAGCAAACGCCCGGACCGTTGCCGATCCGGGCGCCTGCGTGACGATCGCTCGTCAGCCCCCATTTTTGTGCTTCCGCTCTGCACTTGCGTGCGGCGTAAAAGCAGTCCCCGAACCACGGCCGTTGCCTGTGTCTCAGCGAGGTTTTTGCTAGTTATGTTGCCGGGATTTGTCACGGTGTTTGCGCGTGCTGCGGCACGATTGAATACGCCCTGTGGCGATTACGCAACATACCAATCTAGCCATCGGCGAGAGCATACCCACGACGCTGCCATCTCCGCTCCCTCCAACTCGCGCGTGTTGCCTCGCGCGGGGCCGCGTCCTAGAGCCGCAGGACTGTTTCCCTAACGATCGAACCCGGCTGCCCATGATCCTGTCCCGCTACGAACGGATGATAGCCCGCCGCTATCTGCTGCCGGGCAAAGGCGAGGCGTTCATCTTCCTCGTCGCCTCGATCAGCCTGGTCGCGGTGATGCTCGGCGTCGCCGCGCTCGTCATCGTGATGAGCGTGATGAACGGCTTTCGAGCCGAGCTGTTCGACAAGATCGTCGGGCTCAACGGCCATGCGGTGGTGCAGGGCGTCGGCGGCAAGCTGCCCGACTGGCGCGAGATCGTCGCGCAGGCCCGCGCGACCCCCGGCGTGACCAGCGCGGTGCCGCTGATCGAACAGCCGCTAGCCGCGACCTATAACGGGCGCGCCGAGGCGGTGCTGGTCCGCGGCATGGGCGTCGACGACATCCGCCGCAATTCGACGATCCAGAACAAGATCGTGATGGGCTCGCTATCGTCGATCACGCAAGGCAGCGGCCGGATCGCGATCGGCTCGCGGCTGGCGGAATCGCTCGGCGCGCAGGTCGGGTCGGAAATCTCGCTGTTCAGCCCGCAGGGGCAGACGACGCCGTTCGGCACCGTGCCGCGGATCGTCAGCTACACCGTCGGGGCGATCTTCGAGATTGGTGTCTACGATTACGACAAGGCGTATATCATCATGCCGATCGAGGACGCGCAGACGCTCCTCCTGATGGGCGATGCGGCGGGCATGGTCGAGATCAAGACGGTGAACGCGGACAAGGTCGGCGAAATCCTCAAGCCGCTGGCCGACAAGATCGGCGGGCAGGCAATCATCCAGGACTGGCGGACGATGAACGCGCAGCTGTTCGAGGCACTCGCGGTCGAGCGCGTCGCGATGTTCACCGTGCTGTCGATCATCATCCTGGTCGCGGTGTTCAACATCCTCTCGTCGCTGATCATGCTGGTCCGCGCCAAGACCCGCGACATCGCGATCCTCCGGACGATGGGCGCGACGCGCGGCGGGCTGATGCGGATTTTCATCGTCGTCGGTACCACGATCGGTGCGCTCGGGACTCTGGCGGGACTCGGGCTCGGCTTCGTCTTCCTGTTCTACCGCCAGGGGGTGGTGAACTTCGTTCAGCTCCTCACCGGCCAGAATCTCTGGGATCCGTCGATCCGCTATCTGACCGAACTCCCGTCGAAGACCGACCCCGTCGAGATCATCGTGATCGCGGCGATGGCGTTGATCTTCAGCTTCCTCGCGACGCTCTATCCGGCCTGGAAAGCGGCGAGTACCGACCCCGTGCAGGTGCTGCGTTATGAATGAAGGTCTCCGAATCGATCGTCAGATCGAGCGCATGGACGATTACGTCCTCCAGACCAGCGGGCTGACCAAGAGCTTCACGCAGGGTGGCGCGACGATCGACGTGCTGCGCGGCGTCGACCTCGCGATCGCACCGGGCGAGATCGTCGCGCTGCTCGGTCCATCGGGCTCGGGCAAGTCGACGCTCTTGCAAGCCGTCGGTCTCCTGGAAGGCGGCTTTCAGGGATCGATCAAGATCGCTGGCACCGAGGCGTCGAAGCTGAACGCGCATGAGCGCACGGTCGTCCGCCGCGACAGCCTCGGCTTCGTCTACCAGTTCCACCACCTTCTCCCCGATTTCAACGCGACCGAGAATGTCGTGCTGCCACAGCTCGTCCACGGCGCCACCCGCGCCGAGGCGGACGCGCGGTCCGCAGAACTGCTGACCCAGCTCGGCCTCGGTCACCGCTTGACGCATCGTCCGAGCCAGCTCTCCGGCGGCGAGCAGCAGCGCGTCGCGGTCGCCCGCGCACTCGCCAACAAGCCCGCTTTGGTGCTGGCCGACGAGCCGACCGGCAATCTCGACGAGCATACCGCGGACATCGTCTTCGCCGAGTTCGTCCGTCTGGTCCGCGAACAGGGGACGGCGGCACTGGTCGCGACGCACAACGAACGGCTGGCAGCGCGCATGGACCGCGTGTTCCGGCTGCACGAGGGACGGCTGGCGTGACCTGGGGCGAGACGCCGACGCTCACCGGGCGTCACGTCACGCTCCGCCCTTTGGTCGCCGACGACATGGACGCGCTGGTCGCGGCAGCGTCGGCGGACAATCTCTGGGACACGTTCTACGCCAACGTCTCCATGATGAAGGCGCCGGACCGCTGGCTCGGGGCGGGGTTGCGCGAGCAGGACTTCGGCCGGGCGCGACTGTTCGCGGTCGTCGCCGACGGGACCGTCGTCGGCACCACGCGCTTCATGCGGATGAACGAGGGTAACAAGCGGCTCGAGATCGGCGGCACCTTCTATGCCAAGGCGGTGCAGCGCACCGGCGTCAACACCGACGCCAAGCTGATGCTCCTGACGCATGCCTTCGATGCGCTGAGTTGCGAATGCGTCCAGATCCGCACCGACTCGCTCAACAAGAATTCGCAGCGCGCGATCGAACGCCTCGGGGCACGGCGCGACGGCGTGCTGCGCGGACACCAGGTGATGGCCGACGGCCGCTTGCGCGACACTGTCGTCTACAGCATCCTCCGCCACGAATGGCCCGGCGTACGTCAGAACTTGGCGTATCTGCTGGCCCGACACCCCGCCTGACTGGAGGACCGCCCATGACCGCGATCACCGACTTCACCGTCAAGACCGCCGACGGCTCCGCGGCCTCGCTCGAGCCGTATCGCGGCAAGGTGCTGCTGATCGTCAACACCGCCTCGAAATGCGGCTTCACACCGCAATATGATGGCCTCGAAGCGCTGCACCGCGACTATGCCGAGCGCGGGTTCGAGGTGCTGGCGTTTCCGTGCAACCAGTTCGGCGGGCAGGAGCCGGGAGATGCAGCGGAGATCGCGAACTTCTGCACGCTGACCTACGACGTGACGTTCCCGGTCTTCGCGAAGATCGACGTCAACGGCTCTGATGCGGAGCCGCTATTCGAACGCCTGAAGTCGGACGCACCGGGGGTCCTCGGGTCAAAAGCGATCAAGTGGAACTTCACGAAGTTCCTAGTCGGTCGCGACGGCACCGTCCTCGACCGCTACGCCCCAACGACCAAGCCCGAGGACATCCGCAAAGATATCGAGAAGCTGCTTTAAAACGATTTGCTTCCACCCCGGCGAAGGCCGGGGCCCAATTGGGGGACGGCGATGAAGACCGCCGCGCTTCGTTACTGCAACCTCTCCAATTGGGCCCCGGCCTTCGCCGGGGTGGTGCGCGCTTAGTGGCGGCGGACATCAGCCCAAGAATGTTCCCCCGCGAAGGCGGGGGCCCAGACTGGACTCCCGCCTTCGCGGGAGAACACTTACGCGGTCACTGAAAACGCCGGCGCGCCCTTCTTATGCGCCAGCGCGGAAGCAACCGAAGTAACTCCACCAAACAAGAAGCTAATCCCCAGCACATACCCCGGCAACGTCAACGCCGACCAAGGCAACGTCGCCAGCACAATCACCGCCAGCACGACGTTCACCACCCCAAGCGCGATCATCAACCCCTTGCCGCGCCGAAACCGCGCCCCAAGCCCGATCTCCAACGCGCCACGCACACCAAGCCAAACCGCAATCAGCAACGTGAGCGAGATCGCGCCCGTCGCAGGCTCGAACGCCATGATCAGCCCGATCACCAGCGACACCAACCCGAACCCGATCGCATAGCCGCGCCCTTCATGCCCCTTGCCGGCAAACCCCGACACGATCGACACGATTCCGGCCGCGATGAAGAACGCCCCGATCACCAAAGTCGCGGCATAGGTCGCGGAAAACGGCGACGCGAACGCCATGATCCCGAGCACAACGGACAGCACGCCATAGGCCAGGATCCATCCCCAGCCAGCGCCTGCCCGTGGCGTCCCCGCAGCCGTGGTTTCGGTATCGGCAAAGTGCCCGCGTGAATCGGTCATAAGAATGCTCCCAGAAGTCCCCGCCGCAACGGCTCGTCGTGTCCGCAGTTCCGACCGGACTCATCCCCGCTGGTCGAATCACGCCGCAGCGCCTACCTCTGGTCGATGCATTCCGGTTACGTCCCCCTTCGCGTTTTCTCCTGCTACACCATGCTCGACGGCGCCATCGATCCGAAGGCGATCGCCAAGCAGGCGCGCGCGCTTGGCTTCCCCGCCGCCGCGCTCACCGATCGCAACGGGCTCTACGCGGCGATGGCCTATTCGGACGCCGCCAAGAAGGACGGCGTCCAGCCGATCATCGGCGTCATGCTCGGCGTCGGGCGCCCCGACATGCCCGACGGCGTCGCGACGCAGTTCGACTGGCTCGCGCTCTACGCGCAGAACATGACCGGCTACGACAATCTCTGCGCACTCGTCTCGATGGCGCATCTCGACCGCCCGATCGAGATGCCCGCGCATGTCGATTTCGCCGCGCTCGAACGCCACACCGAGGGCCTGCTAGCCCTGACCGCCGGTGGCGAAGGCGGTCTCGCCCGGCTGTTCGCGGAAGGGCAACCCAATCGCGCGCGCCTATCTCGATCGCCTGCAAGGCCTGTTCGGCGACCGCCTCTACATAGAACTCTCGCGCCGCAACGACGCGATCGAGATGGCGGCCGAGACCGACCTCATTGACATCGCCTATGAGCGCAACCTGCCGCTGGTCGCGACCAACCCGTGCTGCTTCACCGAAAGCGCATTCGGCGACGCGCACGACGCCATGCTCTGCATCGCGCACTCGACCTATGTCGAGACCGAGGACCGCATCCGCAGCTGTCCCGAAGCCTGGATGAAGCCCGCGCCGGTCATGCACGAGATGTTCGCCGACCTGCCCGAGGCGATCGCCAACACGCTCGTCGTCGCGCAGCGCTGCGCGGTGATGGCACCGTATCGGAAGCCGATCCTCCCCAGCCTCGCCGGTGACATCGAGGGTGAGGCAAAGCTCCTCCGCGACGACGCCGAAGCCGGTCTCGAAGCCCGCCTCGCCCGCATCGCCGAACTCCACGGCGAAGGCGAAGACGGCTGGCGCGACGTGTACCGCAAGCGGCTCGCGTTCGAGGTCGACGTGATCGTCCAGATGGGCTTCCCAGGCTACTTCCTGATCGTCGCCGACTTCATCAAATGGGCGAAGGACCACGACATCCCGGTCGGCCCGGGCCGTGGTTCGGGCGCAGGCTCGGTCGTCGCCTGGTCGCTGACGATCACCGATCTCGACCCGATCAAACTGGGCCTGCTGTTCGAGCGCTTCCTGAACCCGGAACGCGTGTCGATGCCCGATTTCGACATCGATTTCTGCGAAACCCGGCGTGTCGAGGTGATCTCGCTACGTCCAGGAGAAATACGGCCGCGATCAGGTCGCGCAGATCATCACCTTCGGGAAGCTGAAGGCGCGCGCGGTGCTCAAGGACACCGGCCGCGTGTTGCAGATGAGCTACGGCCAGATCGACCGGCTGGCGAAGCTTGTCCCCAACCACCCGACCGATCCCTGGACGTTGGAGCGCGCGCTGAACGGCGTCGGCGAACTCGCGAAGGAATATGCCAACGACAACGGCGTCCGGAAGCTGCTCGATCTGGCAATGAAGCTGGAGGGCCTGCCTCGCCACTCCTCCACCCACGCCGCTGGCGTGGTCATCGGCGACCGCCCGCTCGCACAGCTCGTCCCGCTCTACCGCGATCCGCGCTCCGACATGCCCGTCACGCAGTTCGACATGAAATATGTCGAAGGCGCGGGCCTGGTGAAGTTCGATTTTCTCGGGCTGAAGACGCTGTCGGTGCTCCAGAAGGCAGTGCAACTGCTCGCCAAGCGCGGTCTGACGGTCGATCTCGACGCACTCGAATGGGACGACACCGGCGTCTACGCGCTCCTGCAAAAGGGCGACACGGTCGGCGTGTTCCAGCTCGAGTCGGAGGGCATGCGCCGCACGCTGTCCGCCGTCCGCCCGTCCAATTTCGGCGACATCATTGCGCTCGTGTCGCTCTATCGACCGGGCCCGATGGACAACATCCCGTCGTTCGGCCGCCGCAAGAACGGCACCGAGGCGATCGACTACCCGCACCCGCTGCTCGAACCGATCCTATCCGAGACCTACGGGATCTTCGTCTACCAGGAGCAGGTCATGCAGGCCGCGCAGGTCCTCGCTGGCTTCTCGCTCGGTGGCGCCGATCTGCTGCGCCGCGCGATGGGCAAGAAGGTGAAGGCAGAGATGGACGCGCAGCGCGCGGGCTTCGTCGAGGGGTGTCTCACCGTCAACGGCATCAAGAAGGCCGAGGCGAACGCGCTGTTCGACTTGATCGACAAGTTCGCGGGCTACGGCTTCAACAAGAGCCACGCCGCGGCTTATGCGTTGCTCGCGTATCAGACCGCGTGGCTGAAGGCGCACCACCCGCACGAATTCTTCGCCGCCTCGATGTGCTACGACCTCCACCAGACCGACAAGCTCGCGATCTTCACGGACGACATGCGCCGCCTCGGGATCACCGCGCTGCCGCCCTGCATCAACGCGAGCCAGGCCGAGTTCGACGTCGAGGTCTTGGCGGAAGCTGACGCTCCACCAGCAGAATGTTCACCCGCGAAGGCGGGTGCCCAGACTGGGTCCCCGCCTTCGCGGGGAAACAATCTGGCGGTTCGTTATGCGCTAGGCGCCCTTAAGAGCGTGGGCGAAGGCGCAATGGAGAAGCTCATCGTCGAGCGCGTCCAGAACGGCCCGTTCGCCGGTCTCGACGATCTCGCCAAGCGCGTCGACCCGCGCCTCCTCAACAAGCGCCAGCTCGAAACGCTCGCCGCCGCGGGCGCGTTCGACGGCCTCGACCAGAACCGCGCCGGCATCCACGCCACCGCCGAGACGATCCTCGCGATCGCCGCGCGCACGCACGAACAGAAGACCAGCGGGCAGGGCGGCCTGTTCGGCGACGCCGAACCCGCCGGCGACGCGATCAAGCTCCTCCCTCGGTCCGCTGGACGCTCAGCCAGCGCATGGACCAGGAGAAGGAGGCGTTCGGCTTCTATTTCTCCGCGCACCCGGTCGATCGCCACCGCCACATCGCGGTCAGCCACGGTGCCCGCGCCTACACCGCGTTGTCCGAGCTCAACATTCCCGACGACGGCAGCCGCGCGGGCGCGACGATGGCGGTGCTGGTCGAGGACGCGCGCTATCGCACCTCCGCGCGCGGCAAGCGTTTCATGATGGCGCAATGCTCCGACGCCAGCGGCCAGTTCATGGCGACCTGCTTCGACGACCAGGTCTCGAAGGATCTCGAAGAAGCGGCCAAGGCCGGTGGCTGCGGGCTCATCACCGTCGAGCTCGACCGCAAGCCCGGCGAGGACACGCCGCGCGTCAGCATCAAGCGCATCCAGCCGTTCGAAGGCCTCGCCAACCTCGCGCGTTTCCAGGTGGTCGTAACGATCTCCGAGATG
The DNA here is from genome assembly GCF_036856015.1 of Sphingomonas sp. LR55. Taxonomy (NCBI): domain Bacteria; kingdom Pseudomonadati; phylum Pseudomonadota; class Alphaproteobacteria; order Sphingomonadales; family Sphingomonadaceae; genus Sphingomonas; species Sphingomonas sp. LR55. The sequence goes on from NZ_JASPFO010000001.1 coordinate 3,940,398, forward strand.
ACCGCGTTCGCCGGCCTCGCGTCGCTGCTCGCCGAGCATCGTGGCGCGCGGCGAGGTCCGGGTCCGCGCACAACTCCCCGACGGCGAAGTCTGCATCCTGCTCGGTCGCGACTTCCTGCTCGACGGAGAGCTTGTCGAGCACATCGAGTCGTTGCACGGTGTCGCCAAGGTGGAGATGAAGACCTCGGAAACGAGGCTCGCTCTGGTGGGATAACAGCTTGGGAGAGCATGAATGCTGGGTGGAATGCAGGATTTCGAGCTTCGTGTTCCCCGCCTGATCGACCACGCGGCGCGGGAGCATGGGGCGAGGGAACTCGTCAGCTACTGGGCCGACGGTCGCGAGACGCGCACCAACTGGGCCGGCATCGCGCGCGACGCCCGCAAGCTAGCCCAGGCGCTCGAAAAACTCGGCGTAGCGCCCGGCGACCGGGTCGCGACGCTGGCGATGAACCACGCGCACCACCTCGTCGCCTGGTACGGCACGATTGGCATGGGCGGCGTGATCCACACGATCAACCCGCGGCTGTTCGACGAGCAGCTCGTCTACATCGCCAATCACGCCGAAGACCGCGTGATGCTCTACGACAAGGCGTTCCAGCCGCTCGTCGATCGCCTGCGCGGGCAGTGGACTAGCGTCCGCCACTATATCTGCTTCGACGACCTGGGACCTGACGGCTTCCAGGCGCTGCTCGACGCCGAGGACGGCAACTATGACTGGGTCGAGGGCCCCGAGCGCGAGCCGTGCATGCTCTGCTACACCAGCGGCACCACCGGCAATCCGAAGGGCGTGCTCTATACGCATCGCTCGACGCTGATCCACGCGATGGCCGAGGTCGCGCCGTGGGTGTTCGATCTGTCGCCCAACGCCGTCGTGCTGCCGGTCGTGCCGATGTTCCATGCCGCCGCCTGGGGCCTGCCGTTTGCCTGCGCGCTGTCGGGCGCGAAAGTCGTCTATTCCGCGGTCAACGATCCGGCCGTGCTGTGCCGCCTGATGAACAACGAAAAGGTGACGCACTCCGCCGGCGTGCCGACCGTCTGGCTCGCGATGTTCGGCCACATGGACGCGACCGGCGACGCGCCGCGCCACCTCAAGCAGGTGACGATCGGTGGCTCGGCAGCCCCCCGCGCGATGATCGAGCGGATCATGGGTATGGGCGCCACGGTGAAGCACCTCTGGGGCATGACCGAGACTTCGCCGATCGGCACCGCCGGCTTCAATCCGCCGCACTGGGACGACATGACTCACGAGGAAAAGCTCGATCTCGTGGGTAAACAGGGCAGCGTCCCCTTCGGCATCGAACTCCGCATCATCGACGACGAAGGTGTCTTGCTGGCCCGCGACGGCAAGGTCGCCGGCCGGTTGCAAGTGAGAGGCCCCTGGGTCGTGCAACGCTATTTCGGTGCGGACGAGGACGCGGTTGACGCGGACGGCTGGTTCGACACCGGCGATGTCGCGATGTTGCATAGCGACGGCACGATGCAGATCACCGATCGCTCGAAGGACGTCATCAAGTCCGGCGGCGAATGGATCAGCTCGGTCGACCTGGAGAACGCCGCGGTCGGTTGCCCTGGAGTCGCGGAAGCGGCGGCGATCGGCATCTACCACCCCAAATGGGACGAACGGCCCTTGCTGCTGGTCGTCCGCAAGCCCGGTAGCGAGGTCGCCGAACAGGCGATCCTCGATCACTTGGCCAAGCACGTCGCCAAATGGTGGCTCCCCGACGCGATCGTCTTCGTTGACGACCTGCCGCACACCGCGACCGGCAAACTCCTGAAAACCGCCCTCCGCGAACGCTTCAAGGATTTCGCGCTCGCCGCCGCCTGACCAATCTGTTTAGGGCCGCGTTCTCAGCGCTGGATAAAGCGAATTCCAGGCGGTCCTTACGCCGTGCGAGGTGTTCGCTTGGCCTTTCTGATCCGGGGCTCGGCGATCATGTCGGCGGCCGCCTTGATCTCCTGACGAAGCTCGTCGCGCTTCTCATGGATCGAGGCGATGACGGACCCCATCGCTACCCCGAGATCGACGAGCACCGCCTCCGCCAACTGCAGCGAACTCTCCAAAGTCTCCGGCACCGCATCCGTCACGCCCGCCCGGTACAGCTCGGCCGCATGCGCCGTATCGCGCGCACGCGCCACAATCGGCAGATCCGGCGCCAACGCCCGCACCCGCCGCGCCAGCCGCACCGTCAACACCGGATCGTCCATCGTCAGGATCAGCGCCTTGGCGGTATGCAGCTTCAGCCGGTCCACCAGTTCCGGACGCGCCACATCGCCGAACAGTACCGGATGGCCTTGGGCGCGCGCGGCTTCGACCGAGTCGATGTCCGCCTCGACGGCGACGTATTTCTGCCCATGGACCGCGAGCATGTCCGCCACCATCCGGCCCACCCGGCCAAAGCCGATCACGACCGTTCCCGGCCCGTCCTCGTCGATCTCGATATCGCCTGCATCGGCACCCGATCGGCTCTCCAGTTGGCGCGAGACGGTGCGCCCGAGTTTTGCCAGCAGTGGCGTGATCGTCAGCCCGATCGCGGTGACCGTCTGCCAGAACGATGCAGTCGACGGCAGGATCAGCTGTGCCTGCGCAGCGGTGGCCAGGACGATCAGCGTCGTCTCGGACGGGCTGCCCATCAGTAGGCCGGTTTCCGCCGCAACGCCGCGCCGGGAATTAGCGACGCGCAGGAACAGGAACGTCACGATCGCCTTGGTCGCGACCACGCCGGTCACCGCGAGCAGCAGCGATGGCCAGTTCTGCGCGATCAGCCGGAGGTCGAGGCTCATGCCGACGGTGATCAGGAACACGCCGAGCGCGAGGCCCTTGAACGGCGCGGTGATAACCTCGACCTCGCTGTGATACTCGGTCTCGGCGATCAGCAGTCCCGCCAGCAGCGCGCCGACGATCGGCGACAACCCGGCGGCGGTGGTCGCGACGCTGGCGACGATCACCACCAGCAGCGAGGCAGCCAGGAACAGCTCGGGACTCTTGGTGCGCGCGGCTTGGCCGAACAACCGGGGCAGGACGACCCGCCCGCCGATATACATCGCAACGACGGTCAGCCCGCCGCGCAACGCGACGCCGGCGATGTTCGACCAGCCGTCCGCGCTCGCGGTCGGCGCCAGCGCACCCAGCACGAAGATGATAGGCACGAGCGCCAAATCCTCGAACAACAGCATCGCGAACGCGCCGCGCCCGACCGCGCCGGTGGTGCCGACGAGCGGCAGGACCAGCGCTGTGGATGATAGGGCGAGCGCGAACCCGAGCCCGATCGCTCCCGCCCATTCCTGGCCGATGAAATGAAGCGCCACGCCGATGATCAGCGCCGAACCGATCAGTTCTGCGGCGCCGGTGCCGAACACCAGACGCTTCATCGACCATAGCCGCTTGAACGAAAGTTCGAGGCCGATCGAGAATAGCAGCAGGATGATTCCGAACTCGGCGAATGGCTCGATCGATTCGGGATTGGATATGGTCAGGTAATAGAGCCACGGTGCAGAACCGGTGAGCGAGCCCAGGCCCGCGGGGCCGACGAGCAGCCCGACCAGGATGAAACCGATTACGGGGCTGACCCGGAACCGCGCGAACGCGGGAATGACGAGGCCCGCCGCGCCGAGAATGACGAGCGTGTCGCTGAAACCTTGATTGTCGAGCCGTAATGCCATGCGTGCGACCTTAGGGGACGCATGACGGAATTGTCACCCGTGGTGACGTGCTGCCGCAATCGGCAGCGGAAAGAGGTGTATTTCCCTCCGTCACCTGACCAAAGTCAGGATCCAGAGCCAAAAACGTCAGCGTCTGTAACCCTGGGTCCTGACTTTCGTCAGGATGACGGGAGGGATAAGGCCCCGCTCCCTTCAGGGGGAGCGGGGCAGTGCGATCAGGCCCAGTTGGCCATTTCGGTTTCGAGGTTAGCGCGCACCTGCTCGAAGAACTGCTCGGTCGTCATCCAGGGCTGATCCGGGCCGATCAGGATCGCGAGATCCTTGGTCATATGGCCGTCTTCCACCGTCTTCACGCAGACGCGCTCGAGCGTCTCGGCGAACTTGGTGACGTCGGGCGTATCATCGAACTTGCCGCGATACTTCAGGCCACCGGTCCACGCGAAGATCGACGCGATCGGGTTGGTCGAGGTTGCCTTGCCCTGCTCGTGCATGCGGAAGTGACGCGTGACGGTGCCGTGCGCCGCCTCGGCCTCGACCGTCTTGCCGTCCGGGGTCAGCAGGATCGAAGTCATCAGACCGAGCGACCCGAAGCCCTGTGCGACCTGGTCCGACTGGACGTCGCCGTCATAGTTCTTGCAGGCCCAGACGAACTCGCCGTTCCACTTCAGCGCCGATGCGACCATGTCGTCGATCAGGCGATGCTCGTAGACGATGCCCGCTTCCTTGAACTTGTCCTTGAACTCGGCCTCGAACACCTCGGCGAACAGGTCCTTGAAGCGGCCGTCATAGGCCTTGAGGATCGTGTTCTTGGTCGACAGATACACCGGCCACTTCAGGTTGAGGCCGTAATGCATCGACGCGCGCGAAATCGCGGATCGAATCGTCGAGGTTGTACATCGCCATCGCGACGCCCGCCGACGGGAACTGGAACACCTCGCGGTCGATGACCGTGCCGTCGTCGCCTTCGAACACGAGACGCAGCTTGCCCGGACCGGGGACCAGATAGTCGGTCGCGCGGTACTGATCGCCGAATGCGTGACGGCCGACGACGATCGGATGCGTCCAGCCCGGGATCAGGCGGGGGACGTTCTTGATCACGATCGGCTCGCGGAAGATGGTGCCGCCGAGAATGTTGCGGATCGTGCCGTTCGGCGACTTCCACATCTTCTTCAGGCCGAACTCGGTCACGCGCTGCTCGTCGGGCGTGATCGTCGCGCACTTCACCGCGACGCCGTGCTTCTGCGTGGCGAGCGCGCTGTCGATCGTGACTTGGTCGTCGGTCGCATCGCGATGCTCGACGCCGAGGTCATAATAATCGAGCTCGATATCGAGATACGGCTTGATCAGGCGCTCGCGGATCCATTCCCAGATGATCCGGGTCATCTCGTCGCCATCGATCTCCACGATCGGATTCTTTACCTTGATCTTCGCCATATCCGGGTCCTTCGGGGAGGGGTTTGGGGAGCGTCTAGGGGAGCACGCCGCGGCGATCAACCACTGGTCCTGTAAGGAAAAGCCGGTTCATCGTTGTATCGCGCGTCCTGCACGGATAGACCCGCGGGTTATGGCATCGCTCGACAAGCCGCCCGTCACGACCTCCACGGTCAAATGGCGATTTCCCACAGTCCATCCGGAAGGCCACAAATACGTCGCGATCGCGACCGGCATCACGCTGCTGCTGACGATTGTCAGCCACGTGCTGTTCTGGCCGATGGTCGGCGTCGTGATCTGGGTCGCGACGTTCTTTCGCGATCCGATCCGCACGACCCCTCAGGGTGAAGGCCTGATCGTCGCGCCGGCTGATGGGCTGATCACGATGATCCAGCGCGTGCCGATCCCGCGCGAACTCGCCGGTGAGAATGGCCTTGGCGATGCGCCGCTGGTCCGCGTGTCGATCTTCATGTCGGTGTTCGACGTGCACATCAATCGCACGCCGATCGCCGGGACCATCCGCCAAGTCGTTTATATCTCGGGCAAGTTTCTTAACGCCGACCTCGACAAGGCCAGCGACGAAAACGAGCGTCAGCATTTTGTCGTTGAAGATCGTCACGGCATGCGGGTCGGCTTTACGCAGATCGCGGGCCTCGTCGCGCGTCGTATCCTCGGCTTCGTGAAGGCCGGCGACATGGTCGCGGCCGGCCAGCGCATCGGGCTGATCCGGTTCGGCAGCCGCGTCGACGTGTACCTGCCCGATCATGTCGTACCGCAGGTCTGCCTCGGTCAGCGCAGCATTGCAGGCGAGACCGTGCTGGGTCGCGTCGGTGGCGTTCCGGTCGGTGGTGTCGCGCAATGATCGACCGCGACGAGATCGATGACGGTTCGACCGACGCACGCGGTCGCGGAAAGTTCGGTCGCACCCGCCGTGCGCCGCGCGGTCTTCCGCTGCGTGCGGTCGCGCCCAATGCCGTAACCGCACTGGCGTTGTGCTCAGGCCTTAGCGGCGTGCGATTTGCGATCGGCGGCGAATGGCAAAGCGCCGTCGCGATGATCATGGTTGCCGGCGTGCTCGACGGGCTCGACGGCCGCATCGCCCGGATGCTCCATGGCGAAAGCCGGTTCGGTGCGGAGCTCGACTCTTTGTCCGACGCGATCTCTTTCGGCGTCGCGCCTGCGCTGATCGTCTATCTCTGGTCGCTGGCCGCGCTGCCGCGTGTCGGCTGGATCTGTTCGCTGATCCTCGCCGTGTTCTGTGCGCTGCGGCTAGCCCGCTTTAATGCCAAGATCGACGAGAGCCACCAGCCGCATAAGTCCGCCGGTTTCCTTACCGGGGTTCCGGCTCCTGCCGGCGCGGGCCTAGCTTTGATGCCGATGTTCTTCTGGTTCTGGACCGACGAGCCGAAATTCGCGTCGCCCTATTTCGTGGCGCCTTGGGTCGCGTTCGTCGCACTGCTGATGGTGTCGAGTATCGCGACCTATTCGTGGAGTTCGGTCAAGCTCCGCAGCAACATCCGGTTCGAAGCGATTGCCCTCGTCGTGTTGCTTGGCGCCGCTATCGTGAGCGCGCCGTGGCATACGCTCAGCATCATCTGCGTGCTGTACCTGCTTTCGATGCCGTTCAGCATCGCGAGCTACGCCAAGATCAGGCGGCAGCGTTCCAGCGGCGGGCGGGCACCGGAGCCGACGTCGAAGCCCAGCGCCTGACCGCAATCCGGCGCTCCGCAACGGCCAGCGTGCGGAGCGGCTGGAACGCGGGTTCGACGTTACCCATCGCGAGACGGACGATACGGTCCCACTGCGGCGCGATCGACGAGACGATCATCATGCCCGCGACCGCGAATGCACCAGCAAAAACCATGAAGCTCAGAACCAACATCACGTCCGCCTTCCTATGAGTTGCGAACAAATTCCTAATATCCGCAAACACTTGGTCAGAAACATCGTTCCACTCGTCGCATTTCGAATCCCGTCATGCCGGGGTGATTCCGCGCCGAGTCGAACATCTGTTCCCCTCTGAGCCCTTTATGTTCTCATTGCGTTCCATGAGTCAAGCGGGCCTTGTGCGATTGCTTTTCGAATAGAGCCACGCTAAGGGCCGCGCCTCTAACCCCGCATGGGAGGCATCATAGCCCGGTGCGTCACGGTCATTCGGCCACGACGTCATCCGCTTCCCAGAGGCACAACCGGAAGGATATATCCCTATGGCGGCTCCAGTCGTCTCCATGCAGCAGCTCATCGAAACGGGCGCGCATTTCGGCCACCAGACTCATCGGTGGAACCCCAAGATGAAGCCTTACATCTTCGGTGATCGTAACGGCGTCCACATCCTCGACCTTTCGCAGACCGTCCCGCTGTTCGCGCGCGCGCTCGAATTCGTCTCGTCGGCCGTTGCCGGTGGTGGCAAGGTCCTGTTCGTCGGCACCAAGCGCCAGGCGCAGGAGCCCGTCGCAGACGCAGCGCGTCGTTCGGGCCAGCACTTCGTCAACCATCGCTGGTTGGGCGGCATGCTCACCAACTGGAAGACCATCTCGGGTTCGATCAAGCGTCTCAAGACGCTCGAGGAAATGCTGTCGGGCGACACCGTCGGCCTGACCAAGAAGGAAGTCCTTCAGCTCACCCGCGAGAAGGACAAGCTCGAGCTTTCGCTCGGCGGCATCCGCGACATGGGCGGCATTCCCGACGTGATGTTCGTGATCGACGCGAACAAGGAAGAGCTGGCGATCAAGGAAGCGAACACGCTGGGTATTCCCGTCGTCGCGATCCTCGATTCGAACGTGTCGCCGGACGGCATCGCCTTCCCGGTTCCCGCGAACGACGACGCAGCTCGCGCCATCCGCCTGTACTGCGAGGCGATCGCGATCGCAGCGACGCGCGGCGGCCAGGAGCAGCAGCGCCGCACCGGTGCCGACATCGGCGCGATGATCGAGCCGCCGAAGGAAGAGGCACTGAGCGCAGAGCCGACCGTCGAAGCTACGGCTGACACGGCACAGGCAACCGCGAATGCCGATACCGCTGCAGAATTCGCAGCCGAGGGTGAGCGCCAGATCGACGCATAAGCGTCGTCGCCGAACCGTCATGCGGGCGGGGTAGGGCGAAAGCTCTGCCTCGCCCGCAACCATATTCAGACCAAAAAGGGATTAGAGACATGGCCGATATCACGGCAGCGATGGTCAAGGATCTGCGCGAGAAGAGCGGCGCGGGCATGATGGATTGCAAGAAGGCGCTGAGCGAGAACGCCGGCGACATGGAGCAGGCGATGGATTGGCTGCGCACCAAGGGGCTCGCAGCCGCCGCCAAGAAGTCCAGCCGTACCGCGGCCGAGGGCCTGGTCGGCGTCGCCGTGTCGGGCACCAAGGGCGCAGCGGTCGAAGTCAATTCGGAGACCGATTTCGTCGCGAAGAACGACCAGTTCCAGTCGTTCGTCCGTGACGTGACGCAGATCGCGCTCGCAACCGGCGGCGACATCGAGGCGCTGAAGTCGCAGGCGATGCCATCGGGCAAGACCGTCGAGGAAGTCCTGACGAACAACGTCGCGACGATCGGCGAGAACCAGTCGCTGCGCCGCTCGCGCACGCTGGAAGTCAGCAAGGGTGCGGTCGTTCCGTACATCCACAATGCAGCGGCCCCCGGCCTCGGCAAGATCGGCGTGCTCGTCGCGCTTGAGTCGGAGGCTTCGGACGAGGTTCTTCAGGCACTCGGCAAGCAGCTCGCGATGCACATCGCAGCGGCTTTCCCGAAGGCGCTGAACGAAGCCGACCTCGACGAGTCCGAGATCGAGCGCGAGCGCGCGATCGCGACCGAGAAGGCCGCCGAGTCGGGCAAGCCTGCCGACATCATCGCCAAGATGGTCGAGGGCGGCATCGCCAAGTACCGCAAGGAGCATGCCCTGGTCAGCCAGCTGTTCGTAATGGACGGCAAGACCAAGATCTCCGACGTCGTCGCCAAGGCCGGCAAGGATGCAGGCGCCGAGATCAAGCTGGTGGACTATGTCCGCTTCCAGCTCGGCGAAGGCATTGAGAAGGAGCAGTCCGACTTCGCAGCAGAGGTTGCTGCTGCATCGGGCGTGCCCCAGGCATAAGCCTACTTCCTCCCTCGCCCCTCCGCGGAGAGGGAAGGGGCCCGCTCGGCTCTTGTCGAGTGGGAAGGGTGAGGGGAGTGGCGAGGTCTCGAACCTCACGCCCCCTCATCCGGCCCTGCCGGGCCACCTTCTCCCCGAGGGGAGAAGGATCGCGGGGCAGCCTTGGTGCTGCTCCGTCATCCCCGCGCAGGCGGGGATCCATACATTCCGGACCCGGTGGTCTACCGAGACGCTAGCCAGTATGGGTTCCCGCCTCCGCGGGAATGACGATCGTTCTCCGTTGCGCGCTTCTGCGAACGACGATTTTCCGTCTCATCTCCACCCAGAATCGATGCACGCGCCGCACAGCGCTTCACATCCCGGGCCTCGCCGCCTAAGGTCCGCGCCGCCCCGCCAATCACAATTCGAGATTTATGACGCCTCCGCGCTACAACCGTATCCTGCTGAAACTGTCGGGCGAAGTCCTGATGGGGCCGTCGGGCCTTTCGATCGATCCGACCGTCACCGCGCGCGTCGCGCAGGAGATCGCGGACATCAAGGCCAAGGGCTACGAGATCTGCATCGTCGTCGGCGGTGGCAACATCTTCCGCGGTATGGCGGGCGCGGCACGCGGCATGGACCGGGCGACCGGCGATTACATGGGCATGCTCGCGACCGTGATGAACGCACTCGCGGTGCAGAACGCGCTCGAGCAGATCGGCGTCGACACGCGCGTCCAGTCGGCGATCCCGATGGCATCGGTCTGCGAGCCGTTCATCCGCCGCCGCGCCGAGCGTCACTTGGAGAAGGGTCGCGTCGTGATCTTCGCGGCGGGCGTCGGCAGCCCTTATTTCACCACCGATTCGGGCGCCGCTTTGCGTGCTGCCGAGATGAAGTGCGATGCGCTGTTCAAGGGCACTTCGGTCGACGGCGTGTACAACGCCGACCCGAAGACGCACCCGGACGCAGTGCGCTACGAAACGGTCACGTATAGCCGCGTGCTGTCCGACGACCTCAAGGTCATGGACGCGAGCGCGATCGCGCTCTGCCGTGACAACAACATCCCGATCGTCGTCTTCAACATCCGCGAACCCGGCAATCTCGCCGCGGTGCTGGCGGGTGATGGCGTGTCGACGATCGTCCAGAACGAGCAGGAGCTTTAAGATGGCCGCATACGACAAGACCGACCTGGAACGCCGCATGGCGGGTGCCGTCGAAGCGCTGAAGAGCGATCTCGCCGGCCTGCGCACGGGTCGCGCGTCGACTGCGTTGCTCGATCCGGTGATGGTGACGGTGTACGGATCGTCGATGCCGCTGAACCAGGTCGCGACCGTGTCGGCGCCCGAGCCGCGGATGCTGTCGGTGCAGGTCTGGGACAAGTCGAACGTCGGCCCGACCGACAAGGCGATCCGCTCGGCCGGCCTCGGGCTCAACCCGATCGTCGACGGCCAGACGCTGCGCCTGCCGATCCCGGATCTGACCGAGGAGCGCCGCAAGGAGCTCGCCAAGCTTTCCGGCCAGTATGCCGAGAAGGCGCGGATCGCGGTGCGGAACGTGCGTCGCGACGGCATGGATTCGCTGAAGGTCGACGAGAAGAAGGGCGTGTTCGGCGAGGACGAGCGCAAGCGTCACGAGACCGAAGTCCAGAAGCTGACCGACAGCATCATCGCCGAGCTCGATGCGACCGCGACCGCCAAGGAAAAGGAAATCCTGGGCAAGTGAGGGCGTTCGGCGCCGCTTCGGCGGGGGCTACCTCCGCCGCGCCGCTCGTCGCCGTCCCCTCGGGCGGGGCGGTGCCGCGTCATGTCGCGATCATCATGGACGGCAACGGCCGCTGGGCGAAGAAGCGGTTCCTGCCACGCTTCGCCGGGCACAAGGCCGGCGTCGAGGCGGTGCGCAAGGTGACGCGAGCCGCGCGGACGATGGGGATCGAGGCGCTGACGCTGTATGCGTTCTCGTCCGAGAACTGGCGGCGTCCGGCCGAAGAGGTCAGCGACCTGATGGGGCTGCTGCGGCATTTCATCCGCAGCGACCTCGACGAACTCGCGCGCGAGAACGTTCGGTTGCGCGTGATCGGCGATTATCACAGCTTTTCGCCCGATCTGGTGGCGATGGTCGATGACGCCATCGCGCGGACTGCGGGCAATACCGGTCCGATCCTAGCGATCGCACTCAATTACGGCGCGCATGCCGAACTAGTTGGTGCGGCACGTCGCCTTGCCGAGCGTGCCCGTGATGGTGCGCTCGATCCTGCCAGCATCGACGTCGGCACGATCGAGGCCGAACTCGACACGCACGACCTGCCGCCGCTCGACCTGATGATCCGGACGTCGGGTGAACAGCGCCTGTCGAACTTCCTGTTGTGGCAGGCGGCGTATGCGGAACTGCTGTTCGTCGACACGCTCTGGCCCGATTTCGATGCGGCCGCGCTTGCCGATGCGGTAGCGGCGTTCGGGCAGCGTCAACGCCGCTACGGTGGTCTGTGAATTTCCTGTTCCCTCGCGAACGCGGGGGCCCAGGAGCCGGGGGCGCGAGCGTGCGTCACCCTGGACTCCCGCCTTCGCGAGGGAACATTTGTAGGTTTGGAGTGGCCTTTTGACGACCCTGCCAGACCCGGCGAACGCGCCCGACCAAGTGCTGCGAACGCCGTCCAATCTGAAACTCCGCATGATCGCCAGCGTCGCGATGATTGCCGTCGCCAGCATCGCGCTGACGCTTGGCGGGATCGCGTTCTGGGTGCTCGGCGTGGTCGCGGCGCTGTTCATGATGGCGGAATGGTCGATGCTGCAAGGCGCCGACGCCAAGACCAAGCGGATGACGCAGTTCGCGCTGTCGGTGCCGCTCGCGCTGATGGCGCCCGCGTCGCTGATCTTGGTGATCCACGATTTCTTCACGCTGGGCCTGCTCGCGGGCGCGGCGTTCTTCGTCGTCATCACCACGCGCAAGCCACCGCTCGCGCTCGGCATCCTCTATTGCGGCCTTCCGGTACTCGCGTTGATGATCATCCGGCGGCAGGACGAGGGTATCCTCTTCACGCTGTGGGCGCTGTCGCTGGTGTGGGCGTGCGATATCGGCGCGTTCTTTACCGGGCGGACGCTGGGCGGGCCCAAGCTCGCGCCGGTGATCAGCCCGAACAAGACATGGTCGGGGCTGATCGGTGGCGTCGTGCTGGCGAGCGCTGTCGCGGCGGTGCTGCACACGCAATACGGCCTGCCGATGCGGATGACGCTGGCGACGCCGGTGCTCGCCGTGCTCGCGCAGATGGGCGATCTTTATGAGAGTTGGTTGAAGAGAGTGGCAGGCGTGAAGGACAGCGGCAACATCCTGCCCGGCCATGGCGGCGTGATGGATCGCCTCGACGGGCTCGTGCCAGTCGCCCCGGTCGCCGCGTTCCTCGTCCTGCTGCCGCATTTTTACGCATGAAGACCGTCACGATCCTGGGCGCGACCGGCTCGGTCGGCACCTCGACGCTCGACCTGATCGAGCGTGAGCCCGATCGCTTCCGTGTCGTCGCACTGACCGCGAACTGCGATGTGACCAAGCTGGCGGCGGCCGCGATCCGGACCAAGGCCGAGCTCGCCGTCGTCGCGGACGAGGGCTGCCTCCCCGAATTGCGCGAGGCGCTGGCGGGCACCGGCATCCGCGCAGGCGGTGGTGCCGATGCGATTGCCGAGGCGGCTGCGTCGGGTGCGGACTGGACGATGGGCGCGATCGTCGGCTGTGCTGGCCTGAAGCCGGTGATGGCGGCGATCGAGCAGGGCGGTACCGTCGTGATCGCCAACAAGGAGCCTCTGGTTTCGGCCGGCGACGTGATCCTCGCCGCGGCCAAGCGCACCGGCGCGACGTTGTTGCCTGCCGATTCCGAACACAACGCGATCTTCCAGTGCTTCGACGCGACTCGGCCCGAGCGCGTGCGGCGGATCATCCTGACGTGCAGCGGCGGGCCGTTCCGCGATTGGACCACTGAACAGATGCGCGGCGTGACGCTCGAACAGGCGGTCAAGCACCCCAACTGGTCGATGGGCGCAAAGATTTCGGTCGATTCGGCGACCTGCATGAACAAGGGCCTCGAACTGATCGAGGCCGCCCGGTTGTTTCCGATCCCGCACGACCGGATCGAGATCGTCATCCACCCGCAATCGGTGGTCCACAGCCTCGTCGATTATGTCGACGGCTCGGTTCTCGCGCAGCTCGGGCCCCCGACATGCGGACGCCGATCGCGCATACGCTCGCATGGCCCGACCGGATGGCGACGCCGATGGCCCCGCTAGACCTGGTCGGAATCGGCCGACTCGACTTCGAGGCGCCCGATCCGGTGCGTTTCCCGGCCTTGCGACTCGCGCGCGAAGCGTTGGATGCGGGCGGGGCGCGGCCGGCAATCCTCAACGCCGCCAACGAAGTCGCGGTCGAAGCCTTCCTCAAGCGCCGGATTTGTTTCCTCGAAATTGCCGCAATCGTAGAGGATACGCTAATGCGCTATAACCCGGCCGCACCGGACAGCGTCGATGCCGTGCTGGCGATCGACGCCGAGGCGCGGATCCTGGCGGGCAAGCGTGTAGAGGATTGCGTGGTTTGATCGAAACGCCGGGTATCCTGCTGACCATATTGTCGTTCGTCCTGGTGATCGGGCCGCTCGTGTTCGTGCACGAGATGGGACATTACCTCGCCGGACGCTTTTTCGGCATCAAGGCGGATGCCTTCGCGATCGGCTTCGGCCGCGAGGTCGCCGGGTTCACCGACAGCCGGGGCACCCGCTGGAAGTTCGGCTGGTTACCGCTCGGCGGCTATGTGAAGTTCGCGGGCGACATGAACCCGGCGAGCCAGCCTTCGGCCGAATGGCTGTCGCTACCCGCCGAAGAACGCCAGCGTACCTTCCAGTCGAAGCCGGTATGGCAGCGCGCGATCGTCGTCGCAGCCGGACCGGTCGTCAATTTCGTCGTCGCGATCCTGATCCTCGCTGGTTTCGCGTTTGCTTACGGCGACATCCGCATGCCGCCCGTCGTCGGTGGCACGATGCCCGGCAGTCCGGCCGCGGCTGCTGGCCTGCAGGTCGGCGACCGGATCACCGCGATCGGCGGACGATCGGTCGAGACGTTCGACGATCTCGCCCGCTTCGCCCGCATCCGCGCCGGCGAGCGTACGCAGATCGACGCTGTGCGCGGTGGCCAGACGGTATCGCGCGATCTCGTGATCGGCACCGAATTGCAGCGCGATCGCTTCGGCAACGAATACAAGATCGGCCGCCTCGGCATCGCCGGCAGCAAGCCCGTGATCGTTCCCGTCAGCCTGATCGAAGCGCCGGTGATCGCGGTGAAGCGCACTGGCGAGATCGTCTCGATGATGGTCGAGACGCTGAGCCAGGTCATCACCGGGCGCCGCTCGGTCAAGGAACTCGGCGGGCCGCTCAGCATCGCCAAGGTGTCGGGCGAGCAGATGTCGCTCGGGCTCGACGCGTATGTCTTCTTGATCGCCCTGGTCTCGATCAATCTGGGGTTCATCAATCTGCTGCCAGTGCCGATGCTCGATGGCGGTCACCTGTTCTTTTATGCGATCGAAGCGGTGCGCAGGCGCCCGGTCGAGCCGCAGGTTCAGGAATGGGCGTTTCGAGGCGGCCTCGCGGCAATTCTTGCGCTGATGTTGCTGGTGACGTTCAACGATCTCGGCAATTTCGGGCTGTGGAAAAATCTGGCCGGCTTGATCGGCTGACGACGATAGGGCAGGGCGGGCGCGCCTTGTATGTGCACGTTTTTGGGGTGGGTTTGGTGACAGCGATCAACGGTTACGATTTCGCGCGGAAGGGCGCCCTGCTTCTCGCAGGCACGATCCTGTCCGGCGCGCCCGCGTTCGCGCAGACCGCACCGGTCGCGACGACCACCCCGGCTCCGGTCCGCAATCCCGTCACGGGGGCGGTCAATAGTGTAACGCCCGTCGCGGCTCCGGTATCCGCCGGCACGATCAAGACTTTGCGAGTCGAGGGATCACAGCGGATCGAGGCCGAGACGGTGCTGAGCTACACCAAGCTGCGCATCGGTATTCCGTACACCGCGGAAACGCTCGATCAGGCGCTGAAGGACCTGCAGGCGAGCGACCTGTTCGCGGACTACTCGATCGCCGGCGTCGAGACGGGCAACATCGTGCTGCGCGTCCGCGAAAACCCGATCATCAACCGGGTGATCATCGAGGGCAACAAGGCGCTCAAGACCGACAAGATCACCAAAGAGATCAAGCTCGCACCGCGCCAGATCTTCACGCGCACCGCGGTCCGTCAGGATATTTCGCGGATCATCGAACTGTATCGCCGCCAGGGCCGTTTCGCCGCGGTGATCGATCCGAAGATGGTCAACCTCGACCAGAACCGCGTCGACGTGGTGTTTGAGGTCAGCGAAGGCCCGAAGTCGAAGGTCCGCCAGATCAACATCCTCGGCAACGAGGTGTTCTCGGACGATCAGATTCGCGGCCAGATGGCGACCAAGCAGTCGCGGCTGTTCCGCCTGCTGTCGTCGGCGACCAGCTACGATCAGGATCGTCTAAGCTACGATCAGCAGAAGCTGCGCCAGTTCTACCTGACGCAGGGCTATGCCGATTTCCGCGTGACCTCGGCGGTAGCGGAACTGACGCCGGACAAGAAGGACTTCATCATCACGTACGTGGTGGAGGAGGGCAAGCGCTACAAGTTCGGCGACGTGACCGTCGACAGCCAGATCCGCGACTTCGACAACACCAAGCTTGCGGCCACGCTGCCGCTGAAGAAGGGCGACTGGTACAACGCCAAGCTCGTCGAGGATTCGGTCGACAACCTGTCCCAGACCGCGGGCTTGTTCGGCTATGCGTTCACCGAGGTGAACCCGGAGTTCCAGAAGGACGCCGAAACGCTGACGATGGGGATCAACTTCAACATCGCCGAAGCCAAGCGGACGTATGTCGAGCGGATCGAGATCAACGGCAACACGCAGACGCAGGACAAGGTCGTCCGGCGCGAGATCCGTCTGGCCGAGGGCGATGCGTTCAACAGCTTCCAGGTGAAGCGTTCGCAGGATCGCATCAACTCGCTCGGCTATTTCGCGGACAAGATGGAAATCAAGCAGCTGCCGGGCTCCGCGCCCGACCGCGTGATCCTCGAGACCAACCTCGAAGAAAAGTCGACCGGCGAACTCCAGCTGTCGGCGGGTTATTCGAGCCTCGAGCGCTTCATCATCCAGGCGAACATCACGCAGCGCAATTTCCGCGGCAAGGGCCAGGAGCTGCGCGCCGGTGTGAACTATTCGAGCTATTCGAAGTCGATCGAGCTGGGCTTCACCGAGCCGTACCTGTTCGACAAGAACATCGCGCTCGGCGGCGACATCTTCCGCCGCGACTACAACTCGTTCAACTATGTCGGCAATGATCGCCAGACCAACTATTCGCAGGTCTCGACCGGCTTCCAGCTGCGGACTGGCGTGCCGCTGACCGAATTCTGGTCGCTGTCGGGTCGTTACGGTCTGTCGTATGACGAAGTCAGCCTCGACAGTCAGTATCTGAACGCCGACGGCTCGTGCAACCTCCTGGTTGCAGGGCGCTATCTGTGCGAGGCCATCGGCAATCGCTGGACCTCGTCGATCGGCTATTCGGTCAGCCGCGATACGCTGAACAGCCGTCTACGCCCGACCGCCGGTTCGCGCTTCTCGTTCAGCCAGGACTTTGCCGGTCTCGGCGGCGACGTGAAGTATCTGCGTACCCGCCTTGAAGGATCGAAGTACGTCAACCTGGGTAGCGGTTTCATCGGATCGCTGATCGGTGAGGGTGGCTATATTCATCCGCTCGAGAAGAGCCGCGGGCCTGGTATCGATGCGATCCGTATCACCGATCGGTTCTATCTTGGTGAGCCGCAGTTCCGCGGCTTCGACATCCGCGGCGTCGGCCCGCGTATCCTGCGCGCAGCATATAGCGACGGAACGCCGGCACAGATCCTCGCGACCGATCGCAACTCGATCCAGGACGACGCGCTCGGTGGTCGCGCTTATTATCTGGCGCGTGCCGAAATCGAGATTCCGTTGGGCTCGGGCGCGCGTGAGCTCGGACTGCGGCCGTCGGTCTACGCCCAGATGGGCAGCCTGTTCGGGATCAAGCGTCCGTTGCCGACCGCGACATTCGAGACTGCGGTCGATCCGGCCACCGGCAAGGAATATGTGAAGTCCAACTTCACGCCAGCCGTCAATTCTCTGGGTGCGCCGCTTTATACCTATACGACCACCAGCTCGTCCGGTGCGCCGGTAACGGCGAACACGACGTGTTCGACGGGGTCGCCCGATGCAGCAGGGACCTCATGCATCGGTACGACAGCCAATCCACGCGCGCAGGCCGAGCAGACTCCATTTGTCGAAAGCTTCCTCGGCAACTCGGCCCGGCCGCGTTTGTCGATCGGTGTCGGCGTCAACTGGAACTCGCCGTTCGGCCCGCTTCGTATCGATCTCGCCAGGGCTCTGCTCAAGCAGAAGGGCGACGACCCCAAACTCATTACTTTCAACGTAGGGACACAGTTCTGATGACGACGTTCAAGACGCTTCTCCTCGCCGCAGCGCTCGTCGCGCCGGCTGCCATGACCGCAACTGCCGCCGATGCGCAGGTTTCGGGTATCGCCGTCGCCGATGCGCAGGGCGCGATCGCCAACTCGAAGGCCTGGAACGCGGCGCGTGCCCAGATCGAGACGACCTACAAGGCACAGCTCGACCAGGCCGAGACGCGTCGCCAGGCGGTTGCCCGTGAGCTTCAGCCGTTGGTTACCGCGTTCCAGACCGCACAGCGTGCACCCGGCGCGACCGAAGCGACGCTGCGTCCGCAGGCTCAGGCGATCCAGACCCGCGAGAACGCCGCCAACCAGGAACTCGCTCGCCTGACGCAGCCCGCCCAGCGCGCGCAGCAATATGCGATCGAGCAGATCCAGGCGAAGCTCAGCGACGCTGTGACGGCTGCCGTCCGTGCCAAGAACGTCAGCCTGTTGCTGCGTCCTGAGGCCGCATTGTTCGCACAGCCGACCGCCGACATCACCGCGGCGATCACCACCGAGCTCGATCGTCTGGTGCCGTCGGTCAGCACCGCCGTCCCGGCGAACTGGCAGCCGAACCAGCAGGGTGGCCAGCAGCAGCAGGGCGCAGCACCAGCACAGGTTGGTCGTGCACCGGCAGCTACGCGCACCCCGCAGGGTCGCTAAGCTACATCGATGACCGATATCGTGAACGATACTGAGGCAAAAGGCCTGACTGCGGCAAAAGGCCTGGGTCCGCTCGATATCGGGCGCGTCATGGCCGCATTGCCGCATCGCTACCCGATGCTGCTGGTCGATCGTGTCGAGGGCCTGGTCCTCGACACGTCGATCACCGCGATCAAGGCGGTGTCCATGAACGAGCAGTTCTTCCAGGGGCATTTCCCTGGGCGTCCAATCATGCCGGGCGTGCTGATCGTCGAGGCGATGGCACAGGCCGCGGGGATTCTCGCGGTCGAGTCGCTGGGTCTCGCGGGCTCGGGCAAGCTCGTCTATTTCATGGCGATCGACGGCGCGAAGTTTCGCAAGCCGGTCGAACCGGGCGTATTGCTGAAACTCGAAGTGACGTTCGTCCAGAAGCGCAGTGCGGTGTGCAAGTTCGCCGGTCGCGCGCTGGTCGACGGGCAACTGGTTGCCGAAGCGAACTTCACCGCGATGATCGCCGACCCGCCTAAAGTCTGAGGCTAAGGCTTGAGGCCCGCGTTCTTGTAAAATCGGGCGCGTCCGTGTACGGGCGCGCCTTCCTTTCAGGCTGGTCGGAACCAGCCACATACGGAGAATTCCCATGAAGGCCGATACGCACCCCGATTATCACATGATCACCGTCCAGATGACCGATGGCAGCAAGTACCAGACTCGCACCACCTGGGGTAAGGAAGGCGATGTGATGACGCTCGAGATCGACCCGCTCGCGCATCCGGCATGGACCGGCGGCCGCGGCACGATGCTCGATACCGGCGGCCAGGTCGCGCGCTTCAACAAGCGTTTCGGTGGCGGTCTCACACTCCGTAAGTAAGTGTAAACCCCGGAACGGATTGATACTAAACCGTTCCGGGGTCATTTCTTAAGATCACGTTAGGTAACGGCGGCTAGGCTTGTGACTGCAAGCCAGACTTAGGACTCGCAAGGACGAGGACGCCATGTTCGCCGCCGATTTCGAACCCGCAGAGCGCACCAGCCGCCGCGGTTCTCCCCGTGCTCCTGTCGCGTTGGACGTCAGCATCGGCAAGACGCGCCGCACTTTGTGCAAGGTCGTCGACATCTCGATCAACGGCGCGCGGCTCCAGACCTATTCGGCGCTGAAGCGCGGGACCAGCATCTGGCTCAACCTGCCGCAGATCGGCCAGATCGTTGCCGAAGTCATGTGGGCGGACGATTTCACCGCCGGCTGCAAGTTCCGCAAACCGCTATCGATCGAAGCGTTCGATGCGCTAATCCGGGATCACCCGGCGTAGCGTCGCTAATAGCGATCACGTCCGAGTCGCACGATGGCACCTTCACCAATACGACTCTGTGCTCCGGGACATGATGGCCGCCGGCAACCCCGGCGTCGCATCGGACGAGCCCCGCAATTTCGAAATCTCGAGTTGGTGTGGGCCAAACCGACGGTCGCGGAATGACTTACAGCGAGCAGCGTCTCAGGAGTAGGTGGCAACGAGAGCCCGTAGAGCGGCGCCGGAGCCAAAAAATGGAAAACCGACCTCAAACTGTAAAATAGTGTTTGACGGTATGGCGAGGTGGCCTTAGAG
>NZ_JASPFO010000002.1:0-112530 GCF_036856015.1 Sphingomonas sp. LR55
CCAATGCGTAGTCGTCGGTCCAATCATCCCAACGCATCTTCGGATTGTGGGGCAGCAGTGCCTTGGCGATGCCGGCAACGATCGCAAGTTCGGACTTCAGCGTCTCGGCGGCGGGCAACCGCTTGCCACGCGACCCGTAGATGTGGCTGAAACTGTCCTCGATTGACACCGCTTGCGGACCACTTGCTTGGATGTCCTCCTCGGAACGCGCGAGGCAGGGGAGCAGGAACGAGACCTTGCCGTGGATGAGGTGGCTGCGGTTGAGCTTGGTCGCAACGAAGACGGTGAGCGCCAGCCTACGCCACGCTGGCTCCATCGCGTCGCGATCGGGCACGGCGCGGACCAGATTACCGCCCAGGCTAAGGAAGCCCTGTACGGATCCATCTTTGATCCCTTCGCAGGCATCGACGGTGGTCAGGCCCTTGTCACGCGGGGGCTCAAAGCCGAACTGCGACGCGATCTTGTCCAGTGGAACCAGTTCGGGCTTTTCGGAAATCCCCACGGTTCGCTGACCCTGTACGTTCGAGTGGCCGCGTACGGGACTTACTCCAGCGCCCTGCTTGCCGATATTACCGCGCATCAGCATCAGATTGACCATCGTCTGAATGCTTTGGGAGCCGTGGACATGCTGGGTTAGCCCCATCCCGTAGACCGAGATCACCTTTTCAGCTTCGACGTAAACGTCCCCCGCCTCTTCAAGGTCAGCACGCTTCAGCCCAGAATGCTCCTCGATGTCTGCCCATTCAGTCGCTCGGGCCTTGTCCCGGAACGCCTCCCAGCCTGAAGTATGCTGCTGGATGAAGCTCGGATCGAGTATGCTGGGCTTGCCCGACGCGAGTGCTTGGTCGTCGCGCTCCAAAACGCGCTTCACGACGCCCATGATCGCCGCGATATCGCCGCCGGGGCGTACCTGCAGGTACATGTGGGCGAGCTCGGTTGGCTTTTGCGATAGCATCTGGACCGGGTTTTGCGGGTTGATGAACCGCATCAGCCCAACCTCTTTTACCGGATTGAACACGATGATCTTGCAGCCGCGCTTTACCGCCTCTTGAAGCGGATGGAGGAAGCGCGGGCTATTAGTCCCCGGGTTCTGCCCGAAATAGAATATTGCGTCACAGTGATCAAAGTCTTCGAGTACGCAGGTGCCGACGGGTGAGCCCGTTACCTTTTTCAGTGCAACAGACGTGGTTTCGTGGCACATGTTCGAGCTGTCAGGCAGATTGTTGTTACCGTAGGCGCGAGCCAGCAGCGCGTAGAGGTAACTGGTTTCCAGCGATGCCTTCCCCGAGGCGTAGAACACCACCGATTTGGGATCGAGCTGCTGGAGCTCCGCAGCAATTCCCGCGAATGCCTCGTCCCACGTGCACTGGAGATAACGGTCGCTGGCAGCGTCGTAGCGCATTGGCGCCGTCAGGCGCCCCTCCATCTCCAAGTCGAAGTCAGGCAACTCGCGCAGCTCCGCAAGCGTATGCGCAGCAAAGAAATCGGGTGTGCACCGATCACGGGTCAGGTCCCAGATTGTGGCCTTGGCGCCATTCTCGCAGAACTCGAAGGCATGCGGCTTCGCGGGCTTGCCCCATGCACAGGACGAGCACATATAGCCCTCCGGCTTGTTCTGACGGCGCAACGTGTCGAGCGTTCCGGGCGACGACAATTCCCGAGCGAAGACTTTTGCCATCCCCTTAATCGAGCCGAATCCTCCGGAGGAGCCGGAATAGTGGGTCGTGCCGTCTTCGTCGTCGTTCATGGTCTTCTCCCGTCCGTTAAAGGCTTTCTGGATGCCGGTAAGTACAAGGATGTGTAGGTCCCGAGGCGACGCTTTCCGCGAATCTTCTTCAAGCTGAAAAGCGCCGTCAGGCTGATCATCATACTGCCACCGACAGATAGATCGACCATAGTAAGGCCGACGTTTGGATCCGCGATTTCAGCAGGTGCGGCCGACCCGCCTCCAAACCAGAACAGGTTGGCAGCAGACGCGATAAGCACTGGGAGAATCCTAGTGTCGAATGATGCGTATGTGCCGACAGCGAGCGCCGCGTTGGCGAGCATGATGATCGCCAGTCGGCGCGATCGGCAAGCCGCCTAAATTCCCGGATACTGATGCTGGAAGTTGCCATACAGAACCGCCGTTTCGGAATGATGGCCTTCTATGTCGTAACGCGATATTATTCAACGGCTAGCACGTAAAATGATGATTGATGGGCATCATTTGACAGCTGACTATGCTGTCTTCGCTGACTCGATTACCTTCACAATCACATGATCCTTGGATAGGGAGCCATGCTCGAATGGACCGCTCTAACCGTCTAGGTCGCGCAGGTCGGTGCCCCGGGTTTCACGACCAAACCGAGCGATCAGTGCCAACGCAAGAGCGGTAGGCAGCATGATCGCAACGGCTGCCGAACCCACGCTCGGCACAAGCGCAGTGATAGCGAGCCCTTGGGCACCGACTCCACCCGCCTTTGTGCAAGCGGCCACCCATCCCGTTGCTCTGCCCCGCACGTTCAACGGGAAACTCTCCGCCGCATAGGGTAGCAGGATGGCGAGTATGCCGTTCGATCCGACAATGAGAAGGGATACCGGCAAAACCGGGCTGCCATGTCCCGCGAGCTCCAGATGGATCACCAACCCCAATCCCACCATCGTGATCGCGATCATCGTCACGAGCGACCACTTCGTGCTCCAGCGACTATAGAGGAACGCGCACAGGAAGACCGTCGGGAAGGAGATGAGTGCCGACTTTGCCAGCAGCGTGCTGGCGACGGTAACCGAATAGCCCTTTTCCTGCAGGTCGCCCGGCAACCAAAGAAGCAGCCCGAAATTGATCAATCCCCAACACAACGCTGCCAGGCTGAGCGCCACTAGCTTGCTCCAGAGGGAAAACCAGTGAGCGGCCGGTGACTGGGGCGCGGGGACTGCGACGATGTGGTCACCTTCCGCGCGGTCGCGCCAAACCGTCGCATGACTGTCTCGGCTTCCGCTATTCGACCGCGTGCGATTAAGAACTTTGCCGATTCAGGAATGAAGTTGCCAAGCACAACCAACAGCAGGCCGGTCGGCAGGTTGAGGAGAAACAGGATGCGCCAACTGAAGGTGCCCTGCCAAAGGGCTGATGCCCCACTTGCGGCGAAGTAACCGCCGACTGCGCCCAGACCGCCAACCAGCACCAATGCCCAGCCCCGGTGGCGGGTCGGCATCATCTCGGCGAGCAGGGCATAGGTCACCGGCAGCATGCCTCCGGCCGCGGCCCCCATCATGAAGCACATGCCGATATTCCAGGCGAGGCTAGGCATGGCGCCGCAAATCGCGGTGCCGACGAAGAACACAGCGGAAAGCAGGATGGTCGCCTTGCGCCCATAGATGTCGGCTAGGAATCCCCACACCACCGAGCCTACCACAGTCCCGACGAGCGCAAAGAATGCGACGAGCGACGCCGTTGCTTTCGATACGCCGTACTCGCTCGTCATGCCGGGGATCGCGAACCCGAGTGCAGCGGGCTTCATCACGTCCACCACGAGCGCGATCACGAGGATGGCCATAAGGCCGAAATGGGCTGCGCCAAGCTGCGCATCTTCGGGCGCTGCGACGACGATGTCGGCGGTGGACGTGCGATGCGCGCTCAGGTTGCGAGGCAAAAGACCATAAGCGGCCACGAAAAGCCCCCCGACGATGAGAACCATGCCCACGACCATCGAGCTGGTCATCGGCATGCCGGCCAAACGATAGTGCATCTGTTGCCCCATCGCGAACATCGGTAGGTGCGTGGCTACGCCCGCCGTGACTGCCAGACATCCCAGCACAAAAGCCCAGATCGCCTGTCGGTCCGAGAGCGTGCTCCCCGTGGTATTCATCTAATTTCGCCCTTTGTCCCGGTTGGTCTTGCCGCGCGCATGGATGCGTGGAACTCAACGCGCCGAAACAGCAGGTCAAGATCGTCCCGGCTCACATCGAACGTCTCGCCGAGGTCTGTGAGCGCAAGGTCGATGTCTTCGGGATGCGGCATGCCCAATCCGGACGCCGCAAGTTCGTGACCCACGATCGGGATCGGGCGGTGCGGATAGGAATGTCCGGAGGCCCTGTGGAACGCGATGCCGGTCACGATAAGGATAAGCGAGTTGATCCCGACGGGCACGAACGGGAAAGCGTAACCGGCGCCTAGCACCGCAGGGCCCCCGATCACGGCCGTTAGGGCGGCAGCCCCGCCGGGCGGATGCAGGCAGCGGAGCAGCGACATGGCGAGGATCGCTCCGCCCACGGCAACCCCGACCGCCAAATACGGTATAGGCACGAAGTAAGCCGCAGTCACGCCAACCAGTGCCGAGACGACGTTACCGCCCACGACCGACCAGGGCTGTGCCAATGGGCTCGCCGGTACGGCGAAGACCAGCACCGCGGACGCGCCGACAGGCGCCACCAGCAACGGGAGCGGTGCCCACCCGTGCAGGGCCGTCGCGCTCACTAGGCTCGTCAGCGCAACGCCGATCAACGCGCCGATGCACGCGAGAAGCCGGTCACGCAGGGTAGCACCGGCGAGGATAGGTACAAATGGCAAAGACAGCTTCATTTCTCAGATCATCCGCTCCGATCGGTATGCCTTCTATCAGCAATACCCATCGCGATAGTCTTCTTAGGTTCGGTCGATCTCTGCGCGCTTGCGGGCGCTCCGGACCTTGAGCAGATCATGGCGCGAGAGGATGCCGATAACGCGATTTGTGCCGGCCTCGACAATGGGGATACGCCCAACCCCGCTCTCGACCATCAGATCAGCCACTTCGCCGATCGGCGAGTGAGGATAAGCGATCGCTTGCGATGAATCGGACAGCGTCTCGGCGAGTGAGGTATCGGGTAAATCGCCTTCTACCTGCCAGCGCAGAGCATCGGATCGCGACACCATCGCGACCAGATGTCCGCCATCGTCCACCACGGGATAGGTCCGGTGCGTTGCGGCGTCACCGAAAAAGGCGACCGCATCCTTGATCGACATGGCACCCGACAGCACGGCAGGATCGGGTGTCATCACCTGCTCGGCTTGCAGGAACTCGTGCGGATCAACGGTATATTCCTGAAGAATATGACGGCCGCGCCGGGCGATCTTTTCCGTCAGGATCGACCGGCGCATGATCAGGACACTAATCGCATAGGCCCCGGTTGCCGCTGCGATCGTAGCCGGCAAGGCGTCGAAGTGACCGGTCAGTTCAACCGCGAACAGTGCGCCGGTAAGCGGTGCGCGCATGGCACCGCTCATCATGCCGGCCATGCCAACCATCGCCCAGAAGCCTACCGACCCGGGAAGAAACTGCCCCAGTAGGGCACCCAAAGCGCCTCCCATGATTAGCAGGGGTGCGAGAACACCGCCCGACGTTCCCGACCCGAGCGCGACCAGCCACACGATTGCCTTTACGACGAGCAGTGCCAGGATGACCCGCACCGCCAATGATCCATCGAGCAACGCCTGGATGTTGGCGTAGCCCGCGCCGAGAACGCGAGCATCGATTAGCCCCCCGATCCCGACGATGATACCGCCGAGCGCCGGCCACCACATCCAGTGCACGGGCAAGCGGTGGAACGCGTCCTCGACACGGTAGAGCAACGCTGACAGCAGCGCCGCCTCGAGACCGACCAGAGCACCCATGCCGAGGGCCAAGCCTTCAGTCGGCCACCACGCCTGCACGGGGGCAACGGCGAACGGAAACAGTGGCCCGGCCCCCAGGAGCATGGGTCGCCAGGCAAACGCCACGAGCGTCCCGACGACGACCGGCACGAAGCTGCGCGGCTTCCACTCGAACAGGAGGACCTCGATCGCCAGCAGGATCGCCGCGATCGGTGTGCCGAAGATGCCGGTCATGCCCGCCGCGGCACCGGCGACCAGCAAAGTCTTTCGTTCGGCCGCGCTCAGGTGGAAGCATTGCGCGAAAAGCGATCCGATCGCGCCCCCGGTCATGATGATCGGACCTTCGGCGCCAAACGGGCCGCCGCTCCCGATTGAAATCGCTGAGGATAGCGGCTTGAGGATCGCAACCTTGAGCGACAGGCGGCTTTCGCCGTAAAGAATGGCTTCGATGGCTTCCGGAATACCGTGTCCCTTGATCTTCTCCGAGCCGAAACGCGCCATCAGGCCGATCATCACACTGCCGATGACGGGTATCGCGACGACCGCCAAACCGACATGCGCATTCGCGATTTCAGCAGGCGCGGCCGATATCCTGCCGAACCAGAAGAGGTTGGTGGCGAGCGCTATCAGCTTTAGCAGGACCCAAGCCCCGAACGCAGCGCCGGTGCCGACCACGACAGCGGCTCCTGCGAGCATGATCATCCGCCAGTCGGCGCTATGATCGGCAAGCCGCTTGGCTTTTGGGATATTGATGGTGGAAGCCGTCATGCACACTCGCCGGTTTGAGAACGGCGACCACTATATCGCGACACGATATAGTTCAACGGTTAGGATTTGAACGATGATCGATGGTGATGAGTTGATTGACGCCGACTATGCGGCGCTCGCGGATTTTCGGTATGCGCTTCGGCAGTTTCTGGTGTTCAGCGAACGTGGCGCGGCAAGCTGCGGCCTGACGCCC
This sequence comes from Sphingomonas sp. LR55, assembly GCF_036856015.1. Taxonomy (NCBI): domain Bacteria; kingdom Pseudomonadati; phylum Pseudomonadota; class Alphaproteobacteria; order Sphingomonadales; family Sphingomonadaceae; genus Sphingomonas; species Sphingomonas sp. LR55. The sequence continues at coordinate 6,573 of NZ_JASPFO010000002.1, forward strand.
CAGCAACACCAAGCGATGCTCGCCATTCGGGGGGCTACGCATGCGAACGTCAGCGTTGGCTACGTCGCCGAGCGTCTTGCTTTGAAGCCGCACAGCGCGACCGGCCTGGTCGATCGTCTGGAGACGCTTGGTCTGGTCACACGTCGGCCATCCCCCGACGACGGACGACAGGCCCTGCTCGAACTTACGCAGAAGGCGCAAACCCTCCTGCGACAGCTATCAAAGACGCATCGTGAGGAAATCGTGCGGCTTCGGCCGATGCTGACCGAACTGCTCGCCCGCGTGGATTAATCGAAGCCACAGGCCGCTCTAGTTGCAATATGTATCGCAATGCGATATAAATCGCATACAAGGAGTCGGCGAGATGCAGTTGATTCTCATGGTGCTTGAAGCGATCGGCCTCACCGTAGGTAGTTTGGCCGCAGCCGTGCTGCTTTGCTGGTTTCTGTGGTACGCGTTTCGGCTCGTACTGCATCCGGAATTGGGAGTATCAGTCGTTCTGATCTTGCTCTTGCTCGCCTTCGCGGGAGAGTTCCCGAAAAGCCAATTTCTGAACATGACACTGACCTTCGCAGTCGTCGCTGCGGTACCCCTCTGGTTCGCGGGACGCGCTTGGCGCAAGCAACGTCGGCAGGCTTCGAACAGCACGCGCCCGCAACTCGTCGAGCCAGAGACGAGCGAGGTGGTCATACCGCCACAATCTGCGCAGTCGCCGTGGTCCTATCCCGCAATCACAGCCTGCATCGGCCAGGAACGCTACCCAACGCGCGACGAGATCCACTTAGTAGCGTCGCGGCTCTGGCGGGAAGGGCTCGCCCTACGCTTTGGATCGCAATCTGCGCCCGCGAGCTTCGCCGCCCGACGCGTTTTGTTGCGCGCGGCTATGACGGCCCTGAGCGGTAGGAACGGCGAAAAGGGTCGTGGGTCAGGGTAGGTCCGCACCGATGTGTTGTTGCCAGCTTGAGAGCGTGACGGTGCTCGTACGAAATAGGAGCGGCCCCCCTGATAGCTTCCAAAGTTCCGGAGAATTCTATGTTTGCGAATGACCGTTCTTACTATGAGCACCGGGTCCAAGTTGAAATTCAACGCGCTGAGGAGGCAGCGACGCGCGAGGCCATGTCAGTGCACTACCAACTCGCGGAAGCCTACCGCAATAAGCTGGGACCGACCAGCGTGGCTAAATCCGACGGCCCTGATCGAAGCGTTACGGTCGATAGTCTTTTACGAGTTCACTGAATTGGGGAGTGGAGCTGCGTTTAGTTGGGCTTGCGGAATCCGTATATCTCGTGGTCCTCGTTGTAACCCCTCTACCCGGCACCGAGATCGTGGAAGTCGTGGACAAACTCTATCGCTGCGATCCACGTGACCATTTTGAATCCAAGCTCGTGCGCAGGATCAGCCGCGAACTCGATCGAGAGCCACCGTCCGAGCTTGATGCGAATCTCCTCCTTCGCGTCGTGCATGCGTACCCGCGTCGATTTTCGCCCGGCTCGCGCGCACCCCAATGGACGAACAAGGCCTGAGATCGCGCAGGCGCCCCGACCGCGGCGCCTGCGCGATTACGAGTGCAACCGCAGCTTCCTCGCCAGATGCTAACCGGGGCGTGAAATGCTGCAACATCTCCATAAATTAGAAACGCTCGGTGACCGACATTTCCAGAGCAAATGACGTGGCAGCTCGACGCTGGACAGGGTCTATCGGTCATCTTCGATCATCTCGGTTACGAGAATGAAGTCAGCAACGCCCCCCGGCTCCAGTGACGGGTTAGATGTGACGTCTTGATCGCGTCCAGGGACATCAGTTCATGCGGCTTTTTCGCCAAGCGCGATCACGAACAAGCCCACCGTCCCGATCGCATAAAGAATAAGCACGGCGAGCGAGTCCACACCCATACCAAGGATGTTCCGATTCGGGCGGAAGATCAAACCACCCAGGTAAACGCTCGTCAGCAGGATCGCGAGTCCGGCGAGATAAATATCGGTGTCGTGCGCCTGTGGTAATACGGCCTTGCCTGAAATGAGGGTTGCTAGGGTCAGGATCCATTGATGTGGGAGACGCGATCTGATTCAGGCTCCGTGAGGAGAGCGTGGATGAGCGACCTGTACTGGCTGACGGATGAGCAGATGGCGCGTCTGCAGCCGTTCTTTCCCAAGAGCCATGGCAAGCCTCGCGTCGATGACCGGCGGGTGCTCAGCGGCATCGTTTTCGTCAACCGCAACGGGCTGCGCTGGTGTGATGCGCCGAAGGACTATGGGCCGCACAAGACGCTCTACAATCGCTGGAAGCGGTGGGGCGAGAGGGAGTCTTCTTGCGCATGATGATGGAGGGGCTCGCGGCAGCGGAAGCCGTACCGAAAACGGTGATGATCGACGCGACCTACCTGAAGGCACACCGCACGGCATCGAGTCTGCGGGTAAAAAGGGGATCTCGGCCGCCTGATCGGCCGCACGAAAGGCGGCATGAACACCAAACTGCACGCCGTCAGCGATGCGGACGGGCGGCCCTTGAGCTTCTTCATGACCGCCGGGCAGGTCAGTGATTACACCGGCGCGGCGGCTCTGCTGGACGATCTGCCGAAAGCACAGTGGCTGCTTGGCGACCGTGGTTATGACGCCGATTGGTTCAGGGACGCCCTGGAAGCCAAGGGCATCCAGCCCTGCATCCCGGGCCGCAGATCGCGCAACGAGCCGGTCAGATACGACAAGCGCCGCTACCGGCGCCGCAGCCGCATCGAGATCATGTTCGGCCGTCTGAAGGACTGGCGCCGCGTCGCCACTCGCTATGACCGCTGCCCAACCGTCTTCTTCTCTGCCGTCGCGCTCGCGGCCACCGTCATCTTCTGGCTATGACCAATGAGTCCTGACCCTAAAGCGGCGATCATGAAGGTCCGGCTCGACCGGCGGACGAATGCTGAAGTCTTGCCCATCACAGTGCCTTACTCACGCGAATGCCGACCGTTCGTGGCGGGCCGACGAGATAGGAGAAGTAGCTGGTCGCCGTCGTGTTGCCGGGCGAGGTGGTGAACTCCTGGCCAAAGACCGGCACGACATCGAACAGGTTGGTGACAAACAGGTCGATCGCGATGCCGCCCCGTCGGATGCCGGCAGTCGCATCGACCAGCGTGTAGGCCGGACGCGGCAACACCTCGCCTTCGCCGAAGCCGCTGTTGGTTGCGCCAACATGGCGCGCTGCCGCGAACAGATTGCCCGTCAGTCCGAGCCCGAGCGGAGCGTCGTAATTGCCCCGCGCGTTCCACGTCCAGCGCGGCACGTCGAGCACGCGCGACCCAGCCGGCAGCAGGAGGTTGGGGACGGCGTTGCGATAGGTCGCATCGATGAACGCCCCGCCTGCGGAGAGATCGAGCCCACGGACAGGCGAGAGAGAAACTTCCAGCTCCCCGCCCCGACTGCGGACCCTGCCGGCATTGACCGTGAACGAGATGGTCGTCGCGTTGTTGATCCCACACGCAGTCTGGAACGCCTGCTGATAATTTTTCCATTCGATCGCATAGGCCGCGGCGTTGATCCGCAGCCGCCCGCCCCACAGCCTGGTCTTCGCACCCACCTCGTAATTGTCGGTTCGATCGCTGTCGTAAGGGGGCGGCACATCGGGGATTCCGGCCGTACGCCGTTCGGCAGCCGAGCAGATATCGTCGGTGATCGGCGCGTTGACGCCGCCGGTGCGGAAGCCCTGCGAGTAGCTGGCATAGAGGGTCGCGGCGCGGCTCGGTTCGTAGCTCAACGTGAAGCGTGGCGTGACACCGTGCTCGCGGTTGCGCTCGTCATAGTCGTAGGCGAGATCGCCGCCAGTGATACCGCCGATGCCGTATCGCCGGCTCGCCTCGCGCTGACGGTAGGAGAAGACGCGAGCGCCGGCCGCCACCTTCACCTTCGGCAGGACGGCATAGGTCAGCTCGCCGAATGCCGCGATCTCACTCTCGTGGAAGCGCACCGTAGTGTCTTGGATGACGGGCGGGTTGCTGGCACCGAGCGGCAGCGGTGCCGTTACGCCGAACAGGTCGGCGACCGTGATGGTACGGCCGGAATCCTGATGCAGGTCGCGGTAATAGGCGCCGACGACATATTGCAGGCGACCGGAGCCGTCCGACACGGCCCGGATCTCTTGCGTGAACTGCTTCGTGCGCCCGAAGTCCATGAGCGGGGTCGGGAAGAGCTTGCCCCCCGGCCCGGGGCCGACGATCTCCTCGACGATCGGGGAGTCGAACGCGGTGACGTCGAACGACAGACGGTTGCGCCGGTCGAGGTAGGAGGAGTTCGACGAGAGGGTGAACCCGCCCAGCGCGTCGAACCGGTTTTCCACCAGCAGCGAACCGATGATGAACTCGTCTTTCGCGAACGTGTCCGCATAGCGCGCCTTCAGGCGCGCCCGCTTTCCGAAGGTCACATCGCTATGGGGCCGGTCGGCGTTGCTGTAGCCGTCCTGCCAGACGAACGACGGCGTGATCGTGAGCGTTGGTGTGGCGTTCCAGCGGAGCGCCCCCGGATCGTGCTGGTACGCGTCCAGTTGACGTCCTTGTGCACCGCCGACGTTCCGGCGTTCTCGGTCAGGTCGCCCGTGGTCGGCCGTAGATCGTCGATCCAACCGCCCTGGCGGTCGATACCGCCGGAGACGCGCAGCGCCAGCGTATCGGCAACGATCGGCAGGTTGAGCATCGCCTTCGTGTTCCAGCTCGTGCCACCATCGGTGACACTCGCGACGCTCGCCTGCCCCGTCGCGGCGACCTTGGATTCATCGGGCTGGTTGGTGATGATGCGGACCAGGCCACCCATGTTCGACGATCCGAACAGCACGCCCTGTGGTCCCCGCAGCACCTCGACACGTGCAACATCAAAGAGCTGAGGGTCGGGCTGAGAAAAGCCGCGCAGCGCCCGCGTCTGGAGCGGGGTTTCATCGAGATAGACGCCTGTCGTCGGCGATTGGACGAAGCCGACCCCGCCGATTCCACGGATAATGTATTGCGAGTTTCCGGGGCCAGTGGTCGCAAAGGCGACGCCCGGCACCGAGTCCGCAACGCGCGAGAAGTCCTGCGCATTGAGGTGGCGGAGCAGGTCGGCGGACAAGGTAGTAACGCTCGCCGGTACGTCCTGAAGCGCTTGCGAGCGTTTGAGCGCGGTGACGATGATGTCGCCGCCTTGCCCACTAGCGGCACTCTGAGGCTCGGAGACAGTCGGCGTGGGTGTCTGGTCAGGTGCCGCTTCTTGGGCGGATGCGGGGGCGGCCAGCGGGAGGCATGACAAGCACGCCCCTGCTAGCAGGTAAGATCGGATCATGGATATGCCTTCGACCGGCACGGCACACGCCGGTGCCGGACCTTAAGATGCGTGGGCTGCCCACTTGGGGCAGCGTCGATCGGTCAGAGGAAGGCGGGCGGTCCACGCAGCGGCGGGCGCAGATAGATCCGCCGTGCCGGTGTCGGCAGGACGATTGGCGACATTCCGATCGCGAGGACGAACGCGATGAGTGCAGCGAGCTGGATCGGATCGATGGCGCCGGTCATTGCGGCTGACAGGCCGGAGAAGGCGCATGGCATCTCCGCCTTGCCGTGATCCTTTGATTTGCCGTGATCGGGCATGTCCCCGTGCATTCCCGGCATCTCCATCGCCATCGTCGCCGGCCCGGTGCCCGAGCAGATGGTGATGGCGATCCGTCCATGATCGCTGTCGATCATATAGCCGGTCGGCACGAGCAGCTTTAGCAGCAGCGTCGCCGCGCAGATCAGCACGGCAAGATGGCGTTGCGCGAGAAGATGCCGGATGGCGTGCACTTCCGGCAGTTAGCCCAGGCTGCGCGAGGTGTCACCTTGCCAGATTGCCCCACGAAGGTGCGGGTGAAGCGCGGCGACGGACACCGATCTCCCTAGCCGTCATCGGGCGGCGCGCGCGCCTAATCCGCCCTGCGGCATGTCAATCTGGCGACGAGCGCTACGCCAGCGTCCAGAATGCTGCGTCTGCTTTGAGTTGCAATGACAGCGTGTTTTCGCCTGAGCCTTGTGCCATAGCGGTGTCGCTTGGGCATGGCTTGAACACCATCCTTGGCCCGCAAGTGCGGTCGAATGCTGGGTCCCCGACTTCCGTCGGGCGGCCCGCGAAATACAAGACCTTGCTACCGCTTGTCGGTGCGGGGAATACGTGGGGCGTGGTTACCAGTGTTCCCGCGTGTTCAACCGTCCCGGCTACGGGCGGTTGATGGAACGCGCGCCATGTCCTTGATCAAAAGTTTGTTTACGAAGTTCCGCCAGCGCCAGAGCCCTCCACAGGGTTTGTCCGGCAGCGGTTCGGGAAAGCTTCAGATCGAAGCGCTGGTTCAGGCACATGGCGACTGGCTGGCACTTCTGGCCACGATACTGGAACGCGAACGCATAATTACAGCTGTCGACCTCGCTCGCACCCTGTCCGAGTTTGCCGCTTATACAGCCGAAGACTGCCCTGCTGAGGGACAGATCCTTTCCTTTTGGGCCTCACGCTTGAACGACACCGCGGCAACCGTCGGCAAATTTCCGTCTGTTCACTAGTCCTGCCGGTCATGCTGAGTGGCGGCCGCAGTTGATCGCCGAGGTGCGCTTTGGATAAGCCTGCTTCGAAAGTGAGAACTCGGCGAAGCGTCGCGGGCGCTGAAACGTGACCTGTTCACCGCGTTCGCGCGCCGCCTTGAACCCATTTGTGATGTGGATTTGATCGACCGGGCTCGTCAGGAGTTATCCCTGATATGGAGCCGAATCATTCCGCGATGCGAGTAATTTCAAGAGCATGCTGACAAACGAACCGGGCTCGCCCCCTGCCGAACAGACGCTCGCGGCTGCCACCTCAGTCGTAAGCGCACCGGATCGCATTGCCCGCCTGACCGATCGTCAACGGTCTTATCTTCGCCTTGTGCTTCAGAACCGCAACTCGAAGGAGATTGCGGCGGCCACGGGTAGCAGCCACCGGGCGGTCGATAAGCACTTGTTAAAGGCTAATAATATCCTCGGCGTACCGACCCGTTTTGACGCCGCGCGGCTCCTGGCGGATCACGACGGAGGGGTAGAGCCTTTACCCCCTGCAAACGACCTACCTTCCGCGCCGCCAACTTTCCCGCTTCCCCTCCCGTTGCCGACCGCTGGGGCGGCAGCGAATATGCTCACCTGGAAGCAGGTTGCCTTCTGGACCGCGATCATCTCGATCGTGACCCCCTTGGGCCTGACTGCGGCCGGCATGGCGATTGTAACGCTGCTTCTCCTGCTCGGGCTGAAAACACTGTAATGGGCGCCGGACGCCCAAGGAGGCGTAATGCAAGCACTTTCGAACACGAGCCGGATCATCGCCGATGAGTTGCGTAAAGCGGAGCGATCGATCAACCTTGCCGCGCGCGATACTGCGCAGTTTCTTCTCACGACGCTGGATGCGACGGAGGCGCACCGCGTAGCTCCCGCGATGACGCAGCGGACCGTCAAAGCTACCGTCGCAGCTCTGGCCTCCCTCATAGAAGGTCAGGATCACATGACGATACGAGCCCATCTCTCGATCGAAAAGGTCGGCCGACAGCTAGGGCTGACCGAGACGAACTGGGGAGAAGGCGCACCGAAGCCCGCAATGGCTACTTTGCCTGAGTTTGAGAGCCTTCCAATTTAGGGGCGAACCGCCAAGGAGAAGTGATGTCGCTGCAGATTATTTTGGCTCTGCTGTTCGACGTCACGCTGCTGCTCATTTGTGGTTATGCCGCACTGAAGGGCGGGCGACCTGAGCGTGTCGGAGCGGCTATAAATCTTGCAGCTTCGGTCGTGACGACCGCCCTTCGGCTGCTGGATGTATCCTATTTCGCGCCTGCGGAAACGGTCACGTTGCTGATAGATCTCGCTGTAGCGGGCGGGTTCTATTGGCTCGGTGTTACTACAATCCGCTTCTGGCCCATCTGGGCGGCCGGTTTCGCAGTCGCCGACCTCTTCATGAGCATCTTCGGCGCCCTGCTGCCCCGCGTGCCGCTCTTTGCCTACCACACCGGGCTTGGGATCTACGCCTACCTCGCGCTCGGCGCGCTTGCGCTCGGCACCTTCCGCTTGCCGGCGAACGCCGAGCCCCACATCCGAAACGGATCAAGACGATTATGGGTGCAGCATCTGAAGGAGACGACCTGATCGACGTCGTCGTGCGGCTGCCGCGCAAGGCGATCGAGGACACTTTGCTGTCTATGCCGCCAGACGCGAGAGACCTGTCCGAGCGCAGGCTTGCCGAGGCCAGGGCGGTGTTGGTAGGCCGGCGTCGGCGGGCGACCCACTTCAACGGCGTCCGCTTCTATGATCCGAGCTGGGACATGATTCTGGAGCTTTACGTGGCCACATGCGAGCGGCGCCGCATCGCGGTGTCCCAGCTTTGTAAGCTGAGCGGAGGCTCGACGACCACCGCTTTGCGCCACATCGAGCATCTCGAGGCGCTTGGATACATAGTCAGACAAACGGATCCCGATGACGGACGCCGCCTGATCGTCGGCACGCTCACTCCCCTTCTTGCTGCTTCGGAGCAGTGGCTCGATCTTCAGATCGCCGAGTCCCGAATCCAGGATCGGAGATCGGGCTGACGATGGCTACAGGTCCCACTAGACTCCGTTCTTTCGGTCGCAGTGACATATCGAACGCCCGAACAAGTACTATTCGATCTACCGCTTGGACAGACGAGGTCAGCCAATTCCGAGCCTGAACTTGCAGTCCCTCGCGGCCTTAACTGCAACTTTCCTGCCACGCCTATCCGGCGCGGCGCTGAGGAGGATGCTTTCCTTCTGCGCTACATGTCGCGTGAGACAGCCGAATCGCCCGGTTCTCACGCCGTTACCGAAAGCACGAGCAAGACAGCGACGGCGTTACCGATAGCACGTGCCTCGGCAGCACGGCGTTATCGATAGCACGAGCGGAGGTCGACGCTTCGTTACCGATAGCACGTGATTATTGCCCGCTCCGTTACCGATAGCACGATTCATCGCGCACGACCGACCCGCCAGCGATGCTTAACAATCGACGTTGTGGATCGGCTCAACGCTGACCGCCGCCGTCCACCCGGGCGGGCGCCACAACGATCAAGGGGGACGCTGTGCGGACATGAAAAACCCGGCACGAGGCCGGGCTTTTCGGGACGCCTGCTAGGGCGGATGTGAGAACCCTCACTTAGCTGGCTCCCTTTCATATTGCTACCCCAAAGCGCCGGCCGTGGCGCCACGGTGTCGCTTTATCTGCACGGGCTCCCCTCCCAGGGAGAACGAACAATGGCTGCTGCCCATAGCCCCGGCCGGGGACTTCGCCGGTTTGACGAACATGCCGCCAGGGCGACGAAGCTTGTCGACGAATTTTGCGGGCTCGAGACCGGAATGGCACCTTCCAACGCGCTTGCGGCGCTCAAACGGGCGGCTCCTTATATGGGCGTCCCCCTGCGCGTGGTCTCCGTCATCGATCTCCTGTTTGCCTGGACGAAGCCCCAGGACTGGCAGGGTGGACAAATTCCCGTCGTTTGGCCATCGAACGACCTGCTCGCGCAAAAGCTGGGCGTAACCGTTCGACAGGTTCAGAAGCTCTTGAACCAGGCACAAGCCTTCGGTCTGGTCAGCTTTCGGGATAGTCCGAACGGTCATCGTGGTGGACGCCGCGGAGCCGACGGCTTCATCACGTGGGGCTACGGCATCGTCCTCGCTCCGATCGGCACCAGGCTTCAAGAATTTGCTGCCCGCGCGGCCAAGGGAGCCGCAGAGGACGCGGCACTGACAGTGCTCCGCAAGCGCCTTGCCGCTGCCCGAAGGAATATCAGGGCTCTGGCCCAAACGGCATTCGACGCCGATCTTCACGATTTGAAGGCGGGTGACGATCTCGCGTTGGCGTTGATGGCCACCGACCAGATGCGTTGCGTCCGCGATGCCGGCCTCCTGACGGCCTGTGTGGAGCAGATCGAAGAGCGTGCGCGTCGTCTAGCCGGGGCTGTTTCGGCCAAGATCGCCCTCTCGAATATGGGTAGTGACCAGGAGGTTAGTTCATGCTGGGATGGCACTGAAGACATGCACTCTACAACTACAAACCAACTCCAATCTGCTAACGCAGATACCCGTAGTGGCTTGGCGGAAAAGAGTAGTGGAAATGGGGACGCCCTCCCCTCTCAACCTCAAACTGCCGTCGACGACGATCTGGAGAAACACGGTGTCGATCCGGGGTTCATCATGTCGATCGCGCCGGAGCTCTGTTCCGGTTTGCTCTACCGCGATGGATCGTGGGGTGAGGTCGTCGCCACCGCGGAGCGGCTTGCCGGCCAGTCGGGGATCAGCAATCACGCGTTTAAGGAAGCCTGTCGCATCATGGGCCAGCGAGGTGCTGCTGCGTCGGTCTTCGCCACCATCCAGAAATACCGGCGCGGCGAGGTTCAGCGGCCCGGCGCGTATCTTCGCGGAATGAGCAGCAAAGCTGACAAGGGCGAATTGAACCTTGGGCGGACGCTCCACGGCCTCAAGGACACGAGCCGCGCGGTCGCCATGCGGGGGATGTCCGATGGGACCGATGCAACGCCGATCGGGAGCCTAATGTCGCGGTTGGTTTCCCGGGGAACCGGACTACGATGACGGGATCTCGTCATCTTTTCATAGGCTTGGCCCTCGTACTGCACACCTGGTCTTTGAACGGTTTTCACGGCGTTACCGATAGCACGAGTCCCGACCGAGTTTGCGGTGGCCCGCACCTACCGAAAAGTGAAACACACCCCGATTTACCGGCTAAATCGCTCCAAATCCTCGTGCTATCGATAACGCGGTCGCTTATCCGACTGCAGGTTTGCGGCCGATCCGCTATAAGCGGCTTTGCAGAGTGAAGCTGGTGGGAGCCCCGACGATGGATCTCGCGAGAAGTCGCTCTCACCCAGGGTAAGCTGTTCGACTATCTCGACAGCCCGCTGCACGGCAAAGTCCGTGGCGAGCAGAGTATCATGGACTTCCCACTGTTCTCGTTAGCGAAGCGGCCTCAGATGGAGGCGATGACCTACGAGATGGACGGCGTCAAAATCGAGATCAAGCCCAGTTCGAGCGGTATCGCGACGATGTGGGATAAAGAGGTCCTGATCTACGTCCTGTCGCTGATGGTACAGCATATTGGTCGGACCGGGGGAAGTACAGAACGTCTTCACCTTCAATGCACACGACTTCTTCCGGGCGACCGGCGTCGGACGCCCATCGAAGCGTGATTACGATCGCTTCATCGAAGCGCTCGGTCGTTTGCAGGGCACGCAGATCCGGACGAACATCAAAACTGGCACCGTGGGGACGAAGGGCTTCTTCTCTTGGTTCGCGGAAGCGCAGGCGACCACTCGCGAAACGGCGAGCGGCGTCGATCAACTCATGCCGGTCCGCGTCCAGCTCTGTGACTGGCTCGTCCGCGCGGTCTCGCGTGACAGCCGTATCTACGACTATCACAACGATTACTTCCGTCTCGGCTCGATTGAGCGACGCCTTTATGAATTGGCGCACTGCTATTGTCGTGATGAAGAATATGAAATGCCTCTGGAAATGTTGGGTGCGAAGATCGGCTCCACGTCGCCGCTCCGCACGTTAAAAAGTCAGCTGAAGAAGATCGCAGCCGAGAATAAAATGCCCAGCTACTCAATCGAAGTGCGGGAAGTTATTCCGGAAGTCCCTGCGCGAGATAAACTAGGCCGACGGGTCGGGAAGCCCGAGACGGTCGTCGTGATGAAGCCCAAGGATCGGTCAACGGGCGGTCGGGCAGCGTTGGCCGCCTGATATCGACATAAAGGCCTGACATGCTGCTCGACTAACAGCGGCCGGCCCGTTGCGGTCGGCTCGGGGAGCTTGCTTCGCGGTAGCGATGCCTCGTCATGCAAAAGGCGTTCAGAGGAGAGGGAGCCTTCGGCTTGTTGATCCGGTGATGACTACCGGGCGATAAAACCGGAGGCCCTCGATGCGTACTTCAGCCGCAGCTCTTGAACTCGAGTTCACCGAACCCTCGATCACGGCCGCCAAGGCGGTCGCTGACACCATTGCGAGGAACGGATCGCTCCAGCGCGACACGATGCTTTGGGTCATGGAGCAAGCCTATGGCGGTTCCTCAGCCGATGGTCGCTGGTCGCTTCGCGACGCCTACGACATGCTCGAACTCGCCGAGGTCATGTACCTGGCGAAAGCCGACCTTCCCGCCGCGCCGAGCGATTGCCTTGCCGCGCTGACCGAGTTGGTCGCCTGCCTGCCGACGCATACCGTCCGCAGCGAAGAGCAGATCGAGCTTCAGCAGTTCTCGACCCCTGCCCCGATTGCCTATCTCGCTGCGCTCGCTGGCAGGCTCGCCGCCACGGATCTGGTCCTCGAACCCTCTGCCGGCACCGGCCTGCTCGCCGCCTTCGCGCATCGCGCCGGTGCGCGCCTAGTCCTCAACGAGATCGATCCGGCCCGCGCCGAGATGCTCGCAGCCGCCTTTCCGGGCGTCGCTGTCACGCGCCACGACGGGGAGCTGATCCACGATCTACTCGAACCAACGATCCGGCCCACGGCCGTCCTCATCAATCCTCCCTTCTCGCGCAGCATCGGTCGCCATGCCGATCCGCTTGCAGCTTTCCGGCATCTTCGCAGCGCCTTGATGTGTCTCGGCGCCGGAGGTCGCTGCGCCGCCATCCTGCCCGATCGCGTCGACACGTCGAGCCGCGCCTGGGCCAAGGCGACCGAGGGCTGCACGCTGACGCTGCACCTCGAACTGCCGGCGAACGCCTATGCGAAGCATGGCACCAGCCAGACCGTGAAGATTATGGTGCTGGAAAAGGGGACCGGCACGCCTGCCGAGCTGATCCGCTGCGCGACGCTCGCCGATGCGCTCCCGGCGATCGCCGCAAAGGCCGCTCCACCTATGTCCGGGCCTGTCCCGCGCACGGCCTCGTTGCTCGCCCGCCCGAGCGGGCGCAGCTCGCTTCTTGGCGGCTTGGCAAGCAAACCGCGCTTGAGCGCACCACCCGCAAAGCCGCGCGGTCGCAGACCGCGACCCCGATCGATTATACCGTGTTCGCCGAGCCACTGCCGACCGGCGAGTCTGTCGGTGTGTACCTGCCCTATCGGCCAAGCCGCATCGCGATCGGCTGTGCATCGGCGCACCCAACCGCGCTAGTGGAATCGATCGCCATGGGCTCGATCACCGCGCCGCGGCCGACCTACGTCCCCACGCTCCCGCACGCGGTCGTCGATGCGAAGACGCTCTCCGACGCGCAGCTCGAGACGCTGATCTATGCCGGCGACGCCTTCGAGCGCGACATCCCCGGCCTGTTCAAACCTGTCGAGGAAGGGCTCTCGATCGCGCCGTCGGAGGATGGCCGTCCGTACCGGACCGGCTTCTTCCTCGGTGACGGCACCGGCGCTGGCAAGGGCCGCCAGGTCGCCGCGATCATCCTCGACCAGTGGCTGCGCGGACGCCGCAAGCACATCTGGGTCTCCAAGACCGAGACGTTGCTCGAAGATGCGCGTCGCGACTGGACCGCAGTTGGCGGTCTCGCGCTCGACATCCAGCACCTCAACCAGTGGAAACTCGGCACGCCGATCGCCGCGGTCGAAGGCGTGCTGTTCCTGACCTATGCGACGCTGCGCTTCAACCGCGGCGACAAGGGCACGCGGCTCCAGCAGATCTTCGAATGGGTCGGCGACGACTATGACGGCATGATAGTGTTCGACGAGGCGCACGAGATGGCCGGTGTCGCAGGAGGCGAAGGTAGTTTCGGCACCAAACAAGGCTCCGACCAGGGCATCGCCGGCGTCCGTCTCCAGAACCTCCTGCCGCGCGCCCGCGTCCTCTACGTGTCCGCGACCGGCGCATCCGACGTCAACAATCTGGCCTATGCCACGCGGCTTGGCCTGTGGGGTCCGGGCACGGCATTCGCCGATCGCCGGACCTTCGTCGACTCCCTGCGCCGGGGCGGGATCGCCGCGCTGGAGCTTATCGCGCGCGACCTGAAAATGCAGGGGCTCTACGTCTCGCGGGCGCTGAGCTTCGCCGGTGTCGAGTACGACATCCTCGAACACAAGCTGACCGTCGACCAGATCGAGGTGTACGACGCCTACGCCGACGCCTGGGCGATCATCCACAGCAACCTTCGCGCCGCGCTCGACGCGACCCGCGTCACGGACAGCTTCTCGAACGACACCTACAACAGCGGCGCCAAGGCGGCTGCACTGTCGATCTTCGAGTCCACCAAACAGCGGTTCTTCTGCCAACTCCTGATCGGCATGAAGCTGCCCTCGCTCGTTCCCGCGATCCGGGCCGATCTCGCCCGCGGCGAGAGCGTCGTCATTCAGCTCGTCTCGACGTCCGAGGCGATGCTCAACCGGGCGCTGGCGGCTCTTTCGGTCGAGGAACGCGCCAATCTCGACATTGAACTTTCGCCGAGGGAGTTTCTCATGTCGTACCTCACGGCCGCCTTCCCGGTCCGACAGATGAAGACTTTTGTCGACGAGACCGGCAAAACGCGTTCCGAACCGATGTCGGACGAGGACGGCCGCCCCGTCTTCAGCCAGGAGGCGCTTAAGATGCGCGACAATCTCCTCGAGCAGCTCTGCGCGCTGCCGATCGTCGGGTCCGCGCTTGACCATATCATCGGGCATTTCGGCACCGACGCGGTTGCCGAGGTGACGGGGCGCAGCCGGCGCGTCATCATGGACGCCCACGGCCGCCAGCGCGTCGAAAGCCGCTCGCCCCGCACCAATCTCGCCGAGACCGAGCCTCGCAAGAACCTTGATGGTGGCAACCATGGTCATCGCCGTCGGCACAGGGTACGCCGTCATCACCGCCGAAGATCACGACAGCTCGCTCACGATCGTCAACGAATACGACCCTTTCGCCTGAGACGTCGGGGGGCTCAGGCCCCCTCCCCTCCCCGCGCTTCAGCCGTGAAGGCGGCGGAGCGGGCATCGAGCCCGCCCCGGCCCGGCTACGCGAGCACGGCAGCCCTGCTGGACAGAAGGCTTCTGCCCCCTTCTACCCACCGCTTGGGTGCGGAATTCAAATTCAGACGGTATCTCTTCCGAAGGCGGGCAATCAGCTCCACGCCGTCCGGACAGGCGGCAGTTCCTCGAACGCCTTCATCAGCCGCCGGTCGCGCAGGAGCGTCACCCATTCCCGGCCATAGGTTCGCGACGCCAAATAGAAGGTAGACCCTTCGCACTCGACCATCCGGCAGCGCTCCAGTTTGTCGACGAGCGAATAATCGTAGCCGTGGCGTGCCACGATATCGTCTAGCTCGGCCCGCATCAGCGTCCCACATTTGCAGCATCGGGTCCGAACCAACGCCTTCATCCGGAGCATATCGCCAGCGCTCTCCATCCAGCGGGGCCACAGGGCAACGATGTTGGCAGCCGTTTCCATGATCGATCGATACGCCGCGATCGGCGTGGTCGTCCAGCATCAGCCTCGACGTGAGGTCTCCCCGTGTCGACGATCCGCGCGGCATTTCGGGCTCGTACGTCCTGGCCGGGGCGATCCCCCGCGCAAGCCCGCCAGCGGGCTTCTCCACTCCGTTGCGACCCTACGGGTGCGCGAGCGATCTATGCCCCGACCGTCCTGTCGCCTGTCGAAAGGCCCCGATCGTCGGGGTCAATGGTAGGAGACCATCATGGCCGAGCAAACGCCTCAATCGAACCACGCCAAGGGTGGCGCAGCGGAGATCGCCCGCCTCAACGACTGGCTGCGCGAGCATCTCACCGCCCCGGGCAACAACCGTGTCGTGATGACCAGCGGGATCGCAGACCTGATAGGCGACGTCAGCCTCTTCCGAAACTTCCGCAAGCGGGCGGAGCTGCTCCGCGCGGTTCGCGACTTCGCTGCCTTCGACGAAGCGATCGACCCGTACGGCGAGCACGATCTGGGCCGGTTCCGGTTTGAAGGCGCCGACTGCTACTGGAAGATCGACTATTACAATCACGACCTGAGCGCGGGCTCGGAGGATCCGGCAGATCCTTTCAAGACCACGCGCGTCCTGACGATCATGCGCGTCGACGAACGATGATGCACCGCCCCGGCGTGATGGCGTCGGGGCTCTTCGTTCTGCCGAGAGGATCGGATCGCGAATGTCGAGACCCCCTCCCCACTCAACGCCCTGCGATGAGCGCAACCGAGCGCGTGGGAGGCAAGACCGTCGCGTGGGTCGCCGCCTCCCCTGCCCTGCCAACGTCGGAAAGGCTCTCTCGTCGACTCTGTCCATCGTGACGACGGGGCGGAGCCAGCGTCAAGGATGCGCGGTTCCCCCGATTTTGACGCGGCCTTCGCTTCGCTACGACCACGACAATATCGGCACCCCCACGCCCCGCTTGCGCGGCCGCTGCGCGGTCCTGTGACCCTGACCCCACCCGATCGTCAGCCGGCATCCGTCTCAACGAACAGACGGAGGTTCACATGCACGTCCAAACCGCACGCACCCAGGCATGGCTCGCTGAACTTGCAAACATCCGAACGGAGATCGCAGCACACGGGATGCCCGAGCGGGCACCCCTCCCCGCAGTAAAGCGAACTCGCAAGCTCAAGCCGCTCTGGGAGGAATGAGCATCGTCCGGGCGGCCTCGGCCGCCCGATTAGAGGATTGGGTCTTCGTCTTGAGCGTCGTTGTATCTGGTGTGGTGCAGGTCGTGTCGAACGAGATCGGGCCGTGGGTACTTCACGATCGATTTCGCCATTTTGCGCTTTGGTGAACGCCGATCGCGTTTGTCGCGTTCGGCGTCTCAATCTTTTGTCGATTTGTGGCTTGGCACTGTGAATCCATCAATTGCTTTGGTGACACGCGAACTAAGGGGAATTGTAATTTCGTATGGTAGCTGCCTGGTAGCAACCAACTAGCGATATTGTAGCGACCTGATCGCGGATTGCGTTCGGGTAGCAACCCAACGGCTATGACGTAGCATGGTCATACACAGTTAGTGCCCTTGCCTCTCACGGCTTTACAACCGCGTCTCGACGTTATCGCAGGAGCGCGTATCGCTGGTTGGTAGCAGGCAGCAACCGGCTACCAACCAGATCGCGATCACGTCGCTTGTTAAACGCAACATTGTCGCATCTCAGCTGCAACTGTCTCGCGATAAATATGCTAGCAACTCGCGGTATAGTTGCGATCAAATCGCAACTATACCGCAAGCTGCTCGCTGTTAGATTGCGTCAAAGTCGCTAGACGCTCGCTGTTAGGTTGCGATATAGCCGCTTCATGAACGCTGGCTGCTACATGGTAGCAACCTGGCCGCAACGGGAGAGCAGCATGCCAGTCATCAGCTTCGTGTCGCCGAAAGGCGGGGTGGGCAAGACCACCGCGACATTGTTGCTCGCCGGAGAGTTGGCAGAGGCGGGGGGTACCGTACGCCTTATCGATGCTGACCCGAACCTTCCGCTGGTCGACTGGGGCCAGTTACCGGGGCGACCGGATGCGATAACTGTCGTCGGGTGCCGCGACGAAAACGCGATCATCGATGAAATCGAGAGGGGCGCGTCGGAGGCGCGCTTCACACTCGTTGACCTCGAAGGCGCGGCGACCGCGACCGTCACGTTCGCAATCGCGCAAAGCGATCTGGTGATCATTCCTTGCAAGGGGTCGCATCTGGATGCCACCCAGGCTGCCCGCGCTATCAAGCTCGTCAAGCAGACGGCGCGCGGCACCAGGACCGAGATCGATTATGCGATCCTGTTCAGCCAAATCCCGCCGGCGCTGCGCTCTAACAATCAGAAGGACATCGCGGAGCAGTTCAACGATGCTGAGATTCCAGTCCTTCCGGTCATGATCTACAATCGCGAGGCCTATCGCGCGATGTTCGCCGCTGGTGGAACGCTTCGCACCATCAACGACAAAGGCGTCGGTAACATGAAGGCAGCGCTCGAGAACGCCGAGGCCTACGCGGCAGCGGTGATCGCAAGGCTGCGTAAGGCGCGTGCCGTGAAGGAGGCAGCATGACCCGGTCCCGGCTCGATCTCTCGGAGTTCGATGATACGCCCTCGAACAAGGATCCAGCCAAGCTACGCGAGATAAGCGACGGGGCGGGCTTTCCGTCGCGTCCGGCTGTCCCAGCTGTAGCTGCCCCGCCTGTAGCGGCGCCCGTGCCTCAAGAGCGTCCCCAAGCCGGGACATTCCAACGGCCGCCACGCGTAACCGGCAATCGCAATATCGCGATCAACGTGAGGGTAGATCCCGAGACCGCTGCGAGACTCTATGCTCTTCGTGACGCGGATCCGGCACGCAAGCGCGTGCTCGCCGACGTTGTAGCAGATGCGGCGCTCTTGCTTTACGAGCAGGAAATTGGCGGGGCTGCTCCATAGGTAGGGCAGGGGCCATGGCCGTTAGCGCGGCGACGCAACGCATCCTGGTTGACCGCCCGCGCGCCGCAGATCTCGTTAAAGGCGATCCCACGGTCGAATTAACAGGGCGTGATACCCCGCTTGGCAGGACCGAGACGGCGCCCGAAACACAGTACGAGCGGCGCCCGCGTGCAGTGGCGTACGGGCGATCGCCAGCCGCCAACACGGCGCAATCTATGGTCGGCCTGCAGGGGAGGGGGCAGCCTGATCTGGCGCCGTCCATCTGCTTTCAAGTATCCCGTTCGGCCGAGCTGAAGCGAGCGCCGGCCGTCAGCCTCCGTCCGCGCAACACCCAGACAGGCCTCGGCTGCCAAGATTAGGGACCGCTGCGTTCGATCCCAGCCAATGCTCTTACCGCATAGAATGGCGGATCGCAGGTCATCCCTTGCCCACGCTAGGTTCAATCAAATCCCATCGGTTTCCGTAGAGGTCTTCGAAGACCGCCACCGTGCCATATGGTTCGGCGCGACGCAGTTCTTCCATTCGCGCCTGTTCGTCGAAGCTCGGCTCATAGCCGCGCACGGTCAGGCCTTCGCGCGACGCTGCCGTCCACACGGCCTGACGAAACTCGGGCGAACCTTCGACGTCGATTCCTGCCCAGCCATTGTGCTTGGCGATCGTGACCAGGGCCGAGACGGTCTCGGGATCCTCGTTTCGAGCAATGATGCGATCGCCGGCAATCTCGATCGACGGATTCTCATGATCCGTCGGCAGGAACATGCCGACGCGGCGCTCGCTGCCGTCGGACGGCTCGATGATCCGGACCTGATAACGTGTCGCCAGCTCAGGCGGGATCTGGAACGCAGCCTGTCCGGCTTGCGTCTGCGCGTCGAGGCCGCCCCGCGCAACGCTGTTATCCGCGCTCATTTGAAGACCTGAACCGCGCTGGAATCGATCTGCCCCACCACCCAGCTAGCTTCGGCGATCGCTTGCTTTGCCGAGGCGGGCGTGGCGCTCGGCGCCGACGCCGACGCCGAGCCCGGGATGGGCGGGGGTGTCTGGATCGTCCCCATACCGCTCGCGGCCGACCAAACGCGACCGACATAACCATTGCGGAAACCGCGCGTCAGCGTGCCGGTGTTGTAGAGCGAATAGGTCGCCGAGATCGCGTCCAGCCCCGTATAATGCTGGATCGCGAGGCCATATCCTGCCCGCAGCATCGAGGATGCGAGCCGCAGGTTCGTACAAGGGTCGAAGGCCTGCTCGACGGTGACACCCAGTCGCGCAAAATTGGCGGAGTTCACCTGAGCCAGACCAACGTCGACCGTATAGCCGGCCGCCATGTACCGGCGCACCAGCGCGGCACCGTTGGCGAGCGACGCGGCGCGGACACGCGGCCCCTTGTTGATATTGATCGCCAGATCGTCGCCGCCGCTTTCGGTCACGACGAGGGGAACAACCGCCTCGGTCGCGATCTCAGGCGCGCATTGCTGCGCAAGCATGGTGATAGCGGCGATCGCGTGGATCATTGCTGCGTCACCGTCTGGTAGCGGGTGTCGAGCGCGTACCGCGACGTTCCGCCATCGGCCTGCGTCACGGTCAGGTCGTAGCCGTGCTTGGCCTGTTTCATTTTGACGCCAACCCCGGTGCAGGTCGGGAACGAGCCGCCGATAGCGAGGGCGTTCCAAAGTTTCGTGATCGGCGGGACGCACTCGACATATTTCGTCGGCGAACCGGGTGTCGCGAGGCAGAGGACCACCTGACACCCCCAGTCCGACGCGTAGGCGGGTTGTGGGGCCGCGACCGCCACGGCGCCGACCACGCAAAGCGCGATGGCGCCAGTAGTGCCGGCCAGCTTGGTCGTCAGGTATTGGATCATGAGCCACCTCCATGAACTGTGCGCCACTCTTCGGTTGCGAACACGTCCCACTGCGCCGGTGCATTGGCGGCAAGGGCGAGGGCCGAGGCCGGCGCGGTCGGTGCGGGGGCCGCCTCAACTCCGGCGGGCGTCGCCGGGGACGGCGCGTCGCCTGGTGCGACGGTGATGATCCAGTCCTCGTCGCCTTCGATCGGTCGGGTCCGGTCGATGACCTGCCCGGGTCGTGCGAACGCGACATGCCAGTGGTTCGCGTGACCGCGATCCCCCGGCCCGAGCAGTTCGATGATCCGGATACCGCTCTGTGCCATGAGGGCTCGGATCTGCTCGCGGTCGATCGCTTGGACGCCGCCTGCGGGAACGAAATCGATCGCCTGGCCGAACTTGTGCCAGCTATACCGCGCGCCGTAGCTGGCGTTCATTGGGCGGATCGTATCGGTGATCCGCGAGCCAAAGGCGCGACGAACGAGGGCTGCGACGTTCGACACCGAGGGCGCGCCCACGGAGCCGATAGAAGACCAGTCGTCGTCGATATGCGAGAGCGCGCAGGCATCAAAAACCGTTGCCGGCGTGATACCGTAAGTCGCAAAATCACGGCCGCGGATCGCCAGCGGCCCCGCCTCGAAGTCCGCGCCCAACGCGATCAGATCACGCACCGTCGCCTCTGCGTCAGCTGCGTTGCCCGGCTGCCTAGCGAGGACCGCACCCGAACGAACAAAGATTGCGAGCGACTCGGGAGATGGCGTTCCGGCCCCGGCTAGCCCGGCGGCACAGAGTTGAATTGCCTTCGCTACGATACTCGCCAAAAGCACACCAATGCACCATTGCTGAATTGAACCCAAGCAGATGTCGGCGACTACAGGACATCGACATCAAAAGGCTAAACCTGAAGCATAAGGCAAACAACAACACATCTGGAGCGATCCAATCGCGATTATGGAGTGATACGGCGTAATCTATTGCGACTAGAGGCACGGTATTGCACCATGACCATAGGAGATATGTTTCAAACGGATTTAGGCAATTGTCAGCCAGGCCAGCATCCAGCTGATTCAGTTGTCGAGTGGTTTCGAGGTGACTGGGGACGACGTGGATATACGGGGCATGCGCTCTTGAAGCTGCAAGCTATATCGGGCGGGTTGGCGCTCTTGATCGCCATCGGCTTCTGGTATCGGCCGTTCGACGACAAGCGGGCTGGGAGGCGCGGTGAGGTTTCGTCCTGCAGCGTCGCTGCGACGCATGACTTCTGCGATGCCGTTGCCGGCCTATCGACGGCGCTCCGCAATCCCTTCTTGCGGGTGGACCGAACCGGCATCCTGCCGCCCCGCGATACGCCAGGGGCCGTCGATCCCTCTATCACTCAGGCGAACATCGGCACGACGATCTGCCGACCCGGCTATGCACGATCGGTCCGCCCCGCCTTCGCGGTTACCGCGCCCGTCAAACGGCGATTGATGGACGCGCAGCATCCAGGCGGGTCCTTTGCCGATTACGAACTCGACCATCTGATCCCGATCTCGCTTGGCGGCGCGCCGCTCGACCTACGTGATCTGTGGCTCCAGCCCCGGCGCGGTCAGGCGAACGCGGCCGACAAGAATGCCTTGGCCTATGTCTTGTGGCGGCTGGTTTGCGCGCGCCGCGTACCACTTCGGACGGCGCAGCAGGCCATCCGGCGCGACTGGACGCAGGCCTACGACACATACGCGACGCCCGAGAACGTGGCGCGCTACCACTTTGCGCACCGCCAAGAGGAGCGCGACTAGGCTCGCACTGTCCCGCCGGATCCGATTACAACATCAACCAAGGAGGATATCATGCCACAGAATATTGCCGAGTTCCGGATCATTGGTCGCGTCGGCAAGATCACGGCGCGTGAGAAGGTCACCTATGTGAGCGTCGCCGCCAATTATAACCGGCGCGATGGCGACGACTGGAAGACCGACACGCTATGGAACAGCGTCGTGTGCTTTTCCAATGTCGGCCCCCAGGTCGAGGCGGCCGGGAAGGGTGATCTGGTGCATGTCACCGGCCGGGTCCGCGAGAGCAACCACGGGGACGGCAATGAAGTTTCCTACCGCACCGAACTGATTGCCGACACCTTCTCGATCCTGAGCAAGGCCGAAGCCGAGCATAGCTGATGAGAGGCGGGAGCGGCTTGGCCGCACGGCTCTACCTTACGCTGCGGTGTGGCCGAGCCCGCTTGGCGGTCTCGACCCGGTCGGGTGACGATCCTCGCTTTGTCGACACCTGGACGAAGGAGACCGTCGCGCAGCGCGTGGCCAATGGTCTCCTGCCGACCATCCAGAGTGGAGGATGCCGCCTCGGCCTTCGGTGATATTTTCCGGAGGCCAAAGTGACCGAAACCTATCAGCTTCACAGGACGTGGCCGATGGCGAGACTACCGCTCGATGCCGAAATTCGAGCTAGGAACATTGTCGAACAACTCGGCGGGGTATGGCGTGGCACCCGCGGCGAATGCCGCTGCCCGGCCCATGACGATGGCTCACCGAGCCTGTCCGTCCGGCTCGGCGATTCGGCCATCCTGTTCCACTGCTTTGCTGGCTGTACAGCGCTCGAGGTGCTCAAGGCGCTTCAGCGCCGGAAGCTCCATGACCGTTCTGCAGTGGCAATGCCGGAGGGAAAACCAAAGCGCGACATGGGCGCGCTCGCCCTGCGTCTCTGGAACGCCAGCGCGCCGATCGCGGGCACGCTCGCTGAAGACTACCTCGTCGCCCGTGGCCTCTCCGCGCCCTATCCCAAGGCTCTACGCTTCAACCCGGCGACCATATTCGGCTCCGGTGCCGACAGACGCGTCATGCCCGCGATGATCGCCGCAGTCGAAAACGACCTCGGACTGGTTGCCGTCCAGCGGACCTTCCTCGATCCTGTCGATGTGCTGCGCAAGCCTATCCCAAAGCCGAAGGTTGCGCTCGGACTGCTCAGCACAGCAGCGATCCGTCTTGCACCTGCGACCGACGAGCTCGGCCTTGCCGAAGGAATCGAGGACGCTCTGTCAGCAACGCAGTGGTTCGGAACGCCGACATGGGCGCTGGGCGGTGTCGAACGGCTCGCCTTCGTCGCGATCCCGGACAAGGTGCGGCGTGTGATCGTCTATGGCGATCAAGGCCGCGCGGCCGAACGCCTGCTCGAAAAAGCGCGCGATCACCTGACGGCGAACGGGCGCGAGCTCATCAGCCGCGTGCCCGAGGATCATAACGACTGGAACGACGCCTGGCGCGCGCACCAGCGCAGCGCATGAAATCGCAACTGCGGCAGTTGAATTAAGCGGATTTTGGGCGCGTCAGCCGAGCCGCATCAACTGGGAAGGGTAGGGGGCGACGAGCCCCTTCAGATCGTCCCATGGTGCCGATAGCCAGCGATCATAGTCGTCATCGTGCAAAACCACCGGCATCGCCTTTGGATGGATCGGCGCGACGATCGCATTCGGCTCGGTGGTCAAGAACCCATAGGCATTCCCGCGCTCGGTCGGTCGCCAAATTCCGGCAAAGGCAAAAATCGGGCGGCTAGGCACGTCGAACCAGTGCAGCGGCTTCTTTCCGTCCTCGCCAGGCGCGATCCCGAACTCGGAGAACGCCGTCACCGGCACCAGGCAACGGCGCGCCGGCGTTGTCAGCATCGACCGCCAGAAGCTCGAGCTAAGATTGCGCACGTTGGTCACGTACTTGGTCAGCTTGACCGCTGGATCGCGCTTGCTCGGGACCTGGGTCGGTACACCCCACTCCATCCGCTCGATCTTCCGGTCGGCGCCGTCCTGGATGACCACTTGGCCGTAGAACGGCGTCTTCTTGCCCGTCGGAAAGATGTCGGGAGCGGGGTAAGTCTCGTCCGGCTCGTAAGGCGGCCGGATGCCGAACGTCGCGGCGATCTCCGCCTGCGTCGCCGTCAGCCTGTATCGATTGCACATCCGAGCACCCTATCGCGGTGCCGGCAAGCTCCGCCCGCCGGCACTCTGGTCTTAGAACCTGTCCTTCAGACCCTTGGCGGGCGTGAACGAAACCTTCTTCGATGCAGCGATCGTCATCGCCTCGCCGGTCGAAGGATTGCGGCCCTGGCGCTCGGGACGATCCTTGACCGAGAACTTGCCGAAGCCGGCGATCGAGACCTCTTCGCCCTTCGCGGCCGCGCCTGCGATATGCTCGAACACAGCGGCAATCGCGGCCTTGGCTTCTGCCTCGCTCGTGCTCGTCGTACCAGCGACGGCCTTGACCAGTTCACCCATATTCATGCTCATGTACTTCCCTTGTGAAACTCACACGACCTTAGCCATGACGAGCAACGTTTCAACGACGCTGCGCAATGCGGCCGGCATCGCGGCTTCCGCTCGACTGTTCGAACGTTGGCATATCACCACGTCGTCGAGGGTATCGGACTGCGTGCTGACAGGAGCGTCCGCCCAACGGGCGCCTCGGCAGATGCGAAGCCTTGGCGTGGCCACCTACCGTGCACACCGCTCCCGGGTGACGCGCGGATCCTCATACAGGTCGCGGATCGCGCGCTGCCGGAAGACGTTCCACCAGCGCTGCCATCGATGCTCGGCCGCATCGTGGATCATATGGCAGCGCTGACAGAGCGCCGCGAGATTGCCGGGCATGCTGTTGCCCGGATCGTGATCGAGATGCGCGCAGGCGAGCACGACATAGGTCGTTCGCACCGACTTGAGGATCAAGTCGCCCTTCAACGTTATCCGCTTGCCACGCGCTGATCGCCAGCATGCGGCCTCTGCGTCCCACCAACGACCGTCGCCGAGATGGGCGACCCGTCGCATGTGCGGTCTCGAGCAATTCTCGCAGCGCGCGCCGGCTCGGTCGAACCGGATCACGTCGGAAAGCTGCCGCCAATCGATCGGGTAAAGCCAGCGATTTTCGGGGCGGATCGGCATCTCGATTCTATGAGTCAGCCGATGGCAGAACGAAAGAGAAATCTTCCTGCTTTGTTTGCCCTATGTTGCGCAGCCGTTCCGTCCCGCAGTCGCCCGTCGAATCCCGATTTGGTCGAACTGCTCGCCGGAATCGCCTTGACGGAGCGCCACAATAAGCGGAACATATAGAGAACGAATCGAGTTTGAGCTATCATGTTTGCCGCGTCCACTAACCTCCAGCACAGTCTCGCGCAGCTGCGAACGATCGCGGTTCCCGTCGCCGACTACCGGGTGCTGCCGTTCGAAATCCAGGGTATCGATAGCCGCCTGAGTGGCGGGGGCCTGCGCACGGGTGCACTCCACGAGGCCGCAGCGCACAGCTGCTCACTGGTCGACGACGCAGCCACCACGCTATTCCTCGCAGGCATTGCAGCACGCGAGTCGGCCCGGACCGGCGGGCCGGTATTGTGGGCAAGTTGCCGTAACGATCTTTACGCCCCCGGCCTCGAGCAGGCGGGCCTGCTTTCCGCGAACGTGATCTATGCGCAGCCGCTCGATGACGCAGCGCTGCTGGCCGTCATCGAAGACGCGGTGCGCGATGGCACACCGTCTGCGGTTATCGCGGAAGCACGGCAGGTCTCGATGGTGGCGACGCGCCGGCTTCAGCTGGTTGCGGCCGACGCAGACATCCCCGTGCTCCTCCTTCGACGACGACGCGGGCGCGAGCAGGATCCACTTGGCGAGCCGTCGGCCGCGTGGACCCGCTGGCGGATTGCCAGCGCTCCGTCTGAACGCCTGAGCGTCGCCGGGGTAGGGCGGCCGCGTTGGTCGGTCGAGCTTGCCCGCCAGCGCAGTGGCACATCGTTTTCTATGATCGTGGAGGGGTGCGATGAGACGGGTTGTCTCGCTGTTCCTGCCGCACTTGGCCATCGAACGGCTGAGACGGCTGGACCGGCACGCTATGCCGCGGCCTAGGTCCGTCGCGCTCCAGCCTCCTGTCGACGACAATCCCGGCGCCTGTTCCGTTCCGCGTGGTGGCGGTTGGCGACCCGGTGCGCGCTGGGCCCGTACCGACGCGCCGGAGAGCACCGACGTCGAAAGTCAGATCGCAGCGCTCCCGGCACATGCGAAACCGCCGATGCGCGAACTCGGCCGGCGCTCGGAAGCGGCGGTCCACCCGTACCGCGGCGCTGCGCTAGCAGATCTAGCCAGTTCGGTAGAAGCAACGGTTGCGGCCTTCCATACAATCCCGCTCGCGTTGATCGGTAAGGTCGGTCGGCGGGAAGAGGTCGTGGCAGCCTGCGCTTCGGCTGCAAGCCTCGGGATCGTCGTTGGCATGGCTGCAACGCATGCCCGCGCCTTGGTGTCGGACCTTGATTTCCGACCGGCTGAGCCGGAAGCAGATGCGGCGTTACTCGACCATCTGGCTTTGCGCGCCGTGCGTCGTTGGACACCAATCGCCGCGGCGACACCACCCGACGGGCTGTGGCTCGATCTGACCGGCTGCGATCATCTTCATGGCGGCGCGGAGCGCTTCTGCCAGCGGCTGCGCGCTTTCTGCCAGCGCACGGCCCGTGTTGCGGTTGCGGACACACCAGGCGCCGCGCATGCGGTTGCTCGCTTTGGGCGCGCCGCTCTCACCATCGTGCCGTCGGGGCGTACCGTTGAAGCGCTCGGACCTTTGCCGATCGCAGCGCTTCGTTTGAACAGCGTAGCGCTGACCGCCGGCCGCAAATTCGGGTTCGAGACGGTCACAGATCTCCTGCCCGTCGCCCGGGGGCCGCTCGCGCGCCGTCTCGGTCTAGCCGCAATCACGCGGCTCGATCAGGCGCTGGGCGGCGTCGCCGAGCCGATCACGCCGCGCCAGGATGCAGAGGTGCCGATCGTTGAGCGGCGCCTGCTGGAGCCCATCTGCACCGCGGAGGCGATCGAGCGCGTCATGGGAGACCTGCTCGCCGATCTCGCCGAGGTGCTGCAGGCGAGGGGCTCGGCGCTCGCGCCTTGCGGCTGGTAGGGCTGCGGATCGATGGAGGCGAGCAAGTGGTCGCTGTCGGTACGTCCCGCCCAACGCGGGAAGTGTCGCATCTCCTACGCCTTCTGAAGCTTCGCATCGACGGGATCGATCCCGGGCTCGGCATTGAGCAGTTCACGCTGGTTGCACCCCACACCGAACCGCTCGATGCCATCGACCTGGGAGCCGTACTCGCAGGCGAGACATTGGTGCGCGATCCTGCCCGCCTGGTCGACGTCGTCGCCAGCAGGATTGGCGCGCGCGGTGTACCGTCTCGCGCCCGTCGAAAGCCATGTGCCCGAGCGCGCAGTGATCTCGCTCGGACCCTGTCGACGCACCTGCCGTCTGGCCAGAATGGGTTCGCCCCGTTCGGTTGTTCGCAAGGCCAGAGCCGCTGTCGCGCGTGATAGCCCTGTTGCCCGACCAACCGCCCCGGCGGTTCGAATGGCGCGGCACAACCTACATGATCGTCGCCGGCGACGGTCCCGAGCGCATCCACGGCGAATGGTGGCGCCGCGACGCCGAAGTCTGGGCGGTGCGCGATTACTACCGGGTCGAGGATGACAAGGGCGGCCGCTACTGGGTGTTCCGACGCGGTGATGGCTTCGAGAGCGAAACCGGCGATCTCAGCTGGTGGATGCACGGTGTGTTCGCATGACCGACTATGTCGAACTGCAGGTGCTCACGCATTTCTCACTGCTCCGCGGCGCCTCGAGCCCCGACGAGCTGTTCGCGGCCGCGAATCTTCTCGGACTGGAGGCGTTGGGGCTATCGGACATTGGTTCCGTCGCCGGGATCGTGCGAGGCTGGGAGGCGCAGAAGGCGACCGGCGTGCGGATGATCGCCGGTGCCCGCGTCGATCTCGCCTGTGGGCGCCGGCTGCTGCTCTATCCGACGGATCGGCCCGCCTGGTCCAGGCTTACTCGGCTGCTGACGGTCGGCAAGAAGCGAGCGGGCAAGGGCAAGTGCGAGCTGCACTGGCACGATCTCGTGGCCTGGTCCGAAGGAACGGTTGCTATCCTGCTCGCCGAGGAAGCCAGCGACCATAATGCGGTCGCGCTCGCCGAGCTGAAAACGGTGTATGGCAAGCGCGGCTATATGGCGCTGTACCAGCGGCGCCGGCCGAACGACGCGGTCCGTATCGATGCAATGGCTCGCCAAGCCGCGGCTGCAGGCGTACGCGCGGTCGTCACCGGCGACATTCTCTATCACGCGCCCGAGGCGCGGCTGATGCAGGACGTCGTCACTGTGGTCAGAGAGAAATGCACGGTCGACGAACTCGGCTATCGCCGAGAGGTGAACGCCGACCGCGCGCTCAAGTCGCCGGCCGAGATGGTTCGACGGTTCAAGGCCTACCCGGACGCACTGCGCGCCAGCGTCGATATTGCGCGCGCCTGTACGTTCGATCTCGGCGAGCTGGCGTACCAATACCCGCATGAGCGGCTGTTGGAGGGGCTGAGCGCCCAGGAAGCGCTCGAGCGCTTGGCGCTGGAGGCCGTCGACCAGATGTTCGATGGGGCGGTGCCCCAGGCGTACACCGATCAGATCACACACGAGCTGAAGGTCATCGCAAAGCTTGCATACGCCCCTTATTTCCTGACCGTCTACGCGATCGTGCGTGAAGCACGGCGCCGCGGAATCCTGTGCCAGGGGCGGGGGTCTGCTGCGAACTCGTGCGTATGTTTCGTGCTCGCGATCACCTCGATCGACCCGATCAAGCACGAACTGCTGTTCGAGCGGTTCGTCTCGGGCGAGCGCCGTGAGCCGCCCGATATCGATGTCGATTTCGAGCATGAGCGGCGCGAAGAAATCATCCAATGGATTTACGAAACCTACGGCCGCAACCACGCCGCGCTGACGGCTGTGGTGCAGCGCTACCGCGCGCGGGCGCCGTGCGCGACGTCGGCAAGGCGCTGGGGTTGCCCGAGGACCTGACGTCGTCGTTGGCGGGTCTGGTCTGGTCTGGGGTTGGTCGGCCGAGGGCGTCGGCGAGAAGCAGGTCAATGAACTGAACCTAGATACGGGCGATCGTCGGTTGCGGCTTACGCTCGAACTCGCCCGCAAGCTGATTGGCGTGCCGCGCCACATGTCGCCGCATCCAGGCGGGTTCGTGCTCACCCACGACCGGCTCGACAACCTTGTGCCGATCGAGCCTGCCGCAATGGTCGACCGGCAGATCATCGAGTGGGACAAGGATGATATCAACTCCCTGAAGTTCATGAAGGTCGACGTGCTCGGCCTAGGCATGCTCGGCTGCATGAATCGCGCCTTCAACATGCTGGAGGAGACCAAGGGCGTGCGGATCGGGCTTGCCGACCTGCAGGACGACGATCCGGACGTGTACGCGATGATCCAGAAGGCCGACACGCTCGGCACCTTCCAGATCGAGAGCCGCGCACAGATGTCGATGCTGCCGCGCATGAAGCCGCGGCGTTTCTACGACCTTGTCATTCAGGTCGCGATCGTGCGGCCAGGCCCAATCCAGGGCGACATGGTGCACCCGTATCTGCGCCGACGTGAGGGGCTGGAGAAGCCCGAATATCCCCGGCCCGAACTGCGCGCCGTGCTGGAAAAGACGCTCGGCGTGCCGCTGTTTCAGGAGCAGGCGATGAAGGTCGCCATCGTGGGCGCCGGCTTCACGCCGGCCGAGGCGGATCAGCTGCGCCGCGCCATGGCGACCTTCAAGGTCACCGGCGGCGTGTCGCATTTCTCGGAAAAGCTCGTCGAGGGCATGGTTGCGCGGGGGTATCCTCGCGACTTCGCCGAGCGCACCTTCCGTCAGCTCGAGGGCTTCGGCTCCTACGGTTTCCCAGAAAGCCACGCGGCGAGTTTCGCCAAAATTTCCTACGCGTCGAGCTGGATGAAGCATCATCATCCCGACGTCTTTTGTGCTTCGCTGATGAACGCGCAGCCGATGGGGTTCTACGCCCCCGCACAGATCGTCCGCGATGCTCAGGCGCACAATGTTCAGGTCCGGCCCCCGTGCATCAACGCGAGCCGCTGGGATTGCACGTTGGAGCCGACCAGCGGCCGCTTCCTCGCGGTTCGGCTCGGGCTTCGCCAGGTGCGCGGACTGTCGAACGCCGACGGTGCCGCGATCGTTGGCGCGCGCAGCACGACATTGTTCGACTCCATCGAGGACGTGTGGCGTCGATCCGGCGTCCAGCGCGAGGCGATCGAGAAGCTCGCTGATGCCGATGCGTTTCACGCGTTCGGCGCCGACAGGCGGCAGGGCCTGTGGAAGGTAAGGGGCCTTGCCGAGGCGCCGCTGCCGCTGTTCGCGGCTGCGGATCGCTTGTGTGAGACGATCAGCGCCGAAGGGATCGAACCGTCCGTCGCTCTCCGTCCGTTGACGGACGGGCGCGAGGTGATCGAGGATTACCGCTCGCTTCAGCTGTCGCTGCGGGCGCATCCGCTGACGTTCGTCCGCGATGAGCTGGCCAGGCGTGGCGTGACCAAATGCGGGGAGCTCACGAATATCCGAGATGGCCGGCACGTCGAGGTCGCCGGCATCATCCTGGTCCGGCAAAAGCCCGGGTCCGCCAAGGGGGTGTTGTTCATCACGATCGAGGACGAGACCGGAATCGCCAACGGCATCCTGTGGCCGGACCGGTTCGAGCGGCAACGCCGCACGATCATGTCCGCGTCGATGATCGGCATGAAGGGCAGGGTGCAGAAAGAGGGCGAGGTGATCCACGTCATCTGCGACCGGATCATCGACCATGGGGACCTGCTGCACCGCGTTGGCGAGATGTCGTTCCCTCATCGGACCGGCCGCGGCGATGGGGCCAAGCATGCCGGATCGCCTGACCGGGGTGACGCGGGCTGGAAGCCGGAGCCGCGGAACTGCTACTGGCCGCCGCACGCCGAGGGCATGGATCCCGAGGACGCGGTGCGTTTCAAATCGCATGACTTTCGTTGAGCGATGGCAAAGCTCGCTCGCCACCAGCGCGTCGTCATTGCGCTATCGGTCCATATCCTGCGGAGCGGCGTCGCCCGCTGCTCGGACGCACGCGTGGACGGCGCGGAGGTTCGCTTGGCGCTTCGGTGCCTGCTGCCGCACTGCCCGGAGCGATGGCCGCTCGAGCTTTATTGGGATGCGGCGCGCCAGGAGAATGAGATCGGCAGGGCACAGGGGGTGACCGCTGCGTTCAACGGCATTGTCCGTCAGCTGCGCCGTGCGGGCCGATATGAGGAAGTGCTCGATCAGTGAGAAGGAGTGGCCGCCTGCATCGTCGGCTGAAACGCCTGGGGGTGGCGCCCGTTTGGATGCGACGGATCGATCCGGCTGGCGGTTCCTTCCGCCACGGCTTCAGCCTTCTACGTCGGCCGCAGTCAGCAGGATCGGGGCTCCCCGCCGAGCCGCTTGACGAACTCGCGCTGTGCTATGCGGTGAATGTCGCTTTCGAACTCGATGAAGACCTCCAGGGCAGTTTCGGAATCGACAGTATCGCGATCAGGATCGAGAAGCTGTGTCAGAGCCTCGCTGGTGATGAGGAACTCAACGACCCCTAAGTTGGTGGTACCCGTGAAACCGACGCTCTCGCGTTCGGCAACCCAGTAATAGTCCCCCATCTCGAAACGGACGCTGGGATTGGCCATGCCGGCTTACTCCTCGGTTGTGCTGGAAGCCGGCAGGTGCTCCGCCAGTGCTGCGATACCCTCACCGGTAAATGTCGTGCTGGAGGCACCCTCGATCTGGACAGGATGCTCTACCGTCAGGACGGCCGCGGCTTGATGCTCGGGGTCCAATCCGCGCCAATCGCGAACTGCTCGCTCGAGGTTGGTGACTTCAGCGACGTCACTATCGCCGCGCGGGACATTTTCGAGCGACGCGCTCATCCGCCAATTGATCTCGGGCGTCTTCGCGCTTTCACCCCAGGTCGCTTCTGTCATGATCGTCTACCTTCTCGCGTCTGGTTCTGGCGCAATTTCGATTGTAGCCCGACAGGGCGCGTCCGTGCCAGTCCGAAGCCCACAATCCTCGAGCTTCAAGGGCAGCGAGGGGCGACCGCGATGATATCGAGCTTTCGCAGGGCTCGTGCCATGCGTTTGGCATCGAGCAGCGCGATGCCTTGTGCTGGAAAGGCGCTGGCGAGCTGGCGCGCGGTCAATGGCGCCGACACCTGACCTAGAACGGCAAGCGCTGCTGCGTGCACCTCAGGGGGTGAAGCCTTCAGGGCGTCTAGGGCTTTAATTCCGACTCGTGAAGGTTGCTCGGTCTGATCGGTAGACCAACGACATACCCCCGCGCTGCGACAGCACGTAGCACGCCCAGCGGTACCGGTTACCTGAAGAGCAAGCCGCCACGGCCGACGCTCTGCGTGGGATTAACCGTTCTATCGATGCCACCCGAGCAGGCACTTGCATTCGCCCCTCTCGAACCCGGGCAACGCGGCTCGAACCGGCTATCTCGACCGGCAACGTAAGGTCGTGTATAACGTACCGTATCGGCCTGATGGGCGCTTATATGAGACGCTAGATGCGATCGACTGTCGCTGATACTCTGCCGCCGCGCGTGCGGCGGAGCTTGACGAAGCTAGGCGCCGATATTGCGCTGGCGCGCAAAAAGCGCAGCCTCACGGTGGTCATGATGGCCGAACGCATCGGCGTGGCCAAGAGCACATATCTCAAGCTGGAAAAAGGCGACCCGACCGTCGCGTTGGGTACATACGCCATGACCTTCTTCGTTCTCGGGTTTGGCGAGAGCCTTGGAGAGATCCTCGACGCCAGAAACGACGAGCAAGGTCTGGTGCTCGACGTGGAGCGCATGCCGCAGCGCGTTCGCCGACCCAAACCGCCGGTTTCGCTATGAGGCGGACCATCGGCATCCAGATTGGCGACGAGGCGCGCGTCGTCGGATTGCTGCACTACAATCAGCAGGGAAGCCGCGAGAGCGCGGGCTTCGAATATGATGCCGGCTGGCTGGCCGACCCCGACCGCTTCGCCCTCGAGCCCGCGCTGCCGCTCGTTGCCGGCCCGCAGTTTCACCGCAAGGCAGGCACTGGCTCTGTCTTCCATGCCGCCATCGCCGACACCGAGCCAGACGGATGGGGTAAGCGCGTCATTCAGCGAGACCATGCCAAGCGACGGCAGGACGCCCGCCGCCGCGGCGAGGAGGTCAACGCCCGCGCCTTGAATGGCCTCGATTATCTGTTGGCGGTCGACGACGTCAGCCGGGTCGGCGCGCTGCGTCTCGTCGACGAGCAAGGGATCGCGCAGCGCGCGACCGAGGATGGTCGCCGCACCACGCCACCCCTCATCGAGCTGGGTCATCTCTTGGCCGCCAGTCGCGCGGTCGAGACCAACACGGAAACCGCCGCCGATCTCGCCTATCTGCGCGGTCGCGGCACGTCGCTCGGCGGGCTACGCCCCAAATGCACCGTCATCGATGACGAGGGGCATCTTTCGATCGGCAAGTTTCCGAGCGTCGCCGACGAGCGTTCTGTCACGCGAGGGGAGGTGCTGGCGATGCGGCTTGCCCGCCGCGCCGGGATCGACGCCGCCGAAGCCCGGCTGGTCGAGAGCGATGGCGACGCAATCGCGCTGATCCGACGGTTCGATCGGCCCGCCGGGGGCGGGCGGTTGATGTACGTTTCGGCGGCGACGATGATTGGCGCGGAGCCTGGAGACGCACAGGAACACGCTTACACCGAGATCGTGGACGCGCTTCGTGTGAACGGAAGCAACCCCACTGCCGATATCGAGGAGCTATGGCGTCGGATCGCCTTTTCGATCCTGATCACCAACGTCGACGATCATCTTATGAACCACGGCTTCCTGCACGTCGACAGGGGACTGTGGCGGCTGGCGCCGGCGTTCGACATCAATCCGTTCCCGGAGCGGCTACGCGAGTTGAAAACGTGGGTCTCGGAAGAGGTCGGCCCTGAAGCTACGATCGACGCTTTGATGTCCGTGCTACCCTACTTTCGCCTGACACAATCGCGCGCGAAGGAAATGCTGTCGCAAATTGAGCAGGCCGTCGCGGGTTGGCAGGACGAGGGACGTGCGCTTGGCATGACCGGTGCCGACCTCGACAGCTTTGCTGATGCTTTCGAGCACGGTGAGCGCGCCGCGGTACAGGCGGTGCTGGCTTAATGAAACGCTAGACGTTCCAAACTATGAACAAGTGAAGGAGCTGACGATACTCCCGGTACATTCGTCGGCTGGCGGGTCGGCCGACTATTGGCGCTTATTTGCGATGGCGATCTTAAGCTATGAAATTCTGCTCTTGCGACTAGTAGTCGTACTGAGATGGCTGGCTGCTTTCTGGGTAATTCTTTTCGAAAGCAGCCTGTCCGCTATTGGGAAGGCAGATGGCGTTAGCGGGCTTTCGCTGAAGCCATCTGCCTTTCTCAAAAACGATGGTATTTTGGGAATCGCCTAGGTGGGCGGTGAAAGCCAATTTCAGGCTACAGTCTTGACCGCCGTAGCGAACCGTCGCCGATAATCGGAAGGAGATAAGCCGACAATGCGATGGAATACCTTACGAAACGCGCTTGGATCGGTGTAGCCCACGTCCCAGCCGATTTGGTCGATAGCAAGCCTTGTATCACGCAGCTTTGTCTTGGCGTTCGATACTCGCAGGCGTTGCCAGTATTCGGTCGTGGTATAGCCGGTCGCTTTCTGAAAGCGTCGTAAAAGCGTCCGTTCCTCAAGGCTAGCTTGAGCTGCAAGCGCTGCCACGTTGACGGTTTTGCCCTTATTACTTTCCAGGAATTCTTGCACCTTCAATATAGCCTCGTCCTTGTGGCCAACGTGGGGACTGAAGCCGCTGTAATAGCTCTGCTCGCGTCCGGGCGGATCAATGAGGAAGCCACGGGCCACTTCTATCATCACGGCATCCCCCATGAACCGCGCGATGATCGTCAAGCAGAGATCGGTCCAGGCCATGACGCCCCCGGCCGTGATGATGTCACCATCGTCGATGACGATCCGGTCGGTTTCGACCCGCGCCAAAGGGAAGCGGCTTCGAAAGCGATCTTCGTAGGTCCAGTGCGTCGTGACGGTTCGGTTGTCGAACAAGCCGGTATCGCCAAGCACGAATGCACCTGAGCAGATGGAGGCCAGCACGGCGCCCTCGGCGTGCCGTTCGAGCAACCAGCTCTTTATATCTGGATCCCTGTCATCATGCGGGCCATCCAACGCCGGTGGCAAAATGCATATCGATGGATCAGTGCTGCATGACGCCGAGGAATAAACGCGCTCCAACCGGCCCGTTGCCTTCGCTGCAGCCCAGTGACTGACCACTAGCCTGGATCTGTGCGCTTGCGCCGGCAACGAAGCGGCAATGCGATCGGCAGCAATCAGGAGATCCGTCATGCCCAAAATCGCTGCTTGCTGGGCTCCACGATAGGCAAGAAGAGCAATTTCCATCATGTCATTTCTAACCCGGTTTTTGTCGCTGTCGCCACTCATATAGGCCTGATCATCCTGTTAGACAGGCTCCATACTCAACTGGAGCAATGTTGTGGCCAAACGAGCCCTGATCGTAGTCGATCTGCAGAACGAATATGAAGCCAGTGGCAAGCTGCCGCTGGAGAATCTGGATCAAGCCGTCGCGAATGCGAAGCGTGTCCTCACGGCCGCGCGTGACGGCGAGGAGATGATCGTTCACATTCGTCACGAGACACCGAATTTGGACGTGGTACCTTTTGCGATTGGTACGAGCGGCACCGAAATCATCGCGGCAGTAGCGCCCGTCGATGGTGAAACAACGCTCACCAAGCACTACCCCAACGCCTTTCGCGACACGGGGCTGAAGGCGCTGCTCGATGACGCGAGCGTGCAGGAGGTGATCATCGTCGGCGCGATGAGCCACATGTGCATCGATGCGACGGCTCGCGCAGCGTTCGACTTCGGTTATGCCGTGACCGTCATCGATGATGCCTGTGCCACGCGCGCGTTGTCGATCAACGGCGTCGAGGTTCCTGCGGCCCATGTCCACGCTGCC
Source organism: Sphingomonas sp. LR55 (assembly GCF_036856015.1). Classification (NCBI taxonomy): domain Bacteria; kingdom Pseudomonadati; phylum Pseudomonadota; class Alphaproteobacteria; order Sphingomonadales; family Sphingomonadaceae; genus Sphingomonas; species Sphingomonas sp. LR55. The sequence continues at coordinate 42,560 of NZ_JASPFO010000002.1, forward strand.
TTCATGGCCGCACTCGCCTTTGCCTACGGTCAGGTAGTCTCCACCGCCGACTTCCTTCCTGCCTGAGCTGGAGCATTACTATGACATCGGAAACTCTGTCCGGCCTCTCTCGCCGCCAGCTTCTGGCAGCCGGTGGTGCCGCTGCCGTTACCCTCAGCGTTGCCCCTTCGCTCAAGGCAGCGCCGTTGCCTGCGCCAAGCACCGGGGACTCGATAGTCCAGATCCGGAACGCGACAATTCGCGTCAACTATGCCGGGGTGCGGTTCCTGGTTGATCCCATGTTTGCGGATCCAGGGGCTTATCCGGGCTTCCCTGGTTCGGCGATGAGCCATCTGCGCAATCCGCTCGTTCCTTTGCCAGTTGCAGTTGCAGACCTTGTCGATGCAGACGCTGTTATAGTTACCCATACGCATATCGACCACTGGGACGACGCCGCGCAGAAGGCACTGCCGAAGGCGATGCCAATCTTCGTTCAGAACGCAACGGACGCTGCCACCATTCGGGGGCAGGGCTTTTCTGATGTGCGGATTATGACGACGGATACGCGCTTCAAGGGTGTTCAACTTGCCCGGACAGGCGGGCATCATGGCGGAGATGCTGTGTTGCGTGCAGTGCCAACGCTAGATCCCGTTAGCGGCGTTGTCTTTCGTCACCAATCGCACAAGTCGGTTTACGTCGTGGGGGACACCGTTTGGGATGCAGCCGTGTCGCAGGCGGTACAGACTTACAAGCCTGACGTCATCGTCCTCAATGCAGGGTATGCCCAATGGGTTGATCTCGGCCCGATCCTGATGGGTCCACAAGGGGTACTATCCGTCCATCGCGCGGCACCGACCGCTCAGCTCGTCGCGACGCATATGGAAGCAATCAATCACTGTGTCCTTAGTCGGGCCGATCTCGCAGCCTTTGCTAAAAAGGAAGGCTTCGCTCAGCGGCTACTTATCCCCGCCGACGGCGAGAATATTTCGATCTAAGCAAGGCGCCGTGGGCCAACAACGGTGATGCTGCCCCACGGCGTCAGCAACGGCTTGACATGCGGCTAGCGGATTAGTCCTTGATGTCAGCAAGGAGATGGGGATGAAAATCGGGCTTTTCGTATCAGCTTTTGGGATGGCAGTCGCTACTCCCGCGTACGCTGAGCCTACCCGTGTGGTGGTTCGGGTATTGAGTCAGGACGGCAAGTTTGTCGGCGATCATACTGGCGGTGCGCGCATCACCCTCCGCGACGCCAAGTCCGGTAAAACGCTGGCTCAAGGCATTACGAAGGGCGGCACCGGGAACACCGACCGGATCATGCGAGCGACCGGTCGCTCTCCACTGTTGCAAACCGACGGCGCGGCAACCTTTGATACGATTGTCGACATTGCAGAGCCAACTCTAGTCGATCTCGAGGTGGCTGGACCACTTGGGCGGCTTGGGTCGCTCCTCCAGGTAAAGTCTCAACGATGGATGGTGCCAGGCCAGGCAATCGATATCGGCAATGGCTGGATGGTCGAACTGCCTGGGCTGGCGATTACCCCGACCGCAATGCGCAGCGGCAGTGCCGTGGTGGTTCAAGCTAAGGTCGAGTTGATGTGCGGATGCCCAATCACCCCGGGGGAGAATGGGATGCATCGGAGTATGTGGTAACAGCATCCGTCTGGTCGGCCGGCAAGAAACTGGTGACAACATCGCTGCCGTTTACGGAATCTCCCGGCGTATTCACCGGCTCAATCGACGTACCATCGTCCACCCCGACGCAGATTTACGTCAGCGCCATCAATACTAAAACCGGAAACTCCGGACTGGTTCTAATACCCAATTTTCAGCGTGACGAATCTCGCAGTGATATAGAGTAGCCATCACTTTATAATTCTTAAGAAGATATTTAAAAAGCTTTATTCCCGGTTCAGCTTCCCCATTGGATTAGATGATCAGTAAAGCATGAAAACCTTACTGACATCATCGCGCCGGGTTGCTAGGCTTTAAAAATGCTCTCGATCTTTATCTACGGCGGTGCAGCTATCGCGGAAATTGCCGGTTGCTTCGCCTTTTGGGCGTGGCTTCGCATGTCGAAGTCACCGTTCTGGCTTATTCCCGGCTGCCTCTCGTTGGTGATTTTTGCCTATCTTCTGACCCGCGTTGATAGCGCTGCTGCGGGACGTTCCTATGCCGCCTATGGCGGCATCTACATCACCTTTGCAGTTTTATGGCTCTGGGGAGCGGAAGGTGTCAGGCCTGACCGCTGGGATTTGGTTGGCACGGCACTCTGCATTCTAGGTACCGGCGTAATCTTCTTTGGACCCCACCGCGCTTAGCGGTCTGCATTCCCGACTGAGAGGGTCAACCAAGCCGCCCAGATGGGACAGGCACAAGGCCCCGCCACCTCCGCGCGACGGTCCCAAGATCTATTGCTGCTAGCGCTTCCCGAATGAGAAATAGCAACGAAGATGAGGAATTACAGGATCTGATGTGTCAGCACCGTTATGCTGGAGGCCAGCAGGTAAGGCCACTAACGTTTACTGCAAATGGCTGGTCAAGCCGACGCTGCGTCTGCGGCGGATGACCAAAGTTGCGTAGGAATGCGCACCGCATGCGCTCCGCATCTGCGAACCCGACAAGCAGCGCGACGGTTCCGACCGGTTCATTCCCGTCGCGGAGACGGATGCGTGCGGCTTCGCAGCGCAGACGTTCGATCGCACGTGCAGGTGATTCACCCGTCTCCTTCCGAAACAGGCGAGTGAATTGACGAACACTAAGGCAGGAAGCCTCAGCAAGCCGATCGACTGATAACGGTTCTGAGAGGTGGTCGCGTGCGTAGGTTAGCGCCTTGCGGATGCGGTCGGTCCGCGGCTCCATCTGGGAGATTGCCGCGTACTGCGATTGTCCACCTGGTCGCCGGTGATACACGACGAGCTCGCGTGATACCGATTTGGCTATTTCTGCGCCGTGATCGACTTCAATGCGTGCCAGCATCAAGTCAATACCAGCGGTCATGCCCGCTGACGTCCAGATCGCACCATCGTTGATGAAAATCCGGTCTGCATCGACCGTCACTCTAGGATATCGATCCTGCAGTCTTTGCGCGAACTGCCAGTGCGTTGTCGCTCGTTTGCCGTCCAGATAGCCCGCAGCGGCAAGTAGGAACGCACCGGTGCAAATGCTTGCGATGCTCGAGGCTTCGGCAGATGCACGCTGAATACCTGCAATGTTGTCAGGTTCCAGCATCGGTTCGATCATGCCCCCCACCACCACGACCGTCTCGACCGGGGACGACCCCGCGAGACGTGCCGCCAGGCTGAGCCCCGCATCACCCAAAACAGTATCGCCGTCTTTGGAGATGAGTTCGATCCGGTAATACTCTGCACCAAGCAAACGGTTTGCCGCAGTCAGAGCCGCCGTTGGCCCGGCCAGATCCAGAAGTTGAAAGCCTTCGCACAGGTAGAAAGCGAACGGCGCTGACATCGTACCTCCTCATGAACCAAGCCAACTCACCTCCTAGGCAAGTTGCTTCCGGACGCATCGGCAAAAGCGACCTATGGCCGAAATTGAGGGATTAATGCCCTACAGCCATCCGTGACGGGGCGGTAGTGCGCTCGTTGCCAACTGACACGTGTGACGGAATCAGCCATGAAGATCACCTCCTACGATGGCATGCTCGCCTCGCTCGCGCCCGAAGGCGTTCCGCCGTTCCACGTTGGTATCCTGATCGGACCCGGCTTCGTGCCGATGGACATCATCGGTGTGCAGACCGTGCTGGCGATGATGCCGGGATCGCAGATCCACTTTATCTGGAAGAACCATGACGTGGTCGAAGGCTTTCGATCGTGGCCGACCGTGCCTACGGCCACCTTCGAGACGTGCCCTCCGCTGGACGTCTTTGCGGTTGGTATGAACCCACCCGAAGTCCAGAATGATCCAGACGTCATCGCTTTCACCCGGAAGGCGGCTGAAAGCGCGCGATATGTCATCGGCGTCTGCAATGGCGTCGCGCTTCTGGGTGCGGCCGGGTTAATCGAGGGCCGGACGGTCGCAAGCAACTTTGCCGCCGAACGGCTTCTCGAGGACCTTGGCGCAGCCAAGGTGCTGGCGTCCGGCTCGGGGGCCGCGGTCGACGGCAATCTCTATACCGCTGGCCCCGGCATCGGTAGCTTCGAGGTGGCGCTGCTGGTTGCGGCAGACGCGTTTGGACGCGAAGCAGGCGAACTAGCGGAGTTCGCGATCGAGTATGACCCGCACCCTCCGTTCCGCACAGGCACCGTGGATGCTGCTTCATCGCAGATGCGAGACGCCGCCCGAGGGATGATCGGACCGATCATCGCTCAGTACCGCCGCTGAGGAGGCGACCCGTCCTGACGGGTCATACCATCGGCAAGTCCTGCTTCAGTCAAAGGATGAATTCATGTCCAAGTTCCTTCTTCCGATCGCAATTGGGTTCGTCGCGCTACTGCCACATGCCGGCAAGGCGCAGGACGCCAGCTTCTACGACTGTCAGAATGACAGGATTCCGATCGCGATCGCGTCGATGCCGTTGGACAAGGCGTTGGCCAAATTCACCAGTGTCACCCGTTGCCCGGTTTCGATCGACACGGATCGGGTAAGAGGCCGCTCGACGCGCAGCATGAAGACCGTGCTGATCAAGGGGCGGTTGACGCCTGAACAGGCACTGGTCCGCATGTTGCGGAATACGCCGCTCAGAGGCCGGATGATCCACGGCGGCTTTTCGGTGAGCAAGTAACCGTGGGTGGCGTCTCGTTCCGGAACGATGGGCCACTGATGGTGACCGCTTCGGGGCGAGAAGTTTCGCGCTATCCCCTTGTTTTGCGACTGCTGCACTGGAGCCGTGCGCTGCTGGTTATCGGGTTGCTCGGTGCAGGGTGGTGGATGACCCGGCTCGACGATACGGTTCCGTCAAAATACGGCACGTTCTATCCGACCCACAAGTCGTTCGGGCTGCTGGTCTTCGGCCTCATCGTCACCCAGATCGCGATCCGATTGCGAACTGCGCTGCCGCCACCCGCTGCCGCAATTGCCATCTGGGAACAGCGGATGTCGACCTCGGTCCATACCGCTATGTACGTACTGCTAGTGGCAGTGCCGTTGATGGGCTACGCTATGTCGAGCAGCTATAGTCAAAGTGACGGAGTCACTTTGTTCGGCATTCCCGTTGCGGAGTTGCTGTCCAAGGATGACGCTCGCTTCGCAGTTTTCCAGTGGCTGCACCGAGTTATGGCCTACATGCTTCTGACCTTGATTGGGCTGCATGTCGCTGGTGTCGTGAAGCACCGGTATTTCGACACACGGCCTGGAAGCGATGTCCTGCCGCGCATGTTCTAGGCTGCGCCGGAACCGAAATCATCGAACTCATCCGTGTCGGTAGATTAGCCGGCGTTATCGAAAAGGAACATTACATGTCCTACATCATCCATGGCGCGACTGGAGCGCAGGGCGCGCCCCTCTACAAGCAGCTTCTCGCATCCAATCGGGCTGCGCTTGCTGCGGTACGCAGCCCCGCCAGTGCGCAAGACATGCCCGCCATCATCATGGACAACGGTTCGATCAAGTCGCTGATCGCTGCTTACACCGGTGCGGACGGCGTGTTCGTGCATCTGCCGCAGACGGCAGAATCCGTGCGGCTGGAACAGGCGAACAACATTGTCGAGGCAATAGCCGTCGCCCGGCCGAAGCGCGTTGTGATCTCAACCAGCGGCGCGATCGTTGATCAGCCCGAAAGCATACTGCAGGCATCTGCTGATAGTGCTATCGCAACGCTGCTCCGCGGCGTCGCCGGCAGCGGCGTGTCTCATGCTGTCATCGCGCCGCGCCAGTATCTGGAAAACCTGCTGCTGCCGATGGTTATCGGGCCGGTGAAGTCGGAAGGCGTATTGCTCTACCCGATGCGCGAAGATTTCGCCGTGTCGTGGAGTTCACACCTCGATGTGGCAATCGCGGCGGAACGGCTGCTGACCGACCATTCCGTGACTGGCATAGTCGGCATCGGCCATATCCCAGGTCTGACAGGACCGGAACTGGCCTACGCGTTCTCAGAGCATCTTGCTCGCGAGATCCGGTTCGAGGCGCTGTCTCCCAAATCATTTGGCGCGCAGCTCGAACCACTGATCGGTCCTGCTGCTGTGAACATCGCAAGCTTCTACACCGCGCTCCTGCAGATGCCTGATAACGTGGTGACTGCCAACACCAGCGCGCAGGAGCAACTCGGCCTTTGCCCGCGCAGCGTGGGGCAGTGGCTCACCGACATGGGAATTTAGGAGAGCCAGATCGGGCAGTTAGAGGGCGTTAATTTAGATTCCCCCTCCAATCGCAATTCGGTCAGCAAGCAACACTGATGTTGGCACGACCTTGGCATAGGCGAAGGCAAGCGCTGCCATGAACCTCGCGTGGACCTGTGGGGCCAGGACGTCGACGCCATCGCTGAACCGCGCGTGCGTAGCGCAGGCGTCGCCGACCACCGTTCGAAATCGAATGAGGCACGCGCGGTTGCGTCGATGCACATGTGGCTCCCCATCCGATTACCGACGACGGTTCGCGAGCGGGGATCAGCCAACGACCTGAATGGTGCCTGGGATTACGTCGGTCCGGGATATTCCATGAACAGGGCGACATGACGCGCGGCCTTCGGACCGTAGGTCTTGGTGATGTCGGCCAGCGCGATGTCCAGCGCGCGAGTGGCTTCATGTGCTTCGAGCGGGGCAAGGGTGCGATCGACTTTCGTGGGGCTTCCTGCCACCAGATCGGGCAGGAGGACCAGCCCGTGTGCAAGTCGCAGGGGAGCTCTGCTTGCCGCGACGGCGTAGGCCATCGTGTTCCCCGTCCGGCTGTAGGACTCTGCGGTCAACGCAAGCGCGATCTCGTCGTCTCCCGTCTTTACCGGGATACCGAGCTTGACATCGGGCTTCGCATCGCGCGCCGGCATGTCCGCATTACCCGGATCGGACTGGAACGCGTCGCTGTCATGCTTCGAACTCCAGCCGTCGATGCCGACGTCGCGTGCGACCTGGGCAGCCTTGGCGGGACCGGCGATCGCCTCGACAAGCGCGATCGAGGTCGGCATCGAGGCACTGACGCCGGCACTGGAGACTACTTTGCCGTCGGCGACGTAGCGGATGTTCTTCTGCCATTTCACGTTCGGGAAACGCCGTACCCGCATCTCTTCGTTGCTGTAGTGCGAGGTCGCCCGGTGGCCGTCGAACAGGCCGGTGTTCGCGACCGCCATTGCACCGTAGCAGATGCTGATTACGGTGCAGCCTTTGCCCGCCTGCGCCTTGATCCACCGCAGCAGGCCCGCATCACTGTCGTTTTCGACGGCCGGAACGAAGATGTAATCAGCGCCCTCGGGATGGTTCTTGTCGAATTCGTCCACGGTCGTCTGCAGCTGGAAGGTGAGAGGCTGCATCTTCACCGGACCAGATGTCACCGACACTGATACGACGTCGGCCACATCCGAGCGTGCCATTACCCCGAATGGAATGCAGAAATCGCTGATGATCGTGCCCTCGTTCAAGCCGACGATGGCGACGAGAGGCTTCGAGCGACCGAACCTTGGTTTGTACGGCGCTATTCTCTCCGGATTTGGGTTCTTGGAGGCGTCGAAGAGCGATGATGTCTTGGCGGCCTGTCCGGCGATCGCGGCCCTGCCAGCGAGTGCGAGCCCACCTAGTGTCACGGCTGCGGAGATGAGCGCTGTCCGTCGATTGAAGTCTTGCATGGGGATTCCTGATTGCCGCCTATGCGACGATCTGTCTGCCGACGAAGCGGTGGCGTAAAGGACTTGGATCACTGGTTTTGCGCCATCGGGCACTTGGTTCTCAAAATTGGTGTCGCACAAGCCGAGCGATGCGTATGCGCTCGGTACCGGTACATCGGGTCAACGAGGCACCTACATGTTCAGAAGACTGAAATGACAGTCCGTTAGAGAGGATTGCCGTCACGGCATACGGCCCGCGACGGCCATCTCGCATACATAAGGATCAAGCGAATGCGCACCTCCATCGCCCGACTGGTAATTCCAACATTGGCTGTGATGGTGACCGGCATTGGCGCCAACGTCAGCGCTCAGGGTCTCCAGTATGACTGCCGGAATGAACCGGTCGCCATCGCCATCCCGGGTGATCGACTGGACCGGGCGCTCAACCAGCTGCGCCTCACGACCAGGTGCCCGATTTCCGGCACGAAGCTGGCCAAGGGCAAGCGCTCAAAGCCGGTCGTCGGCACCATGGTGCCTCAACGGGCGTTGCAGGCCATGCTGGACGGTACGGGATTGCAGATGCGATCGATCAAGGGCGGATTCGAAATTGTCCGCGTTCCTCGCAACTGAACGTCAATGCCGAAAGGAGCATTGATCCGGGCTCATTCCCAGCCCGGTCATGCTTTCGAGGATGCCGATCACAGGGTTGGGTGAACCGAAAGCCCCATCCATGCCGCCATCGCGATCATCATCAGGTTCTCGGTCAGCGACAGGAAGCCGAGCGGAACGTTGCTTGATCCGCCAACACACGCGCACTTGAGATCACGTCGGTCTATATATACGGCTTTGACCACGGACACCGCGCCGACCCTACCGATGACCAGCGCGATCGGCACCGACAGCCAGGTCAGCACGCCTGCGATCATCAGTACGCCCGCCAGTCCTTCGGCGAACGGATAGACGTACGAATACGGCCAGTCGGGGAGTATCCGGCGCTATAACAACGACGATGTTCGTAGGCTTCGGTTCATCCGTTCCGCGCAGGCAGCCGGTTTCACGCTTGAGCAGATCGGCGAACTGCTCGCGCTCGACGCGACCGAGGATCGGGCAAGGGTCCTGGCGCTGGCGAAGGAGCGGCTCGTTGCGCTGGGCTTTCAGATCGAGGCGCTGGAAAAGGCGCGGGACTCGCTTCGACGGCTAGCACGCGAATGCGCCAGCGGTTCCGCGGGACCGTGCCCAATCCTGACCTCGTTCGATCACGCCGGAGGATGAACGCCGTGAAACCTTCCGCATGATCGAAAGGTAGCGCTGAGCTCGGTCCGGATATCACTTCCCCTCCAGTGTCTTCAGATAGTTTTCGTGGTCCTGCGCCGTGCCTACGAAGCGCTTCATGCGAGCTAGGTTCTCGGGGGGCAGTTCGGCTTCCGCTTTGGCAAGCCGGTCGGCGATCCAGCCGGCGTTGAAGTCGGGCACGCCAGCGCGCTTCAGATTCTCCGCGCGTCGGATCGAATCGCCGCTGCAGAGCACGAGCATCCAGCCGTACGTCCCCCGCTCGAACAAGGCCCGACCGCCAAAGTCGCCTTGGGTCCAGTCCGCGATCGCGTGATCGCCGCTTATGACGACCGGACCAAGCTCGATCGGAAACCGCGCACTGCCGAAGTGCGCTTCAGTCGCTTGAGCGATGCGTCCTTTGTCGACGACCGTGTTCGGAATGCCGCAGCCGGCGAGCGCAAAAGCGCCCGCCATCCCGAGAAACCTAAGCATCGATCAGTCGCTTCAGTCTAGTTACCGCCTGAGCCTCCGGTTCCTTGGCGTCCATCGTGTCGACAAATTGCCCATCACGATCGAACAGCAGTATCCGCGCGGTGTGATCGATCGTGTAATCGCCGTTCGGCAGCGGCACACGTTCGACATAGATCTTGAACGACTTCTCCATCCGCTTGAGCTCGGCTGGGTCTCCGGTCAGACCAATCACCGGCGCATCGAACATCGAGAGGAAGCTGGCGATGTCCTCCTTCTTGTCGTGCTCGGGATCGACCGAGACGAACACGACGTTCATCTTGTCCGCGTCGGTCCCGAGCCGCTTGCGGAGCAATTCCATGCGCGCCATCGTCGTCGGGCACACATCCGGGCAACGCGTGAAGCCGAAGAAGATCGCGTAGGGCTTGCCTTTGAGCGTCTCATTGGTGACCGTCTTTCCCTTGGTGTCGACCAGTGTGAACGGCCCGCCTGGTCCCGCGCGTTGCGATGTCGTGGCGCTATTGCCGGAGGCATTGGGTTGGCGCGAACATCCCGTGACGGTCACGACCAGCCCGAGCGTGAGGACGGTTGCCAGAGCGGTACCGCGCAGCAACCCGCGCGTGCGTGGATCCGACATCACTTATGCCCCCCATTCTGACCGGCCGGCGCTGCATCGCCAGCGCCACCGATGACGAACTGCACGGTCACCGTCCCCCGCGCGCGAAACGCAGCGTCGCCGGAACCCGTTCGCCTGCCTTAAGGGGGGACTTCAGGCCGATCAGCATGATGTGATTGCCGCTCGGCGCGAGCGTCGCAGTGCCGCCTGCCGGCACTGCGAGACCATCGACGAGCTGGCGCATCCGCATGACCCCGCCGTCCATCGACATGGTGTGGATCTCGACGCGTTCCGCGCGGCGACGTGGCGGAAATAAGCCGGTCTCCTCGTGCTCCGGCGTTGCGGATCGTCAGGAAGCCCGCCCCTACCGTGGCACGCGGCGACGTAGCCCGCGACCAGGGCTGCGAGATGGTGAGCGAGCCCTTGCGGACATCCTGCGCAAGGGCAGGGGTGGCAAGCGTGGCGACGAGCGCCAGCGCGATGCGATAGGTCATTCTACTTCCTTTGATAGGGTTCAGCGCGTGCGCGCAGCAGCGAAGCGGTCCGAAACGGTCTTCCAATTCACAACCTGCCACCAGCCATCGAGATAGTCGGCGCGGCGGTTCTGGTATTTGAGGTAGTAGGCGTGTTCCCACACGTCGTTGCCCAGCACCGGGGTGCCCTTCACATCGGCGACATCCATCAGCGGATTATCCTGGTTGGGGGTGGATGTGATGGCGAGCGTGCCATCCGCCTTCACCACCAGCCACACCCAGCCCGAGCCGAACCGCTTCGTACCGGCTTCCCTGAAGGCGACCTTGAATGCCGCGAGCGAACCGAACTGTCGATCGATTGCGGCCCCGAGCGGGGCGGAAGGCTGCCCGGACTGTGCGGCCGGCGCCATCGTCTTCCAGAAAAAGCTGTGGTTCCAATGACCGCCGGCGTTGTTCCGGACGACCGGCGGGAGCGTGCTGGCCTTCGCCAGCAACGCCTCCAGCGATCGGCCCGCGAGCGACGGATCGGCCACCACGGCCTTGTTCAACGCATCGACATAGGCCTGATGATGCTTGTCGTGGTGGATCGTCATGGTCGTCGCGTCGATCGCGGGATCAAGCGCATCGGTGGCATAGGGTAACGCTGGAAGCGTGAACGGTGCCGGCGCGACTTGCGCGAACGACGGCACCGGCGCGCACAGGGCGATCGCCCCGAAAAACAGGCAGCGAAACATTGATGATTTCCTTATCGCGAAAGGCTCCATCGATCGTGCGCGAGAGCTTGGTCGCCGACATGGTGTCGACGCCTCCCGGTCAGTCGATCGACGTGACGAGCCTGTACGCACACCCGATCACGCGCCGGGTGCACGGTGACAGTGCCGCTGCATCCGGTCATGCCGGTGGGCGGATGATCGTCAGTTCAGCGAGAGCGGTGGTCCACGTAGCGGTGGGCGTAGATACGGATGAGGTTGCAGCGTTGCCTTGGGCGCTGTCAGCAAGGCCGACGCGGCGACGATGGCGAGTGCGGCCAACAGGATGACGGGATCGACAGCGCCGAGGATCTGTGCCGAAAGACCGGCATAGGCGCAGGGCATTTCGGTCTTGCCGTGATCGGCCGACGGCGCGTGATCGGGCATCGCTGCCTTCATCGTGGGCATGTCGTCGCCCATTCCGGGCATCGCCGTCGCTTCGGTCGTCATGCCCGAGCAAGTAACGATGGTGATCGCACCGCCGTCGTTCGCGATCATGTACCCGGTCGGAACGAGCAGCTTCAACAGCAGCACCGCGACACATAGCAGCACGGCAAGATGACGTTGCGCAAGGAGGCGGCGGATCGCAGGCACGACGCAGAGCTATCGTGATCAGGGCCTTGTCACTTGGGCATTCTGCCCAAGTGACAAGGGGGTTGCGGTGGTTAGTCATGCGATAAGCAGGCGCTGGGTTCGGCCTCGGCCGGGAAAGTTGCGATGATACCATCCGGCGTACGAGTATCCACGAACCACTGGGGAGCCACACATGGTCGACTGCGATCGCCGAACGGCAACGATGATGACTCTGTTTGGAACGCTTCTGGCAAGCGGAACGGCGTCCTTGGAGGCATCATACACCAGCGCCGAACCGAACGGCTACATGGACAAGGTTCCTGCCGCCTGGAAGGGCAATGAGCAGATCGGCATCGTCCTGTACGATCACGTCACGGCGCTCGACGTTATTGGGCCGCATTATTTCCTGGGCCGGCTGGCCGGTGCGACGATCCACTTCGTTGCCGACAGTATTCGCCCGATACCGTCCGAGAACGGCCTCGTCCTGACGCCAACCGCCACGTTCGAGACCTGCCCCAAAAATCTCGACGTGTTGCTGATTGGTGGCGGTACCGCCGGCACGCTGGCGGCGATGCGCGATCCGGCGATGCTCGCCTTCCTGCGCGATCGTGGAGCGCGCGCCAAGTGGGTGACGAGTGTCTGCACGGGATCGCTCGTGCTCGGTCGCGCCGGACTCCTTAACGGGTATCGCGCGACGTCGCACTGGATTGGCCGACCGCTGCTGAAGGAATTCGGCGCGGTCGAAGTCGATGAGCGCGTCGTCTTCGACCGCAACAGGGCGACCGGGGCAGGGGTCTCCGCTGGCCTCGACCTGGCGCTTGCCCTGATCCAGCGGCTTCGTCCCACCGAGTTTGCGCAGATGGTCCAGCTGTTTGCCGAATATGCACCGGCGCCTTCGCTCGATAGCGGTACGCCGGACCACGCGCCCCCTGCGGTACTCGCTCGGGCGAAGGACATGCTTACGGGCTTCGTGGCAGGTGTGCGTGAAGTCGCCGCCACGGCGAATGATCGACGCCCGGGCTGATAAGATCACCGATTAGAGCGTGCGCCGACGGACGCCGGCACGTGGCGCGTACCGATGCATGCAGCCCCCTTCCGGCCTGGAAACTCGCCTTTCCCGGCCGGAGTAGAAGAGACTAAAGTAGCACCGAACGAATGGCGAAGGCGACCGCCGCAAGTGCCAGCACGCTCCCGGTCCAGATCGCTGCCAGCCAGCACAGCCGCCGGACGAACGGAGATTTGGGCGTGGCCATCAGTGATACCCCTCGCCGACCTTACCCCTGAAAACCCAATAGGCCCAACCGGTATAGCCGATGATGATCGGGATAATGACGACGGTCCCGACCAGCATGAACAACTGGCTCTGCTCCGGTGCCGCAGCTGCCCAGATCGTGATGGCGCGCGGTACAACATAGGGGAAGATGCTGATGCCCAGCCCGACATAGCCCAACAGGAACAGTGCAAGCGCCGCGAGGAAGGGTAGCTTGTGCCTACCGCGGGCGATCGACCAAAACAGGATTCCTGTGATGACGACGACCAGCAACGGTACCTGCGCGGTCAGCAGGACCCCTGGCATCGCGAACCAGCGTCGCCAATAATCGTAGCTGAGGAATGGCGTCGCCACACTGACCGCGGCCATTGCAACGACCGTAGCGATGCTCAGCATCCTGGCCATCCGTCGCGCGTGCGCCTGTGCGGGGCCGTCCGTCTTACCGATCAACCAGGTCGCGCCAAGCAACCCGTAGCCGACCGCTACAGAGATACCGGTCAGGACGGTGAACGGAGTGAGCCAGTCCAGCCATCCCCCGGCGAAGGCACGGCCCACGACCCGGATGCCCTGCAGGATTGCGCCTAGCATCATGCCCTGGGCGATCGCTGCGACCAGAGAACCCAGCATGAAGGCCCTGTCCCACCAACGTCTGTGCACCGGATCGCGCCAGCGGAACTCGAACGCCACCCCGCGAAAGACCAGGCCCAGCAGCATGGCGATCACCAGCGGATAGGTGGCGGGAAGGATAATCGCGTAGGCGAGAGGGAAGGCCGCGAACAGCCCGCCCCCGCCTAGCACCAGCCATGTCTCGTTTCCGTCCCACACCGGCGCGATCGAATTCATCGCGGCGTCACGCTCCGCCCCGACCTCGAAGCCGGGGAACAGGATGCCGATGCCAAGATCGAACCCGTCCATGACGACATAGGCGAATATGCCGAATGCGATAATGACGGCCCAGACGACCGTAAGGTCCAGACTGTATGTCAGGCCGGTCATGCGTCCTTCTCCTTGTTGGTCGGCTCGAAGGTCGCTGCCGGCGTGATGCCGGCTGCATGGCGCGGCGTGCGGCGCGGCTCAGCCTCATGCGCTTCGGGTGGTTTGGCGATCAGGCGAAGGACGTAGAGGACGCCCAATCCAAAGACCGCGAAGTAGACGACGACGAAAGCGGCAAGTGACGTCGCCACTGCGGGGGCAGCAATCGGCGAGCGCGCGTCCGCCGTCAGCATATGACCATAAATGACCCATGGCTGCCGGCCGACCTCGGTCGTGATCCAGCCGGCGAGCACTGCCACGAAGCCCGCCGGTCCCATTGCCACCGCCGCACGGTGTAGCCAGGGTGTGTCGTACAACCGGCCTCGCCACCGTGCCCACAGTCCCCACACGCCGAGCATGAGCATTGCCAGCCCAAGCCCGACCATGATCCGGAACGACCAGAACAGGATCGTTGCCGGGGGACGTCGATTGCGCGCGAAATCCTTCAGTCCCGGCAGCGGGGCGTTCAGGTCATGGCGCAGGATCAGCGAACTGAGCCTGGGTATCTCCACGGCATAGCGGACCTGCTCGTCGCGGTCGCTGGGTAGGCCGAACAGGATGAGCGGCGCTCCGTCAGGATGCGCGTCGTAATGCCCTTCCATCGCCAGCACCTTGGCCGGCTGATGCTCGAGCGTGTTCAGCCCGTGCTCGTCGCCAGCCAGGATCTGGAGCGGTGCCATGACCGCGATCATGCCCAGGCCCATCGCCAGCATCTTGCGCGCGCCGAGGTTCGCCCGATCGCGCAGCAGGTGCCATCCACCAACCGCGGCGACGACCAGCGCCGTCGTCAGGAATGCGGCAATGACCGTGTGGGTCAGCCGGTAAGGGAAACTGGGGTTGAAGATGATCGGCAGCCACGATCCTGCAGGGACGAACTGCCCTTGCGCATTGATCGCGAAGCCGGTCGGAGTGTGCATCCAGCTGTTGACGCTCAGGATCCAGGTCGCCGAGATTAGAGTGCCAAGTGCCACCATGCAGGTAGCGAAGAAGTGCAGTCCGCGCCCGACCTTCGTGATGCCGAACAGCATGACGCCGAGGAAGCCCGCTTCCAGGAAGAAGGCTGTGAGCACCTCGTAGGCCATCAACGGACCGATCACGGGGCCGGCCCGGTCGGAGAACACCGACCAGTTGGTGCCGAACTGGTAGGACATGACGATGCCGGAGACGACGCCCATGCCGAACACGATCGCGAAGATCTTTAGCCAGTAGCGGTAGAGGTTGGCGTACACGCCGCGCCCGGTCCTGAGCCAAAGGCCCTCGAGCGTCATCAGGAAGCTGGCGAGCCCGATCGAGAACGCGGGAAACAGGAAGTGGAAGGATACCGTGAAGGCGAACTGTATCCGTGCGAGAAGAAGCGCATAATCTGTCATGGGAGGCCTGTTCGTCGTGCCGGACCTGGCCGGGCACGGAGCGATGCCGAACGACTGGCGCTCGGCACCAAGTTCATCCTGCCGTGCTCGTGGCCGGCTGCGGATCGGTTGCGCCTGCACGCTCTTCGGTCGCGCGTTCCAGCATGAGGAGCATCGCGGTGACCGCGACCCGCAGAACCACGAAGATGTCGAGTTTTCGGCGGAAACGCCGTTCACCGGGAGTCAGCATTCCGCTGCCCTTCCGATCAGTGAGACGGGGCCTTGGCGCCGGGCACACGACGCCCTCGCCCGGACGGACGATGAGTTAGACATTGATGATCCTGTTCCGCCCGCGATCGACGCGGGCATCTCTGACGAAGCGGGCGCCGCGCGTCGGCTCAGCTGGACGAGACCACCGAGTGGACGTTCAGACGCATGAACGACTGGTCAGAGGGGGAAGGGGGGCCTCGCGCCCACGGTCGAAGCCCGTACCGCGACGTCTCGACCGGTGCCGGTCCAGGGCGTAGGCCGCTGCCCATCGTGAAGGCCAGAGCGACGATCAGCAGGTCGAGCGGTACTGCAGCAAGCGCCGCCATCGTCAGGCCGGCATAGGCGCACGGTGTGTCATGCTTTGCGGGGGCGTCGTGGCTCGCATCGTCCGGCTGCTGCGCCAGTCCGGGTACCTCCAGGACCATCGGCTCGGTCATCGTGCCCGAGCAAATCGATACGATCATCTTGCCGTGCGACATCGTCGGCATGTATCCGCTCGGTACGACGAGCCGTAATGCAAGCGATACCGCAAGGATCAAGACTATCGCCAGCGAATGGTTTTGAACAAGATGGCGAATGGCCGGCATGAGAACGCGCTAAGTCACGCCGTCGCCCTGGTCGATGTGACATTATGTCTCATGTGCGCTGCAGGGCTGGTGCTTAAGTCCATTTCGATATCCCCATGATATTGGGAACCCGCGATTATTTTTGCTTCTTTGCCAACGAATGTTCCCGGGCGGAATTGCGCATGAAACGGCGGCAGGTTCGGATCGCACGAACGTCACGAGGAGGTCATCCTGTCCAAGTGACAGTTGCTCATGACTGGGCTACCTCGCATCGGGTGTTCGCACTTCGCCGCCATGTTCTGGCTCATCGCCATCTTGCTGCGCTGATTTGCGTTGCGGCGCTGGCGCTGAAGCTGCTGATCCCGTCGGGCTATATGATCTCCGCCGAGCACGGTCGGATCGCGATCACGATCTGCTCGGGGGTCGCACCGCAGACCATTAACCCTGGCACGAGCAGGGACATGGACATGACCATGCCGGGGATGCACGGCGACATGGCCGATCAAGGCAAGTCCGACGAGCATGGCAAGACGGAGATGCCGTGCGCGTTCTCCAGCCTTTCGGCGCACGCGCTCGCGGCGGTCGATCCCGTCCTGCTGATCGCGGCCATCGCCTTCGTCATGGCGGTTGGCTCGCGAGCGGTCGGATCGCCGCGCCTTGCACTTACGCCGCATCTCCGGCCGCCCTCGCAAGGCCCGCCCGTCTTCAGTTGACCTGTTGAATCGCACCTGCCTCCCATCGGGGGCGGGTCGCTGTCGTTCATGGTGCGCTGCCAAAGGCTCGCGCGCCAGTCAAAGGCATTTTCGATGTTTCGACCGAAGTCTCTTTTTGGGACGACGATGGCTGTCGCCGTCGCCGCACCCTGTACGTCTTTCTCAATTCCGACCGTGCACGCTCAGAACGTCGAAGCTCGGACTGCGCCGATTGACCCCATACCGACCAATGCCGGGCCAAGCTGGACTGGCGATACGATCGTCGTCACGGGTATCCGCGACGGATATGCCGTTCCCGAGACAGCGTCCGCAACGCGCACCACCACGCCTTTGATCCATGTGCCGCAGTCGGTGCAGGTGCTGACCGGCGCGCTGCTGCGCGAACAGGATCGTCGCCAGCTCGGCGAGGCTTTGGCGAATGTGTCGGGTGTCGTCGGCAACCGCCCCGAGGAGGGCTTGACCGTAGGGCCGATCGTGCGCGGCTTCATGGCGGAGATCTATCAGGATGGCCTGCCGATGTTCGGCGCGTTTTCGGCGGCCAACGATCCCGCAAGCCTGGTCGGCATCCGCAGGATCGACGTGCTGAAAGGCCCGAGCGCCACACTCTACGGCGGCGGCGTCGGCTCGCCGCTTGGCGGCCTCATCAATATCGAAAGCGAGCGCCCCGGAACCAAGCTTCAGGGCTATGCCGCGATCCGGGCCGGAAGCTTCGCGACTTTCAATCCTTACGGCAAACTCGACGTGCCGATCACAACGGGCATTTCCGCGCGTATCGCCGGCGAATATCAGAGCAACGACCACTGGGTCGACCGGATCGAGGGCGAGCGGATCTTCGTCCAGCCGAGCATCGCTTTCCAGCTCGGCACCCGGACCGACCTGATGGTGCAGGGGCAATATGGTCGCCGTGAGCAACTGGAATATTCGGGGCTTCCCGCCGCGCAGACCTTGGCAGGCGAAGTGGATCGCAATGCCTTTCCCGGCGCGCCGAACGGTCAGCCGCGGTCCAGTACCACGAACCAGATGGTCACCGGCACCTTGCGGCACGACTTCGGCGACGACGTGCGGTTGACCGTCACAGGCCGCTATTACGAAAGCCGCGTGCCGCAGTTCGGGACCTTCATCTATCCGGACATGTACCCGGCCGACCCCGCCACCCCGACGACCTATCCGCTGCTCGCGCTCAACATGCTCAGCCATTTCGAGGAGGCGACGTTCGATGCGAACCTGGTCGCCAAGACGGAGATGGTGGGCGGGACGCACACGTTCCTCGTCGGGGCGAGCTACGACCATACCGATTTCTATTCGGACATGGCCTTCACGGGCATGACGCGCGGATCGATCGACCTCGCCGATCCGACCTACGACGTGTCGTTCGGCGAAATCCTGCCTCCCAGTCTCCTGCAGACGGACCGATACGAGACGCGGGCCATCTACGCGCAGGATCAGGCCGATTATGGCTGGCTGCACCTCACCGGATCGCTTCGCTACACGCGGCTCAGGTTCCGCGAGGACCAGCAGGCGACAGACGAAACGTATCATCGGCTGTCGCCGCGGATCGGTGCGACGGTCGACGTCGTGCCGGGGGTAGCGCTCTATGCCGGTTATGCCACAGCCTTTCGTGGCGCGTTCGGCCTCATGAGCCGCTTTACGCCGCGGCCGGAAACGTCGCGCAACGTCGAAGGTGGCATCAAGCTTGCGGCGACCGGCATCGGCCTGTCGGGCACGCTGGCGGTGTACGAACAGACGCGCAACAACGTCGCGACGCCCGATCCCGATCCGGCCTTTCCGTTTTTCGCGGTGCAGACCGGGCAGCAGCGATCGCGCGGGATCGAGGCCGACCTGATCTGGGAACCGCGCCCGGCGTTCTCGATCATCGCGAACTACGCCTATACCGATGCTGCGGTCACCCGTGACACCAACACATCGCTGATCGACGACCGGTTGCCGCGCGTGCCGCGGCACAGCGGGCGTATCGCCGCACGGTATCGCGTCCTGGGCGGCGCGGCGAAGGGCCTGTCGCTGGGTGCGGGCGTCACCGCCTTCACCGCGCGCGAGATCACGCTGCCCAACAGCGTGTCCGTGCCGGGCTATGCGGCGATCGACGCGCAGGCATCCTATGACATCGGGCGGTTCACTGTGCAGGTGTCAACCGTCAACCTGGGCGGCGCGCGCAGCTTCGACACCTATCAGTATTTCGCCTTCCCGGTCGTGATGCCGACGCAGCCGCGCTCGGCGTTCGTCACGCTCAAGACGCGTCTCTGAAAGGATATGTCGATGACGAACATCGATCGCCGTACCGCTGCGCTGATGACGCTGCTCTCTCCGCTGGCGGCGGGTGCGGCCGGCGCACAGACGGCGTCCGCCAGGCTTAAACCTGCGCCGATGGCGCCGCCCATGAACCACGCGATGCCCGGCAACAGCGGCGACGGCATCCACTGGATAGGCGACGAACAGATCGCGATGCTCATGTACCCCGGCATGACCGTCATGGACCTGATCGGGCCACAGTCGATGTTCGCATCGATGATGGGCGCCAAGGTCATGCTGGTCGCGAAAACGCTCGAACCGGTGACCAGCGACGCGGGCGTGACAATCACGCCGCACGCCACCTTCGACACCCGTTCGCGGGACTTG
Organism: Sphingomonas sp. LR55; assembly: GCF_036856015.1. Classification (NCBI taxonomy): domain Bacteria; kingdom Pseudomonadati; phylum Pseudomonadota; class Alphaproteobacteria; order Sphingomonadales; family Sphingomonadaceae; genus Sphingomonas; species Sphingomonas sp. LR55. The sequence goes on from NZ_JASPFO010000002.1 coordinate 62,229, forward strand.
ACGGTGCTGTTCGCGCCGGGCGGCACCGACGGGACGATCGCTGCGGCTCGGGATCCCGCGACCATTGCATTCATGGCCGATCGCGGTGCCCGCGCGAGATACGTCACCAGCGTCTGCTCGGGCTCGCTGATCCTCGGCAAGGCCGGATCGCTGAAGGGGTACAAGGCCACCTCGCACTGGTCGTGCCGCAACGCGCTGGCGGGTTTCGGCGCGATCCCGACCGACGCGCGTGTCGTGCGCGACCGCAACCGCATCACCGGCGCGGGAGTGACGTCGGGGCTCGATTTCGGGCCGACGATGATCGCCGAACTGCGCGACCGGACCTACGCCGAATGCACCCAGCTGATGAGCGAATATGATCCGCAGCCACTCTTCAACGCCGGCACGCTCAAGACCGCGCGTCCCGAGGTGAAGGCGCCGATGATCGAACTGATCGCCGGATTCAGGAAACAGGCCGAGGCCCTCGCCGCCAACGGCTGAATCCGCAGATCGACGAAGTAACGAATTAAGGGGAAGACTGAAGTGAAGACGATAATGCTCACTGTGCCAGGCCTGATGTTGGGTCTGGCGCTCGCCTATCCCGCCACCGCACAGACGGATACCGCAAGGACGGCCGCGACGGGGCCGGTAGAGGGCGATACGCGCTTCACCATCGGCGATATCGTCGTGACCGCGCCCAGCATGGCGCGCTCGACCGAGAATGTGCTGACGTCGGTCGACGTACTCGGCGGCAACATCGTCCAGCGCCAGTCGGTCGACAACACCTGGGAGCTGTTCGCGCGGCTGCCGGGTGTCGTGCTGACCGACTTTAACCAGGGCACCACCTCGGGCCGCTTCTCGATCCGCGGCTTCAATGGCGAAGGCGAGATCAACGCGGTCAAGCTGCTGATCGACGGCGTCCCGACCAACGACAATGCCGGCGGCATGACCGGGATCGACATGGTCTCGCCGCTCGACATCGCCGGGATCGAACTGGTCCGCGGCACCTCCGATCCGCGCTGGGGCCTGCATAATATCGCGGGCAACGCGAACATCCTGACGCGGATCGGTGGTAGCTACCTCGACGCGCGGGCCATCGCGGGCGCGTTCGGGACGATCGACGGTCAGGTCTCCGCGGGTCTGGAACGCGGCCAGTTTAGCCAGAACTACCTGGTCAGCTACCGACGCACCGATGCGTTTCGCGACCATGCCGATCTCGACCGGCTCAATCTCGCGGCCAAATGGTTCTACGACTTCGGATCGACGCGGCTCGGCGCGATCGTCCGCCATTCGAACGCGACCGCCGAGGAGCCAGGCTACCTGACCGATGCCGATGCCTATACGAACCGACGACGCTCCTACGCGGTTTCGGAAACCGATGGCGGCAAGCGTCGGCTCGGACAGTACAGCGTGCACCTCGATTCCGACCTCACCGGCGATCTCGCGCTCAGTGCCAAGGGCTATGCCAACGCTTTGCGCGACGACCGCTACGTCCGCTTCTCGGCGAACGTCGCGCAACAACGCCGGTTGACCCAGGAATGGCAATATGGCGGCACGCTCGCGCTGCATTACCACGCCAGCGACGCGCTGATGATCGAGGCGGGCGGCGACGTGCAGGTGCAGGACAACAAGAGTCTGCGCTGGCTGACCAACCGGCGTATCCTCACCAACCAGACGCGAGACCAGAAATTCAGCCTAACCGTGTACGGCGGGTATCTGCAGGCGGTGATCGAACCGACCGACTGGCTGAAGATCACGCCCGCATGGCGGCTTGACCGGGTCGAGGGGGATTTCACCAACCGGCTCGCTGGCACGACCGCGCCGATCAACGATTACGGCACGATCAGCCAGCCCAAGCTGAGCGTCGCGATCGTGCCCGTGCACGGCGTCACGGTGTACGGCAATTACGGCCGGACCTTCCAGATCGGTGCCGGCTCAGGTGCGTATCTGGTGGCGCCCCGCGTCGTCGATGTCGCGGCGTCGATCAACGAAGGGTTCGAGGGCGGCGTGAAACTGACGCGCGGTCGCTGGCTGGAAGCGCGCGTCGCGCTGTGGCAGCAGACCGCGAGTGGCGAACTGAAGCGTCGTCTGAACGATCCATCGGGCGATTTCGACAATCTCGGCAAGACGCGTCGGCGGGGCGTCGATTTCCAAATTGACGTGAAGCCGGTGCGCAGCGTTGCGCTCTGGGGCAGTTATTCGCACCAGACCGCACGGATCGTGACGCCCGATCCGGCGACGCCGTCGCAGGCGGGCAACGCGATCGACCATGTACCGCAGAACGTCTTCTCGGGCGGGCTGGACCTAACCCCGGATCCGAAGCTGCGCGTATCGTTCTGGGGTAACGGACAGTCAAGCTATGAGTTGAACCCGGCGAACACGCAGGGGCGCTATGGCGACTATGTCGTGCTGAACGCGGAACTCGCCTACAAGGTGACACCGCAGCTCGAACTGTCGGCGCAACTGAAGAACCTCGCGAACGATCATTACGAATATGTCTGGTACGACGGCACGCAGCGGCTTCACGCGCCGGCAGACCCGCGCTCGCTGTTCGGCGCAGTGCGGTTGAGCTTCTAAAATGGCGACGCGTCCTTCGCTGCGCGTGACGATGCGGCGCGTCCACCTGTGGCTCGGGCTGACGATCGGCGTGCTGTTCGCGTTTGCCGGGCTGACCGGCAGTCTACTGGTGTTCTATCCGGAAATCGACGCTGCGCTCAGCCCGGCGCTGCGCGCGGTGCCGACGGGAGCACGCCCGGCGTCGTGGCAGGCGGTGATCGATACGCTTCACCGCGAGCATCCGTCGCGCACTGGCGCGTGGCGGATCGAGGTGACGGGGGAGGGCGGCGCTATCCCTGTCCGGTACTACACACCGAAGGAAACGACAGGACGCGCCTTCGCGCCGCTGCTCGCCTGGGTCGACCCGGAGCGTCTGACGACGATCCGCACCGGCTTCTGGGGTGATACGCTGGTCACCTGGATCTACGATCTTCACTACCGCCTGTTGCTGGAGCAGCCCGGCGGGATCGCGATGGGGATTGCCGGGATCGTCATGCTAGTACTGCTGGCGAGCGGCTTGTGGGCGTGGTGGCCGCGATCAGGGGGCTGGTGGCGGGCGCTGCGGTTCAAAACGCGCGCCGTGCCGATCCGGCGACTATACGACTGGCACAAGCTGGCCGGCCTTTCCGGACTGATCCTGTTGCTGGTGGTGACCGCGACGGGGGTGATGCTCGACCTGCCCGACCAGACCCGGCCGATCATCTCCAGCGTCTCGCCGCTTTACCAGACACCCAAGCCGGCCGTGATGCCCGGAAGCACCCGATTGACCATCGACGCGCTCATCATGCGTGCACGTCGGCGCTTTCTCGACGGTGCGCTTGCCTGGATCGAAACGCCGCCCACTCCCTCAGGGGCGGTCCGTATCAATCTCGCCCGCCCCGGCGAGCCGAGCCGACGCTTCCCGCGCACCAATGTCTGGTTCGATCCCCATGATGGTCGCATCCTTGCCGTGCGTGACGGCCGTGCGGAGAGTGGCGGCGACACGGTGCTGAACTGGCTCCACCCGCTGCATGGCGGTGAGGCGTTCGGGCTCACCGGTCGGCTGCTCGCGCTGGTCGCGGGTATACTGCCCATGATCCTGTTCACGACCGGTTTTATGCGCTGGTCGCGGCGCCGCGACTATTCGGAGCGTCGGACTTTGGCGAAGTTCGCAGGGCCGAACGAACGGCCGCGAGGCATATGACAGTGATGTTCGCGTAGGCAATGCGTCGGCGTGCCGCGTCAGCGTCCGCACCTGGATCGATGCCGCAGACTGCGATCTGTCCTGCATCGGCACGCACAAAGCCGAGCAAAGCGGACAAGGTGGTCGATTTGCCCGCTCCGTTGCCACCCAACAATGCCGTGATGCTGCTGGCGGGAACATCGAGCGATAGACCGTCGAGAACGCGATGGTTGCCATAGGCAACCGCCAGTTCGTGGATAGCAATAGGGTTACCGTTATTATCGGGCATAAGCCTCAATCTAGCTGCGACATGATATAGCGTATCATACGATGTTGTTGCCGCGTTGCAACAGGAGCGTTCCGTCCGCTATTGGAAAAGCAGGTTGCGCTAGAGGACGCCGCCTGGACGCTAGACCGTGACGTTCGGTTATGGCGATTGCTCAAGAGCATTGATCGGGATACATCGGCGCCGCTGAACTGCTTTTGAAGCAGGCTGGCATGATCGCGTCGGTGTCCTGAGAGGGACTTAATAGGGAACGCGGTGAGGGTGGTTCGCCGCCTGAATCCGAGGCTGTCCCTGCAACTGTAAGCGGCGAGCGCGATGCATATCGCTTCTTCCTTCATAGGAAGGGGCAGCCACTGGGCCGGACGTAAGTCACGAAGGCCTGGGAAGGCCGTGCATCGTGTGATGACCCGTGAGCCAGGAGACCTGCCGGCGTCTGGTCGCTCTTGCCGGGCCCAGGGGGTGGCCGCGGCACGGTACTCCGTCGAGCGACGACGTGTGCGGTGGGGACCGTACGGGCATGCGTGCCGGTCGCGATGGCGTCCGCATGGCGCGGATGTCGGCCGTTCGCGGGAGGTCCCTGCCGGGTTCGCTCGACGCCCCGGGGATTACCGTAATGCCATTCCTATTGTTTCGACTCGCGGTCGCGGGGGCTTTCCTGTCGCCTGTTTTTGCAGCGCCGCTCAATGCGCAGTCTTTGCCTGCCTCCGACAATGAAGACATCCTAGTTGTCGGCCAGCATGCCCGCGACACGCTCACCACTCCAAACGCGACTGGCAGCCGCCTGGGCCTTACGCCGCTCGAGACCCCCGCGACGATCTCGGTCATCGATGGCACCACGATCCGCGCACGTGGCGACCTCTCGGTGATCGACGCGACAAGCCGTGCGCCGGGCATCAGCAACGCCGGCAACCCCGGCAACGGTGGCACCGCGCTCGCCGCACGGGGCTTCAGCGGTCAGGGATCCATGCTCCAGCTCATCGACGGCATCAGGCTGTTCCCGGCTGCGGGCACGATCACCTTTCCGACCGATCCGTGGATGGTCGAACGGATCGACATCCTGAGTGGCCCGGCCTCGGTGCTCTACGGCCAAGGCGCGCTGGGCGGCGCGGTGAATGTCCTGATGCGCAAACCCAATACGCAGCGGACGCACGTGGAGGGCGAGATCGGCTATGGCTCGCAGGACAGCTTCCATGTGGCAGCTGGCGCAGGGGGCCGATCACCGAGCGCCTCTCGTACCGCATAGATGGCAGCTATCGCCGATCGGACGGCTATGTCGATCGCGGCCAGTCGCGCAGCTATGCAGTCTCGGGCACATTGCGCTGGGCACCGACCGACACGCTCGTCGCCACCGCGCGTGACGATTATGGCGACCAGAAGCCGATGCGCTATTTCGGCACGCCGCTGATCGAAGGACGGCTCGACGACCGCATCGGGGAGCGAAACTACAACACACGCGATGGCTTTATCCGCTACCGCGACAACCGTACCAGCCTGCAGGTCGACTGGACGCCGAGCGATGCGGTCACCGTCAGCAACCAGGCCTATCGTCTCACCTCCAAACGCTCCTGGCTCAATCTCGAAACCTATTGCTGGATCGCCGCGGACGGCGTCTGCGCCAACGGCAGCGGCAACACCGGCACACCGGGGCGCATCCTGCGCACCGACATGACCGGCATCGTCCACGATCAGACGCAATGGGGCGATCAGGGCAGCGTGACGCTCAGGACAGGCATCGCCGATGGCGTCAGCAACTACTTTGTCGTGGGCTTTGACGTCAACCTCATCAAACTCACCTACTCCCACAACTTCGGTTCGGACCCCCAGGTTTCGGAGGTCGATCCTTTAGCGTTCGATCCAGGTCTGATCGTCGACACGCAGGGGATCGCACCGCGCTATCGTACGCGCACCACCGAATATGCGGTCTTTGCCGAGGACCGGCTGAAACTCGGCACGCATGTCTCGATCGTCGGTGGCGTGCGCTACGAGCACGACAAGATCCGCCGCTGGTCGATCGACTATCCAGGCGGCGTCAGCACCGAGACGTTCGCGCTCGACAAGCGGCTGCATAACGTGACCTGGCGGGTCGGTAGCGTCTATCAGCCGATCCCGACGGTGTCGCTCTATGCGCAGTATGCCACCGGCGTGGACCCACTGGGGACGCTGACCACCTATTCGACCGGGCAGGTTCAGTTCAGCAACGCGGTCGGCGACCAAGTTGAGGTCGGCGCCAAGGCGGTGTTCCTCGACGGTCGCGGCACCGCCACCCTCGCCGCCTATCGCATAGTCAAGAAACGCCTGCTGGCACAGTTGACCCCGACGAGCCCGGTCGAGCAGGTCGGCCAGCGATCTGCCAAGGGGATCGAGGCCGCGGTATTGCTCGATCTGCCCTACGGCGTCGGGATCGATGCAAACGGCAGCGTGCTCAACGCGACGTTCGACGACTTCGTCTCCGGCGGCTCGAGCTTCGACGGCAACACCCCGCCAGACGTCCCCGAGACGCTTGCCAATCTCTGGCTGCGTTTGAACGCAACGCGCTCGCTCCAGGCGCGCGCCGGGCTGCGCTACGTCGGGCGTCGTTATTCGGACAACGCCAACAGCTTCCGCGTCCCCAGCTACACCACGATCGATGCCACGCTTTCCTTTGCGGTGACACCACGCCTCGCGGTCGATATCCACGGCTACAACCTGTTTGACCGGGCCTACGCGCTAAACACGTACAACAATCAGCAGTGGGTCCTTGGCCGTCCCCGCTCGGTCGACGTTTCGCTTCGTGCCAGCTTTTAACGCCCTCAGGCGGCCGGCGCTTGGCAAGACTGCCCGGCGCTGGCTGTACCTCGTTCATCGCTGGATCGGCATCGCCAGCTGCCTGTTCTTCGCCATGTGGTTTCTGTCCGGGCTGGTGATGGTCTACGTGCCTTATCCCTCCCTCTCGCCAGCCGATAAGCTGGCTGGGAGCGAGGCGATCGACTGGGCAGCAGTGAACGTGCCGCCCCCGCTGGACGGCGGACGGCTATCGCAGGAGCTGTTCCTCGAGATGCGCGACGGCGCGCCTGTCTGGCGCGTGACCGGGTGGGATGGAACGCACACCACTCTCGCCGCCAGTCGCGGTACCGTCCTGCGGCCAGTCGATGCTCGTTACGCCGGTCGGGTCGCTGGCCGCTTTGCCAACGCACCGACGAGGCACGTAGAACGGCTGACCCGGGATCAGTGGACGGTTGCTGGCGGCTTCGATCGACACCGTCCACTTTGGAAGGTTGCGCTTGCCGACGCGTCCGGCACGGAGGCCTATGTGTCGTCGAATACGGGCGCCGTCTTTCAAGTGACCACCCGTCGCGAGCGGTTCTGGAATTGGCTCGGCTCGGTGCCGCACTGGCTCTATCCGACGGTTCTAAGACAGGATCAAACGGCTTGGCGTCAGGTCGTGCTATGGGTGTCTGGTCCCTGCATCGCCGCGGCGGTCGCGGGGATGTGGATCGGCATCCTGCGGACCCGCATCGGCGCACGGCGCTTCAAAGGCGGGCGAATGACACCCTACAACGGCTGGATGCTCTGGCATCATGTCGCGGGGCTGGTGGGTGGTGCTTTCCTAGTCGCCTGGATCTTTAGCGGTTGGCTGTCGGTAGACCCTGGTCATTTGTTTGGCGGGACGAAGCCGGACAAGGCGGCGATGCGGATTTATCAGGCCTCTGATCCGATGCCGGACCTAGCACTCGACCGGCTCCGCATAGCAGGCGAGGGTGCGGTGATAGCGCAGTTGACTCACCATGCGGGAACCCCCCTCGTCCTGCTGTCCTATCACGACGGGCGGCGAGTAGTGTTGAATGCGGTCACACTCGCGCCATCCCAAGCTACAGAGGTGGCCATCGTGAGGGCCGTACGTCATCTGGAGAGCTCCGCGCCGCTACTCTCGGTCGATTGCCTGACGGCGCCCGATGCATACTGGTATGCGGTCGGGATGCTACCGCGTCTACCAGTGTTGCGGCTGCGTTTTGCCGATCCGGCGCAGACTTGGTTCTATGTCGATCCCGCTACCGGGGAAGTTCTCCGGACGGTCGATGAACGACAGAGGGTGTACCGCTGGGTATTCAACCTCCTCCACAGATGGGATCTGAACACGCTGACATTGCACCGGCCGGCCTGGGATGGACTGATCTGGCTGTTCTCGATCGCCGGTGTTGTGACGTCGATAAGTGGTATCTGGCTTGGGTGGAAAAGGCTCGCACGGTAGCGGTTTTTGTAGCCAGCTTCCCGGAAACCATTCAGCGGCTGCGACTGCCGTCCAAAATCACCTCAGACCGTCCGAAAACGTATTCTGGGCAGATGCGCACTCGATCGGGTGTCAGAAGAGCCGTCGCTGACGCTATTTTCGGCCCAAGTCCGCTTTGATATCGCATAAACTGCGCCTTGGCTGCTGATAGCCGGCTTATAAGGGTGGTTCTGGCAGCCGGACGCGTGCCTTTCAGGCCTGCATGGCCTGGAGCATGGCGGGGATCCCAAGGATCGTGATGGCTCGCCTCAGATTGTAGGCGAGCGCGGTCAGGCTTAACTCGGCATTCACGCTGCCGAGCCCCCGCATCAGGAACGCGCCCTGGTTCATCCACTGTTTGATCGAGCCGAAGGGGTGCTCGACCGTTTCGCGGCGCCGGTCGAGAATGTCGGGGCGGGTGGCAAGCCGCTCGGCCATGCGGTCGAGCACCGCCTCGCCTTCCCAGCGGTTGATGGTCCGCGCCGTACCGGACGTGCATTGTGGCTTGAGTGGGCAGGCCCGGCAGGCTTGCCGGTTGCCGTAGCGGATGGTGCAATGACCGTCCTTCTCGGAGCGGCTAAACGGATCGAGGCGCTTCCTGGCAGGGCAGGTGTAGCAGTCCTGCGCCGCATCGTAGGCGAAAGCGTCCTTGCCGAAATAGCCCTGGTCGATGGCAGGACCACGCTCTGGGCGGGCGACGTAGGGGATCACACCGACCGTCTCGCAGGCAGCGATGTCCTCCCCCTTGTAATAGCCCTTGTCGGCTACCGCGGCGATCCGCTCGACGCCCAGTAACTCGCGTGCGGCGCCAGCAGTCTGCGCGAGCAGGCCAAGGTCGCTACCGGCGTTGGTGACGTGCTGTTCCACGATCAGCTTGTGCCGGGCGTCGACGGCGACCTGCGCGTTGTAGCCGACGCCGACCTTGGGGTGCATCGCCATGCCGCGAGCATCAGGATCGGTCAGCGACTTCTGGCTCTCACCGCTGGCGACCAACTCGGCCAGCATCGCCGAATGCCGGAGCCGGCGCTCGCGCATCCGCGCGATCTTCGCCGTCAGCACAGCGGCGCGTGCGGAAGCTCCTTCCGCTTCAGTTTCGGCCTGGTCGGCGCGGTCGAGCCGGGTCAGATACTCCTCGATCCGCTCATCGGCGATTGTGATCCACCCAGCCAGCTTCTGGCGAGTGAAGTTGCGCCGACGGCTGTTCACAGCCTTGAGCCGTGTGCCGTCCACCGCCACCAACTCCCGCCCGAACAGGTCTAGCCTGCGGCACAGCAACACGAACGACCGGAACAATGGCTTGAACGCGGCCACGTTGACGCGCCGGAAATCCGCGATCGTGCGGAAGTCCGGTTGCAGGCCGCCCAGCAGCCACATCACTTCCAAGTTGCGTCCTGCCTCTGCCGCCAGGCACCGGCTCGACCGGACCCGGTTCAGATAGCCGTAGAGGTACAGCTTCAGCAGATCAGCAGGATCATAGCCGGGCCGGCCTGTCGCCTTGGGTCGCGCCCGGCCAAAACCAAGCTCACCCAGATCCAGCTCGTCGACGAACGCCGCGATGAACCGCGCCGGGTTGTCCGCCGATACGTAGTCATCGACCGACGCCGGCAGCAACTGCATCTGATCGCGTGGAAGACCTTCGATGTACCCCATGCCGGATCATATCGATCCGGCCGCCACGCTGGAATCCCTCATGACGTTTTCGGACGGTCTGACCTGTTTGTCGCACAACTATGATTACGACCGGGTTTTCCGCACATCCGGCCGCTGAACGGCGATAATGGGAGAGGGGAGCGGAACGGCAGCTTTCGGGAAGGCAGGTGGCATTAGCCGACATTGCGGGGCTCAGCTTTTCCCGAAAAGGATCGAGTTTGAGGAATTAACCGCTGCCTCGTATTGTGGTGTGTGGAACAAGAATATCGGATCAGGCTGTGCAGTCTTACCCTATCGGCATGATCTTACCGGTGCCCGGCTCGGGGCGTCTGGTTCTATTCGAAGCGTATCCGACGAGGGATGTCATTCACCGCGAAATCTGGGGGCGAGAGGTGTTCTTGTTCGACGCCGGCAACCGGCCCGTTTGGCAGATCGCACCGGAACCAGGCGCGACGGACGACATGCACCGGAAGTTCGATGCGACCCGCCCCGCGACCGACACCTTCTCCGCCATCAGCAATATCGAAGGACGATTTTATGCAAGCCGGATCGGCGGTGACACCTTTGTGATCGATATGACGACGGGCGCTGCCTCTTATAGTGGCTGGGCACGGACATAGCCCTTCGTAGCGATCAGATCGCGGGATTGTCGATCTTCGCGCGAGCGTTCCCACAACCAATCGAATTCGGGAATGTCTGGGTTGGGCAGGAAAGCGGAATGGCCGCTTTAGAGGCCACACCTCAAGAAACCAACCAATCAACGGGTATTCGGGATGCATCAATATTTTGCATCACAGGGGCGCTCGGCTTCCGGCTGTTTATGCGCTGATGCGAAATCCGTGAATTATGCATCACGCCAACCCAAGCGCCATTTGTAGAAACAGTCGTCGTCACCGATACTGTATGAGGCGTAAAAACACGGAGGGTTTATGGGCTTCTCGATATCATGGGTGGCGCTTCGACTACCGAAGGATCGCGCGCTCGAGATAATGGGTTTCAAAGATACTGGCGTGGCGGACGAGGCCAACGAAGCGCCATTTTCTGCCGCCTCACTACCAACTGGGTGGACAATCATTTGGTCTAATGATTTCGAATATGCGATCAGTCCGAGTACCATTGGTCGCTCCTCTGATACCGAAATCGTTGGATTCCAGGTCGAAGAGCATGTGATGTTCAGTTCGTGTTTTGCGGCACAAAACGGCACCGTCACATGGAATGTCAGTCATGATGCCCAGGAAGGAACATGCGATGTTTCCTCAACCGGCCCGGTCCCGCACCAATTACGACAAATAGAAATCTCCAAGATAGATGCGCAAAACGCAAGCGGTGGCGTAGATAGCGACGTTGACCACTTACTTGACGTTCCGATTGATCTAGCAGCGTCTTTTACTGGATATCGCTATGACGAATTCAGCTATGATTGGGGTAGCCCAGTGTTCTCCATAATTGAGCAATATCATAGTTGATCGCTCGGTTTGGCAGACGCTTATAGTTACCGAAAAACGTGGTGGCCTGATGCAAAACTTTTAATTTTTGCATCAAGGAATGTCCGGGATGGGAAGGAAAGCGGACCGTCCGGTTTCAGGCACGGCTAGTGATATAGCGGGCATCGCTTTCACAGCCCCGCAGGCGCCAAATAGCGGCATGACGCCGACTCCATGTTGCCCGCGAATGGCTGACGATTTAAACCGGGTTTGTGCCATTCACGCGGATCGGTTGGAGTGACCCGATGTGTTCGTCGCGGACATGAACGGGGGCTACGATCCGATCGTCCACGATGGCGGTAGCAGCGCTATCGGGATCGTGTTCTGCCGTAGTGCGGCTCTCGCCTGCCCCGAATGGGGTATTGATGGGAAGAAAGCAGATTGTCGCTCTTTATGATCATCAGGCCAAGCGTCCTTGCGCTCGGACGCCACCACAAACATCAATAAGGGCAGCGTAAAGAGGAATAGAAGGTCGGCATAGTTATATTGATTGAAACACTGACTGTCGCGCAGCTTGCAAAGTCAGGTGCGCTTAACTAACGGCATCTTTCATGTTAATTAGCCCGCTCATGAAGCATAGGGGGTAAATGACTTTTTCTTCGAGACGCATACGTTCGCCTGCACGAGCCAAGATAGTGTGTGTCGCGACAGCGAATTCTACCCATTGCGTTTCTAGCCTATCGCAATCCCAGGTATAAAGATAACTGTCCCAATCAGTCTCTATTTCACCAAGCAGCGTCCTGAGCCTCTCTTCTAAAGAGAAACCGGCGTCGATCCCTCTGGTCATTAGAGGGCCGTAGATGCAGCATCGTTCCAAAGCCCGGTGCGCATCGATAAGCTTTCCAAATTCGGTAAGCTGTCGCTGAGCCTCAATGACATTCTGTGGCCCACGCACCAGCTGAATTAGCGACTTACGGCGGATGTCGAGATCTATATGATCGCTCATCAATCGCTCTAAACTAGCAGGTGAGCGAAGCGATACGACATTATCGCCAGAACGAGTTTGCAATGCAACAGCTGTTGGAAAGTCGCTTATTAAGGAATCCATACTCGACAAAATACCAGGCTCTATCCGATAGGTTATCAATTCATTAAGTGCTTCATCCAGCTTAATGCTTACCAAATCAAGTTCGTTATCATCTGCTAATACAAGAGCCTGCTCAATTAATTGAGTTAGTTTATCGGTGTCATGAACCATATCAACCATCCGGCAAGCTCAAAATGATGGAAAATCATAGGTCTTTAGGCCCCTACAAGATAGTTTGACTGCCTTGATACGGATCAATTTCCGAGACTGCGCCGCCTTAGACAGGCGATGGTACTTGTCCGCCATGTCTGCATGGCTTTTGCGAATTGCTGGGTCTGACGTATTCGACGCCAACGCTCGTGTGGCTGCAGCTCGTTGGGCAAAGTAAACGCGGTCTTGATCGTTGAACATATCACCCTCCCCTCTAACGCGGTAAATTCGACTAATCCGGATAGCATTGTCAATAACATAAGTTATGTCGCGTTCAATGCATTTATTATTGGGATATTAAGATTCAATAATTGATCAACAGCATTAATTGGTGGTTATTAGTCCGTACAACAATGAGTCTATAAAGACTATATGCTTCTGAGGAAGCTATAATAAGCATCTTGTTATGTATACTATTCGATAATAATCACCCGGCTTGCCTGCTGCAAGCGGAGCACCTGCTGCTGGGCACCAATGGGGCTCGCGGACTAACGAATGGCTGCTTTTGGCCTCGCGGATCTTCAACCTGAGCGTCTGACTTTGGGCGACAGCGGAACGGCCGGAATGGGCAGAAAGCGGACCGTCCGCTATTGGGAAGGCAAACGGCGTTATCGGACGTCCCTGACGCAGCCGCCCTCTCCCCAAAAGGCTGGTTGAGCGGGAATATGCGTGCTTGTAGAAGTGAGTGTGCTGAGCCTGAAGGGCGGAAATGTGCCGAACAATGCGCTTCATATAACCCTTAGGACGCATCACGTTCTTCGTGCCGTCTTTCCACCGAACTTGTGGGAGCGGGTGGAAACGACGCTAGTAATCGATTGCGGACCGGAGCAAGTCCATTCTCGAGATATCGATGGCGAAGCAATGGAGCGCATTTGGCTCGCGATTTTGAAACTATCGGATGGGAGCATCACTGCGTTCGAGAACGCGGTGCTTCTCGCCCAAATTGACTGGCGCGATGTCCTTTTGGGCGCCGGGTTCGGGAGCGATCTGGAGGCGCATAAAAAATGGGCAGCCGTAATAGCGGCCTAATATTTTGCCAGTTCAACGATTGAGGCTTCTGCTTGCGCGGCTTTCCCAAAAAAGATCGGAAAATGGGAACGGTCCACGGCAAGCGGCAGGATCGATTTAGACTAGGTCGCAAACCTTTTGCACGATTCCATCGGGCGTTCGGTAGGTGCGAAAACCCATCGCTTCATAATAGTTCAAACCCGATGGATTGTCCGCGCTGATGTAAGCGTCGATCTTTTCTAGACTTGCCTGGCGAGCGGCTTTCGTCGTCGCTGAAAACAAGAGCTTCCCGACACCCTGCCGATGCACCCTTGGACTGATATGGGTTCCAATGATGCCCCATCCTTCGGGCGTGTCATACGGGTTGCCAGCGGTAGCTCTCTTCAGAGACTGAAAACCGACAATGCGCCCCAATTTATCAACGGCGACGGTACAGCGTATGCTTGTCGGATCGGCAATATAGCGGCCGATTACAAATTCAGCGTCGCTCGGCCGCTGGCGGCCGGTATGTTCGATGATCTCCCGAAGCACCTGCCCCATTCCCTCGGCATCCTCCGTCGAAGCTGCTCGCGTTTCCATTCAAAGTCGCCTCACGCGAAATTTTCCGATCCGGCTCGGACGATGCAGCGGCTCTCGCCCGACTGCAAGCGAGCGGTCCAGACCTTCTCAAAAACGAACCGTCAGCGGGAAGGCTCGGGCGTTCTCGGAATCGATGCTGTTACGGGAATGGCCGAGAACGGTAGGCAGCGGAATGGTCGAGCTCGGAAACGAGGCAGTTACTGTTCCGCTAGAGATCTCCAGTCGTCGACATTTATGCACTCGGCGGTCTGCTACGATCGAATTCGATTTCGAAGGCTCCGTCAGCCCTTAAGATATAAGCGCAATGATGCCAGTCTACCTGACCCTCTTCGAGCATGTCACGTCTGAGCGCAGATAGAGCATCATTGACGGATCGGTTCACGGATCTCTCGCCTTCCACTCCTTCAACAAGCTTGCCGTCATGCACGACATCATAGCGCCTCTGGATCCAGTCGTCATGGACTTCCGCCACGACCCTTATTTCGGACACCGAACCAACTAGCATCGGCGCGATTGCGATTCCGATGTTTTCCAGCTGACGGCTACTTTCCATTCTGCATTACCTCCGCCAATGATTGTCGAAACGACGTTCGCAATGTTCCCATATAAAGAGGAGCGACCGCAACTAGATGGTTCTTGCGATCTCACGCGTCCAATTGCGAACGGCGGGCGAAAAGGCATCGGCGTTCTCGGAATCGATCACGATATGGGACTGCGCTGCTCGAACCGATCGGATTTCGCAATTGTCGTGGCTTAGCAAAGCATGGCGTGATTAGGAGTGTGCAAGTGAGTAGCGAGGAATGGACGGCTGGCTGGTCAGTCATCGATAACGCAAAGTACCAGTCCCTGGGAGATGATGAGCGGAACAGGTTGCTCATATTCATGGCTTCGCATTCACTATTAACCCTAGCCGATTACGAATTACCGAAGCGAGTAGCAAATGACAGCGTCTCGGCATGCGTTCGCTACATGGAAGATCGATCGGTCGATGCCAGATCAATATCGATCTATCTAAATCATACCGATTCAAATCTCGACTTGAGTGCACAATATAGTTTTGTTGGCGCTGACATAGCTGCTTACGACGCACTCGATATCGTCTGCTTTGCTACAGGCGCGGTGGCAAGAACGGCCTACTTACGTCAAAGGCTGAGCAGCCCCCCTGAACCAGTGATTCTAGCTACACCTAATGTCACAGTTGAAGCATTGGAGATATTTAGGAGGCTGCTCCGGATGGGAATCGTGAGCGCGGATTAAACGTGCCAGTTCGGCTTTTCGCAACGTGATATATGAATCTTCGCGCGGCCGGCTGTTCCCAAAAACGAACGTGGGACGGGGAAACGGCACTGCCGACCGGCTGACGGCCACAGGCGGGTTTCGCTTTCCCAAAATCTGTTCCCGAAATGAAATTCTCGAAATTGCGAATTTCGATGGGAAAACGGGAAAGCTTAGAGTGACGGAAAACACATGACTGTCGACAGGCGGCAGTCAGGCGACCGGGGCTGCCCCAACCTGTGCGCCGGCAGATGCGACAAACCCTGTCGCTTTGTCTGATTGTGCGGAAACCAAAATCTAGAGGTTCTCCGTCATCCATCAAAAAGGGCGAGACGTCACACTGATCGTCAATTTGGGTATACCCTGAGTGAGCATGTGATTTGAACACAAATCCCGTTCAAACAGGGTCGGTAACAGCGAAATTGAACACCTCATTCTGAAGTTCTAAACCCTGCTTGCACACATAGGCGTCTTGCTTATCGGCGCGGATCGCGAGGTCGGCCTATGCCTTCAGAGGGCGATCGTGGGATTTGTAGTTGATGGAATGAGCGTCGGCACGCATTGCATGTTTGACGCTCGGTTCGCGGCTGCCACCAGATCAACGTCACCTACATCGCGGCAATCGATCCACCATTTGGCATCAGTGATCCGAAGGCATGCGTTACAGTCGGCGTCGCTGTTTGAGTTGGTTAGCGCTGCGAGCCGCTTGTTCCTGATCGTTGACGCCCAGCTGATTTGCCGATCGGTCCCAGCCAGCGGCGGAAGAACAAGGTGTGAGACAGCGGCGCTGCTTGACGCTGCCGCAGCGACCTCCTCAGCCTTCTTCTCCGCAGCGAAGCAATCACGACAGATAGTCGTCTTCAGCCACTTGGCCTTACGTTCCTGCTGGCTTTCAAAGCCGGTGAGATGATGAGCCTGCTCATGACCGCAGGCATGAATGATCCGCTGTTCCATGGCATGGATGATGCCCGCTCGTGGTTTGTGCGCAACGCCAATGAGTCAGGTTGAATCAGAATTGCGGCCAGTGGCTGGCGATTTAACGGGACAAATGTCCAGCCAACTAAGCTGGCGCAACGCCGTCAGCGTTCACCAGATCCGCGCCAACCAATGTGCCAATGAGCCGGACGCGCTTCTCTACCAGATCTACGGGGGTTCGATGCAATTCCAGCTCGTACCGGCCACCGACATCGCGGCGAAGATAGAAGGCTCCGCCATCGCGCACCAAGGTGCCTATCTCATTGATCCTGGTACCAGTCGCTACCATCGCTATGTCGTCGCTCCGTTGATGATCATGCAAAATTGCGGGGGATCCTTAAGGCACCCGATGCTCCTTGGTAGTCGCCTGATCCTTCTAATTCGTTCCCGACCGGTCTCTAAAGACTGATATCCCGCCGCGCCATTTCAACGAATCCCATATCCCCGATTGCTGAGCGGGGCTCGGCTTTAAAGATGTCGGCCAAATCGAGCAGATCCTCGTTGGAAAGGTTCGCGATCGAGGCTTCGATCTCGGCAAGCCGCCGCACGGCGTGATCGCCGACCCGCTTCATTCTTGTCTTGAGCATGTCGCCTTTTATCATAAACGCCGCGCGGGCGGCAGGGGCAATTACGCCCGTTGGCTGAGGTCGTTCGGCAAAAATGCACCCTATCTGCAGGCGAAAGAAGCTTCTTCAATGGAGAACCGCATCGCGTTCGGAGAGATGTCGAAGCGGCAGGAACGGACAGCTGTAACGGTATACGGCGTAGTCGAGGTTCCTGCGGACTGTCCGCATCTATGGCAAAACTGGTGGAAAGCGGAACGGCCGCTATCGGGTGGCGATCGCGGTAAACGGACGTTCGTTCAGGCTGTGGGGCAGGGGGCTAACGGGCCTCTGCTGGTGTCTCCCGACGAAACGCCATGCTTGACTAACTACGGGTAGCCCGTACGTGTAGGCGCAAGGCGCAAGGCGCAAGGCGCAAGGCGCAAGGCGCAAGGCGCAAGGCGCATGCCGTACTCGAGGCCGGCAACAAATTGGTTGCGGCACGAGCATGCCAGATCGAAGTCGGCCGGGCCCGCCAGCGGTACACCGAACTGCTTCTCCTCAAATTCGAACTGGAGGAAGCGCGCGAGCTTGGTACGACCGTGATGCGCGTCGGCACATCGAACGGCTACTGCCTGGTTACGATCCGAGCTTTGGGGATGATCTGGGCCTGACGTCAATCACGCGTGGTGGCCTGGGTGAGATTTGTGGCGATCTCGCGCGAGGAACGCAGGAGCAATTGGCGGTGCTCACTCGGCTAGCTTTCGCTGACAAGCTACTCAGGCAAGGTGTGCCGGTGTCGCTGATCCTGGACGACCCGCTCGTCTATTCGGACGATACCCGCTTAAATCTGTTGACCGAGATGCTAACCGACGCTGCAACACGAATGCAGGTCATTCTGCTGACCTGCCGTGACTGCGCATTCCGTCATCATGGCAATCGGATCAACCTTTTTGAAGTGCGGTGAGAACGAAGCGTGGGGCGTGGTAACGAGAACGCTTAAGACTTAATAGCATTTGCCCACGCAGTCTCAGCCCTCGGGAAATTTCTCGCTTGCCGTCGGGAAGAGTCCATAGCGACCGACAGTCGCCTGTTTTGAGAAAAGCTGAACTGACTGACTGGGTTCCAATGCGGGATCCGAATCCACGTTCTCCACGATGATGATTTGCGACAGATCGGCTTCGTAATCCGGGATTAATTCGTTGAGTACGACATACCTATCTGAATGTGAAAACGCTTGGCTCCATTGCCACCTTTGGCATGAAAAGCTACCGATTAATAATAAGGCTACAGATGTGGGTAGGTGTCGCTATGACGCTACAGATCAACATAACTTCGAACGGGCGGATGAGCCTGCCAGCTGACGTTCGTAAGCGGCTGGACCTGACCGGTGGAGGTGCAATCTACTCGACGAGACAGCAGACGGGGTCGTTTTGCGAACGGCGAACTAAGCGGCGGCAAGAGCCCAGGTGCTAGTCAAGCAGTATATTGGTGGTAATCCGGAGGCATCGGTTGACGCATTCGTTAATCGTCGTCGCGAGGATAGCGGCGAATGACCATGGTGCTGGATGCGTCGGCGCTTATTGCCATGATCAAGGGCGAAAAGGGATCGGCTAAGGTCGCCGCAGGAATTGCGGGCGCCCGCGTGAGCAGCGTGAATTATGCCGAGGTGGTGACCCACTTCATTCATGCAGGTATGCCCGAGCGGGAGGTCGACGCCATGCTAGATCCGTTGCCATTGACCGTTGTGTCGGCGGACAAAGCCCTTGCCCAGATTGCCGGGAGGATGCACGCGATAACGGCCGAAGCAGGGCTCAGCCTTGCGCTTGCCAGCGCGACGGATTGGCGGCACGGACGAGCGACCAGAACTGGAAGAAGATCGCGGATGCCGTTGACGTCAAGGTCGTGACGATCCGGTAACACATCGTATCATTACACATTTTAAGAAATCACACGTGCCCGGACGCGTAGTACTTATGGCAAATTAATATTATCCCCAGGTATTTCAAGAATATTTGACTGAAAATAGACTCAAACTCTACCAAGGCGATCATGCAATTTCTGACTTGATATCAACTGTCATTGACATTGGGAGGGTGTCGACGAACGATTGTCTCCTTGATACGTTTTCTATCATCGACGTCAAACAAGGGTAAGTTCCTCGCCAGATAAGGGCATCGATTGGCAAACTTATACCGTCGGAAACGACAAACTCCCAGACCAGGAGGCTGGTTGCGACTGCGATATGACCGTGATGAATGTCGTGAGTCGCGCGCTGGTAGCAGCGCCGATAACCGTTCGAGCTCCACCAAGCCGCCGTAGATCTTTTGTGTCTGCCGAGCAATATAGGCGCTGCTTGGCGAATCACGGTACATCTCGAAGATGAGTCCCTGCGCAATCTCCATCAATCGCTCGCCCAACGTCCTCATATTTAGAGCGAAGATCCTTTCGGACTGCATGGCAGGCAGGAGCCTGGGGATGGGGTGAACAATCTCCAGCCAGTCAAGGATATGGCTCGAATCGCAGACATTGTACCCATCCGGCGTGATAAGGATCGGCAATTGACGCAAGGGACCATAGTCGCCCGTGCGGGTATGATCGGACCAAGGCTCGTCATCGATGACTTCGAATGGAATCCCCTTTTCGATCAAAGCGATGGCGACCTTGCGTCCGTAGGGGCTAGGACGCGCGTTGACGAGACGGTAGGGCTGCGGCGGTGTCATTACAGGAGCGTGTAGCCGCCATCGACGGCGGTAAGAGTGCCGGTGATGAACGAAGCTTCGTCGCTTGCGAGGAATAGAGCGAGGTTCGCGATTTCGGCCGGTGTGCCGATCCGGCCCATCAGCGTGGCATCGACAGCGCCTTTCAGATAGTCTGCTGGCATGCCGCGGGTCATGCCAGTATCGATTGCCCCGGGCAGGATGCCATTCACCCGAATATTCTGACTGGCATATTCGGCTGCCGTCTGACGCGTGAGGACCGATACGCCGCCTTTTGACGCCGAATAGGCCGGAAGTTGCGGAAAGGCCACCAGTGCCGCCATGGATGAGGTGTTGACGATGGATCCTCGGCCCGCCGTTTGCAACATCAGCGGAATGGCGTATTTCATACCAAGAAAGACACCTTTCAGATTGACGGCTAACACTCGATCCCAATCAGCTTCCGCGTAGTCGGCGGTCAGTGCGAGCGGTCCCTGTATTCCGGCGTTATTGCAGAGGATATCAAGCCGTCCGAATCGATCGATTGCGGTGTTCAACATCATTATAACATCGGCGCTGCGCGACACGTCGGCCATCACGCCGATACAGTTAGGTCCGATCCGCATGGCCAGGTCATTTTGCGCGCCCGTAACGTCCACCGCGACGACCTTAGCACCTTCGGCGCAGAATCGTTCTACCATTGCCAAGCCCATACCAGAACCTGCGCCGGTGACGACGGCGACCTTCCCCTGCAGGCGTTCCCCCATGGTGATTCTCCGTTTCGTTAAAAGTTAAAGCGTGCCTCGATAAGGAAGGTCCGGCGATCGCCGGGCACCGCAGTGTTTAGGGTGAAGATGTTCGCAAAACCTACACCACCGGTATAATACACTGTGTTGAAGATGTTCTTCGCCACTGCCGCCAATGACCACCCCTTTTGTACGTCACCTAAGCCAGCGCGTAGATTGACAAGTGCGTATCCGGGAATTCGTGCGCCGGGCGTCAAGCTTTTGGCAGTGGAGCTAAAATAGGTGAAGGTTTGAGCGTAGACGTCGCCGCGCAGATTTGCCGTCAGCCGGTCCGATACGGGCACCTTCACATTGGCATACGCCGCGCCAGCCCATTTTGGCGTATCGGGATAGGTATCGAAACGCGCCTGCGGATTATCGACGACGTTGACGATGTTGCTGGTGAAGCGGGCGTTCGTGTAGTTGGCGCTGCCGCCCAGAGTGAGCCATGGGACTGGGTCGATTGACCCGTCAACTTCGACTCCGCTGATTTTGGCCCGTGGAACATTAACGGTAATTGAGGCGAGATTTCCGAAGATCTGGGCATAAAATGCGCGTTGCACGTCGCGGACCCACATCTGGTAGGCAGCGACATTCAGCCTGACGGGAAGAGTGGCAACGCGGCCGCGATATTTTGCGCCAAGTTCGGCGTCCGTCGCGGTTTCCGGACGATAGGCGCCGCCGGAAGCGTTGCCGAAGCCGGTCGTCGGCGGTGCGAAATAGTTGAAACCGCCGCTGCGAAAACTGCGCCGCGACTTTGCGTAGAGCAGCAGGTCGGTCGTGACCTGATCCTCTACTCCAACTGTCCAACTGAACTTCTTGAATGTTGCGCGCTGGTTGAAATCGTAGGCAGCAAGCGGAGCCGTCACATAAGTGTCGTCAGCCGCGCGGACGAACCGCGTTTTCTCGATGCTGTAGCGCCCGCCAGCCGTCAGTTTCAGTCCGACCAGACCAAGATCGTAGGTTCCCTGTGCATAGCCGGCGTAGGTATCGTTAGTGAACTTTCCATTGTTAATCTGATTGATCGGCGGAGATACCGGCGCCAGATCGAATATGACACTGGTCGACCGTGTATTGTCCGTCTCGTGACTGAAATAGCCACCGGCCACATAGTCAAGGCGTCCACCGATGTTACCAAGGAGCTGAAGCTCGTCTGAGATCTGCTTAATCACGCCGGTGCGCCCATCCGGCCCGTTCGCGTCACCGCCGTAGGGCGTCCCGTCAAATTCACCGGCACCGCTGAATTTCGAACGGACATAGCCGAACACGTTCTTGATGGTCGCCGCCGAGCTGAGTTCCAGCGCGGTAACGTTCGACACGATCAGTTTCTTTTGGCGGTAGAAATTGGGGAGTCGACATCGACGAGGTAAGGCCCGCGTGCCTTCTGCTTGGCAGCAAAGGGGATCAACCCGTCAGGATCTGCCTTCGGATGGGCCGCCAGATAGGACGCCCAGGTGCCACCACCAAAGGCGCTATCAACTGCGGGCGAGAAAAGAAAGTTAAACGGCACAAAAGCAGGCGCACCTAGCGGCAGGACGTTGTAAACCACGCTGCTAAGACTGTTCCCGTTGCTGTGCCCGTAGTCGACGACCAGATCGTTGCTGAGCTGGCTGCTCGGCTTCAGAGTTAGGCTAACACGGACATTTTCACGGCGGATCTCGCCAAGTCGTTCGTCGCGGTAGAGATTGCGCTGGAAGCCGTCGCGGCGCTGAAACTGACCGGCCACCCGCAACAGCGCGACATCACTCACCAACGGTACATTAAGCGCACCTTCAAGCTGCCGTGCGCTGAAGTTGCCGACGCGTGCGACGAGATATCCGCCAAAGTCCACGGTGGGCTTTTGACTGGTATAGAGGACGGCGCCGCCCGTAGAGTTGCGCCCAAACAGTGTGCCCTGCGGGCCCTTGAGTACCTGAACGGAGGACAGATCGTACAGCGCGGTACCGCCAACCCCGCCGACCTGGACCTCATTGAAATAGGGTAGCACAGAGGGGCGCGAGCTGGAGAAAGGATCGACCGACTGGCCGCGCAACGAGAAGTTGAGCTGATTCTCGTTTTGCCCAGTTTTCACGGTCAGGCCAGGGACCGCCGATTGCAGATCGGTTTCGGTCGTGATCGCACGTTCGACTAAAGTGTCCGCCGACACGACACTTATGGCAACCGGCGTCCGTTCGAGCGTTTCGGATCGCCGCTGCGCCGTGACAATAATTTCCGCCCCCGTGTCGGTTGCGACTGTTGCCGGGCCGGGATCGGAAGGGGCGGCGCCGGGGGAGAAGTGTCCGGCGGGACCGATTGCACCTGCGCGTAGGCGTTCCCGCATACCATGAACGTTGCCAGCGCCACCATCGACGTCGTAGAGAATCGTCTGGACATCTTGTCCCCCTTTCGTTGACCATTCTGCTTGTTCAGGAAGCGATCGAGGCCTCCTGTGCGGCCAGATGGACCGTGCGCTTCGCCTTGGCCGCAGGGCTCAAAAAGCTCGGCGACCAATCAAGGCCGTTATCCGCTTTCAAAATCACCCGTTCGGCGCCGCAAAGGGCCTGGACGCGACGTGTCGCCTCCTGTTGGAAGAAGCCGATCATGTGACAGAAAGGCGAGGTGAGACGTAGATCGATGGTGACATCGCCGTTCGCCGCGATAATCACATCGCGGATTAACCCCATCTCATCCAGCCCGAGCGGCGTGCCTGCCGCCATGCTGCACGGATCCTTGATCTCGTTGAGTTCGGCGCGGATGCGGTTGCGCATATCAAGCATAGATTGTCTCGCTTCGCGTCGCATGCAGTGTCGAGAAGGGCTCGGCTAATTCCGCGCCATGGCGATCGAACTCGTCGCCGACAATGCCCTGCTTCAACACCTCGACATCAAGGCCGTGCAGGCGGCAGAAGTTGTGGGCGAAAATATTAGCCTTGTTTTCCCGCGTGATCTGTTTGATCGGCTTAAACAGGCCCGCACCTTGCAGCAAATCGTCCGGAAATTCGAACGCTGCGAAAGCTTCGAGCGCGGGCTGGTTATGGACCAGCGTCCCACCCGATCCCCAGAACATGCGATCGAGCATATCGGTGCCGCCGACACGGCAGAGACCAAGCAGCACTTCGGCAAAGGCACGTGGCCGGCGTTCGACCAGGATGTTCTGAATTTCCATGTTGACAGCGATGTTGCCGAAGCGGGCCAGCAGCCAGGCGGTTTCTTCCATGAAGGCGAGACCGCCATGCACGATCTCGAAATTGAGATCGGGAAAATCGTTCGCGGCATTCTCGATGTCGCTCGGATTATATGCATCGCCGACCGCGAACGGACCGATCGGTACCGCCTTATGGACCGCGACGGTCGTGAGGCCGAGTTTTTGCGCCTGTTCGTAAAGTGGGTAGATCAGCTTAGGATCGTCCATCCGCCAGCTGACCGGACCCTTACCGTCCCAGCTGGTGGGATAGAGCTTCAGCCCGAGCGGCTTGAGCATGTCGACCTGTTCGGCCATCGAACGCTCTGCATCCTTGCCCTTCAGCGGATCGACGCAGGCATAGGCGCCGATGAAGCGGGATGGATAGCGATCCAGCGCCTCGACCGCCTTGGGGACCGAGCAATAGCCGTCCTTGAACGATGCAATGGCCAGCGGATGC
The DNA here is from genome assembly GCF_036856015.1 of Sphingomonas sp. LR55. Lineage (NCBI taxonomy): Bacteria > Pseudomonadati > Pseudomonadota > Alphaproteobacteria > Sphingomonadales > Sphingomonadaceae > Sphingomonas > Sphingomonas sp. LR55. The sequence goes on from NZ_JASPFO010000002.1 coordinate 86,311, forward strand.
ATCACCGCGACGTCGGTGTCGCTTTCGCGGAAGATGAAGTTGGCAACGTCGGGTACCTGCCAGTCGACCAGATACTGTTCCCGCGTGAAAGCATATTTTGAGTTCGGCGGATCGGCGGCCAAGTGCCAAGCCAATTCGACCATGGCGTGACCCAGCACCGGGTCTTCCCAGTTGGTCGGGAGATGATTATAGGCGTGAGTAACCGCATCGAGAACGAAGTAGTCGTCAATCATCTTACCGGTCCCTTCAAAAAAGCCGAGCCTATTGGCTTGGAAACCATATCTCATGGGGATATATCTGCTAAAACGCAGTGTGAGACTTTTCAGGTAAAGACTACTCCGCCACGTGTAGTACGGGCGCCAGTGTCAGCCGACGATGCGGCAAGATCACGCAAGCCAGTCATGGGTCATCCTCTCTGTCAGGCCACCGCCGGTTTCCGGTCTATTAGTAGCCTGAGCATCTGGATGAGCTTCAAAAAAATGCGAGTCAATACCCTCGTTGAAAAATAGTCCACAGGTCCGTTGATTACTTGAAACCCGCCTCGGATCAGCGCGAGGTGTCACCCTTCGCTTGCGGTGCGTCCGTCCGGCCCATTGCCGCGACAGGGCACCGCCCGGCGGTGCCGCCTGTCAGTTCAACTCTTTACAGGCCCGGAACATGGCCGTTACTCCAACGCGCCTTCGGCCCGCGGCCGGCCCGTCCTGATTGCCGAACGGCGCACCGTACACGCCACTTACGGCTGGTTGAATTGCCTGGCGCGGCTGGACTTACAGGATTTCGAACAGGGTCACGTTCGCGACCCCGCCGCCCTCACACATCGCTTGAAGCCCGTAGCGCCCCCGCGGGCCCGCAAAGCATGGATAAGGGTGGCCGTCAGCTTCGTCCCGCTTGCGCCCAAGGGATGACCGAGCGCGATCGCGCCGCCGTTTACGTTCAGACGGGCGGGATCAGCGCCGGTCGCCTTCAGCCAAGCCAGCGGGATTGCGGCGAACGCTTCGTTCACCTCGTAAAGATCGATATCGGCGAGCGTCAGCCCGGCGCGGGTTAAGGCCTTTGCGGTGGCGCGAATAGGCTCTTCGAGCATGATTACGGGGTCACCCGCGGTCACAGTGAGTGTGTGTACCCGAGCGATCGGGGTAAGGTCGAAGCGCTTCAAGGCGGTCTCGCTGACGATCAGGACGCCGCTGGCGCCGTCGGTCATCTGGCTCGCATTTGCCGCGGTGATCGTGCCGCCCTCGACCAGTGGCTTGACCGCACCGATCGCCTCGATCGACGTGTCGAAACGGACGCCCTCGTCCTGCGTCACCGGGCCTGCCGGCGTGCCGACGGGAACGATCTCGCCCGCGAATGCGCCGCGTTCGATCGCGGCCGCAGCGCGGCGATGACTGTCCAGCGCGAAGGCATCCATGTCGGCGCGCGTAAGTCCGTATTTGTCTGCGACCATTTGCGCGCCGGTGAACTGGCTGAATTCCGCGACATCGTAACGATTGCGGATCGCCTCGCTCCAAGGACCGGTGCCGAGCCCGGCCTCGGCGTGGAGACGGAAGTTCGATCCCATCGGGACTCGCGTCATGCTTTCGACGCCGGCCGCGATCACCACGTCCTGCGTGCCCGACATCACGGCCTGCGCGGCGAAATGCAGCGCCTGTTGCGACGATCCGCACTGTCGGTCGATCGTCACGGCGGGAACACTGTCAGGTAGCCGCGAGGCCAGCACGAGATTGCGCCCGAGCGCAAACGCCTGCTCGCCAGCCTGGCTGACACAGCCCACGATCACGTCTTCTATCGCCGCCGGATCGATCCCCGTTCTATCCACGAGCGCGTTGAGAATGATTGCACCTAAGTCGGCGGGGTGTACCCCGGCGAGACTACCTTTGCGACGTCCGCCCGGTGTGCGCAACGCATCGACGACAAAAGCATCTGCCATTAATTTCCATCCTAATACACGCGCCGCAAGGACTCTTGCGGTTGGAACGATCCCCTGCACGGCACTATCACCGGACCTGCGCAATCCGTCAACGCATGTATTGACAGCCGTCAAAGCCTGCGTCAGTTCTATCGTAGCGACCGCCCCAGCGAGGGTGGCGTGGCGAGGATGCAAACAGGAGGCTGACGATGCGCGGCACGATGAAGCGGGCTCCGATGAGCAGGGCGATGCTTGCGAGTGGGATCTCGGTATTGGCGCTGCTCGCGCTGCCTGCGACGGGACAGACGGCGCCGGATACGCCATCGGGGCCGGAAGCGGCGGCTGCGCAGACAGAAGCGCGGACCGAACCAGCTTCGACCGGCGATATCGTCGTTACGGCCAGACGCCGCAGCGAGACGCTGAACACCGTTCCCGTGGTCGTCTCGGTCATCGGCCAGGCGCAGATCGCCAACAACAACGCGACCGACCTCAGCAAGATCGGCGAACTGACGCCGACCGTCATCATCGGCGCGTACAAGTCGAACGGTGGTGGATCGATCGCGATCCGCGGGATCAGCTCGCCTGCCAACCAGGCCGGGTTCGAGCAAGCGGTGTCGGTCGCGATCGACGGCGTGCAGACCAGCGACGGCCGCATCGCACAGCTCGGCATCTTCGACGTCCAGCAGGTCGAAGTGTTGAAGGGGCCGCAGGCGTTGCTGTTCGGCAAGAACAACACGGCCGGCGTCATCTCGATCGCGACCGCCGATCCAACCGACCGGTTGGAGATCAGCGGGCGCACGACGTATGAATTCGTCGGCGACGAAAGCACGACGGACGTCGCGATCTCCGGGCCGCTTTCCGAGACGTTCGGCGCGCGTCTGGCAGTGCGCTATCGCAGTCTCGACGGTTGGCTGCGCAATACCGCACAGCCGATCGCGAACCCGTTCTACCGCGCGGCCACCGGCGCCCCGGCGGGGGCGGCACAATTACCCGGCACCACGGACACGCGGCCGGGCGACAAGGAAATTCTGGCGCGCCTGACGCTGAAAGGCGAGCCTTCGGACAATTTCACGTTCCGGGCCAAATCCTTCTTTGCGCGCAACAAGGATGCCGGCCCTGGCACCGCAACGCAGAATATCGGCCCCTGCACGGGCGCGACGCCGCGCATGTACGGTATCGCCGATCCGGCAGCCGACTGCGTGGTCGACAACCGGACGACGATCGGAAACTTGCCCGCCGCGATCTCCACGACGATGCGTGGAGGCAGTGCGGATGGTTCGCCCTACGGCAAACTCACCGTGCTGACGCAAGCGATCGATCTAGGCTGGAAGCTAGGAGCCGTGTCGATCGATACCACGACCGGGTACAACTACACGAAATACCGGTTCTTCTCCGGGCTGGACCAGACGAGCTATTCTCAGCTGGCGTTTTTTAACGAACAGCGTGCCGAGCAGTTCTCGCAGGAGCTTCGCCTCACCAGCGACCTGCAAGGCCCCTTTAATTTCATGGCCGGCGGATTTTACCAGACGTCGCGATTGCACGACAACAACGACACCAAGCTGAACGATGGCAACTACAACGCCGCCGCCAACCGCTATTCGACGTATGAGGATTTCAGCCTCCAGACCGGCAATACGCTATCCGGGTTCGCGCAGGTTCTGGTGAAGCCGGTCGAGACGATCGAGATCGCAGGCGGCGCGCGCTACACGCGGGAGCGCAAGCAGTTTAGCAAGCAGAACCTCTATGGCATCGGCACGTTCAACACGCTGAACACCGTCTACCCTGGATCGAGCCGGGTCGGCTATCTTGAGGGGAAGTTCGAGGACAGCAACGTCTCGCCCGAAGCGACTGTCACATGGCGGCCCGACAGCAGCAAGACGCTGTTCATTGCCTACAAGACCGGCTTCAAGTCGGGCGGTTTCGAGCTGACGAGCCCGCTCCAGACGGGGACACGGATCGGCGATACCGATTTCGACTCCGAAAAGGCGCGCGGGTTCGAAGCTGGCGCAAAGGGGCTGTTCCTCAACGGACGGCTGCGCGTCAACGTCGCGGCCTTCGCGTACAAGTTCACCGATCTGCAGGTGAACACCTACGACCCCGCCCGCGTCGCCTACACGATCAACAATGCCGGCGAAGTGCGTCAGCGCGGCGGCGAGGCGGAGGTGAATTACTCGCCGTTCCAGGCGCTCACTCTGCACGGTGCGATAGCCTATACGCGCAACCGGTTCCGCAACTTCGTCGGGCAATGCTATGGCTATGCCTTCCCGACGGGTACGGTACGCGCGACCGCCACGGCCCCGGCGAACTGTTCGTTCGTCAACGCGACCGCGCTGACCCTGCAGCAGGATTTCAACGGCCGCGCGCCCGCCCGGTCGCCCGATTGGGCCGGCAATGGCGGTGCGGAAGTCACGATTCCGCTCGGCGCCTACAAGCTGGCCGTGACGGGCGACGCATTCTACAGCGGCAGTTACTTCGCGGCCGAAACGATGGCGCCGTCGACGCTGCAGCGCTCGCTCTGGCGCTTCAACGCAAGCGCCCGCGTCGCCGAGATCGACGATCGCTGGTCGGTATCGGTGATCGGTCGCAACCTGACCAACAAATATTATCTGCTCTACGCAGCGGACCGCACCGGGGGCGCGAGCGTTCCGGGAGCGATCAGCGAACAGCGCGGTGTCATCGCGCGCGGACGTGAAGTCGCGTTGCAGCTTTCGGGGAAATTCTGATGGATGTGAAGGATCTGCTGGTCACGCGCGACACCCCGGTCGGGTACGAACTGCAACCGCTCAAGAAGAAGGCGGCGATCCAGCTAATGGGATCGCGGCTATGGGGACGGTTCAATCCGAACCACTGGGACCCGGTTTATGCCGGCGCAACCGGGCTGAAGGCACCGATCCAGACCGGTGAAATGTCGTCCGCCTATATCGCGGAGATGTGCGTCAACCACTTCGGCGCAGCGATGTTCACCGGTGCGCGCGTCGTGTGCAAATACATCGCCTCGACGCTCGCGAACGAGGTCATCACGACGCACGGCGTGGTCCGCGAAAAGATCGCCAAGGGCGATGGCTTCCGGTTCGTCGTCGATGTCTGGGCGGACAACGAGGAGGGTGAGAAGAAGACGGTCGGCTTCGTCGAAGTCGATGTCGATGTCGACGTGAAGGGAGATCGCGCATGAGCACCGACCAGTTGCGTCCGATGTCCCCGGTCCAGATCGCGCAGACGCGGGACTTTATCGACGGGCTCGAGGCTGGTGCAGCGACCTATTGGGACATGGTCGAGATCGGCGACGAACTGTCGCGTGAACTGACGATCAGCCCCGAACTCGTCATCCTATATGCGGACGGCGTGGAGGATTTCAATCCGTGGTACGAAGGCTGGCGGATGAACAGCTGGACGATACCCGGAGAATCTCCGTTCGGCGGTGCGATCGTGCCGCCGTTGCTGGTCTCGCATTTCGTGCTGTCGGTGCAGTTCGATCACACCAGGCCGTTTGCGATCGGATCGATCCACACCAATCACGATTCCGAGATCGTGGCGCCGATCCCGGTCGGCGCGACGGTACGGATCACGACGCGCGCCACCGAAAAATACGTGAAGCGGGAGCGGCGGTATGTACGGCATTCGGTGACGGTCGAGGACGTCGCGAACGGCACGCTCTATTTCCGCGAGACGCGGGATATCCTGTCGCTGTGAGCGCGATGGTCGCAGACGGGCTGTTCGAGCTTCACGGCGACGAACCGCGGTTGATCGGTACGCGGTGTGCTGCGTGTGGCACGGTGTATTTCCCGCAGGCGCCGAGTTGTCGAAACCCCGACTGCCGGGAAAAGACCGTCGAGCGCGCGGTCCTGCCGACCCGCGGCGTCCTCGTGAGCTACACCGTGCAGCGTTACCAGCCGCCGGCGCTGTTCCGGATCGACGATTGGCAGCCTTACGCGATCGGGCTGGTCGACCTCGGCGACGGGCTGGAGGTGATGGGCATGCTTTCGGGATTTGCGCTCGACGGGATCGCGATCGGAACGCGTGTGCGGCTGGTCGCCGAGTCGCTATATGCAGAGGCCGAGCGGGGCCCCGTGCTGACCTACAAGTTCGCGCGGGAGATCGACGCATGACCCAGTCCGTCTACGTGCTGGGTGCCGGCGCGCATCCGTGGGGCAAATGGCCGGACAAGCCGCAATTGCAGCTAGCGCTGGAGGCGATCGATCTCGCGCTGGCCGATGCGGGGCTAGGTTGGCCCGACGTGCAGGGTCTCGTCGCAGCGAGTTCGCGGTTCGAGGGCGGCATGGGGTGGGGGCTGCATGCCAACGAGATCGTCCAGGCGGTGGCCGAACAGGGCATCCCCTGCGTCAACGTCGGAGGCGCCTGCGCGGCCGGGGCGATCGCGTTCCACACCGCGCACGCGATGATCGCCAGCGGCGAGCATGAAGTCGTGTGCGTGATCGGTGCCGAGCGGATGCCGAAGGGTTTCATCCCGCGCCCGCCCGGCAGCCAGGACGATATCACGGACAGCGACTACCTGCGCTGGGTGGCAATGGGCGCGACCAATCCCGCGTATTGGGCGATCGAGGCACGGCGGCGGATGCATGAGCTCGGCACCAGTGAAGAGACTTTTGCGCGTGCCGCGGTGCTGATGCGGCGGAATGCTACGGGGAATTGCTTAGCCCGGTTCCGCAAAGAAACGACTGTCGACGAAGTTCTCGCATCTCCGATGGTCGCCGATCCGCTTCATCTGCTCCAGATATGCCCGGTCAGCGACGGTGCAGCGGCCATCATCCTTGGCAGCGAGGCGTGGATGAAGCGGACCGGACGCCTTGCCGTAAGGGTCGCGGGGTGCGCGATCGCAACGGGCAGTTTCGGCGATCCCGGCCGTCGCATTCCAACGATCGCCTCGAGCGTGCGTGCGGGCGTCACGCATACCAGCGAAGTCGGCAACGCGGTCGCGCGGGCCTGCGCGATGGCGGGGATCGGGCCCGAAGACGTCGACGTGCTCGAAATGGCCGACAACACCGCATGGCATATCCTCGCCTGGCCAGAGCAATTCGGATTCTACGAGGCGGGCAAGGGCGACTGGATGCTCGAGAACGGTGAACTCGACATCGGCGGGACATTGCCGATCAACCCGAGTGGCGGGTTCCTGTCGTTCGGCGAGGCGACCACCGCGCAGGCCGTGCTGCAGATCTGCGAACTGACATGGCAGTTGCGAGGCCAAGCCGAAGGGCATCAGGTTCCCGGTGCGCGCATCGGCATGTCCGCGGTACTGGGGCTCGGCGCGAACGGCGGCTCGGTCATCCTGAAGGCGTGAGGACAAGACTATGCGAATGACGGATATTGCCGCGATCGTGACGGGTGGCGCGTCGGGACTCGGCGAGGCGACGGCGGCCATGCTGGCAACAGCGGGCGCGCGCGTGACAATCTTCGATCTGAACGCCGAGATCGTTGAGGCGACCGCCACGAGGATCGGCGGACGGTTCGCGCGTGTCGACGTCACCGACGATCAGGGCGTGGCGGATGCGCTGGCCGAGGCGGAACAGGCGCACGGCGTCGCGCGCGTTCTGATCAATTGCGCAGGCATCGCGCCGGCGGTGAAGACGGTCGGCAAGGACGGGACGCCGCATCCGCTCGACCTGTTCCGCAAGACGGTCGAGATCAATCTCGTCGGCAGCTTCAACATGATCTCGAAATTCGCCGCGCGTCTGGCGGCGGCCGAACCGATCGGCGAGGAGCGCGGGGTGATCGTCAACACCGCATCGGTCGCGGCGTACGACGGGCAGGTCGGGCAGGTGGCCTATGCTGCATCGAAGGGTGGCATCGTTGGGCTGACATTGCCCGTGGCGCGCGACCTGGCGCAGCACCGGATTCGCGTGATGACGATCGCGCCGGGCATCTTCCTAACGCCGATGCTGATGGGATTGCCGCAAGCCGCGCAGGATTCGCTCGGGACTCAGGTGCCGCATCCGTCGCGGCTCGGGCGTCCGGAGGAATATGCGCAGCTGGTGGCGTCGATCATCGCCAATCCGATGCTCAACGGCGACGTTATCCGCCTCGACGGTGCGATCCGGATGGCCCCACGCTGATCTAGGAGGCGCTGATCTTGGGGCCGCCGATCTGGGACGCGGCGATCCGTGCCGCAGCAAACGCGATCGCTTCGTTGGCAACGGGCGTCAGTTGCGGCAGACCGGCAAAACCATGGATCATACCCGGATACCTACGCAGCGCGACGTCGACCTCCGCGTCACCCAATCGCCGGGCGAGCGCTTCGCCCTCGTCGCGTAGCGGGTCGAAATGTGCGGTGACGATCGTTGTCGCCGGCAGCCGCTGCAAATCGGCGCGCGTTAGATCGAATGACGGATCCGCCCCGCCGTCGCCGCGATACGCGTCCCACGCCCATTCGAGGAACGAGGCCGTCAGCATATAGCCTTGCGCGAACTCCACCGCCGAAGCGCTGTCGCTCGCAGGATCGAGCAGCGGGTAGATCAGGCCGATATGGTCGAGCGGGGCACCCTCATCGCGGCAGCGCAGCGCGAGGCCGAGTGCGATATGGCCGCCCGCACTGTCGCCAGCAACGGCGATGCGATCGGAATAGAGGTCGAGCAGCCGAGCCTCTGCTCGAAGCCATTCGAGTGCTGCCTGCGCGTCGTCGAGTGCAGCGGGGAAGTGGTGTTCGGGGGCCAGCCGATAATCGACCGCGACGACCGTCCGGCCGCTCGCATAGGCGAGTGTCCGGCACATTGCATCGTGCGTGTCGAGGTTGCCAAGGATGAAGCCGCCGCCGTGGCAGAACAGGATTGCTGCGGTTCGATCAAGCGTCGGGCGATAGACCCGCACCGGGATCGGTCCACCCGGCCCGGGGACGACGTGATCGACCGTCGACGCTATGAAGGGCTTCGGAGCGCTCGCCTGGAACGCGTTCGCGGCCCGGCGTAGATCGGTGAGGGACACATGCGGCGGTGGCCGGCGCAACGCCATTCGCGGGTCCGCGAGTAGTGCGTCGAAGGCCGGATCGGGGGCGTCGTCAGGCATCGGCGTGCTGGCCGACCGTGCGCAGCGTCAGCCCTTCATACCCCTTGGCCGCGGTCTTCTCCAGGATGCGGCGATACCCGCGGACGCCCCCGGAATACGGCATGAAGACGCGCGGCTTACCCGGCATTTCGGCGCCCAGATAATAGGACGGCGTCTTCGGGTAGAGGGTTTCCTGCGCCCGTTTGTTCACATGCGCGACCCAGTCGCGTTCGGCCTGCTCGGTCGCCTCGATCTCGTTTATTCCGTCACGCCGACAATGGTCGAACAACGCGACTAGCCAGTCGACCTGCTCCTCGGTCGACAGCAATACGTTGCTCAGCAATGACGGGCTGCCCGGTCCGACGATCACGAACATGTTGGGGAAGCCGTGCACCCCGATCCCGAGAAAGCTGACCGGCCCCGCCGACCATTTCTCACGCAACGTGCACCCGCCGCGACCGACGATCTCCGGCTTCAGCAGCGATCCGGTAAATGCGTCGAACCCGGTCGCGTAGATGACGATGTCGAACGGATATTCGGCATCTCTGGTTCGGATGCCGTGCTCGGTAAAGCGCTCGATCGGGGTTTCGCTGATGTCGACGAGCGAAACATTGGGCCGGTTGAACGCCGTGAAATATCCGCTGTCGACCGAAGGGCGGCGCGTTCCGAACGGGAAGTCGCCTGGCGTGAGCTTTGCGCGCAGGTCTGGATCATCGACCTGTTCCGCGATCTTGCCGCGGATGAACGCCGACGCGGTGTCGTTCGATTGCTGGTCGAGCAGGATATCCTTGAACGTCAGTGCAAAGCCGAAGCCTAGCCGGTTCCACGCGGTCTCGAACGCGGCGTTACGCTCCGCTTCCGGCACGTCGATCGCCGCGCGGTTGTCGGGCACGAAGCCGAGACCGCTCGGCGAATTGCGCGCCGCCTCGCGTCGTGCGGGATAGCCAGCCTTCACCGCCCGGTCCTCGGCATCGGTGACCGGTGCATTGGCGGCGGGGATCGAGTAATTCGCAGTGCGCTGGAAGACGGTGAGGTGTGCTGCGTCGCTGGCGATCACCGGCGTCATCTGAACGCCCGATGATCCCGTGCCGATGATCGCGACGCGCTTGCCGGCGAAATCGACCTTGTCCTTCGGCCAGCGCGCGCTGGAGATGACGCGCCCGGTAAAGTCGTCCTGACCAGGATACCGCGTATCCTTGGGCGTCGACAATTGTCCCACCGCGAGGATCAGCTTTTCGGCATTCCAGCGTCGCCCGTCGCTCGCCTCGATGATCCAGCGTGCGGTCGCTTCGTCGAACGTTGCGCGTTCCATGCTGGTGCGGAGTTCGATATCGCGACGCAGGTCGAAGCGATCGGCGACGTGGTTGATGTATCGCAGGATCTCGGGCTGCGTCGCGTAGCGTTCGCTCCAGCGCCATTCCTGTTCGAGTTCGGGCGAAAAGCGGTAGGAGTAATCATAGCTTTCGACGTCGCAGCGCGCGCCGGGATATTGATTGAACTGCCAGACTCCGCCGATATCGTCGCCCGCTTCGAGGACGGCGACCGAGAACCCCTGGGAGCGCAGCGTATGCAACGTGCGCAATCCGCCGAACCCGGCACCGACCACCAATGCGTCAACGAACGTCGTCATGGACCTCTCCTGTGCGCCGGTAATCCCTCATTTCTCCACGCTCGTCAACGGTTGTGTGGAATATTATAGCCACTTGGTTCTATCGCATTCGTCCCGCGAACCTGATCGATTTTCCACGACTACATTGACGATCGCGTTTGCGTGGGATTAGATTGCGATCGTCGGCTCGGGTCGACCAAGGATTGACCTCCGGCCGGTATGGCGTCGCGCCGTATCCGGACCGGCAATGGCGAGGGACGCAGGAGATGATGGGTTCGGTCGCCGATCGGCAGCGGGCGTTGCGGGCCGCGATGCCCGTCTGGAAGCCCCGGACGCTACACGCGGTGCTCGACGATGCGGTTCGCGTTACGCCGGATCGCCCGTTCGTGATCACCGACGACCAAAGCTGGACCTATGCCGAGATGGCCGCTTGGTCGAAGCGGCTCGCGGCCGGGCTGGTCGCGCTCGGCGTTACGCCCGGCGAGAAGGTCGCGCTGGTACTCGCCAATTATCCCGAATTTGTCGCGATCAGATATGCGGTGTCGCGGATCGGCGCGGTCTGCGTGCCGATCAACATCCTCAATCGCCGCGACGAACTCCGCTATCTGCTCGATCAATCGAATGCGGTGCTGCTCGTCACGATGGACCAGTTTCGCGGCGTCGATTACCTCGACATGCTCGAACAGATCGCGCCGGGATGGGAGGACGCGGGCGGAGGCGATGGCTTGCCGAACCTACGCCAAGTCGTGGTGCTGCCGACCGGGGAGGCGCCGGATCGTAACTCCGCACGGACGTTCTCGTCGCTTGAGACCGACGACGCCTGGGCGGATATGCAGGTCGATCCGCTCGCCGTTTGCGACATCATCTACACCTCGGGCACGACCGGACCGCCAAAGGGCGTGCTGCTGACGCACGACATGCTAATGCGTACCGCGTATGGCAGCGCCTATGCGCGTGCGTTCGAGGATGACCGCCGCATCCTATTCTCGCTGCCGATGTATCATGTGTTCGGCTATGTCGAAGGACTGCTCGCCGTGCCGTTCGTCGGTGGCGCGATCGTACCGCAGTTGCGCTTCGACGCCGCGGCGACGCTGGAGGCGATCGCCCGGCATCATGCCAGCGATGCCTTGTTGATCCCGGCAATGTCGCTCGCGGTGCTCGATGCGGCGGGGGCAGGGACGTACGACCTGTCGCGATGGCATTCGGTGCTGGCATCGGGCGGACGCGCACCCGAACGCGTCTGGCAGGGGATCCGCGAGGTGCTGGGGGTGGACGAGATCACCACCGGCTACGGCATGACCGAGACGACCGCATCGACCACGGTCACCCGTCCCGACGATCCGGTCGAGCGGTTGCTGACCACCAACGGCCGCCAGCGTGACGTCGGCGTCGCCGGCGATCCGAAGGACGGCGGGCGGCTCGTCACCTACCGCGTCGTCGATCCCGGCACGGGTACGTTCCTGGACAATGGCGAGACCGGCGAACTCGTCGCCAAGGGCTACGGCGTGACGCCCGGCTATTACAACAAGCCCGAGGCGACGGCGGCGGCCTTCGATGCCGAGGGTTGGTTGCGCACCGGCGATCTGGGCCGGATCGACGACGACGGCTACATCACGCTGCTGGGCCGCACCAAAGAGTCCTACCGCTGCGGCGGCGAACAGGTGCTGCCGACCGAGATCGAGGATCTGCTGACGACGCATGCCGACGTGGCGCAGGCGCATGTCGTGCCGATCCCCGACGAACGGATGGGCGAAGTGGGCGTGGCGTTCGTCGTCTCGCGGCCGGGCGCGACGCTCGACCGATCCGAGTTGCAGCGCCTGATCGCCAACCGTCTCGCGCGCTACAAGGTACCGCGACACATCCTGCTCGTCGATGCGGCAGCCATACCGACCACTGCGTCCGGCCGGGCGCGCAAATTCCTGCTGACCGAACAGGCCCTGCATATCCTGGAGCTGCCATGACGACGATCTTCACTGCCCCCGACCGTAAGATCGCGATCGTCACCGGCGGCGCGCGGGGCATCGGCGCGGCGATCGCCACGCGCCTTGCGGCAGATGGCCACGACGTTGCGGTGTTCGATCTGGACGCCGACGCCTGCGCCGAGACGGTCGGCCGGATTGAGGCGACCGGACACCGCGCGCTGGCGGTCGCCGTCGACGTATCGAACGAGGATGCGGTCGTCGCTGGAGTTGCGCGCGTCGTCGAGAAACTCGGTGCGCCCACAATCCTCGTCAACAACGCCGGCATCCTCCGCGATCGGACGCTGGCGAAGATGACGCTGGACGATTGGGAGGTCGTGCTGGCGGTAAACCTCCGCTCGGTCTTTCTGATGTGCCGCGCGGTGCAGCCGTATATGCGCGCCGCGCGCTGGGGCCGGATCGTCAATATGTCGAGCATTGCCGCGCTCGGCGTGATCGGCGAGGCGAACTATGCGGCCGCAAAGGCCGGGGTTCAGGGCATCACGCGGACATTGGCGATCGAACTCGGCCGTCACGGCATCACCGCCAACGCGGTCGCCCCGGGTTTCGTCGTTACCGACATGACGCGCGCGGTTGCCGCACGCATGAACATGCCGTTCGAGGATATGGTGACCGAGATGATGACCGGGATCCATGTCGGGCGCCCCGGCGTGCCCGACGACATCGCGCAAGCGGTCGCGTTCTTCGCCGACGAACGGTCCGGCTTCGTAACGGGGCAGGTGCTCTATGTCGCCGGCGCACCGAGGGGGTAAGGCCCGCGCGCACTCGCCAAGCGCGACGCGAGCCCTTAGTCCGGCATCTCGTATCGAAGGGCATCAGAGTGGCAAAGCAACCATCGTTGATCGGCAAGCGACGATTCGCCGCGGGCAAGGAGCCGCGCGAATCCTATCAAAACCGCCGTCAGGAGATCTCCGAGGCGGCGATCCGCGTCTTCCACCGGCTCGGCTACAGCGCCGCGAGCGTCAGCGCGGTCGCGGCCGAGCTTGGCGTCGATCGCGCGACGCTATATTATTATTTCTCGTCGAAGGAACAGATGTTCGACGAGATCGTCCGCACGGTCCTGGAAAGCAACGACAAACTGGCGCGCCAGAATCGCCGACAGTCCGATCAGTCCGGCGCGCAAGCTGCGCGAACTGATCACCGCGCTGATGAACTCCTACGGTTCCAATTATCCGCTGCTATATATTTATATCCGCGAGGACCTGACGCACGTCAGCGACACCCGATCGAGCTGGTCCGAACACATGCGGCACCTCAATCGCAACATCGAGCAGTCGGTGATCGACATCGTCGAGCAGGGCTATGCGGATAAGAGCTTTCGCCGGGTGGGCGTGCCGCGGATCGTCGCGTACGGGATCCTCGGCATGCTCAACTGGTCGCACCGCTGGTACAAGCCGGATCGTGGGGCATCCGCGGACGAGATCGGCAAGGTGTTTGCCGAGATGATCCTGAGCGGGCTCGAATCGCCCTATTGACTGCGCCACGCCAGGCGGAGTCAGAAAAATCGTACATGTATGATGAGATTAACATACTCAACGTACGTTGTTTGAATGAACGAATGACCGAAATCGGCAAGTGAGATACGTGTGGCGAATGTCCGGGTCTGGGTCGAGGCGGTAGCCGGGACAAAACACGTAGGATGTCAGGTATCTGCAGCATCGTCGTTGTGCAGGTCTTTCGGATTGTAATCATAGTCGACGAGGTCGCCTGGTCGGCAATCAAGAGCGGCGCATAGCCGGGCCAGTGTTGCGAACCGGATGCCGCGCACCTTGCCGGACCGGAACAGCGAAAGCTGCGTCTCGCTGAGGCCCACCGCTTGGGCCAGCTGCTTCCCCGTCATCTTCCGATTGGTCAGAACGGTATCGAGCGTCACCCGGATCGGCATCAGAGAGATCTCGTCCAATTCGTTCTGCAGCATGACCGCGCGGGAGAACAGGCGCGACAGGATCACGAGGAAAAGACCCGCGAGCCCGATTGTGATCGCCGATGGATCGAAGGCGGCATAGGCACCGTGACGATAGCCACCCATGAGCCTCAGTGCCAACGGGCTGACGAAGACCGTCGCGGTCGCACCGAGGGCGAGAGCCAGGCCCAGTCGAGTGAGAGAACTCGGCAGCACAGTCGAGAACACCTCGCCACCGGCGATCCGGCCAAAAGCCAGCCGCATTGTCCAGAGCGCATATAGGTAGAACGGCACCGGCGCACGGAATGCGAGCAGGAACGCTAGTGCGGCAGCAGAACGAGGCGCAACGGCGACGATTGCCGCTTCTGTGACGATCACGAGCGCGATCACACAGAAGGTCATCGTCGCCAGCCGTGCCAGCCATCGACTGTGCTGCAGATCGTCGTTCATCAGCCGTGCCATATTTAACCTTGACTTAAATCGCTCCACGATGAGGATTTAATCGAGAATTAAATCTAATGATAGGGGCAAGCTATTGCTGGCGATCGAAACGGACCGACTGACCAAGCGTTTTGCCGGACGTCCGGTGGTCGATGCAGTGGCGCTGCAAGTGCCGATGGGATGCGTGTATGGCTTCCTCGGGCCCAACGGCGCGGGCAAGACCACCACGATGCGCCTGCTGCTCGGGCTGTTACGCCCTGACGCCGGATCGATACGGCTGCTTGGCCACGATCTGGCCATGGCACGCCGCGTCGCCTTGGCGCAGGTCGGCGCATTCGTTGAAAGCCCCTCGCTGTACGATCATCTGACCGGACGGGCCAACCTTGGCCTCACCTGCCGCTTGCTTCGTTTGCCAGACGGAGAGGTCGATCGTGTACTGGAACTCGTCGATCTTTGCACAGCGGCAAGTCGGCGGGTGCGAGACTATTCGCTCGGGATGAAACAACGCCTTGCCTTGGCTCGAGCCATGCTCGGTTCGCCAAAACTACTGCTGCTCGACGAACCCACCAACGGCCTCGATCCGGATGGCATTTTGGCCATGCGCGCCCTGATCCGTGCGCTACCCGGACATATCGGTGGGACCGTGTTCGTCTCCAGTCATCTCCTGACTGAAGTCGAGCACGTGGCCGATCACGTCGGTGTGATGCGCAAGGGGCGCCTGCTGGTACAGGACGATATCGACACACTGCTGCGGGGTGGCACCAGCATAATCTTCACGGTTTCCGGCGAGGCGGAAGCGGGATCTGCGTTGCTGAGGAGGCGCGGGATGGACGCGACGGCAGGTGACGACCGGTCGATCATCGTTCGTTGTGAAGGCATCGTGCAATCCGATCAGGCGTCGATGGCTAACCGCCTGCTGGTCGAAGCCGATTTCGCCGTCTCGTCGATCAGGCCGCAGGTTCGCACGATGGAGGACGTCTACCGGGATGCGGTCGATCGTGCCGAAGCGCATGACGGGATGACAGCATGATCACGATCCTCGATGTCGAAATTCGCAAGCTGAACGGTTCACTGGCCGCACTCCTCGCATTGGCTACGCCGGCGTTGCCCGGCGGTCTGGCGTGCCTGTCGCTCATGACCAGCGACCGCACGTCGAGCTGGACGTCGATCTTCAACGAGTTCCTGCTCCCGATCTGGGCGCTGTTCCTGCTGCCGATGATCGTCGCCGCTTTCACCACCTTGGTCGGCCAGATCGAACATCGCGGACGTAGTTGGGATCATCTCCTCGCCCTGCCGATCAGACGTTGGCAGGTGTTCCTGGCGAAAGCGATCGTCGTGCTTGTGACCTCCGGGTGCATCACGCTGCTGGCCCTTCTGGACACCGGGATCGGTGCTTGGCTTGGAGGGACGCTTGGTGGGCACGTTCCAGTGGGGGCAATCCCTTGGCAGAGCCTGGCCCGAACCATGTTTCTCCTGTGGTCGGGTACTACGCTGATGATAATTCTCCAGCTATGGTCCGCATTACGTTTCGCAAGTTTCGTCGTGCCGCTGAGCGTCGGCATCGGGGGTACGCTTGTAGCCCTCGCAGTAGCGATGACGCGCACACAACAGGCGGCTTGGTTTCCGTGGGTTTTGCCGATGAAAATCGTGACGAGTAAAGACCCGGTGCCATTCGCGCTCGTCGGTGGGATCGCGGGCGTCATTTTGCTGGCCGTGATGGTCATCGATCTCACGCGGCGTGATTTCAGGTGATCCATTTGTATGGCGTGAACCGCTTATCCGGAAACTACCGTGTTATCCTCGAGATGAATGAACGGCTGAAGTTGGGGAGCCGGAAACTGGTCGCGAATGTCCGGACGTGGGTCTCCCGCGCCAGGATCTTGATCTTTCAACTGCGTCAGTGGCGGTTTCGGCTCTTTTCGTAGGCGACCTTGCCGGCATGTCGGCGGATCGCAATCGCTGCGACTGCATTCTTCGAGGCGACTTCATCGATGTCGAGCGGGTCGAAGGGACCGCCATACCATTCATATAGCTGTTGATGTTCCTCGTGGGCCACGTCGCTCAGCGCCTGTAGGAAGCGCTCAAAGCCGGGGAGGCCGCCGACATCCTCGGGTGGGCATCGTCGCTCTCCAGTAACGAAGCGGGGATATTTGATTTCGTGCTCACCCAGTTCGACTGCCTCGACGACGACAGTGTGCCGCCAGTCATCACCCATGTCATAGGTATAGGTGAACTGCCGGACGTCGCGATCGATGAGCGTACCAAGCTTTACGTTTCGGGCTGCGGCGAGGTTGCGGTCTGGCCATTCCGGGTTTGGTACGCCGTAGCGGCGTTCACCGGCCTCGAAATGCCAGAGATGATAATCCTGCCACCCCATGGCGGCCTGGATCACGTCATGGAGCATCTTGAGGCTGCCCGCGACAGGCATCTCGACGATCCGCCAGATCTCAGGACCGATGTCGTTAAGGTTGATGCGCACGCGCGCGATGGTCTCTTGCGTCATGCCGCAGTTTTGAAGAATGGGGCACTCGTTGCCAAGGGACAGTGTCGTTCCGGTCCACCCTCTGGAGGGAAATCGTGGCGCGCAGTTAGCCTGAACGACCGACGGAAGTTCGGGAACGACGAACGGCATACAAACGGCGGGTAATGGGTCCTGTCGTCTCGGCGGCTCCGATCACGCTCGCGATGAATGAGCGATGAAAAGGGCGATGCGCCACCTAACCGAATAACGATCGCGTCGCTTCGGGTTCGGACAGGTTCAAACGACGCTTGACGAAATCGAGCAGCGTGCGGCCCGCAGCGGTTGGAGCAATCTTATGCCCTTTGCACTTCGGGCAATTGAAGCTGGCGCGCATCTCATAGCCGTTGCCGGGCGGTGCATCACCGCTTCCGCCGCAGGCGCCGCACGGCTCCTCGAGCAGTGGCAGTTCGGGGTCGTTACCGTGCATGGCGGATCCTTGGTTGTGCAACCTTGTGAGGGAGGGCGGGCGAGCGAAGCAAGCTAGGATGCGCGCGGCTTGATCGGTCGCGTCCGCTTCCCGGCAGGCTTCAGGCTGCGCGTCGGCTTGGGTTTGGCCGCGGGCGACGCCTTACCGCTCGTCACCCGCCGTGGCCGCACACCGGGCGGCTTCGTTTTAGTGGCGCTCGTCTGGGCGGGGGCTCTTGTTTTCTTGAGTGCGTCGGGCGGCTGCGACGCCAGACGAAATTGCTTCACAACCGTCCTGATGCCCTCGACGACATTTTCCCAAGCGTCGCCGCGGCGCGCCCATTGGTCAATCGGCTTGGCGTCCCTCGGCAAGAGCTTGTACCTAGCCATGCGAGTGTGCCGCCACTGGCACTGGCGCAGCAGGACGACGACGACAAAGAGCTTCTTGCGGGACGCTTTGCGCAGCGCGAAGCCATATTCGGTCTCGAAGCAATAGCGCGAAGCCAGATAGTTCGGGCTCGCCAGCGCGACGAAGATGTCCGCCTGCTTCAATGCCCGCCTGATGTTGGGATCGAGCTCGGCGCCGGGGGTTATGTCGCCATCGAACCAGGTGCGCACGCCTTCGCGGTGCAACTGCGC
The DNA here is from genome assembly GCF_036856015.1 of Sphingomonas sp. LR55. Classification (NCBI taxonomy): domain Bacteria; kingdom Pseudomonadati; phylum Pseudomonadota; class Alphaproteobacteria; order Sphingomonadales; family Sphingomonadaceae; genus Sphingomonas; species Sphingomonas sp. LR55. The sequence goes on from NZ_JASPFO010000002.1 coordinate 104,707, forward strand.
CATATGAGTCTCGAAGCGCTTCCTGAACTCATCATCCAGATGTGAATACGACACGAAGACCGATGCCTCGCGCGCACTAGCCATTTCGGCGACACTTGCTGTCGTTTCGCGTCAACATGTTTCCAGCCCAAAGATCTGCGTGCTTGGTCCAGCCCGCGCCGCTACGGCACCGGCTTGGCTCGCACACTTCTTCCAGCTCTGCTAATCACGGTCCATGGAAATCTTGCGCGTCCCGAAGCACCCCGCAAACGCGACCGTAGCGCGCCTGATGCTCTCTCAGGCGCATGGCGGCCGCGTTCGCGCAAACCTCAAAATTGAAGGCCCAATGTCGGGGTTGATGGAGGACCGCGACCATGAGACGGTTGCCCAGGCGGAAGACTGGGCGATCGAAGGAGCCGAGCAGCGGCGCGCCAGCGTGCTCATTATCGAAGATCGTACCTGACATATCCGGTCAAAGCCGATAAACTTTTCGTACAAGGGCATCCATCGTTCGCTCAGTCCGACAGATGCGGCCGCCGGCTCATCGATCGCCTCACCTGAACGAGCGTCTGAAGTTAAGATAGGTGACGAGGTCGCTGAGTGTCCGCATCTGGGTCGTAGTTACAAAAATCCCTCGCCCGCATGCTCGCGGAACCGCTCATGATCCCGCACATATTCCGCTACCATTTCTAAAGATGAATGCCGGCTATGCTCCTTCATTTTAAACAAATTGGCGTTCTGGCGACCGGCCTCGGTAAGGAACCCGGCGCGGAGAGAGTGGCCTGAGAACAACTCCGGCGAGTATCCCGCGGCGAGCGCAGCCGCCTTCACCACCAACGCCACCCCTTGAGCGCTCATTGGCTTGTCGGTTAGCCGGCCCTGTGGCGTCAGTTTGCGAAATACCGGCCCGCTGGTGATGCCTGCCTGCTCGAGCCAGGCGCGGTAATGCCTCACTGGTTCAAGCCTGCGGCCGTCGGGGATCGCGACGGTGTGACCCTTGCCCTCTTGGTCAGTCTTCGATGCGGCGATGCGCACTAGCAGTCCGCGGCTATCCCCGCTTACACGCGCCACGGTGATTGCCACGAGCTCGGAACGGCGGAACGCTCCGGCCATCCCGATCGCAAGGAGAGCGCGGTCGCGGTAGCTGCGAAGATCCTCACCCGTGATTGCGCGCACCATGTCGCGCAGAACGTCGCCGTCGGCAGGACGCTTCTTCCCGGACAGTTCGCCACGCTTGTCCTTGCGGATGCCGCGCATGGCGCGCTCTAAGCGCGCCGCGTCTGGCTGCGAGGTCGGCGGCTCGACGTCGGCGGCTCGGTGCGCGAATACGATGGCAGCAAGCCGCCGGCCGATCGTCGCCCGGCCGAGTGGCGTTGGCTCCTTCCGCGGCAGCACGGTTCCGCGCTTCGTCCTGCGAAGTTCTTGCGGACTGTATCCGCGTTCGGCCAGCAACGTCAGAAATGCGGCGACGGTCGCCGGTGTCGCGGGAAGCGGGCGATAGCCGCTCTCCTGACACCACGCACAGAACAACCGCCAGTCCGATTTGTAGGCGCGCAGTGTCGCGTCGGCCGACGCGCGGCGGACATAGTCGTCGACGCGCTCGCGATCCTGGGGGGCAAGTTGCGGGAGATAGGGTTCGAGCGACTGGACCTGATCAACGATGACCAGCGCGTCAGCCACGATCGCGTCCAGGTCCGCGCGGTTGACGCGAGCCGCATCATCAATGTCGTCATCGGGCAAGCCGTCCTCCTACGCCGCACGTTGATTCAACCGGCCGGTGGATGAGACCGCCCTTATCCGCGAAACGGGCTAACCGATCACCAGAATCTGCGCCAGCATGTAATTAGCGGGAATCAGCGTTATCGCTAATTACAAGTGCACGCGGGGCGTCGGAAACGTTGGCCGCGCCTGTCGAGGTTCAGTCGGCGCTCAGTAGTCACTGTTGGAGAGGTTTTGCGCCTCTGACGCTTATCCTCCATGAGACATGTTGTTAATATGTCGCACCACGATACAATAACGCAGGGCGATTTGAGCACATCCTTAGTCTCAGCTAAAAATAGCTACTGAAGGCGTTCGGCTGCCGCTACTCTGAGACGCTACGGTTGGCCGACAAGCTCAGCAGGGCTGTCGTTGGGGAGAGGATGCGCCGGGATACCGGCTGTCCGCCGACCGTAGCATCGCTAGGGGACACTCCAAGATCTCGTTGAGCTGATGCAGTAAAGATCGCGGTCGTTTGCGCTTGTGTCACATTCGACGGTGATGTCGCTGATGGCGAGAGCTTTGAATGCGACGAGAGTAGATAATCTTAATTCAATTTTGGGTTAGTGGAATAATGCCAACTCTTTATATTAAACCATTATCAATGTCGTATCGTAACAAAATAAACTACGGATGTTTTACTAAAAATAGAAGAAACTAGATCATCAGCGTTATCGGTGTCCTGCTGTCTTTGACTATCGCGCTGCTTTCGGATTTACTCTGGAGAGCGGAAGCGAGAGCGGGCAAGATATTGTTAACAGCCATTACGATGGTTGCACTGATCGGCGCGATCTGGATCGCTCAGGTAGGCTCATCCGAACAAACGAACCCTCTAGTTTCTTGGGTAGCCATTTTGTCGGCGACGCTACTGCTGAAGTGGCTTCATACCATATCGGGGGAAACAGACGGAACATGACGCGGTTGCTGCCTTAAAAGAGCTCGGATACCACCCAAGCTGCTATTAGACGTCTGACCGTTTTTCGGGATACATCATTGGAGCATCGATCAAATGACCCCTGCTGAAGCGCTGACGTGCCTAAAAGAGGGAAATCGCGCATTCCTAAGTGACGAGCCGCTTCAACCGTCACTAGATCGGGCGAGCCGCCTCGCCCTGGCTGGAGGGCAGAAGCCGTTCGCGGCTTATGTCAGCTGTTCCGACAGCCGAGTGCCACCGGAGTTGCTGTTCGGTCGAGGATTGGGGGAACTGTTCATCGTTCGTAATGCGGGTAATACGCTCGACATCGCGGCCTCGGGCAGCCTGGAATTCGCGGTCGCCGTGCTTGGAGTGCCATTGATCGTCGTCATGGGCCACGAAGGCTGCGGCGCGGTGAGCGCCGCGATGGCGGTGGTGACCAGGGGCGAGCGCTTCCCCGGCAACATCGGCAAGATGGTCGAGCCGATCATTCCTGCTGTTCTGGAGGCATCCCGGCTTGGTCATTCCACGCTTGAAGCAGCTGTCCGTCAAAACGTAGCAAATGCGGTGCGGGAACTACGAGAAGATTCCGCTCCGGCGCTCATCGAGGCGCAGGCGAGTGGCAGGCTTCTTGTCGTGGGAGCTTATTACGCGCTGAGCACGGGAAAAGTCGATTTCTTCGACACTGCGGCAGGTTCGGCTACGGCTAAAACCTAACGTGATCTCTCGCCTGGCCGCGTCACATCATTCGACTACGAAGGTTGGCCATCATCACCAGCGTTCCCGCGACCATCAGCGCGATAATGATCGACGAGAAGACTAGAAGCAGCAGATCATCCCGTCCCGAGCCCTTCAACCGCACATGGAGGAAAAAGCGGAATTGTACGATCGCCTGGAGAAGACCCAAGGTGCAGACGGCCGCGAACGTCAACCGTCCCACCACGCCTGGCCAGCGAACCAATCCAAAGGCGCAGATGGTCAGAACTGCCGCGGTCAGCAAACCGGCGACATATCCCATTGTCTCGCGCGTGCGATCGCTCACGGCGCCAACCCTTGCAGGAATACGACGGAGAAGATCGCGATCCAGATGATATCGAGGAAATGCCAAAAGAGCCCCAGTCGCAGCAAATTCGTTTTCGTGCGTTCGTCGGTGCCGATCACGACCACCTGCACTGCCATGACAGAGATCCAGATGCAGCCGGCTAGAACATGAAGGCCGTGGAGCGGCACCAGTCCGAAGAATGCCGACAGGAAGCCGCTGCGGGTCGGGAAAGCGCCCTTCGCAAACATCGTCGCGAAATCGTTCACCTCCATCGACAGGAAGGCCACGCCCAGCACCAGAGTCGTCCCCATCCAGGCAAGCAGGCGCGGCTTGGCATCGCCATATTTGAGCGCGACTGACGCCATGCCCCAGGTAAAACTGCTTGTCAGCAGAAGCGCGGTCTCGATCAACGTCGGCTTCAGCTCGAACAGGTCGCGAGGGCCGGGTCCGCCCGCAGTTCCGACAAGCATCGCACCATAAGTCGCGAACAAAAGCGCAAAAAGCAGCGCGTCGCTCATCAAGAACACCCAGAATCCGAACAGGTCGGGCTCGGCTCGAGCGCGATGCGGGGTCCCCTCTTCGCCCAACGTCAGGCCCACGTGTGCGGAGCGGCTCATGTCGGCACCGCCTCTGCGAGGCCGCGGTTGGCAGGCGTCTGCTCCAGCTCGCGCGAAATCGGTCGGTGCTCGTGGACCGCTGTCAGCCAGCGGCGCTCGACCGCCTCCACCTCCGCGGCCGGGATGGCCCGCATGGTATCACGCACGAAACTTCGCGTAATCAGCGCAGCCGCAATGCCGACCAGTCCCAGCGTTGCCAACCACCACATATGCCAGACGAGCCCGAAGCCGCATGAAGCCGCCGCCAGTCCGATTACCGGCCCGAGCGCACTCCCGCGCGGCACTTCGATCGAAGCATAACACGCGGGCGGAGCGTACGGGTTGGCATCCCGCTTGCCCTCGTAGAACTCGTCGCGGCGGACGACGGTCGGCAGCACCGCGAAATTATACTCAGGAGGTGGCGCTGAGGTCGACCATTCCAGCGTGCGCCCGTCCCAAGGATCACCTGCGGTCACCCGCGTCGTCTCTCTGTCGCGGATGCTGACCCACAACTGCACGAACAGCGAGCCGAGCGCCGCCAGCAGGACGCAGGCCCCGCCGCAAGCGACATAAAGCCAAGGCCTGAAATCAGGCTCGAAGATCTCGGCGGTTCTGCGCACCATCCCGCTGGCACCCAAGACGTAAAGTGGCATGAATGCCAGATAGAAGCCCCCGACCCAACACGCGAACGCGCGTCGTCCCCATCGCTCGTCGAGCCGGAACCCGAACGCTTTGGGGAACCAGTAGTGATATGCAGCAAGCATGCCGTAGAGGGTACCGGGAATCAGCATGTTATGAAAATGCGCTACCAGGAACAACGTGTTGTGGAACACGTAGTCGAGCGGCGGGATTGCCAGCACGATGCCGGTGATGCCGCCGATCACGAACGTCATCATAAACGCGAGAGAATATAGCGTGGGCACGGTGAAACGGACCTCGCCGCGAAACATGGTCCATATCCAGTCATAGATTTTCACACCCGTCGGTATTCCGATTGTCATCGTCGCGATGCCGAACACAGCGTTGATGTTGGCAGACTGTCCCATCGTGAAGAAATGGTGGACCCACACCGTGAAGCTCAGCACCGCAATCGCCATCGTGGCGATAACGAGCGAAGTGTAACCGTAAAGCGACTTCGTCGAGAAGGTGGACACGACCTCGGAATAGACGCCGAACGCCGGAAGGATAACGATGTAGACCTCGGGGTGGCCGAACAGCCAGAACAGGTTGGCAAAGTTCATAACATTGCCCCCGAGGTCGTTGGTGAAGAAATGAAAGCCGAGATAGCGGTCGAGTGCGAGGAGTGCGGTTGCCACGGTCAGCGGCGGCATCGCGAAGATCATCAGGATTGCGGTGCACAGGCTCGTCCAGCAGAACATCGGCAACCGCATGAAGGTCATGCCGGGACAGCGCCGCTTGTAGATCGTACACGCGATGTTGATGCCCGCGATCGTTGAGCCGAACGATCCAAGGGAAACGGCCCAGATCCAGTAGTCGGGGCCGACATCCGGGCTGAACGCGAGTCCGGTATACGGGGGATATCCGCTCCACCCGCCGGTCGAAAACTGACCAATGACCAAGCTTGCCATCATGAGCCCGGCGCCTGCCGCGGTCAGTGCGAGCCCAACCGAGTTTGCCCACGGATATGCGACGTCCCGCGCGCCGAGCTGCAACGGCAGAACATAATTCATGAGGCCGGTGAGGAACGGCATCGCCATGAAGAAGATCATGATCGAGCCGTGGGTTGAGAACAGCTGCGCGAAATGATCGTTCGACAGGAAGCCGGGATGTCCGATCGCGACCGCCTGTTGCATGCGCATCAGCACCGCTTCGATCAAAGCGCGAGTGAGCATGACGAACGCGAGGACGACATACATGATGCCGATTTTCTTGTGATCGAGGCTCGTCAGCCACTCGGTCCAGAGCCAGCGCCAACGCCCCGTGACGGTAAGCAGGCCGGCAACCGCGAGCGCACCGACAATAACCAATCCCCCCGCACCGGCGCCAATGATTTCGCTGATCGTCGGGTTTTCCCAGGCGCGCACGAACGATAGATCGGTCCACTCGAAGCGGCCAAGCAAGATCGGAAGCACCGGGGCGCTCATTGGCTTCGCCCGTTCGCCCCAGCGTGCGCCGCGCCCCCGTTCGCCGCGACGACCGAGTCGAAGAATCCGCGAGGCACGTGCGCGTAAACAGGTTCGCCTGCCACCGTTGAACGTTCGGCCAGCAAACCTCGAACATGGGCGTCAAAGGTGGGCGCCATGCGATCCGAGCCGGCAAGCCAATTTTGGAATTGGGACGGGTTAACCGCGACGACGTCGAACGACTGTTGAGGAAACCCGTTACCGTTATACTGCATATTTGCCCCGCGAAAATTGCCCGGGCGATTGGCCTGGAAGTTCAATTGGGTCTTCATGCCCGCCATGGCATAGATTTGACCGGTCAGCCGCGGGATCATCAGCGACTGCATTACGGTAGTACTCGTGATGGTCAGTCGTACCGGCCGATCTGCAGGAATGACCAAGCGATTGACACTGGCGATCCCGCTACCGGGATAGACGAACAGCCAATTCCAGTCGGAAGCGACCACTTGCACCTCCAGCGGAGAAGCTCCGGGAAGCACACGATATGGGTCTAGTCGTTTCGTGTAGCTCCACAGCAGCACTGCCAGTCCGATCACAATCAACGCCGGCGGAATCCAGATAAACCCTTCCAAGGTCCACGAGAAATTCCAGTTGGGCCGATACGCATCCCCCTTGTTCGACAGGCGATAGTGCCACGCGATCAGCGGGACGAGGATCAGCACTGGCCCGACGACGAACGCAAGGACGGGTGCCACGATCCAGAACAGCTCGCGCTGCTGAGCAGCGACGGGCCCGGCCGCAGCCATGAAGCCGTGACTCAACGCCGCGCACCCTCCCAGTAGCGTGGGTGACACAAGGGCTAACAGCGGCAACGCGCACCGCTTTCGCGATTTCACATTCACGCTCAAGCGGTAGGCACGGCGCGTTCGATCCGCACAGGCACACCTTTCGATGCAGGCGTCTTCGACGCCTTGTCGTGGTACCAGAGCGGAATGAGCGGGTTCATCTCGGGATAGTACCCTCCAAGGCAACCGTCCGGCAGGTCGAAGGCCGTGACCGTCAAGCCGGTGACGGCGCGCCGAACGTCGTCGCCGGCGTCACCCACCAGGGCCACGACCTCGCCCTCGCTCAGTCCCTCGCGTTTCATGTCCTCGGGATTGATGAGCAACACGGTCCGAGACCCGCTGATGCCGCGCAGCCGGTCATCCAACCCGTAAATCGTCGTATTAAACTGATCGTTGGAGCGCATCGTGATGAGATTGAAACGACCAGCTCCTGCGCCGATGCCGAGCGCGGACAAGACGGTCGGCACGGTGAACTCGGCCTTGCCGCTCTCCGTCTTCCAGATCCTTTCATGTGCCGAGTTGCCTCGATAGAACCCACCGGCTTCCCACATCCGGGCGTTGAAGTCGTGGAACTCCTCAGGGTAAGTCTCGGCAATCTCGTCCCTCA